>JAGAWT010000016.1 GCA_018110985.1 Oscillospiraceae bacterium
ACTTCCTCGCTGTCTACGCTTTACTGCATACATTACTGTATGCAGCACAAGACTCGCTAACGGTGGCTGGTTAGACCTTACCGTACAGGATTCTCACCTGTTAGACTATCCGCCCTTGGCTGGGCGCACAATTCCGATTTTTGTCAGTAACAATTATAGCATAACATTGCTGCATAGTCAATAAAAACGCCATAGTACTTCCGGCTTCAGATCAGAAATACTATGGCTTAAAACTTCTATATCAGCCCCGCCGTTATGCTCTGCCGTTGAGTTTATCCAGTATAATGGGCAATATCTCGTCTATCCTGTCGTTGTCTATCTGGCAGGTGCCGGCATTTGCGTGACCGCCGCCGCCGTAGGACAGGCACAGCTCACCTATATTCACGTCGGAAGCCTTGTTTATGATGGATTTTCCGATCATCACGGCGGTGTTCTGCTTCTGGAAGCCCCATGCCACATGAACGGATATCTCCGCCCCGGGCCACATGGCGTAGACCATAAAGCGGTTCCCTGCGTAGATCACATCCTCATTGCGCAGGTCTATGACGATCACCTTGTCATCTTCCCTGACGATGCGCTTAAGCTGCGCCTTGAAAAGCTCCTGCTGCTCGAAGTAAAGGTCTACCCTTTCCTTCACATCCGGGTGGGCGAGCACCTCATCCACAGTGTGACCCACACAGTAGGTGATAAGCTCCATCATAAGGTCGTAGTTTGAGATACGGAAATTCCTGAAACGCCCCAGCCCCGTTCTGGGATCCATGATGAAATTCATCAGCACCCATCCCTTGGGGTCAAGGATCTCCTCTTCGGTAAAATCCGCACTGTCGCCCTTGTCAACGGCAGTCATTATCTCCTCGGTGACGCTCTTGAACCTGTTTGCGCCGCCGTAATACTCATATACCACCCTTGCAGCCGATCTTGCCTTGCCGTCGATGATGTATTTTCCCTCGTATTCCTTGGCATTATTTCGTATAAGCTCGCTCTCATGGTGGTCAAATGCCAGTCCCACACGCTTGTCAAAGGGGAGATTGGTGGTGATGTCCCTCTCGGAAAGCATCACCTTGCCGTCCTGCACATCCTTGGGATGGACAAATTTTATCTCATCTATCAGCTCCAGCTCATTAAGGAGCATGGCACACACAAGTCCGTCAAAGTCACTTCTTGTAACAAGTCTTTTCATATAACGCCTCCGTCTTGGCAGGGATGATACCGGTCACGCCCCGATATAAAGCGGTCTCCGGAACGCAGACCGGTGTAATACCGATCCTTCCTCGATGCACAGACGATCTCCAAGGCTCAGATCCCTTATATCCGGGCAATTGCGGCTTGTTTGTTGTCTATACATCGTTCAGAAATCAGTATAAGCCGTTTACTTAAGCTAATTATATAACCTTTTTGAGCTTATGTCAAGAGCAATTATCATTCATTATATACAAATATTTTATATAGTATCGGATCCCGTCACCTGCGGAGCACTTTCGGAAGGGGAGCGGGGCGGGTGCAGTCCGAGCCGTGAAAAAAAGCCTTGACAAGAGGGCAAAAAAAAGATATAATAGTATAAATATGTTCAATATGGAAAGCTATGCCTTTGAGGAAAGGCAAAGTAGATCATATCCTAAAGCTTATACAAGAAAAGGAGTAAGTATCATGATCGAAAAGACACTTTCACAGCTCGGAAAGCAACTTGACCGCAGGGTGAAGATACCCACCGCCATCATAGTATGCGCAGTACTCATTTCCTTTATCGTGGGTCTTCTTACCGGCACACTTATCGCAAACATCGTTAATTCCAAGAAGCTGAAGGCTGTTTCCTCTGATGAGGATTTTGACGCTGATGAATACCTGAAGGATCTGGATCTCAGCGAATTTGATGACGAGGAGTAATTTCTTAACATATGAAACTTGGTATGGTAGGTCTCCCCAACGTGGGAAAAAGCACATTGTTCAACGCACTCACCAACGCCGGCGCCCAGTCTGCAAACTACCCCTTCTGCACCATTGAGCCGAATGTGGGCATAGTCAGCGTTCCGGATCACCGGCTCGACAAGCTCCGTGAGATGTATTCTCCGGAAAAATTTACCCCCGCCACCCTTGAATTCGTGGATATAGCAGGTCTTGTAAGAGGTGCATCCAAGGGCGAGGGACTGGGAAACAAGTTCCTTGCGGACATAAGAGAGGTGGATGCCATCGTCCATGTGGTACGCTGCTTCGAGGATGACAACATCATCCATGTGGACGGCAGCATAGACCCTGCAAGGGATATAGAGACCATAGATCTGGAGCTTGTGCTTTCGGATCTGGAGCTCATAGAAAAGCGCATAGACCGCACAAAGAAGCTGATAAAGGGCGACAAGAAGTATCAGGCGGAGCTTGAATTCCTTGAAGCTCTGAAGGCTCACCTTGAAGAGGGTCACAGTGCCCGCTCCTTCGGCTTTGACGAGGAACAGGAGGAGATCATAAAGTCCACCCCCCTGCTGTCAGCCAAGCCCGTGATATATGCTGCGAACCTGAGCGAGGAGGATTTCAGGAGCAATATAGAAAACTCCGCCCATTACAGGAAGGTATGCGACATAGCGGCAGCGGAAAAGGCTTCCGTGCTGCCCATCTGTGCGGAGCTTGAAGCTCAGATCGCCGACATGGAGGATGAGGACAAGAAAATGTTCCTCTCCGAGCTGGGACTGGAGGTATCCGGTCTTGACAGGATAATCAAAGAGGGATATGCCCTTCTGGGTCTTATTTCATTCCTTACCGCAGGGCAGCCCGAGGTCCGTGCATGGACCATCAAAAAGGGCACCAAGGCACCTCAGGCAGCGGGAAAGATCCACACCGACTTTGAGAGAGGGTTCATCCGTGCAGAGGTGGTCGCCTTTGATACCCTTATGGAGTGCGGCTCCATGGCAAATGCCAGAGAAAAGGGTCTGGTGCGCTCCGAGGGAAAGGAATATGTTATGCAGGACGGAGACATCGTTCTGTTCAGATTCAACGTGTAATGCAAGTACGGACAGAGGGGCTGCTCAGGGGACGCTCAGAGGGGATGCTCTCTGTCCGATCGCAGGATATACAGTACCAAATTTTTACGAGGGTGTGTAATTAAAATGCCAAAGAGAGAAGACATAAACAAGATAATGATAATCGGCTCCGGTCCTATCATCATAGGGCAGGCGTGCGAATTTGACTATTCCGGCACTCAGGCCTGCAAGGCTCTTAAAAAGCTGGGCTATGAGATAGTTCTTGTAAACTCCAATCCCGCCACCATCATGACCGACCCTGATGTGGCAGATATAACCTATATAGAGCCTCTCAATGCTGACAGGCTCACTCAGATCATTGAAAAGGAAAGACCCGACGCTCTATTGCCTAATTTAGGTGGACAGTCCGGTCTTAATCTATGTTCAGAGCTTGACAAGCTGGGCGTTCTGAAAAAGTACGGCGTTCAGGTGATAGGCGTTCAGGTGGATGCCATAGAGCGAGGCGAGGACAGGATAGAGTTCAAGAACACCATGAACAAGCTGGGCATAGACATGGCACGCAGCGAGGTAGCCTACTCCGTGGATGAAGCGGTAAAGATCGCAGAAAAGCTGCGTTATCCCGTTGTGCTGCGTCCCGCATACACCATGGGCGGCGCAGGCGGCGGCATGGTCTACAATGTGGACGAGCTGAAGGTAGTCTGTGAAAGAGGACTGCAGGCAAGTCTGGTAGGACAGGTGCTGGTAGAGGAATGTGTCAGCGGCTGGGAAGAACTGGAGCTTGAGGTGGTCCGTGACTGCGAAAACAACATAATCACAGTCTGCTTCATAGAAAATATCGACCCCATAGGTGTTCACACAGGTGACTCCTTCTGCTCTGCCCCCATGCTCACCATACCTGAGGATGTGCAGAAGGAACTGGAAAGGCAGTCCTACAAGATAGTTGAATCCATCGAAGTCATAGGCGGCTGCAACTGTCAGTTTGCAAGAGATCCGGAGACCGGCAGGATAATCGTTATAGAGATAAACCCCCGTACCTCCCGTTCCTCCGCTCTGGCATCAAAGGCTACCGGCTTCCCCATAGCCCTTGTTTCCGCAATGCTTGCCTGCGGTCTTACACTGAAGG
The DNA here is from genome assembly GCA_018110985.1 of Oscillospiraceae bacterium. Lineage (GTDB taxonomy): Bacteria > Bacillota > Clostridia > Oscillospirales > Ruminococcaceae > Huintestinicola. Next base: position 4,093 of record JAGAWT010000016.1, read on the forward strand.
ACATCCCCTGCGGAAAGTACGGCACTCTCGACAAATACTATCCCGACGGAGACTACATCGTTATCAAGTACGCACGCTGGGCATTTGAAAAATTCAAGGGTGCGGAGGATATACTTGGCACACAGATGAAGGCCGTGGGCGAGGTCATGAGCATAGGAAAGACCTACAAGGAGGCTTTCCAGAAGGCTATCAGAAGCCTTGAAAAGGATCGCTACGGTCTGGGCTTTGCCAAGGATTTCCACGAAAAGACCAGGGAGGAGCTGCTGCTCATGCTGCGCACCCCCTCCAGCGAGAGACAATTCATCATCTATGAGGCACTGAGAAAGGGAGCATCCATAGAGGAGATCTATGAGCTCACCAAGATAAAGCACTATTTCCTGGAGCAGATGAAGGAACTGGTGGATGAGGAAGAGGCACTGCTTGCAGGCGAAGGCGTTCCCGACGAAGCTGCTCTCAGACAGGCAAAGAAGGACGGCTTCTCAGACCGCTACCTTGCTTTCCTCAGAAAGACCGACGAAGAGTCTGTACGCACAAAGCGCCTTGAATACGGCATAAAGGAAGCGTGGGAGGGCGTTCATGTAAGCGGCACGGAAAACAGCGCCTACTACTACTCCTCCTACAATATCCCCGAGGACAAGTCCCCTGTCTCCGACAGGAAGAAAATAATGATACTCGGCGGCGGTCCCAACAGGATAGGACAGGGCATAGAGTTCGACTACTGCTGTGTCCATGCAGCTCTTGCTCTTAAAAAGGCAGGCTTTGAGTCCATTATAGTAAACTGCAACCCCGAGACAGTTTCCACCGACTACGACACCTCCGACAAGCTGTATTTCGAGCCTCTTACCCTTGAGGATGTGCTTTCCATCCATGACAAGGAAAAGCCCGTGGGCGTAATAGCACAGTTTGGCGGTCAGACACCCCTGAACCTTGCGGGAGACCTGAAAAAGTACGGTGTCAACATCCTCGGCACCACTCCCGAGACCATAGACCTGGCAGAGGACAGAGACCACTTCCGCGCCATGATGGACAAGCTGGGCATACCGATGCCCGAATCCGGCATGGCTGTTACCGTGAATGATGCCCTTGATATCGCAAACCGCATAGGCTATCCCGTAATGGTCCGTCCCTCCTATGTACTGGGCGGCAGAGGTATGGAGATAGTCCATGACGATGAGATGATGAAGGTCTATATGTCCGCCGCAGTCGGCGTTACCCCCGACAGACCCATACTTATAGACAGGTTCCTGAACCATGCTACCGAGTGTGAGGCTGATGCCATTTCCGACGGCGAGAACTGCTTTGTTCCCGCAGTTATGGAGCACATAGAGCTGGCGGGCGTACATTCCGGTGACTCCGCCTGCATACTTCCCTCCAAGAACCTGACAGACAAGCAGATAGAGACCATAAGGGAATACACCAAGAAGATAGCCGTGGAAATGAATGTACGGGGTCTTATGAATATGCAGTACGCCATAGAGGGCGACACTGTCTACGTTCTTGAAGCCAACCCCAGAGCATCCAGAACAGTTCCCCTTGTTTCCAAGGTCTGCGGCATCAATATGGTGCAGATAGCCACAAGGATAATAACATCCTCCATCACAGGCGAGCCCTCACCCGTTCCTTCACTGAAAAACCGTGAGATACACCACTACGGCGTGAAGGAAGCCGTGTTCCCCTTCTCCTCCTTCCCGGAGGTAGACCCCGTACTGGGTCCCGAGATGCGCTCCACAGGCGAAGTCCTGGGTATCTCCCCCTCCTTCGGCGAGGCATACTACAAGGCGCAGGAGGCAGCACAGACCAAGCTCCCGCAGGAAGGCACGGTCCTTCTTTCCGTCTGCGACAGAGACAAGCCCGAGCTGGTGGAGATAGCTAAGATGTTTGCGGATATGGGCTTTAATATCCTTGCCACCGGAAAGACCTTTGAGATGATAAAGGATGCGGGCATAGCTGCCACGAGAGTGTTCAAGATCTATGAGGGCAGGCCCAATATCGCCGACCACATCGCAAACGGTGATATACAGCTCATCATCAACACTCCCGCAGGAAAGACCAGCTCCCACGATGACAGCTACATCCGTAAATCCGCCATACGCCACAGGGTACCCTACATCACCACCATGGCGGCTGCCAAGGCAAGTGCGGAGGGCATAAAGGCAATAAAGGAGAACCGTCATTTCGGAGTCATGAGCCTCCAGAAGCACCATTCTGAAATACAGTAAGCATTAGGATAAAGGCGGGGAGAGCGTTCTCCGCCTTTGTTGACACACAAGGGAGCTCTCCGCAGGCAGCAGCGCAGCTCCCCGATGGATAATACCGATAATCCCCGGCCTGCGGACGATATCCGAGCCGCAGACCGGTATAACACTGATCCTTTCCCGGTGTACAGACGATCTCCAAGCCTCAGATTTTTATTCGATCATTTGCGGCTTGTTTCCTGTCTGTACATCGGTCAGAGATCAGCATAAGAAAGTCAGGTACAGATATGGCATCACCCAAAAACCAAAAGAGCATAGAACAGCTTGAAAAGGAAAGAAAGCGCTCTCCCCTGATAATCGGCGGTATACTCATAGCCATCGGCATTCTTTGCCTTTTTATCCCGGACACCTCCGCAAGGTGGGGGATGTTTGCCATTTTCGGCGGCATAGGCATCGGCCTTGTGGCGTTTATGCTTCTGAAGATACGCAATGAAGACAGGCAGCTCATCCCCGGCACAGCGGAGTATGAAAAGCTGCGGCAGGCGGAGCGAAACGAGATAATAAACGCCCGAAACAGGCTCTACACCCACAAGAGCCTGCACGATGAAGTAGCTTTCCACAGGATGATGATATCCGGCATCATACTGGGTGTGATCACCATAATAGACCTGTGCCTCATCTTTCTGGCAGGGGTCATATACTATGTTGTCGTGATAATCAATATCTGTATGTTGGGCGTGTTCATTTTCAGCCTGACGGGCAGCACCTACAAGAAGATCCTCAAACGCTTTGCAGAACTGGGCATGAGCGAGCAGAACGCAGAGGAGGATTTCTCCCGTGCAATGATGGCAAAGAGCGACAACGGTTCGGATATCTTCTCATGGTCGGACAATTTCATTGTACGGACGGAAAAACAGCCCTATGTTATCGACCCATCCGACATAGTGTGGTGCTTCGGAAGGCTCACCTACACCTACAACTATTACAACGGCGTTTACACAGGCAGGACATCGAACCACATCCTGATAATGTGTACAAAGGGCGGCGGATATTTCGATGTAAAGCTCTCAAGGGGCGGTATGTATGCGATACTTGAAGAGATAGCATCAAAGGGCATAGTCTGCGGCTACAATCAGGATATATATGACCTTTACTCCTCATCCCCCGGAGACTTTAAAGAGAGAATAAAAGAGGCGGACTTTCCGCTCCCCTCTCCGGATGATATCATGAAGCCGGAACATAAAGAAAAATGAAAAGAGAAAGATTATTCAAAATAATCCAGATAGGCTCCAAGGATGATTTCCCCAGCCGTGCTTTTGATTTTTTCATATCCTTTGTGATAGGGCTGAATATCTTGGTGACCTTTCTTGAGACCTACGATGAACTGGAACCCTTCTACACCCTGCTGCGCTGCATAGAACTGCTGACACTGGGCATATTCTGCATCGAGTATATCATGCGCATCCTCACTGCCGACTTTCTTTACCCCGGCATGAGCCGTGCAAGGGCAGCTCTCAGGTTCATCCTCTCCGTGGAGGGGATAGTAGACCTTCTCACCATACTGCCCATGGACTTCCTCTCCGGCTTTGTGGTGTTCAGGATGCTGCGTGTGGTGAGGATATTCCACCTTTTCAGGATAAACTCCCACGACGACTCTTTCAGTGTCATAGTCGGGGTACTAAAGGAAAAAAAGAACCAGATACTTTCCTCGGTTTTTATCATCTTTGTTCTGATGATCGCCTCATCTCTGGGAATCTACAGCTGTGAACACGAAGCACAGCCGGAGGTCTACAAGAACGCCTTTTCGGGTATGTGGTGGAGCGTTGCCACCCTCTTTACGGTGGGTTACGGGGATATATACCCCATTACCGTGGCGGGCAGGATAATGGCGATATTCATTTCCTTTCTCGGAGTGGGGGCAGTGGCCATACCCACAGGTATCATATCGGCAGGATTTGTGGAGCATTACAGCAAGAGCGAGAACGCCCATGTGCGCTTCAGGGACGAAAGGCATATAGGCGAGGTGATGATCGACAAGGACAGCCCTCTGCTCGGTCTCAGCATAGGAGAAGTGAGAAACAGGTATTCCATGACCATATATCTTCTCATGAGAAACGATATGGCACTTATGCCCACGGATGACATCAAGCTGCGGAAAAGGGATATACTGGTGGCACGTTCCGACAAGATCGGAGGGGAATAAAATGGCTCTGGGGCTTCCTCTTGCACTGCTGTTCCTGTTTATTGTCATAGTGACGGCACTCACTCTTGCGGGGATGCTGATCTGCGGCATTGTCCTCGGAGTCATATCCGCCGGGAGGATTAAGAAAAAGAAGGCTGCACATCAAAAGGCAGGGGCGGCAGAGATAATAATGGCTGCCGGGAGCGTGCTGCTTCTTCTGGTGCCCGTAAGCGTGGGCGGTGTCATTGCAGCGGACCATATCTCCCTTGCCGTGCAGAGGACTGCATACAGGAGCTTTGCGGACAAATGGAGAAATGAGCATATGTGGTCGGATACCCAAGCCCTGAAAGACTGCTTTGTCCCACTTCTTGAAATGTCCGACAAGAATGACCGTGAGGGTCTTATAAATGCTTTTTCCGAAAACCTGCGGGGAGCTGAGCTTGAAAAGGAGATAGACGACTTTCTGTCCTCCTGTCCGAAAGGCTTATCGGAATGTGAAGATATAGAATACCAAACCGCAGGCTCATGGGGAGGAGACGGTACGGAAAGTATGAACGGACGGGGCACCGCTTCGGCAGACGGCGTCACCTACTATATCAGTGTGTCCGTTGTTTACAGAGATGATAAAGATCCGGAAAATGTGGGCATAAAGTTTTTCAGCGTAGAGAGCGAAAGAGCCTACGCCAAAAAAGAGACGGACAGTCACAAGCTCATCTGCTATAAAGATGCCTCCGTACCTGTGCGGATGGTGGGCGGTCACCACATCGAGTACAGCGAAAGCAGGGATGTCATCCCCTACTCCGAGCTGCTTTATATCATGAAGAGCTGCGAGACCATTGACGAGATCATAAAGATACACGGTGATCCGAATTCCATTGTCAGCTCCGGAGAGGTCTATGGCAGCATCGACTATTACTATGAAACAGAGCCCGACGGTGAAAGACCAAGGTATATACGCATCCATGCGGCACACAACGGAAAGATATACAAAAAGCTCTCATACATTTGTTCGGACGATGACCTACATAATACTTACTTTGATGAAGACGGAAAATTAACAGAGCAGGAATAGACCTGCACAAGGAGAAATGTCAAAATGATGCTAAACGGTTCGGAGATTTTGCTGGAGACCCTGCTTGAACAGGGAGTGGATACTGTTTTCGGATATCCCGGAGGTGCAGTCCTCAATATATACGATGCGCTGTACAACTACTCCGACAGGATCAACCATATACTCGCTTCCCATGAGCAGCACGCCTGCCACGCCGCAGACGGCTACGCCCGCACCACAGGAAAGACGGGAGTGGTCATAGCCACTTCCGGTCCGGGTGCCTCAAACCTTGTAACGGGGCTCGCCACAGCGAATATGGACAGTATCCCCATTGTGGCGATCACGGGAAATGTGACCACATCCCTGCTCGGTCTTGACTCTTTCCAGGAGATAAATATCACGGGAGTCACAAAGCCCATCACCAAGAAAAACTGGCAGGTAACGGATGTGACAAAGCTGGCGGATGTAGTGAGAGAGGCTTTCTTTGTGGCAAATGAGGGGCGCAAGGGTCCCGTGCTCATAGACATAACAAAGAACGTAACTGCCGACCTCTGCGAGTTTGAAAGAGAGCCCGTAAGGGATATCCCCACTGTGACCGAAAAGGACAGTACCTTATTGGAAAAGGCAGCAGAACTCATAGCCGCCTCCGAAAGGCCGCTTATCATCACAGGCGGAGGAACAGCGCTGTCCTGCGCCGAGAAGGAGCTTTCAAGGCTGGCTGAGCTGACGGATGCTCCCGTGTGCTCCACTCTTATGGGCATAAACACCTTTGACAATACAGATCCCGCATTTCTGGGGATGCTGGGTATGCACGGCACAAAGGCAGCATCACAGGCACTTGTGAACGCAGATCTTATCATCGCACTGGGGACAAGGTTCTCCGACCGTGTCACCTGCTCCGCAAAGAGCTTTGAGAAAAATATAGAGAATGCCCGGATCATCCACATTGATGTGGACACAAAGGAATTTGACAAGAATGTAAAAGCCGATCTCCACATCCACAGTGATGTGAGAGCCGCACTCACGGCCATAAACGATGCACTTTCTCCCGTACAGCGCAGGGAGTGGAAGGAGCGCTGCATAAAGCTGTGCAGTGAATATCCCCTGTATCAGACATCGGAGGATAAGGAAGCCGTTCTTCCACAGTATGTGCTTGAAACTCTGGCGGAGCTCACCAACAGAGAGGCTATAATAACCACCGAGGTGGGACAGCACCAGATGTGGACCGCACAGTTCTTCCCCTTCAAGGTGCCACATTCCTTTGCCACCTCCGGCGGTCTGGGCACCATGGGCTACGGCTTCGGTGCAGCGATCGGCGCAAAGGCAGGGAACCCGGACAGGACCGTTGTGAACATAGCCGGTGACGGCAGTTTCTATATGAATATCGGGGAACTCTCCACACTGTCAAAGTACCGTATGCCCGTGATCGAACTGGTCTTCAACAACTCTGTTCTGGGAATGGTAAGGCAGTGGCAGCGCCTTTTCTACGACAAGCATTTCTCTCAGACCACTCTTGAAAAGCCCACGGACTTTGAGGCTCTTGCGAAGGCCTTCGGTGTTGCCTATGTGTGCATCACCAAAAAGAGCGAGGTGCGGGAAAAGCTGGAGTATGCTCTGAACTGCGGCGAGCCTGTGCTCATCAACTGTGTCATCGACAAGGATGTGAATGTCCTTCCCATGGTGCCTGCGGGAAAGAGCGTGGCGGCTCCTCTCATGGAGCTGAACATTGACGACTGATGAAGAGCTTCGTCATAAACTCCAACGATGCGGGGCAGCGTGTGGACAAATTCCTTACCAAAGCCTGCCCCTCTCTTCCGCAAAGCGCCTTGTACAAGGCCATACGCACCAAGAACATCAAGCTCAACCGCAAGCGCTGCGAGATATCCTCAAGGCTCACGGCGGGAGATGTGCTGGATGTGTACCTTCCGGATGATATGCTGGAAAAGGGCAGCAGCATTGTTCCGGACATCACAGGCGAGATAGATGTGATATATGAGGATGAGAACATCATCCTTATGGACAAGCCCCGGGGACTCGTGGTGCATGAGGATAATGAGGGCAGCAGAGATACACTGTCCGACCGCATGAAGGCATATCTGCGAAACAAGGGCGAATATGATCCCGACAGCGAAGCCTCATTTGCGCCGTCTCTCTGCAACAGGCTCGACCGCAACACGGGAGGTATCGTCATAGGTGCAAAAAATGCTGCAGCTCTCAGGGAGACCGCCCTTGCCATAAAGGAAAGGCGGACCGACAAATACTACATCTGCGCCGTTGCGGGGATAATGCCCAGAAAAGAGGATATCCTCACCGCATACCTCTTTAAGGACAGCAGCAAGAACATGGTGACAGTGTCTGACAAAAGCACCCCTGCCAACAAGGAGATAAAGACAGGCTACAGGGTGCTGAAGACAGGTATTTCCAAAGCGGGAGACGAATATTCACTGCTGGAGATAAGGCTGTATACGGGGCGCACCCACCAGATAAGAGCTCACATGGCGCATATAGGCCATCCTGTCATAGGTGACGGCAAATACGGAGATAACAGGCTCAACCGGCGCTTCTCCGAAAAGAAACAGGTGCTGTATTCCTATAAGCTGCGCTTCAGCTTTGAAAAGGGCTCACCTCTTTATTACCTCAACGGAAAAGAGTTTTCACTGCCTCCCGAAAAAACAGAAAACATAGGTGCAAAATGGTAAACTTCGGCAACGACTGGGACGATATAATGAAGGGCGAGTTTGAGAAGGAATACTATCTCAGGCTCAGGGAGTTCCTGAAGTACGAATACTCCCACTACACTGTCTATCCCGATATGTACTCAATATTCAACGCCATGAAAAACACGGCTTACAATGATGTCAAGGCGGTGATCTTCGGACAGGATCCCTACCACGAGCCGAATCAGGCGCACGGGCTCTGTTTCTCCGTAAAGGACGGCAATCCCCTGCCGCCGTCACTGCAAAACATCTACAAGGAGCTTTATGCGGATCTCGGCATCCCTCCCGCAAAAACGGGTGAGCTCCTGTCCTGGGCAAAAAGCGGTGTACTGCTCTTAAACACCGTTCTGACGGTTCGCAGAGGACAGGCAGACTCCCACAAGGGCAGGGGCTGGGAATACTTCACCGATGAGGTGACACGAAAACTGAACGCCCGTGAAAAGCCCATTGTTTTCATACTGTGGGGCGCAAAGGCAAAGGCGAAAAAGCCGCTCATAACCGCCCCCCAACACCTTATACTTGAGAGCGGACACCCCTCTCCGCTTTCCGCACGCTATTTCTTCGGGTGCAGACACTTTTCACGGTGCAACGAGTTTCTTGCAAGGAACGGGATTGAGCCCGTGGACTGGGAAGTTAAGAAAGTCAACTAAGCGAAAGGATATTATGAACTGTATGCTGAGAAAGACAATTGCAATAATTGCGTCGATCACGCTGCTCACTGCCTGCGGCGGTACACAGACGGGTAACACCGCCACCGAAAGCACCGCAGCAGAGCAGACTGCCGCAGATACCGCCGTTTCACAGACCGATGCCGAGACCACGGCTGCCACAGAGGACAATTCTCCCTCCGAGCCCGTAGACCTTGAAAAGGGACTTACGGACAAGATGTACAACAGGGCACTGCTCAATGAAGGCAATCGTGCCCGCCTTGCAAATGCTATGAAAAAGGCGAAGAACGGCGAGGCAGTCACAGTAGGAGTCATAGGCGGCTCCATCACACAGGGAACGGCTGCATCCAATCCCTCCCTGTGCTATGGCGGGCTTTTCAACAAATGGTGGACGGAGAAATTCCCGGATACCCCCGTAAACTATGTAAATGCAGGCATAGGCGGCACCAACTCCTATCTGGGAGTACACCGTGTGGATGCACAGCTTCTGTCTGAAAAGCCTGATGTGGTCATAGTGGAGTTTTCCGTAAACGACACCGACAGGCTGATGAACAAGTATTCCTATGATTCTCTTGTGCGCAGGATAATGAACAGCGAAAGCGCCCCTGCTGTGATCCTCCTTTTCACCACTCAGGAAAACGGCACATCCCTGCAGGATACTCATCTGGAGATAGGCCTTTCCTACGATCTCCCCTGTCTCAGCTACCGTGAGGCGGTATACCCGGAGGTAGCGGCAGGCACCCTCAACTGGAAGGACATTTCCCCCGACAACATACACCCCAACGATACAGGTCACGGTCTTATAGGGCAGATCCTATCCCGTTATCTTGACAGTGTCTACGACGATATGGATGCACTTGCAGAGGGTGATACCTCCTTTGATGCCCCTGCCTTTACTGCGGATTACTACCCGGATGCACATATCCTTTCCGCCAATGAGATAGACCCGCTGGAGATATCGGGCTTCACCATGGGCACGAACAAGGTGTACCCCGTCCTCTACCCCGATAATTTCGTTACCGAGGAGGAAGGCTATCTGAAATTTGAAGAGGATTTTGCCTGCCTGGGCATATTCTATCTGAAAACTACCGACGGCAAGGGCGGAAAGTATGACGTTCTTGTGGACGGCGAGCGCAAGGGCATCATAGATGCGGATTTCTCCGGCGGCTGGGGAAATGTGGGCGAACCCGGACAGATAGTCATGGGCAAGGAGAGCGCACACCACACTGTTGAGATAAAGCTGTCCGAGGGCAGCGACAAGACCGCACTCACCATACTCGGCATAATGATAAGCTGACGAAAAAGACGCAGTATCACGCCCTTTGCGTAATACTGCGTCATATTATTATCTTTCCATTACATCTTCACGGTCTCTTGCTTCTCTTATGACACAGGCTATTCCGGGGAAAATGTTGTTGCCCTTTGTTATCCTGTCAATGGTGAGGATGTGCTGTACGCCGTTCCCGTATGCGAGCCAAAAAAACGATTTACCAACTGCTTCACTGAGTTTGGGGTTTTCGATCAGTTTCAATAATATCCGGCGCCTTATGCTTTTCCTTTTCATATATACACTCTCCTTTTTCAGGTTATGTATATCATAGCACACCCAATAAATATTAGAAAGGATCCCTTTCCATAAAGGCGATAAACTCTTCCTTTGTGAAAAGGACATTCAGCACGTCCACCAAAGCATTCGGGGACAGCCTTTCCGGGAGATCCAGCCTTTTCAGGAGCTCAGCCCTTCTTGCAGATGAATCACCGCAGCCCGAAAGACCCGCTTCAAAGAGCAGTGCCTTGTCTATCTCCCTGCGGCGGGCGGTGTTCTCGCCCTTTAGACCCTTTCTGATAAGCGATTCGAGCAAGGCATCATCCAAGCCCTCCACGCCCAGCTTTCCTTCCTTTGAGGGGTGTACCTTCCGCCTTTCCTTTCCGTAAACATCCGGTATGTAGATGTTTACTATGTCCGCATCCTTTCCCAGTGCGCTGCGGAGATAGTTTCTTATCCTGAACCCGGCACTGTCTCCGTCGGTGATTATCATTATCCCCCTGCTTTGGGCATATCTCCTCAGAAGACCGATCTTTTCACTGTTGAAAATGCCGAAGCCGTCGGTACACACTATCACACCGTCTATTATCCCGGAGAGCTTTATCTTGTCATATTTGCCCTCTACCACGGTTATCCTGTCTGTGCTTATCATGATATGCTCTCCAGCAGCTTTTTATCGGTGTCGTGTATGTATTCCTCCGCCAGTCTTCGGAACACAAAGGGGACATCCTCCGTCATGAATACCCTTGCGGCGTGGGCATGAGCCAGCGCTATCTCATCCTTTTCAAAGAACCGTACAGGTATCTCCCTGTTGCTGTCGCTCCTTTCAAAGCGCTCCTCCAGCCTGTAAAGAATGAAATCCTGCTCACGGGAGCAGATGCGCCGTGCCAGCTTCTCAAAGAGCCCGCACAGCATTTCCGGAGTTTTTATCCTTCCGCTGTAAGCGATACCGTCCATGTCCGCACCGCTCCCTCCGTCAAAAATGCTCTTTTCAAAGTAGTCGGCTATGTAGTCGTGGGACTCATCCCCCGCCCACATACACTCAACAAGGAATCGGGAATAGGGATAGAACACCGCTCTGTTGTAATTTGCATCCTTTACGGATGATGCGGCTTTTATCCTGTACGGCTCCTCTGCCATATATGTGATGAACCGCCTGTCAAAATCCGTAAGCTCAACAGTGTAATTGAACTTTTCGCTCTCTCTGCCGGTCAAAAGTACAGGAGTGCCCAGAAAGAATTTGAAGCCGTCCTTTACTTTGGATATATAAACACCGTCCGTCACAAAGGCAAGGTCTCTGCCGCTTATCCTCCCGCCGGCTATCCATTTGTCATATGCCCTGCTGCTGTCCTCCATAAGATCCAGCGCAAAGCCTGCGCTCCTGAAGGAATCGGGGTACTGCTCAAGTATATCCCTTATCTCCGCCGCATATTCCGACTTATCACCGTAAAGCACCACAGAATCACGGGCGGAGGTTATCATAATGTCCTGCAGCATATTGAGGAAGGTGTATTCGCTGCCCCTCTCCTTTTCCTTTCCGAAGCGCTGTGCGAAAAGAGGCGGCTGTCCGTCAAAAGCACTCTCATCAAAGGAGTTTTCCCGCCACTGGAGATCCTTTCGCCTTATAGCCTTTGCATCCTTTGCTATCCTGCGAAACACCCTGAACATTCTGGGAGACTGCTTGAAATGGCACATGGTCAGTATCATCCATGCAGCCCCCTTCTGGTTGTTGTCTGCGGCAGTCCTTTCCTCCAGATCGTCAAGCAGCATCTCCAGCTTCCCTGCGATCTCATCTGACGCCGCATCGCTGCGGCTCTCGCAGAGTATGTGCACCGTGGTGGGGTTTTGCAGGTTTTTCCGCAGAAGGTCATCCGCACTGTCACAGCGGAACTTGCAGAACTCCTCTGTAAGCTCTTTGTTGGACGGGTTTTTCAGGAGCATCTCTATCAGCTTTTTACATTCTTCGTTATCAAAATAATCCATATATCATCCATTCAGCATTTCAAGCAGTTCTTCTTCGGAAATGATGCTCACACCCAGTGTCTGTGCCTTTGTCAGCTTGCTCCCCGCATCCTCTCCCGCTACCACAAAATCGGTCTTTTTGGAAACAGAGCCCGAGACCTTTCCGCCTGCGGCTTCTATCATGCCCTGTGCCTCCGAACGCTTTAGGGTCGGGAGAGTACCCGTTAGCACAAAGGTCTTTCCTGCAAATGTGTCCGACTTCACGCTGCTCTCATATCCCATGGTCAGCCCCGCAGCCTTCAGTCTCTGTATAAGGTCTGCAAAATGCTCATCCCTGAAAGCGGCGTAAACGCTGCGGCTCAGCACCTCTCCGAAGCCGTCCACGGAAGCGATATCCTCCTCCGAAGCAGCCATTATCTTTTCTATGCTGCCGAAGCGGTCGCAAAGGAGCTTTGCGGAGGCTGTGCCTATATTCCTTATCCCTATGCCGTATATCACACGGTCCAGGGGGCGGCTCCTTGACTTTTCCACAGCCTTCAGGATATTGTCCGCAGACTTTTCGCCCATACCCTCAAGCCCGGAAATATCTTCCTTTTCAAGAGAATAGATGTCCGCAGGGTTACTGAGCTTTCCCGTGCGGATGAGAGCCCCGACTATGGCAGGCCCCATGCCCTCTATGTCCATGGCATCCTTAGAGGCAAAGTGTATCAGGTTCCTTTCAAGCTGGGCGGGACACTCCACATTGGGGCAGCGGAGGACTGCCTCATCCTCGTCCCTTACAGCCTTTGCACCGCACACAGGGCAGCAGTCCGGAAGCACATAGGCTTCACTGCCATCCTTATGGGAAACGCTCCTCAGCACCTCCGGGATTATCTCCCCCGCCTTTCTCACAACTATCCTGTCGCCTATGCGTATATCCTTGGCTGTGATAAAGTCCTGATTGTGGAGCACAGCCCTTGAAACGGTGGTGCCTGCCAGCTCCACAGGCTCAAAGACAGCCGTGGGAGTAAGTGCGCCGGTGCGCCCTACATTGACCTCCACAGAGAGCAGAGTGGTCTCCTTTTCCTCCGGAGGGTACTTGTACGCCACCGCCCATTTGGGAAATTTGGATGTGGAGCCCAGCTCCTCACGCTGTGAAAGGGAATCGGTCTTTATCACGGCTCCGTCGATATCATAGGCATAGGAATCCCTGTTTTCGCCTATCTTCTCTATGAGACGGACGATATCCTTATCATCCCCGGCAGCACTGTCATCTATGACTGTGAAGCCCTGAGAGCGCAGATATGAAAGGCTTTCCCTGTGAGAAACGAACTCCTTTCCCTCTGCGTACTGTATGTTGAATATAAGTATATCAAGCCCTCTTGCGGCTGTCACCCTGCTGTCCTTCTGGCGCAGAGAGCCTGCTGCTGCGTTTCGTGGGTTCTTGAACACCTTTCCCCCGTTTGCCTCGCTCTCCTCCGTCAGCCTTTCAAAAGCCCTGCGGGGCATATAGACCTCTCCCCTGACTATGAGCCTGGGAAGGGAGTCGGGGAGCTTTTTCGGTATGGAGCCTATGGTGCGCAGGTTTTCCGTCACATCCTCACCCACAAAGCCGTCTCCTCTTGTTGCCCCCCTTATGAATCTGCCGTTTTCGTATTCAAGAGCCACGGAAAGACCGTCTATCTTCGGCTCCACCGTGAAAAGGGGTGCGGATGAAAGGGACTCTCTCACTCTGTTGGTAAAAGCGATGACCTCCTCATGGGAAAACACATCCTGCAATGAACCAAGCTGCACCCTGTGGGTCACAGGCTCAAAGGAGGAATTTCTCGTCCCACCAACTCTGCGGGTGGGAGAGTCCTCGGAATATGCTTCGGGATGAGCTTTCTCCAGCTCCTCCAGTTCTCTCAGCAGCATATCGTATTCCCTATCGGATATTTCCGGGTCATCGTTGTTGTAGTAAAGGTCGTTGTGACGAAGTATCTCTTTTCTTAAAAACTCTATTCTTTCCAGATCGTTCATTTTAGCACCTGCACTGTTGACTGCCGTCGGGAAACATACATATGCTTCCCGACGGCAGTTTGTTTTTATCCGTTTGAGGAGTTCTGATCTCCGGAGGCTGCGCCGTCACCGGAGGACGATCCGCTGCCTGTATCGCTGCTGCTGTCTCCGCCGGAGGAAGGATCGCTGCCTGTGCCGCTGCTGCTGTCTCCGCCCGTGGAAGGATCGCTGCCCGTACCGCTGCCGCTGTCTCCACCTGTGGAAGGATCGCTGCCCGTACCGCTGCCGCCGTCTCCGCCCGTGGAAGGATCACTGCCCGTACCGCTGCCGCTGTCTCCGCCCGTGGAAGGATCACTGCCCGTACCGCTGCCGCTGTCTCCACCCGTGGAAGGATCACTGCCCG
>JAGAWT010000017.1 GCA_018110985.1 Oscillospiraceae bacterium
GACTCGAACCCACGACCTCCGCCGTGACAGGGCGGCGTTCTAACCAGCTGAACTACCGGGCCGTATGGTGGAAGTTATAGGGCTCGAACCTATGACCCTCTGCTTGTAAGGCAGATGCTCTCCCAGCTGAGCTAAACTTCCATTCGCACTTTACAGACGACTTAAATATATTATCATAATCAAACGGGATTGTCAAGAGGTTTTTTGAGTTTTGTTCGGATTTGTTGAACTTTACCTATGAACGGCTCTTGAAATGAGCAAAATTGTAAATATCACCAAAGTGACACGATATTTTTATTATGAGAAAGAACAAAAAAGCTATTGCAAAAGTGATAAAACTGTGATATACTTATATAGATTTGTCATTTTTAAGTTTTTCAAAGGAGGTGTTCCCATACATCTTGTATGGGATAGTTAATGGGACAGACAGAAAACAAAGGCGGCTGGCGCACCAACAAATGGGTGCGTGCGGCTATACCGGCACTTCTCCTGCACTGCAGTATAGGTACGGTGTATTGCTGGTCGATCTTCTCACAGGAAATTGCCGATCACATCGGCTTTACAAAGGGTGCCACGGAATGGGCGTTTTCCTTCGCCATCTTTTTCCTCGGTATGTCTGCGGCTTTTCTGGGGAATATCGTTGAAAAGGATATCCATAAGTCATCGCTTATCGCAGCCATCTGCTTTGCGGCAGGCATGGCGGGAACGGGCTTCTTCATCTGGTACGGCGGCAACCACCAGCACAGCCTCGTTTCTCTCATAGGCATATACATAAGCTACGGCTTTATCATGGGGATAGGTCTGGGAACAGGCTACCTTTCTCCCGTAAAGACCCTTATGCTCTGGTTCTCCGACAGAAAGGGACTTGCGACGGGTCTTGCTGTTGCGGGCTTCGGTGCTGCAAAGGCCATAGCCTCCCCCATCATGCAGAGTATGCTTGAGAACCTGGGCGACGGCGGTATCTACAAGATGTTCATCATCCTTGCGGCAGTGTACTTTGTCATGATGTTTGTGGGACACCTTCTCCTTGCAAAGCCTGCGGACTGGCACGAGCCCCAGGGCAAGGATGCTAAGCCTTCCATCATGCAGGTGCTCAGGACAAGGCCCATATTCAACTATGTGGGCATCTGGCTCATGTTCTACATCAACATCACCTGCGGCCTTGCTCTTATCTCACAGGAGAAGATGATAGTCAAGTGCGTAGGCCTTGCGGCTTTTGCGGGAGTGATCTCCACCGTTTCCGCCATTTTCAATGCAGGCGGCAGACTGGGCTTCTCTTCATGGGCTGACACCATGAAGGACAGGAACACCATCTACAAGATGATCTTCATCCTTTCCATCGTTTCCACTGTCCTTGTTATGCTGACACAGGGCATAAAGAACGGTGAGGGCAATCCCCTTCTCATAGTTCTCGTTCTGGCTCTCATCTTTATCGTCAATGCGGGCTACGGCGGCGGATTTTCCAATGTCCCCACCCTGCTTTCCGACCATTACGGAATGGGAAGTATCTCCGCAATTCACGGCATAACCCTTTCCGCATGGGCATTTGCGGGTCTTACGGGCAATCAGGTGGCTACCTTTATCGTAAACCATACCGGTGAATGGATCGACCACGACAACGTTAGGATGAACCCCGTTGGTTATCAGAATGTGCTCTATTTCACCCTTGCCCTCTATGTTGTGGCTCTCATACTCTGCTTTGTACTGGTAAAGCCCGCAGATACGGGAAAAAAGTAAGAAAGGAAAAGCCGTGATAGTTTCTGCTTCCATACTCAGCGCCGACCTTTGCAGGCTTGGGGAGGATATTTCCCGTGTAAAGGCAGCGGGCTGCGAGCACCTCCATTTTGACGTGATGGACGGGGTATTCGTTCCGAATATAAGCTATGGCATCCCTGTTCTGGAGAGTGTGAGAAAAAACACGGATATGTTTGTGGACGTGCACCTTATGATAACCGAGCCCGCAAGGCTTATACCTGCTTTTGCAAAAGCAGGGGCGGACAACATCACCTTCCATGCGGAGGCGGCGTCCGACGTGAGGGCTGCGGTGGCTCTTGTCCGTGAGCACGGAAAAAGGTGCGGTATCGCCATAAAGCCCGGCACCCCCGTTTCGGAGATAAAGGATGTCATCCCTTTGGCGGATATGGTGCTGGTAATGACTGTTGAGCCGGGGTTCGGCGGTCAGGGTTTCATTTACGAGACCCTTGACAAGATAAGGGAAGTCCGCTCCATAGCCGAGGAAAAGGGGCTTGATCTTCGTATACAGGTAGACGGCGGAATAAACGCCAGGACTGCTCCTCTTGTAAAGGAGGCAGGGGCGGATGTGCTGGTGACAGGCTCCTATCTTTTCGGTGCAGAGGATATGAAAAGCGCTGCGGATGCGCTGAGATAATACAGAAAATGGTTTGGCAGGATGCAGAAAAGATCTTCTATCTGCATCCTGTAGTTTTAAACAGGGGGCAGAGCAATGTTTGTAAAGATCAATGCAATGGGACTTTTCGGTCTGAATGCCTTTGCGGTGGATGTGGAGACGGAGATCAGCAGGGGCACCCCCACCTTTGACATAGTAGGCCTTGCGGATGTTTCCGTAAAGGAGAGCAGGGAGAGGATAAAGGCCGCTTTCAGGAGCTGCGGCGAGAAGTTCCCCCCGGCAAGGGTGGTGGTGAATCTTGCACCTGCCGACACGAGAAAGGCGGGCAGCGTATTTGATCTGAGCATCCTCATAGCCGTATTAAAGGCGCAGGGGCGTATCAACGGCGACCTGTCCGGCACCGCCTTTATCGGGGAAGTGTCCCTCAACGGAGACATAAGAGGGGTCTCCGGAGTGCTCCCCATGGTGCTCTGTGCCCGCAGGGAGGGCTTTGATACCGTCTTTGTCCCCGCAGACAATGCGAGGGAGGCAAGTGTTGCCGACGGTGTGACCGTTTACGGTGCCGAAAATGTCCGTGAGATCATAGATCACCTGAACGGGGAAAAGCTCATGAAGCCCGCAGAGCCTTATGTCCCCGGTCCCGCAGAATATTTTGAAAAGGCGGATTTTGCGGATGTAAAGGGTCAGAAGCCTGCAAAGCGTGCCCTTGAATACGCTGCTGCGGGGGGTCACAATCTGCTGATGATAGGCACTCCGGGCAGCGGCAAATCCATGCTTGCGAAGCGTCTGCCGGGCATATTGCCGGAAATGACCTTCAGGGAATCCATAGAGACCACCAACATCCATTCTGTCAGCGGGCTTGTCACAAAGGAAAACCCTCTTATCGTCAAAAGACCCTTCTATTCACCGCATCACACCATTTCGGGGGCGGGTCTCTGCGGCGGCGGCACCACTCCCAAGCCGGGACAGATAAGCCTGTCCCATAACGGGGTGCTGTTCCTTGACGAGCTGCCCGAATTTTCCCGTCCCACTCTTGAGATGCTGAGACAGCCCTTAGAAGACGGGCAGGTGACCATTTCAAGGGCATCCGGCACCGTGACCTACCCTTGCTCCTTTATGCTCATAGCTGCCATGAATCCCTGTCCCTGCGGGTACATGGGGCACCCCACGAAAAAGTGTACCTGTTCCAGGCAGAAAGCCAAGGAGTATATCAACAAGATAAGCGGTCCCCTTCTTGACCGCTTTGACATCCATGTGGAGGTGGGACCTGTTGATTTCAAGGCTCTTTCATCCTCTGAAAAGGATGAGGAGAGCAAGGTGATAAGGGAGCGGGTACAGGCTGCACGGGAGATACAGAAGGAGCGCTTCAGGGGAACGGACATCACCTGCAACGCCAACATCACCCCCGACATTTTCCACGAGGTCTGCCCCATTTCCAAGGACGGTATGGAGCTCCTTGAAAGCGTTTTCGAGAAAATGGGACTGTCGGGGCGTGCCTATGACCGCATCGTTAAGGTGGGGCGCACCATTGCGGACATGGAGGGAGAGCAGGTCATCGGCAAAAAGCACATTTCCCGTGCCGTCCAGTTCCGCACCCTCGACCGCAAATACTGGAACGATTAGGGTCGGGTCGGCACGGCCGACAGCGACCCGGTCGGCACAGCCGACGGTGACCCGTTGATAGCTTTGCCGTAAGCCTTTACATATGGGCTCGGTAACTTTACATATCGGTTGCAGCCCGCCATGCGGGTCGGCACGGCCGACGGTGATCCGTTGATAGCTTTGCCGTAAGTCTTTACATACGGGCTCGGTAACTTTTCATCGCAGACATGGAAAAACCACATTCAGAACGAAACCGTCTGAATGTGGTTTTTACTGATTTTATATGTTTATACTGATTTCTGACCGATGTATAGACAAGAAACAAGCCGCAAATGCTTGAATATAAGGGATTTGAGGCTTGGAGATCGTCTATACATCGAGGAAGAATCAGTATTACTTGCCGGACGCTGCCTTTACTATGGCATCTATTATGGACTTGTGGGGGAATTCACCGGTCTTTCTGTTATAGAGCATATAATTCTCGCCGCCTATGCCGTCGGCGTTGTTGTCCCAGAAGAAAACAGCTATGCCGTACTTCTTGGCAGCCTTTACAAAGTAGGAACCCCACTCTGCACGCACGCTCTCGTTGTTTCTGTTGGTGCTGCCGCATTCGCCTATTATAACGGCTCTGCCCTTGGAGATGAATATATCATTGAGCTCGGAGAAGAAATTGTCTATGCCCTTTTTCTCATCCTCTACGAACTTGCCCCCCAGGTAGTCGTTGAAATCGTCCCACTTGTAGTAGTGAACGGAGATTATCACCCTTGCATCATCGGGGAAATCGGCATTTCTGAGGATGCTCGTATTGCTGGTGGCAGCATTTGTGGGGCACATGATATAGCGCTTCTTGTTCTTGCCGCCTGCGTTTCTTATGGTCTTTACTATGGCTTTGTTCAGCTTGAAGATATAATCACGCTGAACGGAAGTGCCGCCCTGCCACTCCATCTTTGAGCCCTCCTCACGGGGTTCGTTGAGGGTCTCGAATATAAGGTGCTCGTCGTAGTCCTTGAATGTGACTGCGATGCGGTTCCACAGCTTCCTCATCTTGTTTATGTATATCTTTTCCTGTGCGCTGTCTCCTGCCACGCCTACCTTGTAGTAGGAATTGTCATGGTGAGAGTTGAGGATGACATACATATCGTTCTTGTAGGCGTAGTCCACGACCTCTTTTACACGCTTCATCCACGCAACGCTTACGGAGCCCTTGTCATTCACGTGCTTGTACCAGGTAGTGGGAAGGCGCACTGCGTTGAATCCTGCTGCCTTGATGTCCTTTATCATCTTTTGTGTGGTCTTGGGGTTCCCCCATGAGGTCTCCGTGTTGAGACCACTGCCTCCGGTAGCGTCAAGTGCATTTCCAAGGTTCCAGCCCACCTTTATCTTGGAAACAAATTTCTGTGCATCTGTCTGCTTTGCGGTGATGCTTTCGTTCACAGGTGCCTTGTCAAAGGAAAGTGCGGATACAGCGGGCATTGCCGTGAAGCTCATGGACACTGCAAGAAAGGCTGCTGCTGCTTTTTTAAGACTAAACATGGTGTCCTCCTTACTTAATTTTTAACAAATGATGTTAAATTTTGTCCGACTATTGACAAATTTTTGCGGATGTGTTATACTAATTTAAATGTACTTCATATAAAAGAGGTGATACTATATGAATATTTCCGAAGCATACAGGATCTGTCATCGTTATTTTACCCTGGATCGCTCCGCTGCGGAGAAGGAATTTCCCGCCTACTGCGACGCTGCGGAGTACCTGATCGAAAAGACCGGCGATCCCGATGTACTTTGCGGGATGGGTGCTGCCTATTACGAGCGCAGTGATTACGACATGGCTCTCAGGTACTATGAGGAAGCCGCCGCCAAGGGAAATACGGATGCCTGTCTGGGTCTGGGCTACATATGGTATTACGGCCGCACGGGAGAAAGGGACTACAAAAAGGCATTTGAATATTTCTCCATGGCTCCCGGCAACATCAATGCGGAATACAAGCTGGCGGATATGTACCGCACAGGCAAATATGTCAGGAAGGACGAGCAGCGTTACAGGGAAAAGATAGAAAAGATTTATGCCCTGCTGCGGGAGACGGAGGAAAGCGCCTTTGTCCCTGAGATCTGCGCCCGCCTTGCACACATACGGATCGAGCAGGGGAAAAAGGATGAAGCCCTGGAACTTCTGAGAAAGGCGGAGAAGGCTCTTTCATGCCGCATGGAGGAAGAACGCTTCTTCGGAAATTTCAGCATAATGAAGGGCATCATCGAGGATAAATACGCCCTCGTTCCCTTTGATGAAAAGAATTTCGGTCTTTACGACCTCTATTTCCTTCTGAAAAGCCCCTGTACCGTCACATTCAGCTGCAAGAGCAGTGCGGACAGGCACACGGTCTGCTCCGCAGAGGGAGAGGACGGCAGTGCTTTCGTCCGGTTCGGGGAAAAGCGTTACCGCAGTGCGGACGACTTCCTCCGGAATGCCGAGATAGGCGGCGTTCCCCTGTCGGCTCTGTACCGCAGGCTGGAAAATTTTACCCTGACACAAAAAGGCTGATACTTATCTCTGACCGGTGTACAGACAGGAAACAAGCCGCAAATGCTTGAATATAAGGGATCTGTACATCGAGGAAGGATAGGTATGATGCATCACAGGCACTCTCTTTTCGGGAGAGTGCCTTGTTTTTGCTGTGAACGGCAGGTCATTCGCTGTATACGTTTATTTCCTCATCCACTATGCCGTAGTATTCCTCACGGGCAACTACCCAGTCTTCAAAGAGCTCGTTTGCTATGCCCTCATAGAGCTGGCTCATAACGTCATCCGCCATAAGTGTGGACAGACCGTAGCCGTAGTCATATGCTTGGGTGAACTTCTCGTCGTCATAGAATTCCATTACCAGATCGTACATTTCATCCGTCCATCCGGGGCTGTTGGCAAGGAACTTCTGCTTGGTGGCTTCAACATACTTTTCGTCGAAGTTCACGGTCCTGTTGCAGTCCAGCCATGCCTTTACGCAGTCGCCGTTTTCGGAGCCCTTTACCCACATATAGGAGTAGACCTTGTTGGAAACGAAGTTTTCGTCGCTGCCGTCAGCCTTGGGGAAGGGAACTATCTGTATCACATCGTCGGGACGGGAGAGGGCTGCGGCGTTGTATGCCCATGTGCCCATGCCGTAGAACAGGATGCTGTCATCCAGGAATGCGGATTCGGGACCTATCCAGCCTCTCTTGATAAGACCTGAACGGAAGATATCCTGCAATACGCCCTGTGCCTTTTCTATCTTCTCACTGCGCAGGTTGTTGTGGAAGGCGGTGCCGTCGTAGGTCACCATGGTGTCTCCTGCGGTGTATACGAAGGCGTTTGCCCACCATCCGCCTATACCGTAGACCTCTTCACCGGGGTGATCCTCCACATACTTCTTCATCATCTCCACAAAGTGGCTCCAGTCCCATTTGCCCTCAAGGTAAAGCTCATAGGGATCGTCAAAGCCCTCGTCCTCGACGATGGTCTTGTTGTACATGAGCACCTGTGTGTCGTTGAAGGAATAGCCCAGAGGTGCGATATAGTGCTCGCCCTTCCAGATAAAGCTGTCTGCGGTGTCCTTCACATCCGCCCACTTGGGATCCTCCCAGTCCACAAGGCTGTCTATGGGCTGGAACTGTCCCTTTGAGATATCGTAGGGGAAGGTGCGCCACTCATAGACGAATATATCCGGGGAGGTGCCGCCCAGTATTGCGGTGGCAAGGTCATCGAAGCGCTTGTCGGAGGTGGTGGGGACATACTCTATCTTTGCGCCGTAGGTGTCCTCAAAAAGTGCCAGCTCGGGGCTTCTCTCGGGGGAGTCGTTGGTGGGGTTCAGGTCATAGATGCCCATCCATTTCAGCTTTTTGCCGGAGATGTCCACATCCATCACATCTTCCTCTTCAAGAGCCTCCACCTCTATGTCATCACCTGTCCATTCGGTGGCGGATGTAGTGGTGACTTCGGGGACTGTTTCGTTTGCGGGAGCGGATGTGCCGTCGGAGGAGGTCCCTCCGCAGGCGGTCATTGAAGCGGCAAGCACTGCTGCGCTGATGCCTGCCAGTGTCTTTTTCAGTTTCATACCGGTCTTCCTTTCTCCATACATTGTTATGAAAACGATTTCACATATATTCAAAAAAATTACTTAGCTGATTGTACCATATTTTATAAAAGTTGTCAAGATATTTTTGCGATATTCAGATAAGCTGCACAACGGGTGTTTTCCCTTTTGTTCAATCTGACATCAATGTATGAAGAAAATATACGGATAAGTGTTGAAAAATTATAGCCCGACACCGGCACAGGGCAGTCAGCAGGCAGGGCACAACAGAGCGGAGCCATACAAAATACCGCTTGTAGCAAAAAACGACGGCGGATTCTGCTACACACAAATGCGGATGTACAGGCGTTTTCGGCAGTCGTGTAGCAAGATCGCAAAATTTTTTGCTACACGGTTTTCCTTTATACAGTGCGGGTTGTCAGTGTAATGTGGCAGAATAGCAGATTTTTTCTGTTATATAAGAAAAAATAAATATATATACTTTTATCATGTTTTTCGGAAAATTCTGCTACACACCCCCTTATCCCGCATAGGGAGCGGATCTTCCCGTAGCAAAAAACAAAGGATGCAGCAGGATTTTTTGCTACATCATATCATTTCGGAAAAACTCTGCCCATATCTATTGCAAAAGCGCCGATTTTGTGGTACAATCTTAATGTTCGGTGTAAACGATCGAAAGAAATCATAAGCAGGTGAAAAGAATGCTTCCAAAGATAGGAATGGTATCCTTAGGGTGTGCCAAAAATCAGGTAGATGCGGAAAGGATGCTCTACAACATCGACAAGGCGGGCTACAAGCTGTGCAGCGATGCTGCTCTTGCCGACATAGTCATCATAAATACCTGCGGGTTCATAGAATCCGCCAAGGAAGAGGCGATAGAGACCATACTGGAGTTTGCCCAGCTGAAAAAAGAGGGGCGGATAAAGAGGATAATAGTCACCGGATGCCTTGCACAGCGCTACAAGGGAGAGCTTGAAAAGGAGATCCCGGAGGCTGATGCGGTGGTAGGTATAGGCTCCAATGGCCGTATCACGGAGATCATAGAAGAGGTCACACAGGGGCACCATGTCTGTTCCTATGACAGCAAGATGCTGCTGCCGCTTACGGGGGGCCGCATAAAGACCACTCTCCCCTATTATTCCTACCTGAAAATAGCCGAGGGCTGCTCCAACTGCTGTGCCTTCTGCGCCATCCCCATGATAAGGGGAAAATACCGCAGCGTGCCTATGGAGGCGCTGCTTGAAGAGGCGCAGACCTTAGCCGACGGCGGAGTTAAGGAGCTGGTGGTCATTGCACAGGATTCCACCCGTTACGGTACGGACATCTACGGCAGAGAGGCACTTCCCGAGCTGCTGGAGAAGCTCTGCGCCATAGAGGGTCTGAAATGGATAAGGGTGCTCTATCTCTATCCCGAGCACATCACCGATGAGATCCTTGATGTGATAGCCCGTGAGGACAAGATAGTAAAGTATATAGAGATGCCCATACAGCACAGTGATGACAAGGTGCTTGCGGCTATGGGGAGAAAGACCACGGGAGCGGCTCTGAAGGCTCTTGTGGAGAAGATACGCACACGCATCCCCGGAGTGACTCTCCGTACCACCGTTATGACCGGTTTCCCCGGTGAGGGGGAGGAAGAGTTTGAGCACCTGGCAGACTTTGTAAAGGAAATGAAGTTTGACAGGCTGGGCTGCTTTGCCTTTTCTCCAGAGGAGGGCACCCTTGCCGCCAAAATGGAGGACAGCACCCCCAAGGAGGAAAAGGAGCACAGGGCGGATATCATCATGGAGCAGCAGATGCTCATTGCCGCCGAAAAGAACGAAAAGCTCATAGATAAGGATATAGAGGTGCTGACAGAGGGCTTTGACCGCTACGGCGAGTGCTATTTCGGCCGCAGTGCCGCAGATGCCCCCGACATTGACGGAAAGGTGTTCTTTACATCTCCCGACAGAAAGCTGACACCGGGAATGTTTGTGACAGTGCACGTTACAGAAGTTATGGATTATGATCTGATCGGAGAGTATAAAGATGAATCTTCCAAATAAGCTGACCGTGGCAAGAATAGTTCTGGTGCCATTTTTCGTGTTCTTCCTCCTGACGGATATCCTGCCGGCTTCAAAGCTGCTGGCGCTTATCGTGTTCGTTCTTGCCTCTGTGACCGATGCCCTTGACGGGCATATCGCAAGGAGCAGGAACCTTGTGACCACCTTCGGAAAATTTCTGGACCCGCTGGCGGACAAGGTGCTGGTGATCTCCGCTCTGGTGTGCTTTATAGAGCTTGGAACGGTGTCGAGCGTCCCTGTTCTCATTATAATCGCAAGGGAATTCATGGTGTCGGGTCTGCGCCTTGTGACCGCCGATAAGGGTGTGGTCGTCCCCGCCAATATATGGGGAAAGCTGAAGACCGCCTTCACCATGGTCACCATAGTGCTCATACTCTTTGCCCATGCCTTCGGGCTCACATGGGGCTGGGTGGGCATCGCCGAGACCGTACTTATATGGATAAGCACCGTTCTTACCGTTATTTCCGGCTGGACATACCTTGACGCATACAAGGACTATATCAAGGCGGAAATGTAGGACAGCACAGGGGAAAAACATGATCTACGCCATAAAGGAGACCCTTACCCCCGTAAAGGCTCTGCCAAACGACAAAAAGACCCAGTATGCCGCCATAGTCACTCCCGAGGAATGGAACGAGAGATCCGGGGGCTTTGATATGGGGATAGAGCTGGATATAGATGTAAACGACATACACGGCACCCGTGCGGATGTGAATTTCGATTCACTGACGGGAACTTTTTCCATACCCCACCGTGAGGATATAGCCGCACCGGATGTGAAATTCGCCTTTGCACTGGATGAAAAGGGCATAGTCTTTATCGACAGGACGGGCGAAGCACAGCGTATCTGCGAGGAGATACAGCGTTCAAAGCGGTGGAAGAAGCCCTCTCTCGAACGCTTTATATACGACTTTCTGGAGAATATCATCCACGGGGATCAGGTCCTTCTGGAGCACTATGAGCAGGAGCTCGACCGTATAGAGGATGATATAATGTCGGCAGGCTCCGATGAGTACCCCATCCGCATAAATGACATACGCAGCGATGTGAGGGATCTGCGGGTACACTACGAACAGCTCACCGACCTTGCTCAGGAGCTGGAGGAGAACGAGAACAACTTCTTCAAGGCAAACAATCTCCGCTATTTCCACCTTGTCATACAGCGCATAGCCTCACTTCATGATATGGCGGCATCCCTGCGGGATTATTCCATACAGGTGCGGGATCTCTATCAGTCCCGCCTTGATGTGAAGCAGAACCGTATAATGACGGTGCTGACGGTGGTAACGACCGTCTTTACTCCCCTCACCGTGATAGCGGGGTGGTACGGCATGAACTTTGTATATATGCCGGAGCTTTCCTCAAAGTTCGGCTACCCTGCGGTCATAATCCTGAGCATACTCATAGTGGTGCTGAGCCTTGTTTTCTTCAAAAAGAAAAAGTGGCTGTGAAAATGCACGGAAACAAGGGCGTGTGCCTTTGACGAATACCCATATACAAGTTCTGCCCCGCAGCGTTTCATACTAATTCTTCCTCGATGTATAGACGATCTCCAAGCCTCAAATCCCTTATATCCAAGCATTTGCGGCTTGTTTCTTGTCTATACATCGGTCAGAAATTAGTATCAAAAACGCTGCGGGGCAGTTTTTCACATAGTCACTGAGTCGGATAAGACCGTATTGCGGGTCGATCCTCCGTTCTGTAAGCCCATATCAGGAGAAGGGTGACCATACGGTTGTAGCTTTTTTTGCCGTCCTTTACACCGTTTACCTTCAGCGTGGTCTCCATCGCCTTTTCCCCCACCTTGTTCACGGTCTCCTTGGGGAGGACGGATGTTTCCGCCTTTTTCATGTGCTCCTCGCTGACAAAGTAATTGTCCTTTGCCACCCGGATGCTGAGGTCGCAGCGCAGGGAATAGATCTGCTCCTCTGTGGCGTATTTGCGGCACTCCGCAAAAAGGTAGTTCATGCTCTCTATGCACCCGCTGTACCGCACCTCCGGCACATCCGAGGAAAGGGCTGCGATACACGCCAGAAAAGTGGCTTCGTCCTCTCTGATGAAGCCCTTTATATGGGTGATCTCATGGAATACCGTGGTAGGCGTGCGAGCCGGGGAAAGGTAGCCGTTGTAGTTGCCCTCAAGGGTGAAGGGGAAGTAGACTCCCTGCAGGTCAAGCTGGGTCATAAGGGTGGAGGCTATCATCCTTTTGGGGCGAGGACAGTAGCCCGACAGTTCCGGGAAATCACTTTTCAGGTTTGCAAAGGCATCCTCTGCGCATTTGTCGAGCCTTTCCGGCAGTATGATATTTCCCTGCTCATCACGCTTTACGGTAAGCGCAAGGTCGTTTGCCTCAAGTATCATGTATCTGCAAAGCTCCACCAGCTCCTCTACGGTGTATTCCTCCCTCGTGTAGGGAGCGAGCCTTTCCGTAAGGGGTATGGTGTGGTACAGCACGAAGCAGTTAAGGGTCTCCGTGGCGTAGATATAGGCAAGCACGACAGTCAGCACACGGGTGACCGCCTTTGCAGGGGCGGGATCTTTCTTTATGACTGCTATGACAACGGTGACGATAGAGCCTGTCACGAGCAGGATGGCAAGGGCTATGAGTATCTCCCCCACGGAAAAGGGGAAGATCCCGCAGATACGGGAAAGCGCCCCCGACATAAAATGATACACCGTGGAGTGGTAAAGCTCCATAAGTGTGGGGAACACCCATGCAGCCACATTGAAGATCGTCATCAGCAGGAATATCATGCCTGCAGCGATACGGGATCCGGATATTTTTTTCATAACTCACCCCGCCCGCAGTGCGGGCTGCTCCGGTCGTGCCGGCATTTTAAAAAAAGGGAGGACATCGTCCTCCCCGAAAACTTTTTAACAGCTTACTGAACTGTACCTATCTTTGTACCGGGATAGATCCTGTAAATGACCTTTCCTGCGATCTCATCGGTGGATACAAGACCCACTCTTTCGCTGCGGCTGTCAAGGGAATCCATGCGGTTGTCGCCCATAACGAAGTAGTAGCCGCTGGGAACGGTGACGGGATAGGTCTGTCCGCCCTCGTCGAGCTTGGTAGGATCCTTTATGTAGGGCTCATCCAGCACGGTGCCGTTGAGCTTTACCTCGCCCGTTTCAAAGTTTATGTCGATAGTGTCGCCGCCCACGGCGATCACCCTCTTCACGATGGGCTTGCCAAGGTTCAGGCTGTCCACGATGACGATGTCTCCCCTTTCGGGAGTATATCCGATGTGGTGAACGATGAGCTTTTCACCGTTTTCGAGAGTGGGGAGCATGGACTCACCGTCCACATTTACCTGCCTTACAATAAATGTAAAGATAAGGAGCACCGCAAAGAATGCAAACACAATGGTCTCTATCCATTCTATGTATTCCTTGTAGGGAACGTGAGTTTCCTGGGTCTCCTCGGGGATCTCGTAATTCAACTGAAATTTGGCCATATCGTACACCACCTGTTAGCATAATGTTGATGGATGTGTCTCGCATAAGCGGAGTTTTCCTCCGCTTACGGTCACACCTTTTCTTCAGGCTGCATCCTCCGTCGGAAGGACACACTGTTTTATCAGAGCTGCTCCTTGAGCTTGGCTGCCTTGCCGACTCTGCCTCTGAGGTAATAGAGCTTGCTTCTGCGCACCTTACCGTGACGGATCACCTGTACGCTGTCAACAACGGGAGAATGAAGGGGGAATACCCTTTCAACGCCTGTGCCGTGAGAAACACGTCTTACCGTGAAGGTCTCCTGTACACCGCCGTGTCTCTTGGCGATAACGGTACCTTCAAAGGCCTGAAGCCTGTACTTTTCGCCCTCTTTGATCCTTACCTGTACTTTTACGGTGTCGCCCACCTCTACCTGAGGGGGTTCCTTCTTGAGGCTGGGGTCGCTGATGAGCTTGAGTGCTGTTGTAGCATCCATAAAAAATTTCCTCCTGTGACATTCATACGCCCACCTTAGGCACAATGGGGAGAAGCTTTGCTCCCGGGCGCAGAGGACTGCCTTAATAAGTGAATGAGAACATTCACCTATCCATTCTATCACATCGCAATTCAATAATCAAGTATATTAACGCTCTAATGATAAAAATTTACAAAAAATTCACAGTTAGCCTTGGCAGTTTCTTCTTCTGAAGCAGAAATCGCATTTGCTGCCGCCTGTGCCCAGGGTCTGTGTCCTTTCAAAAGCAATGGCAGACCCGATCCTTTCTATATACAAATTTGCCGCAGTGAGGTGCTCACTGCGGCAAAGGGAGATCACTTGTCTGCTATAACATCCACGCCGGGAAGTACCTTACCCTCCAGGTATTCGAGGGAAGCACCGCCGCCTGTGGAGATGTGGGACATCTTGTCTGCAAAGCCCAGCTGCATAACTGCTGCTGCGGAGTCGCCGCCGCCGATGATGGTGGTAGCATCCGTATCTGCCAGAGCCTGTGCAACTGCGATGGTACCCTTTGCAAGAACAGGGTTCTCAAATACGCCCATAGGTCCGTTCCATACAACGGTCTTGGCGGAAGCTGCCTCTGCGGCAAAGAGCTTCTGGGTCTCGGGGCCGATATCCAGACCCATCTTGTCTGCGGGGATGGCAGAAGAGGGAAGATACTCAACATCTATGGGAGCATCGATAGGATCGGGGAATGCGGCTGCAACTGCGGTATCAATAGGGAGCAGGAGCTTCTTGCCCAGCTTTTCTGCCTTGTCCAGCATTTCCTTGCAGTAGCCGATCTTTTCGTCGTCTACCAGAGAGGTGCCTACTTCCTTGCCCTGAGCCTTCAGGAAGGTATAGGCCATACCGCCGCCTATGATGAGGGTATCGCACTTTTCAAGAAGGTTGGATATAACATTGAGCTTGTCTGCTACCTTGGCGCCGCCCAGTATGGCAACGAAGGGACGAACGGGGACTTCAACAGCGTTGCCGAGATACATGATCTCCTTCTGCATCAGGTAGCCTACTGCTGTTTCCTTCACAAACTTTGTAACGCCTGCGGTGGAAGCATGAGCACGGTGAGCGGAGCCGAAAGCATCCATTACGAATACCTGACCGTCGACCAGCTCTGCCAGCTCCTTTGAAAGGTTCTCGCCGTTTTTGGTCTCATCTGCGCCTCTGAAACGGGTGTTCTCCAGAACTACTATGTCGCCCTCTGCCATTGCTGCTACTGCTGCCTTGGCATTTGCGCCTACTACCTCATCATCGGCTGCAAAGGTCACCTTTGTGCCGGGGAGCAGTTCTGCCAGCCTTGCAGCTGCGGGAGCCAGGGAGAACTTAGCCTCGGGGCCGTTCTTGGGCTTGCCCAGATGAGAGCAGAGAACTACCTTGCCGCCGTCTGCAACGAGCTTCTTGATAGTGGGGAGCGCTGCCTGTATACGGTTGTCGTTGGTGATGACACCGTCCTTGAGAGGTACGTTGAAATCTACTCTTACAAGTACCTTCTTGCCCTTGACGGATATATCGTCAACGGAAACCTTGTTTAAACCTGCCATTGGAATGGACCTCCTTATTATATTCGGGGGATCATGTCCCCGTTTGCATTCCGGATAATAACATTATACACTATACAGGAGCAAATTTCAAGTATAATTTTTAAAATGAGGGGCATCGGTGCCGATGCCCCTGTATTATCACATGATCTCCCTGCGCAGGATCACTCAACGCTTGCCAGAGCCTTGTAGTTTTCCCTGAGAGCGGGATAAAGCGAAGTGTAAACTTTGTAGTACGCATCGTAGACCTTAGCTTCATCCTCTATGGGCTCACAGATCTTGTCGGTGCCGATTATAGCCTTGCAGGCAGCCTGAACGCTGTCATATTCCCCTGCTGCCACCAGAGCCAGTATAGCAACGCCGAGAGCGGGGCCTTCCTTGGATCTTGCGGTCTTTACGGGGCAGTTGTAGAGGTCAGCGAGCATCTGTCTCCACAGGGGTGAGGAACCGCCGCCGCCGCACGCCATCATGTCGGAAACGTTCATGTCCATCTCACGGCATATCTCCACGCAGTCACGCAGGGAGAAGGCAACGCCCTCCATTACCGCACGCAGCATATCACGCTTTGTGTGGATGGCAGAAAGACCGAAGAACACGCCTCTTGCATCGGGGTCAAGGTGGGGAGTCCTTTCGCCCATGAGGTAGGGCAGGTAAATGAGCCTGTTGGAGCCTGCGGGCACCTTTTCGGCTTCCTTGTCCATAAGGTAGTATTCATCAACGCCCATAAGAGCGGCGGTCTGCTTTTCGGCTGCACAGAAATTGTCCCTGAACCATTTCAGAGAAAGGCCTGCGCCCTGGGTCACGCCCATGATGTGCCATGCGCCGGGTACGGCTGCGCAGCAGGTGTGTACACGTCCCTTGGGGTCGATGTTGGGAGCGGAGGTGTGGGCAAAAACAACTCCGGAGGTGCCAATGGTGGTGAATGCCTTTCCGTCCTCTACCACGCCTGTTCCGACGGCAGCTGCTGCATTGTCCCCTGCACCGCCGCAGACGATGGTGCCCTCCGCAAGTCCCGTAAGGGCTGCGGCTTCCTTGGTGATGCGGCCTGTGATCTCGCAGGATTCATATACCTTTGGCAGCATGGACATATCTATATCCAGCATGGAGCAGAGTTCCTTGCTGAATTTGCGGTTCTTTACGTCAAGGAGCTGCATACCGGAGGCATCGGACACCTCTGTTGCATATTCTCCCGTGAACATAAAGCGTACATAGTCCTTGGGAAGAAGGATGTGGCGGCACCTGGCGTAGTTTTCGGGCTCCTTGTTGCGCACCCAGAGTATCTTTGCAAGGGTCCAGCCTGTAAGAGCGGGATTGGCTGTTATCTCAATGAGCTTTTCCCTGCCCACTTCACGGTTGAGCTGCTCCACTTCGTCTGCTGTACGCTGGTCGCACCAGATGATGGACTTTCTTATAACATCGTTTTTCTCATCCAGCATAACAAGACCGTGCATCTGTCCGGATATGCCCACACCTACTATGTCCTTGGGGTCTACTCCGCTTTGGGTGACACAATACTTCACCGTGTTCACGGCTGCGTTGTACCAGTCAGCGGGATCCTGCTCCGCATAGCCGTTTTTCGGTTGATACATGGGGTATTCTATGGTCTTGGAGATAATGACATTTCCCTCTCTGTCAAAGAGGACGGTCTTGGTGCCGCTGGTGCCGAGATCTATACCTATTGCGTATTTCATAAGCTATCGTTCCCTCCGTTTAAAGTATTGCCGTAAGGGAATACCCTTACGGCAACCGTCATTTGATATTGCTTTTTCCGGCGCTCTTATCAGAGAGTGAAGAGTATGTTGTTGAGGATGGACTCCAGGGATTCCTGTCTGCCGCTGGAGAGGCTTGCAGTTACCTCGCCCTTTTCGAGAGCGTACTTTTCAACATCCTGGATGGTAGCCTTGCCGCTGATGATGTCGGCGCCGATGCCGCTGTTCCAGCTGGAGTAACGGTCTGCTACGAACTTGTCAAGTCTGCCGTCGGTGATGATCTTGTCGGCAGCCTTCAGGCCGAGAGCAAAGGTATCCATACCGGAGATGTAGGAGAGGAAGATGTCTTCCTTGGTGAAGGAGCCTCTTCTTGCCTTGGCGTCGAAGTTGAGACCGCCGTTGGTGAAGCCGCCTGCCTTGAGAACTTCATACATGCAGAGAGTAGCATCGTAGATGTTGGTGGGGAACTGGTCGGTATCCCATCCGAGGAGAACGTCGCCCTGGTTTGCGTCGATAGAACCGAATACGCCGTTTTCTCTTGCAACTCTCAGCTCGTGCTGGAAGGTGTGGCCTGCCAGTGTAGCATGGTTAGCCTCGATATTCATCTTGATATCCTTATCAAGACCGTACTTGCGGAGGAAGCCGATAACGGTAGCGGTATCGAAATCATACTGGTGCTTTGTGGGCTCCTTGGGCTTGGGCTCGATGTAGAAATCGCCCTTGAAGCCGATGGAACGGCCGTAGTCGATAGTCATTCTCAGGAGACGAGCCATGTTGTCCTGCTCAAGGCCCAGGTTGGTGTTGAGGAGGGTCTCATAGCCTTCTCTTCCGCCCCAGTAAACATAGCCTGTACCGCCCAGCTTTACTGTGGCTTCGATAGCCTTCTTTATCTGAGCTGCGGAGAATGCCCATAC
The DNA here is from genome assembly GCA_018110985.1 of Oscillospiraceae bacterium. GTDB lineage: Bacteria > Bacillota > Clostridia > Oscillospirales > Ruminococcaceae > Huintestinicola. Next base: position 18,211 of record JAGAWT010000017.1, read on the forward strand.
ATCAGCGGAAGGAGAAGTGCCTGCGCCGTGCATGAAACGGGGATGATCGAAGCACTTGGCTGTGCCCCAGAGGAGCTTCTTGCCTGTTTCCTTCTGCTTCTTCTCCAGGTAGTCAACTACCTTGTCCAGCTGTGCGTTGGTCTCGGAAAGAGAACCGTATTCGGGAGAAAGATCCCTGTCGTGGAAGCAGTAATAGTCGATGGAGAGCTTGTCCATGATCTCGAAAGCCGCATCTACCTTTGCGATAGCACGCTTTGCGGGATCGGTCTCGCCCCAGGACTTGTCGGCTGTGCCCACACCGAACATATCGGTGCCGTCGCCGCCCATGGTGTGCCACCAGGAAAGAGCAAACTTGAGCTGCTCCCTCATGGTCTTGCCTGCAACTACCTCATCGGGGTTATAATACTTAAATGCGAGATCGTTTTTGCTGTCCTTGCCCTCATAGGGGATCTTGCTTATCTCGGGAAAAAATTCTGCCATTTCTGAGTCCCTCCGTAAATTTGTAATTTTGATACTTATGCCGGGAGGCTATACCATCCTCAAACATTATGTTCATTTTACAACATTTTGTGTGGGGTGTCAAGTCAAATTTTGGCATAACCGATAATTTATTGCCTTTTTATGCTCAAAGCATCATTTCCCCGAAAGACCGCTCCGGCACTGCCCCGCACACGGGAGCGCCACGCTTTTCCGGATATCGGCACGGCCGCCCGCAAAAGACAAAAGGCGCACTGTAAAGTACAGTGCGCCGGATGATCTTGATGGGCTGTCAGCGGTGGCTGCGGGCACCGCCCGCTTTGTAAAGTGAAGCTGCCCGCTCCGTAAAGTAAAGTTACCGAGCTCGTATGTAAATGTGTCGAGAAGAGCTGCCAACGGGTGGCAGCGGGCACTGCCCGCTTTGTAATGTGAAGCTGCCCGCTCCGTAAAGTAAAGTTACCGAGCCCGTATGTAAATGTGTCGAGAAGAGCTGTCAACGAGTGGCTGCGGGCACTGCCCGCCCCAGTTCAAATGCCTTTTTGTTTACTTCAAGTACCTTTGGGGGAACACAGGCTTCAAGAGCCTTTTCCCATATGTTCACATCAAAATCGAAGAGCTTTGACACAACGCCTATGAGCACTACGTTCACTGCCTTTGCCGTGCCCGCTTCAAGGGCTAAGGAAAGGGCGTCGAGGGCGGTGATGTCTATACCCTTTGCCCTGATGTTCTCCACGATGTTTTTCGGATATCCGGCATTTCCCGTGATAACGGGCATGGGCTCTATCTGCTGTGTGTTGGTGATGAGCTTCCCGCCCTTTTTCAGGTAGGGGAGCCACCTTGCGGCTTCAAGCTCCTCAAAGGAGATTATCATATCCGCCTGACCCTTTTCTATAACAGGGGATGCCACCTTGTCACCGTAGCGGATATATGTCACCACGGAGCCGCCTCTCTGGCTCATCCCGTGTACCTCGCTCACCTTTACGTCATAGCCCTCTTCAAGGAGCACGGTGCCGATTATCCTGCACGCAAGGAGAGTTCCCTGACCGCCGACACCTGCTATCATTATTGACTTTGTCTGCATACTGTTCACTCTCCTCAGCCTTCGGATATCGCATCGAATTTACACATCTGTCCGCAAAGACCGCAGCCCACGCAGAGGGTGGGGTCTATCTTCGCCTTGCCCGTGGACATGGACACCGCAGGACAGCCTATCTTCATGCAGGCTTTGCAGGAGCGGCACTTGTCCGGGTCTACCTTTACGGGGGACTTGTGCTTTACGGATTTGAGCAGGGCGCAGGGTCTGCGTGTGATGATGAGAGAGGGTGCAGCAGCAGCCAGCTCCTCCTTTATTACACGCTCAGTTTCTTTCAGGTCGTTGGGGTCAACGACCGTAACCCTGTCTATGCCCACAGCCCTTGCCACAGCCTCGATGCTCACCGCAGATGCGGGGTCGCCCTTTATGTTGAAGCCGTTTGCGGGGTTGTTCTGGTGACCGGTCATTCCCGTGATGGAGTTGTCAAGGACTATGACTGTGGAATTGGTGGCGTTGTAAGCGATGTTTATGAGCCCCGTTATGCCGGAATGGATAAAGGTGGAATCCCCTATCACAGCCACCGCCTTGCCTTCGTATTCTCCCCTGCGTGCCAGATTGAAGCCGTGGAGACCGCTTACGGATGCACCCATGCAAACGGTGGTATCCATAGCTGAAAGGGGAGCAGCCGCACCGAGAGTGTAGCAGCCGATGTCGCCGCTTACCATCACGCCCAGCTTTTTGAGGATGTAGAAAAGTCCTCTGTGGGGGCAGCCCGCACACATCACAGGCGGACGGACAGGCACATTTTCACCGTATTCCTCGAATTCGTCCCTTTCGCCGAGGAGCTTTTCCTTAATGAGGCTCTGGGAATATTCGCCGATGAAAGTGAAAAGCTCCTTGCCCACAGGCGAAAGCCCTATCTTGCGGCAGTGAGTTTCGATAACATCATCCAGCTCCTCTATCACATAGAGCTTCTTCACCTGAGCCGCAAAATCCTTTATCAGCTTTTCGGGAAGCGGGTTTATGAGCCCCAGCTTCAGGTAGCTGGCGCCGTCGCCCAGTGCCTCTCTTGCGTACTGATAAGCCACTCCGGAGGTGATTATGCCTATATCCCTGCTGCCCCATTCTATCCTGTTGAAGGGACAGACCTCAGCGTATTCCTTCAGCTTTGCGGTGCGCTCCTCAACAAAAACGTGCTTGGGCTTCGCATAGGCGGGCATCATGACATACTTGGGAGCGTTCTTCACATAAGCGCCGATATCACGGCTGATGCGCTCCTCCTCCGCCACTGCCGACTGGGAATGAGCCACACGGGTGGAGAGCCTCAGTATAACAGGCGTGTCGAACTTCTCCGAAAGCTCATACGCCATTTTTGTATAGTCCTTGCATTCGCCGGAATCCGCAGGCTCCACAAGAGGCACCTTAGCGGCTATGGCATAGTGACGGCTGTCCTGTTCGTTCTGGGAGGAGTGCATCCCCGGGTCGTCTGCCACGCCTATCACAAGCCCGCCGTTCACTCCCGTGTAGGAGGCGGTAAAAAGAGGATCCGCCGCTACGTTTAGTCCCACGTGCTTCATGCCGCAGAAAGCCCTTGCGCCGCCGATGGATGCGCCTATGGCGGTCTCGCAGGCCACCTTTTCGTTGGGAGCCCACTCAGAATGCATCTCGTCGTATTTTGCGGCAAATTCCGTTATTTCCGTGCTGGGCGTGCCCGGGTAGGAGGACACCACATCCACCCCTGCCTCAAAGAGACCCCGTGCCACAGCCTGATTGCCAAGCATTAGTTTTGCCATTGCTCTTCTCCTTTTCGGTGAATTCCATACTTATACATCTTACTTATTATACACCCTTTCCGGCGCTTTGTCAAGAAAAAGCCCCTCCCCGGGTGGGGGAGGGGGTGAGAATCAATAACCAGCAGGTGGTGTTTCGGAAGTCTCTCCTGTCCATTCGTTTTTGTAAATTACCTTTTCTGTAGTAGTCTTGTTATCTGAGTACTGGCTCCAGTAATCAGCACCCTGCTGCCATGTCTCTACAGTTTTGGGGGTTTCACCAAAGTATGTTTTCAGAGCTTGCCATGCATCATCTGCCATACCATATGGTTTATCGTTTCCTTGTGCAACACTATAAAGAGCGGAAACAGATTCATGGTTAGGTAAGCCAACAACTCGAGAAGCTATATTCTCTACATCGCTTGCAGACATTCCCGCAACCTTATTCCAGTCATAATTGGTAGACGGATACAGGTCTTTCAGCTTTGAAATATCTACATAAGTTTTGTTTTCCGTAGTTGTGGAACCATGAACAACCTTATTGTTATTCCAAGATTCAACATGATAATTATAATAAGTGATTTTTTCTTCGCTTATTATGATAGCATCATTTAACGCTTTGGCATTTGAGGTTTTAGCTGCTGCATATGTATCAGCAAAGCCTGCCGAAGGTGTGTAAGTGGCCGCTGCAGGTGCTTCAGTGCCGCCGTTGTTGGAGCCGCCGTTATTGGTGCCGCCGTTATTGGTGCCGCCGTTATTGGTGCCGCCGTTGTTGGTGCCGCCATTGTTGGTGCCGCCGTTATTGGAGCCGCCATTGTTGGTGCCGCCATTGTTGGTGCCGCCATTGTTGGTGCCGCCGTTGTTGGTGCCGCTGCCGGAGGCTACTGCGCCTGTGCCGAAGCTTGCGGGAGTACCGAATGCTCCGTAGTAGTTCTCGCCTATCCTGTCTTCTGCCTTGGTATTTTTGTCGTTTCCTTCAACTTTCGCATCGTTATCTACTGCAGATGCCTGAGTATATGCATAGCCCCATGAGAAATTGCCATCGGCTTTATCTGTGGGCTTGTGACCGGATGCATCCGAATCACCGTACATGATGTTGTTCAGGTCTTCATCGGTGGTGTAAACGATGTAGAAGATCTTATTTGTTGATCTGGTGGATGCAAAACCGGTAGAGCCTTTATCCTTGCCGTAATCTCCCGAGCCTGTACTCATGAACTTAACATGGCTGTTGTAGTTGGGGCTGGCTGTCGTACCTTTGTTGTAGTTTCTCAGCTGGAAGGTGCCGACTGTGGGGCTTGCGCTGTCGGTGTTCTTTTTGCCGTTGCCGGATGTGCCTCTTACCTTTGCGCCCGCATTGGACCAGTAGTCGCTGTCGCAGGTCAGAGTAAGGAGACCTTCTTCGGAAATGTTCATTCGCAGGTACATATCTATAGTTCCGAAATAACCGTTTCCGAATACCTGATAAAGGTACTTCTTGTCGATACCGTCGGTCTTGAAGTTTGTAGAACCTACATTCCAGACACCCTTATAGCCGTTTTTCATTGTAGTGACTCCGTCACTGCCTGTGGGGCTTGCAAGGAGCCTTCCTTTATATGTGGCAGGTGTGGTATCTGCGGCATATTCATTCACGCCGCCGTCCCAGATTATCATGTGGAAAAACTGTCCGTTGTTTTCGTGTGAAGGCTTTAGTATTTCGCCGTACTCATTTTTTACGCCCATTCCGCAGGCAAAGGCTTCCACAGCATCCTTCGGGCTGTTGACGGTATGCTTTCCCTTTGCGTATGTGCCGCCGTTGAAATTTTTTACATTATCCGTTGTTTCAAACACAGCGCCTTGCTCTGCAATGAGTATGTTGTTTGCATACCTGAGCTGTTCGCCTATGTAGGTAACTACTGCTTCCTCCGCATTCTTCTGGTAGTTGAAGATCTTGGCATCCGCAGCGGATTCCTGCACGGGACGTATCATGTTCATGACCCCTGCCATGATTATGCCGAAAATGGCTATTGCCACTATCAGCTCAACGAGGGTCATACCTTTAAATTTTTTCATCATAAAAGACCCTCCTTATCAGGTGTGGAAATAGATGTAGCGCATTTCCGTACCGTCTTTCTTGTTAGCCTCTGCCTCGGTGTAGGTCTTCTGGCCGGTCGAGCCTGTATCGGGGCTGTTGAAAGACTTGTAGGGGCTGACGATGTAAACGGTCATCTTGGTGCTGTACTGCATCTTGGTGTCGTAATCCCTTTTATCTGCGGAAGCCGCTCCGTTGCCGCTTATCTCCATGAGCTCTACAGTCATGTAGTTGTCGGTCACCTTCTGGACTTCAAAGTCGCTTTCGTCGCCGGAGCCGCTGATGAGGGTAGAGTTGGTAAGTGCCGCAGCCTCGGCATCAGCCATCTGCTGGCCGATGCTGACGTTTATGGTATTGTTGCGGGTGGTGAGCCGCATGAGCTGTGTATATCCCTGAACCAGGAGCAGAGAGGATATACCCAGTATAAACATGGCTATAAGACACTCGATGAGTGTAAAGCCTTTAAACTTTTTCATAATTACCTCTCCTTTCCTTAGTTCATGGTGTAGTACTGTGCAGGCCATGAGTACAGAGGCTTACCGGGAGTTGCGCCGCTGCCCTTGTTTGCTTTGTTGATGTAGCATACACCGGCTTTTTTGGAATTATCAGTTGTAAACTGATTACACAAAGCAGAACCGATAACGCAGACTTTAAGTGTCCGTATATTGGTGGTTCCAAATTCTTCGGTATAAACATTTGGAGAGACACCATCATAATTCTTGATGATAAACTTTGTTTTGGGTGCAGTTACATAACCATTCAACGCACTGGTAGTTTTTTGATCAAATTCTACTGTTTTGACCTTGCTGGAAACATACCAGTCAATGTTGGGAGCTTTAGTAGCTCCTGTACCGGTAAGTGTGAGAGAAGAAGGATTTTCGCCAATGTCATAATCTACAAACTCGAAGTCTCCGCCTTCTGCAGTACCGAAAACTACTTCAGTATTATCATTGTTGGAGGGAACTAATACTGTGACATCTTTTTGTCCCACTACTATATATTTTCCACCGAAAACTACCTTGCCGGTATTTGAAGCAGGGGTTCCGAACTGAATGGTCACAGGATTGTTTCTTGCATCTATGATATATTTGCCGTTATTTTTTCCGCCAGCCGCTTCACTTGGAATGTAGCAACTTCCGCTTATAACGCTCCAGCTGCTGTAAGTGCTGTCCAAAGTTTTCTCATTACCATCGGGGTCATTATATGTGAATGATGTGCCTGCAGTACCGGTGGGGCTTAATATAGAAGGTGCCTCGGTATTATCATTGAGCTTAGTGAATTTGTCTTCTGCTGTCAGCATATGTGATGATATGAAATCTCTATACAGATCATCGGTATTAAGAGATGAAAGCTGATAGAAATCGCCGTCTGTTCCCCATGTGGGAATTGCAGGTGTACCGCCGTCATCATCCTTGAAATAGTCCTTGTAAAGACTTTTTACCGTATCAAGAAAGAGTTTGTTGTCTGTCTTTCCGGCCATTTTTTCAGGGAGAGTAAATTCTTTCTGATCCGTAGCCGAATTATAGGTATAATCTTTGACCAGATTGCCCGTCCCAGGGTCGGTATATTCATCATAATTGATCTTGACCGTACCGCCTGAATAATACTTTATTGTGCCCTGACCTGATGTTGAAACATCAAAAGATGTGTCGCTTAAATTAATAACTTGGTCGCTTGTTCCGTCATTCCAAATAATACCTTTGCAAATATAAAGTGTTGAATTGTTAGCTAACAAAACCGAAGGGTTTAAGTTCTGGCTGTCGTTAGTAAGGTTGGTGTTAAATCCGGTTTGTGTGTTATTTAACCATTCCTTCGGAACTCTTAAATAGTTACAGTAATAAACACCTGATTCTGCACCACTGTTTTTGTTGAAAATTCCGTTGCCGTTCTTCATGTTGTTGGGCTGAAGACCAAGGTTGTTGCCAGATGAATCTTGATAGACATCAATTACATCAAAATAGCCTCTTCCTGTAATGCACTTAGCAAGATTGTTGCTGCTTGCAAAAGTTAATTTAGGCGATACTATGTTCAGTACCTGATTTCCGGTCGGGTCACCGAGGGTGTTAGTGCCTTTAGATTCGATCTCAAACTCCCCCGCATAAACCATGGCGCCTGTCTTTATATTGCTCCCGTTAAAAAGTTTGTTTTGGAGTTTGAATTTTCCTCTTACAAATAAGTTGCTGTCCTTATCAAGGAACATATTCATATCAGTTGTTCCAGAGTCAAAACCGGACTGAACAAAAATATTTCCTTCAGTGTTCATGTTGTTGGCTGTTATGATGGCATCCTTTCTTCCAAGTGCGCTACCACCGCCAAAGGCAACCAGCGAGTTTGAACCGGAAATATCGCTCATTGAAACGATAGCCTTGCTTGCGGGAGGTGAAGGGTATGTTCTCTGCTGGTTCTCATAAACCGCAGAAGTAGTAACTATCTGACCATCATAAACGACCTCGGCAGTGACCTTGATAAGGAAATAGTCCTTTTCACGGTTACCATGAATAAACTTATCGCCGAAAGTAGTAAATGCGGCATCGGTGCTCAGGTCATAAACTCTGTCTATTACCTGTACAGTGAGCTTAACGGTAGAACCGGGGTCTGTCAGCTTGTTTGCGGCACTGTTGGAGCCGGTAGGCGTTCCCTGATACTTGCTGAAATTGGATTCGCTCTTGGTCTTGTCGTAGTTTACATAGTAGACCAGAGTGTCGTCTTTGCCCACAGCGTACTTGGGTGAAGCTCCCGACCAGTCGGTAACAGAGGCTATCTGGTTGGCATCCGCATCGCCTACGCTGTACTTGCTGCTCTGGCTTCCCGTTACGGTGTACTGCTTCAGATAGTTGGCGATATTGGTGCCGGTGGCTGTAGCTGCCACATCTTCTGTCATGTTTCTGGAGCGGACCACTGCTGCTCTTGCCGGGTCATTTGCCGTACCTGCAGGAACAGAGTTGTAATCATCGGCAAAGGTCTTGTTGAAGTTGGCTTCACCGATAGTCGCATTGACAGAAACGGGGACACGGTAAAGGTCAAGCTCCAGCGCACGGCCGGAAGAAATGTTGGGGTATGTGGTGGACGGGGTAACTTCATATGTGGTCTTGTCCAGCTCATAGTAGTTGCCCGTTACCTTTGAAGTATCATCACTGGCAAGTATCATGTCGTGGTAAACATCCAGCACCGACCTTGCAGTATAATACGCCTGGCTTTCCTCGTACTGTACCATCACACGGCGGTTCGAGGAATAGACCACCGCTACTGCGCCCGCCAGCAGGAAAATGAGCACGAACATAACGGTCAGGACCATTATGAGTACTGCACCTTTTGCCTTGTAAGGCTTTCTTCTTTGCATTGTAACTCCTCCTTTGAAGTTTGATCAGCTTGCTGCACCGAATGAAACTTCCGGCTGTCCCTATGCAAAAACGAGACTGCCCATGAGGACCCGGCCGCCGCCTGTTTCCGACGCAGAGCGGCTTTGCCTTGCGGCTGAGGGCTTACTGCCCCGGGGCGCCTTTCCGGGAAAGGGCTCCCCTTTGCTGACCCGTTGGCTGCGTGCTCCGCCGAAGGGCTTCCGACCCTTCCGCTTTGCTTTGCTGATGCGGCTTCCGACCGCATTGCCCTTGGGTGTGGGCGCAGTACGCCCCTTCCGAGGGTACACTACACCTAATATAATTTTACTTTCGGCAGCATCTTTTGGCAATAGAGAAAAGTTAAATTTATTGTAAATAAATCATGAATTAACAGGTGCCGAAAAAAGCCCTTTCATTCTGTGAGAGGGCTTTTGCCATATTTATCGGATATTCGTAAGTATCCAGTCATGCTTCATGAGGTCGTATTCATTCCCGCAGTAGGGGCAGTGCTTCACCTGTTCCGCATCAAAGCTGCCGCCGCAGGAGGGACAGCTCACTGCTCTGACGGAAAATCCAAGAGCTGTGGGTGCGGTGATCTCCTTTTGTAGGGTCATATGTACCTTTTTTGCCCTGAGCTTTACCCTGCCTCTTTTATAAACAAGGCAGTCCAGGTACAGGGTGATGGTGACTGTACACTGCTGTCCCCTTATCCTGAAACGATCCACTCCGAAATTGAAAAGGGAGGAATCTATCACATGATCCCAGTTTTTGGGGCGGCTGCAGCGGCAGGCGGTGTATATGGTGGGGTCATCGCTGTGTGCCACTATGCGGAAAAGGTGCATGGCTCTGTCACGGAAATGCTCCGAGGAAAACGTGGGGTCTATGTCCTTTATCCTGAAACGAAAGAACAGAGACCTGCCGACTTTCCCGAGCCCCCGCAGACCCTTTCCGAAGATGTGGTAAAGGTAGGAAAGGAATTTTGCCATGCCCCACAGGGCAGCACCCAGGAAAATCCCTGCAAATACCGAGCCGATAATGGACGGCTCGCCCAGGGGAACGGGGGATCTGTCGTAGAAGGGTATCAGCGCCAGGAAAAGTATCACAAATACCGCCATACATATAAACAGCCGGCGGAGACTGCGCTTTTTATCGGTATCATAGTGCCTCTGGACAAAGTAATTCGTTACCTTCGGGTAAAGGTCATCCATGAGAAAGTGGGTCTTGCAGTAGGGGCAGCCGTTTTCGAGCTGTGCCAGAGTAGAGGGTGCTCCGCATTGAGGGCAGGAGGCGGGCATATCGGGCGGCGGTGTGACGCCGTTTTTGGGCTGCTGCAGGACTACCGACAGTCCGACATTCTCTGTGCGGTCAAAGATAACGCCCTTGGCGCTGCTTATCCTGGTGGTCATCTGCTTGTTGTCTGAAAGGATATGGTTCACAAACACATTGTCATCATAGGAAAGGCTTGTGACCCCCGGATGTTTCTGCTTTATCCCCCGAAACTGCTGCTGTACTGTGAGCCCCAGTGACTTGCAGTGCTCACGGCGGAGCTCCAGCGTCCGGCGCATATCCTGGCAGGCTGCCGCCGGGGGCGTGCCGTCCTTCCACTGCCGGGCGAGCTGCTTCATATATTCCTTGTAGGTGTTCCTTGCTGACGAAGGTGCGTGCTCTCTGAGTTCAAACATTATCGTGTTCCTTTATCGTTTATCAGGGCTTGCTGCCTGTTTCGGCGGGTAAGAGCCGCCGTTCCTGCATACGCCGTAAATATTATACTGTATGGTCAAAGGGCTGTCAAGAGATTGGGCTTTTTCGTCCGTGAGCCGTTGGCAAAGATGCTGTGCCCTCATATCCCTTCCATATCAAACTCCGGGGTGTATTCCTCCTTTGCGGAGGTACGTTCCTGGGAATAGCCCTTAAAGCCCAGGGAAAGGGCGGTTTCCCGCACCTTTTCGTATTCGTAGGTGCTGAGGCGGCGTGAGAGCTCCTTGTGCTCCGCAGCTCTGTAAAAAGGAGTATACTGGGACATAAGGCTGAGAAGTATATCATCCTTCAGGTGTGCGATTTCCCGCAGGAGCCGGTCGGAATCCTTTCGGTGAGAGGGGAGCACCATGTGGCGGACTATCACCCCGGACTTTATGAGCCCGTTTTCGCCGAATACGGGCTTTCCGACTGTATCGATCATTTTTTCAACAGCTTTCAGTGCAGTGGGGAAATAATCCGGGGCATTTGAATACTTTATCGCAAGCTCATCCGAGAAGTACTTCACATCAGGCAGGAAAACGGATACGGTGCCTCTCATCATCTCTATGGTCTCTGTGCGCTCATATCCGCCGCAGTTGAAGACGATGGGGATGTGAAGGCGGTCCTTTACCGCATCTGCGGCTCTTATCACATGAGGAACAAAGTGGGTGGCTGTGATAAGGTCTATATTGTGTGCGCCCTTTTCCTGCAGCTCAAGAAAGATCTCCGACATCCTTCGGACGGTGATATCCTTTCCCTTCCCTGCCCATGAAATGCTGTGATTCTGGCAGTAGATACATTTAAGAGAGCAGCCCGAAAAGAACAGGGCGCCGCTTCCCCCGGTGCCCGAAAGACAGGGCTCCTCCCACATATGAAGGCAGGCCTTTGCTGCTCTGGGAGCGGCGTATTCCCCGCAGTAGCCTCTTTTTTCGTATCTGTTGACACCGCACCTGCGCGGGCAGAGCTCGCAGCGGGTATAAAGCAGTTCTGTATCTGAGTTCATGAATGTTTCCTTCCTCTGTGCGGACAAATGCTGTATCCTGAAAACACACCTTTGATATTATATGTCATTTTCTTCAAATAATCAAGAAAAAGTTTGTTTTTTTGTCTGAGAATGTTGCAAAGACCCGCCAAATTGTAATTTTTACTGCCTTGACATCACTTCTGTAATATGGTAGAATAAATAGGTATATTTACTCGCAGGTCAAGGAGTTCTACGGATGGGACAAACTTTTTATTTTGACTGGGAGATCCGCTTCATGGAGTGGATGCAGTCCTTTGAAAACCCTTTTGTGTCCGCCTTATGGACAGGCTGTACCATGCTTGGAGAAACCTTTGTCATGGTAGGGGTGTTCGGCATCTTCTACTGGTGTCTTAACAAGGAAGTGGGGAAGAAGATAGCAGTGACCCTGTTCTGGACCTTGTGTACCGCCACTTTCCTGAAATCCCTCATACTGAGGCGCCGTCCCTATATGGACCATGAGTCATTGAAGTGCATACGTCCCGCCCATTCCGACGGGGATATATACAGTCCGGCAGTACAGGGCTTTTCCTGCCCCTCGGCTCATGCGGCTCTTTCCGCATCCTTTTACGGAAGGCTCGGCTTCCTTGAAAGAAAGCTTGCAAGGAACGCTCTGGGAGTGGGCATACCCCTGTTTGTGTGCCTTTCGAGGCTCTACCTTGGGGTACACTACCCTACGGATGTTATGGGCGGAGCGGTCATAGGAGCTCTTTTCGTGGTGCTTCTGAACTTTACGGAAAAAAAGACCGACAAAGAGTATGTGCTTTACGGCATCCCTGCGGCTGTCTTTTTCATCCCCGTTCTGGTAACGGGCGAAAAGGAGCTGTGCCTGGTGTATTTTATCATGCTGGGCGCCTTTGGAGGCTTCATGTTCGAGGCGAGGTTCGTAAAGTTTGAAAACGCCGGAAAGGTCTCCCACGGCATCATACGCTTTGTGATGGGGATGGCCTCGGCGCTGGTGCCGGGTCTGGCGCTGAGAGCCGTGCTCAACGGTCTGCTGCCCGGCAGGGCTGACATCCTTGCCAACTGCGCAAAGGGGCTGGCATTCGGCGTTTCGATCTTCATAGCAACAGGCCTTACACCTGTGCTTTTTAAAAAATTAAAAATATAAAGAGGGCATTATTATGAGAACAGATTCATATAACCTGAGAAAAAATTCCGACGACTATAAGATAATCCCCGAAGAGGCAGAAAGAACAGCACGCTACATAGGCCTTGACGAGCGCAGCTCTCTCAGGCTCAGGCTCCTCTCCGAGGAAATGGTTTGTATGCTCCCCAGACTTCTTTCCATAGGCTCCGGTGAGTTCTATGTGGAGACCAGGGGAAGCAGGTGCGAGCTTCATCTGAGGATCACTCCCACCGATATGAGCGATGTGGACAGAGATCAGATACTCGCCATCTCCACCAGCGGCAAGAATGCGGCAGCAAAGGGCATAATCGGAAAGATCTGGGCTGCCGTTGAGGTGATGCTGGACAACCAGGCGAAGGTGGCAAAGGAAATGCCCTTTGAATTCTACGAAATGGGCATGAGCCCGGAATACAATGTTTATCAGGTCTGGTCCCTCAATAATTACAGGGACAACGTGAGAGCGGATGAGGAGCTGCGTGAGACTGCCGAATGGGACGAGCTTGAAAAGTCCATTCTGGGCAAGGTGGCTGATGATGTTACCGTGGGCATCATGAACGGTGTCATAGAGATAACAGTGGTGAAGTCCTTCTGATGAGCTTTATTTCGGAGGAATACAGCGAAGTTCTCCCTTTGTACAAGGCGGTGGAGGCAGAGGCCTTCGGGCTCATCTCCTCTTCCCTTGACAGGAAAAACCTGTCCATACACCAGATAACGAGCAGAGTGAAGGATGAAAACTCCACCATAGAAAAGCTGAGGAGAAAGAATGCCAAATATTCTTCTTTCAGGGATTTTACTGATATGGTGGGCATCAGGGTCATCTGCTACTTTTCCAGTGACGTGGATGCGGTAGGGGAGGCTGTGAGCGGAGTTTTTGAAGTGAACAGGCTCCTTTCCATAGACAAAAGGGAGGTCATAGCCCCCAACGCTTTCGGCTACATTTCCCTTCACTTTATATGCAGCCTGAAAAAGCGGGAGGGTCTGTCGGATGAGCTGTGCAGCATCCCCTTTGAGGTGCAGATCCGCTCTATACTTCAGCACGCATGGGCGGAGATAGAGCACGATCTGGGCTATAAGACGGAGATCGCCGTCCCTGCCCATGTGAGAAGGGAGTTTTCCCGTATCGCAGGTCTGCTTGAAGTGGCGGATGAATGCTTTGACAGGATAAGGGCGGGGCTCAAAGGCTATGAGGCAAATGTGCACGCAGTCATAAACGACAAGAGCGTCCATAACTACGGGATAGACCTTGTTACACTGAAAGCCTTTGTGAACTACTCCAATGCCTATATCGGACTGTGTACCATCATAGCCCAGAACAGCGGCGCTGCCATAAGGGAGACCAGCCCGGAGACCTATGTGCAGCTTTTCCACGCCTTCGGCATAGACAGCGTGGGGATGCTTTACGGCATAATGGAGGAAAACTACGGAGCCATTCTTGAAATGGCAGCCGCTCTCCTGAAGGGAGCGGAGATAGATGAGCTTGCATCTACCGTTGGTCTTTACTACATCCTAAGGGTGTGGGTGAAAAACTCCGGCTTTTCGGAAAATGAGATAAGGCAGATGCTGGAATCGGACGGCATGGACAGAGAAACTGCCGAGCGTATCGTGAGACGCATGGTCAGGAAACATGTGGATCCGGAAAAAGAATGAAAACGAAGAAATGAGAAAAGGTGAATAAAAATGTGCGGAATAGTGGGATTTACATCCATACAGAAGCAGGCGGCTCCCATCCTTCTGGATGGGCTTTCAAAGCTTGAATACAGAGGCTACGACTCTGCGGGCATCGCCGTAAGGGACGGCGAAAAGGAAACGGAGATCGTCAAGGCAAAGGGAAAGCTGTCCGAGCTCTCCCAGAAGACCGATGAGGGCAGGGCTGTAAGGGGTACATGCGGCATAGGCCATACAAGGTGGGCTACCCACGGCGAACCCTCCGAAACCAATGCCCATCCCCATTCTTCGGATGACGGAGAGGTGGTAGGCGTTCACAACGGTATCATCGAGAATTACAAGGAGATAACCGAAAGACTCATCCGTCACGGCTATTCATTCAAGACCCAGACAGATACGGAAGTGGCGATAAAGCTGGTGGACTACTATCTGAAAAAGTACGGCAGCCCCGCAGAAGCCATTACAAGGGCAATGCTCAGGATAAGAGGCTCCTATGCTCTGGCTCTGATGTTCAAGTCCTGCCCCGGTGAGATCTGGGCAGCAAGAAAGGACAGCCCCCTTATCATAGGCGTTTCCGGTCAGGATTCCTTTATAGCCTCCGATGTTCCCGCTATACTGAAGTACACAAGAACGGTATATTATATAGACAATCTGGAATTTGCAAAGCTCACTCCCGGCAATGTGACCTTCTACAATATAGAAGGGGAGGAGATCGAGAAGGAGAGCGTCACCATCGAGTGGGACACCGAGGCGGCGGAAAAGGGCGGCTTTGAGCACTTTATGCTCAAGGAGATACATGAGCAGCCCACAGCCGTAAGGGATACACTTAATTCCGTTATCAAGGATAACAGGATAGATCTTTCCGCTGCGGGGATAGATGATGAGCTGCTGAAAGAAATCTCACGGATAAGCATCGTTGCCTGCGGTTCTGCATGGCACGTGGGAGTGGCTGCGCAGTATGTCATAGAGGATCTGGCAAGAGTTCCGGTGCGTGTGGAGCTGGCGTCGGAATTTCGTTACAGAGACCCCATACTTGAAGAAAAGGAACTGGTGATAATAATCTCCCAGTCCGGTGAGACCGCAGACAGCCTTGCGGCTCTGAGAGAAGCTAAGGGCAGGGGAATACGCACCCTCGGCATAGTAAATGTGGTGGGCTCCTCCATAGCGAGGGAGGCGGACAATGTCCTGTACACTCTGGCAGGTCCCGAGATAGCGGTCGCCACCACAAAGGCATATTCCGCACAGCTGGCTGCAAGCTATGCGCTGGCAGTGGCGCTTGGCCGCGCAAGGGGTCTTATAGACGACGAAAAGTACGCAGCGCTTATACAGGATATGCTCTCCATTCCCGAAAAGATAGAGAAGATACTTTCCGACAAAGAGCGTATACAGTGGTTCGCAAGCAAGTTTGCCGGCGCCCGTGACGTGTTCTTCATAGGAAGAGGCATAGACTACGCCATCTGCCTTGAGGGCAGCCTGAAAATGAAGGAGATATCCTATATCCACTCCGAGGCATATGCGGCAGGTGAACTCAAGCACGGTACCATAAGCCTTATAGAGGACGGTATACTGGTCATAGGCGTTCTCACGCAGCAGGGGCTGTACGAAAAGACTGTCAGCAACCTGGTGGAGGTAAAGTCGAGAGGTGCATACCTTATGGGACTCACCACCTACGGGCATTATGCCATAGAGGACACTGTTGACTTTAATATCTACGTTCCGAAGATAGACGAGCATTTTGCGGCATCCCTGGCTGTGGTGCCTCTTCAGCTCATGGGCTATTATATCTCCATTGCCAGAGGTCTTGATGTGGATAAGCCCAGAAACCTTGCTAAGTCGGTGACAGTGGAATAATGGAAAAAATATGTGTGGTAGTGCCCTGCTATAACGAGGAGGAATCCCTCCCCATGTTCTATGAGGAGATCAGCCGTATAGCAGAGGAGATGGGGAAGGAACACCCTCTGGAGTTTGAATTTCTCTTTGTGAACGACGGCTCCAAGGACAAGACCTTGGAACTGATAAAGGGATATTCCGCTAAGGATGAAAGGGTGCGTTACATATCCTTTTCAAGGAATTTCGGCAAGGAGGCGGGCATACTTGCAGGGCTCAAAGGCTCCGACGGGGATTACTGCGTTGTGATAGATGCGGATCTCCAGCATCCCCCCGCTCTTATCCCGCAGATGTATTCCTATGTTCATGACGAGGGCTACGACTGCGCCGCCACAAGGAGGGTCAGCAGAAAGGGGGAGCCAAAGCTCCTGTCCTTCTTTTCCTCCATGTTCTACAAGGTCATAAACTCCATTTCCGACACTCACATCATAGACGGAGCGCAGGATTACCGCTTTATGACAAGGGCTATGGTGGATTCGATAGTAGCGCTGCCGGAATACAACCGCTTTTCAAAGGGCATATTCAGCTGGGTGGGCTTTGACACAAAGTTCATCCCCATAGAGAATGTGGAGCGCAAGGCGGGGAAGAGCACCTGGAATTTCAGGTCCCTTTTCAGATACTCCATGGAGGGGATCTTCGCCTTTTCCACCGTTCCTCTCAGCTTCTGCACATGGCTGGGAGTGAGCTTCTGTCTTGTGGCGCTGGCTGTAATGACAGCCACACTGGTAAAGAAGATCTTTTTCGGAGAGAATGTTTCCGGATACCCTACAATAATAACCCTTGTGTCGGTGCTGAGCGGCGTCCAGCTTTTGTGTACCGGCATAATCGCCCAGTACATAGCCAAAATGTACATTGAAGTAAAACACAGGCCTAAATTTATCCCAAAGGAAACGAACCTTGAAAGTGACAGGGTGAAAAAGCTATGAAACAGAGATTAAAGAGAACAGCGGCAGCTTTGCTTGCCTTAGGCTGTCTTTGTGCGGCATCTCCCGTAAAGGTGTATGCGGATTTCGATCACACGGAGTTTGAGGCTTCCTATACCTATCCTGCTCAGATGAGGGAGCTGTCTGCCATGCAGCTTGTGAACGATATGGGAGCAGGGTGGAACCTGGGTAATTCACTTGACTGCAACACTCCTTATGAAGAGACCGGGTGGGGTAATCCAAGGACTACCAAGGACATGATAGATGCTATTGCTGATGCGGGCATTAAAACCTTAAGGATACCGGTGTCATGGGATGGGCATTATTCCGATGCGGCAAGCCACACTATAAACCCGGTTTTTATGGACAGGGTGGAGACTGTGGTGAACTATGCCCTTGCAAATGATATGTATGTTATCCTCAATACTCACCATATGCGCTATCAGGAGACCGTGACCACAAGCAGGAATACGGCGGTGGAGCAGGAAATAGCCGATGTCTGGACGCAGATCGCAGAGAATTTCAAGGGCTATGGGGACAAGCTCATATTTGAGATCACCAATGAACCGAGAAACGGAGACAGCTTCTGGCTGCCTGACAGTTCGTCAAGCAGCGGTTATTACAATACCGTCTACTACATGAATGAGGCGGGCAGACAAGCTGTAAGGGCAACGGGCGGCAATAACTCCAAGCGGTTGATAATGCTTTCAAACTATGCCGCCACAGGTACGCCCCATATGATGGCACAGTGGAGAAAACCTGCGGATGATATGGTGGCAGTTTCGGTTCATGCCTATCTGCCGTATGACTTTGCTCTGAATGCAGGGGGTACGACTGTTTTCGGTGCGGCCGAAAAGTCTGCGCTCGATTCCTTCTTCTCGTCTCTTGACAGCTTGTATATCTCAAAGGGGATACCCGTTGTTATAGGCGAATTCGGCGCCACCAACAAAGGCAACGATGCCCAAAGGCTAAGCTGGTTCAAATACTATATGGAAAAGGCAAATTCAAACCCGGCTGTTTCCGTTCCCTGTGTGCTGTGGGATAATAATTCGTTTGAGGTCGGCGGAGAGCAGTTCGGTTATTTCAACCGTTCCGCAAAGAGCTTTACCTCTGCGGGCGCTTCCTTTGTAGATGTTATGGCAGGTTCATATAACAGTGTGCCCGAGCCCGAGGCAGAAGCTGCGGGCGGGAATGTGGAACTGGTGTCCTCGCCGGTGAGCAGCGGCGGCGAATGGAGTCTTATCTGCAAGCTGAGCAAGGCGGATGTTATTTCCAATATGGAAAAGTACGGCACCATGTATGTGGAATTCAGCGGCTGCAGCAAACAGCCCCGTCTCAATGCTGATATCGAAGGGTGGCCTCATGTAAGAGAAGGTGTTGCCAACAGCACAGGCACAGCTACATATACCCTTTCGGATGTGACGGGTATCTCCGGTATCGACAGCGCACAGGAGCTGGTGCTCATGTCGGAGGATTCCGCCACGACTGTTGCAAAGGTATATTTCAAGTCAGATGCTCCCGGTCATGTCCATTCTTACACGGGCACATCTGAGATACTTCTGGAGCCCACTGCAACAACATCGGGCAGAAAGATCACCTGCTGCTCGGAGCCGGGGTGCAATGAGTACAAAATAGAGCTGATCCCTGCAACAGGGGGGAATGAGCTGCCTGTTCTGGTCTTTTGTGATGTGAACGGTGACGGCAATGTGGACATCCTCGATCTGAATGAGCTTTCACGGGTCATCATGAAGGTCAAGTCAAAGGTGAGCGGATATAACTACGATGTAAACGACGACGGTCAGATAGATATCAAGGATGTTCTGGCAGTCAGAAAAAAGATAAGATAGTGTAAAATGGAAGATATAACTATACAGTGGTTCCCGGGACATATGACAAAGACCCGCCGCATGATGGAGAAATATCTCCCTATGGTGGACGGCGTCATCGAGCTGCTGGATGCGAGAGTCCCTCAGTCCAGCAGGAACCCGGTAATAAAGGAACTGATAGGGAATAAGCCCCACATTGTGCTTTTGAATAAGGCATCTTTGGCAGATCCTGCCATGACGGACAGGTGGATGTCCATTCTGAAAAAGGACTGCAGCATGACCCTTGCGGCAGACTGCCGCAGCGGAAAGGGACTTGAAAAAATAGAACCTGCCATACGCACGGTGCTGGCAGATCTGCTTGAAAAGTACAGGGCAAAGGGCATGAGCGGGCGTACTCTCCATATGATGATAGTGGGTATACCCAATGTGGGGAAATCCTCCTTCATAAACAAAATGGCAGGAAGAAACAAAGCCAAGGTGGAGGACAGACCCGGTGTCACCCGTGACAAGCAGTGGGTGCAGATATCGGAGAATATCGAGTTCCTTGACACTCCCGGTGTGCTTTGGCCGAAATTTGAGGATATGACCGTAGGAGAACGGCTTGCATTCACAGGCGCTGTGAGAGATGAGGTGGTAGACACCGAGCTTCTGGCGTGCAGGCTCCTTCTGAGGCTGAGAGAGATAGCCCCCGAGGGGATAAGGGATGCCTACGGCATCTCCCTTGAGACCCCCGAACAGGATGAAGAAATGGCTATGGGCATGACCATGGGCTGTTCATCGGGCTATGAGCTCCTATGCCGTATAGGGAAAAGGCGGGGGATGCTTTTAAAGGGAGCGGATATAGATACAGAGCGTGCCGCTGTCTGTGTGCTGGATGATTTCCGTGGCGGCAGGCTGGGGCGTATCACTCTTGACAGAGTGTGATCCTGCGTGACAGACTGCATCATATTCGGAAAGGACAAGAAATGATAGTTATAGAGGCAATGGCTTGCTGCCTTATAGTGGTGGCTGCATTGATAATAGGCATATCAAAGGGTGCGCAGGGAATGGCTTTCTTTTATGAAAAGGAAGTACAGGACAGGTGCATAGAAAAGGGGCTTATCACAAAAGAAAAACTGGAGCGAAACAAAAAACTGTTCTATTTGTCTGTGCTGATATTCTTTGGTATGGTGCTGTTCTGTGTATATGTTATCAACGGAGCAAGAGGATTTGCTGAGGGCTTTCGCCAGCTTTGCTTTATCCTTGTTTTCTATGGGCTGTTTGACAGGCTTTTTATAGATAATTACTGGGTGGGTCACACTGTAATGTGGGAGATACCCGGAACGGAAGATCTGAAGCCCTATATTCCCAAGAAGCAGTGGATCAGAAAGTGGATCGGCGTAATTGTGGTTTTCCCTCTTACAGCAGCGCTGCTCTCACTGATAATGAGCCTGATATTGAAATAATGTTTCACGTGGAACATCGACAGAAAGGAACTTTCTATGAATGACATCATCAAGGCAATGGAAGAGAGAAGAAGTATCCGCAAATTCAAGGCTGAAATGCCTTCCAGAGAGGATATCGCTCAGATACTGGTTGCAGGTACTTTTGCTGCCAGCGGCATGGGCAGGCAGGCGGTAAAAATGATCGCTGTAACGAACAAGAAATGGAGGGATGCCCTTTCTGAAGCCAACAGAAAGATAGGCGGCTGGCAGGAGGGATTTGATCCTTTCTACGGCGCACCTGTCGTGGTGCTGGTGCTGGGAGACAAGTCTGTGGGAACAAGCATTTATGACGGCTCCCTTGTAATGGGAAATCTTATGCTTGCAGCCCATTCTCTGGGGCTTGGCAGTATATGGATACACCGTGCAAAGGAAGAGCTTGAGCAGGATGAGTGGAAGAAAATGCTTTCCGACCTTGGCATAGAAGGAGAATGGGAAGGTATCGGTCACTGCGCCATAGGTTATGCGGATCAGGAACCCGAGGCCGCTCCGAGAAAGCCCGACCGGGTATATTGGGTGGAATGATGACTGAGCTTGATTCCTTTGACAGCTTTTATATATCGACCTACGGTGTTATCTGCGGTCTTGATGAGGCAGGCAGGGGGCCTCTTGCGGGGGATGTATATGCAGGTGCTGTCATCATCCCGGAGGGGATCTCCTTTGAGGCGCTGAACGACAGCAAGAAGCTGTCGGAGAAAAAGCGAGAACTGCTGTATGCGGAGATCACCGAAAAGTGTATATGGGGGCTCGGCACGGCAACAGTCAGGGAGATAGAGGAGATAAACATCCTCAACGCTGCCATGCTTGCAATGAAAAGAGCCTACGAGGATATGGTGAAAAAGGGCGGCAGCCCCGTTCATGCTCTTGTAGACGGGAACAGGCTCCCGTTGCTTCCCATAACTGCCGAGACAATAGTAAAGGGCGACGGGAAAAGTGCCTGTGTCGCTGCGGCATCTATAATCGCAAAGGTGAGCAGGGACCGCTACATGGCAGAGCTTGCGGAAAAATATCCTGAGTGGCAGTTTGAAAAGCACAAGGGATACGGAACGAAGCTCCATTATGAAATGATAGATAAGTACGGCGAGAGCCCTGTGCACAGACATTCATTCCTAAAAAAATATTATGAGAAAATTGCTCACGGGCAGTGAACTGCCGGAAAGGCCCCCCGAACCCCGTGTATACGGCAAGGGGACAAGCTTCAAGGATGGAGAGGACCTTTACGAAAGGTTTGAAGAAAAAGAGGACATCCCCGAGGTGATAGTTCTTGACGAGGACGATGTGACGACGGATGATGAGGCTGCTGACATAGACACTGACACACGAAAGTTCATAAGTATACCGAAGGCGGCCGCCGTTTTTCTGGCACTTATACTTGGGGTATATCTCAGCTTTTTTGCGGAGTTTGCCACAAAGACCGTAACATCAGATGTGAGCAAAGAAAAGGTGATCTCCGAATATGCGGAAAGCATGGAGATCTCGGAGGCGGCTTCCGTAAAGAGACCGGAGCTTGTACACTGTCTGGAGACCGAGGAGGAGCTTATCTGGCTGAAAAGCCTTGCGGAGCTTCCCGAAATGCAGAGCGATCCGATAAAAGGGACGAGGTTTTTCGATGAGCTTCCGGAAGCAGATTACAAAAACGGATATTTCCCTGAAATGGGGAAATATGCAGCAGTGCAGGGCGTTTACTATGAGGTGGACGACGGCAGGATACACATCACCTGTCATATGCTTTATAACTCATCCGAGGGTATATACAAAACTACTCTTGAATGGGATTCCTTTTATCCCGACTGGAAAATAAAGAATTCTGTTCTTTACGGAGGAGAGAGGCTGTTTGCAAGAAGGCATTATTATTATGAGGGCGATGTTTTCAAGGTAAGCGATTACCGCTATTGCCATAACGGGATAGTAGGTCTTGTCAAAGATACTCTGGAGTATTTATTTGAATGGCTAAAATAGGCTTTTTTGACGAAAAGGATATGCTGACCGCTCCTCCAAAGGTGGAGACGGCAAAGGAGGAG
This sequence comes from Oscillospiraceae bacterium, assembly GCA_018110985.1. Taxonomy (GTDB): domain Bacteria; phylum Bacillota; class Clostridia; order Oscillospirales; family Ruminococcaceae; genus Huintestinicola. Next base: position 40,586 of record JAGAWT010000017.1, read on the forward strand.
GAGCCTGTAAAGGATGTTTCTCCCAAGGTAAAAAAGAAGAACAGGAAAAGGCTTGCATTTGCTGTTTTCTGTGCAGCTCTTGTGTGGGCATATATCTTCTTCTTTGCTGATCTCGGTCTTGAATGGCGGTCAAACGACTATGTGAATATTGGCAGTGCAGCCGTCCTCAGCGAATGTCCGGATATAGATATGTCCTATGAGGAAAAGGCATGGCTCTACGACGTTTCACAGCTTGAAATAGTACAGAGCGAAAAGGAAAGCGTTGCCGAAGAGGATTTCGCTCATGGGCTCATAAGGGAAAGCGAGCTCCCACAATTCAATATGCCTGTCCATGATGATATGGTGGTGTCCTATTATGTGAGCGGACATCGTGACTCAGCTCCTTCCGTGTCTGTAATGGCTTCATGGAAGGATGAGAAGGGGAACGACTTTTATATGTCACAATACGAAAGCTATTTCAGCTCCGGCTATGTGAAGTCCTTTACAAAATACGACATTTTCGGAAAGCCTCGTTATGTCTATGAGAACCGAGATGGTGAAATAAAGAAAATGGCAGTACACTACGGACTTATCAGCCGGCTGAAAAACTATTTTGAGGGGTTCTGATCCTATGAACAAAAAGAGCCTCCACGGAAAGGCGGGAGAGGAGCTTACAGCTTACTATCTCCAAAAGAGCGGCTATTCCGTCATCCGCAGAAACTGCCATATAGGTCATGCGGAAATAGATATTATAGCAGTAAAAGATGACATTATCGCCTTTGTGGAGGTCAAGACAAGAATGACCTCATCCTACGAAGAAGCGCCTTATGCGCTGGGGAAAGCCCAGAAGGAGAGGATCCGTGCGGCAGCCGAAAGGTTCATGCTTGAAAATGAGATAGATCTGCAGCCCCGGTTTGATACAGCGCTTGTAACTTTAAGAGGGGACAGACCCATTCATTTTGACTATTACGACAACGATTTTTGAATGTTCCACATGGAACATTCTCAAAAAAATATATGCAAAAATGTTCCATGTGGAACAAAAGAACAAGAAAGAGGAATAATAATGAAAACTTCAGTTTCAAAGCTTATGCTTGCCGGCTTAATGGCAATAACTGCACTTACGGGATGCTCTTCTGCCGGCAGCAGCGGAGAGACTACATCCGCCGATACTCAGGTACAGACCGAGGCACAGCAAGAGGCAGCACCCGCCGAAGAAAATGCACAGGAGGAGAGCGCTGCGGAAGCTGCTGTCCCCATGAAGACCATAACAGACCAGTCGGGCACGGAGGTGCAGATACCTCAGAATGTGCACAGGGTAGTGATATCCTCCATTTTCCCCATACCGTCTGTGTACTGCCTCTTCCGTGAAGGGGCAGATGAGGTCGTAGGTATGCACCCGCAGGCGATGGCTGCTGCCAAGGAATCCTTCCTGGGTGAGGTATATCCCGAGATCCTGCAGGCAGACACCTCCTTTGCGCAGGGCGGAGAGATAAACACAGAATCCATACTTGCTCTGGATCCCGATATAGTTATTTATTCGGCTGCAAATGCGGACGAAAGGGCTATGTACGAAAATGCGGGTCTTACTCCCGTTGCCTTTTCCCCGTCCATAGCCGGATTTGACTGTGTGGAGACCTATGCTTCCTGGAACGATCTTCTGGGGCAGATCTTTGATGACAGTGAATGGGCAGATCTTATATCAAAGGATGCAAGGGCACTGGCTGAAAAGGTCAAGGCCGTTACATCCACCATACCGGAGGAGGAAAAGCCTTCCGTTCTCATCCTCTTTAACTATGACGGCACATCCATCAAGGCGGCAGGCTCCAATTCCTTCGGTCAGTACTGGATAGAACAGGGCGGCGGCATAAATGCGGCTGCCGAGCTGAAAGGCCATGCTGATGTGAACATAGAGCAGATCTACGAATGGGATCCCGATATCATCCTTCTTTCAAACTTTGTGGAAATGAGCCCCGAGGAATTCATGAACGACACTTCCATGGACTGGTCTTCCGTGAAGGCAGTCTCCGAAGGGAAGGTATATAAGTTCCCTCTGGGTATGTACAGGTGGTATCCCGCATCATCTGATTCCGCACTCAGCCTCGAATGGGTGGCAAAGACGCTGCAGCCCGAATATATGAAGGATTTCGATCTGGATGCGGATGTAAAGGAATACTACATGAATAATTACACCATCGAACTCAGTGACGAAGATCTTGCAAGGATCTATGGCAATAAGTGATCCCGGAGAAATATGGAAAAGATAGAATATCTGATTAGGATACTTTGTGACGAAAGGCAGCTGTTTCCTCCGTCCCTGACGGAGGAAAACAGCTTTGATATCTACAGATCCCTTGTGAACGTGAGAGAGCCCGGGGAGATCGGCGAGGAATATCTCAGGACCGAGGATGAGGTGCTGAAAAAAGCTATTCTGGAAAAGGGCATCACTGATGTACGTATGCTGAAAGCCGTGGAGCCCCATATCTTTCTCTGGCAGGGCGATATCACCACGCTCAAATGCGATGCTGTCGTAAATGCGGCAAATTCCGGGATGACAGGCTGCTATGCTCCCTGTCACAACTGCATAGACAACTGCATACACACCTTCGCCGGAGTAAGGCTGCGCCTTTCCTGCGACAGGCTCATGAAGATGCAGGGCTTTCCGGAGCCTGTGGGAAGGGCAAAGATAACAGATGCCTTTAACCTCCCCTCCCGCTATGTCATCCATACGGTGGGGCCTCAGGTGGCAAACGGTAAGCCTACTCCCACACAGCAGAAGGAGCTTGCCTCCTGTTACAGGAGCTGCATGGAAACGGCTGTTGAATACGGCTGCGGGAATATAGCCTTTTGCTGCATATCGACCGGAGTTTTCGGATACCCGGGCAAGGAAGCGGCACGGATAGCAGTGGATGAGGTGCGCAGCTTTGTTAGGAGCCATGAACTGAATGTGATATTCAATGTGTTCACGGATGAGGACAAAAACAATTATCGGAGCGTTCTTGGTATAGATGAGTAAAAAGAAAACACTTTCCTGCGCCGCGGTTTTCGGGATGATACTTGCGGGAGGCGTGCTGACGGTCTGCTCGGAAAAGGAGAGCTTTTCCGAGCTCGAAAACAGATATCTGGCGAAATTTCCCGCTGTCAGGGCATCGAGCTATTTCAGCGGAGACCTTTGCGACGGTATAGAAGAATATCTGTCGGATCATTTCTTCATGCGTGAGGATATGGTAAAGGTGAAAAACAACATCGACATCCTTATCGGAAAAGATGAGATAAACGGTATCTATATTCTGGAGAACAGGCTGGCAGAGCACATAGAGGAGCCTGATGAGTCAACAGACAACAGAAGTGTTGACAGTATAAATGCCTTTGCGGAGGGATTCAAGAAGCCTGTATTCATGATGCTCATTCCTACACAGGCGGAGATCTACCGTGAAGAGCTCCCGAATGGGGCGCCCAACCCGGATCAGAAGGCGTATATTGACAGTGTTACATCGAGAGTGAGAAATGTGACCCCCATAGATGTGTATTCTGTGCTCAAAGGTCAGAGCAGCGATTATATCTACTACCGCACGGATCACCACTGGACAACTAAGGGTGCCTATTGCGCATACCAGACGGCTGCAAGAAAGATGGGCTACGAGTACCTGCCGGATTCCGATTTTGACAGGTTCCATTCCTCCGAGGAGTTCAGAGGGACGTTTTATTCAAAGACCCTCTGGGACAAGACGGAGCCTGACACTATCGACATCTATCTTCCCTCGGACAGAGGAACAAGAAGTGAAGCAAAGGTGCTTATCTACAAGGAGACATCAGAAGAGCCGGAGATACATCAGGGAATGTATTTTTACGAATACCTTGAAAAAAAGGATAAGTACTCCGTGTTTTTCGGGACAAATCAGCCTATGGTCACCATAAAGACCGATGCTCCCGGCGGAAAGCTGCTCGTGCTGAAGGACAGCTATGCTCATTCACTGGTGCCGTTTCTGGCGGAGCATTACAGCGAGATAACCATGCTTGACACGCGATATATACAGGTGCCGGTAAACGAGGTCATAGACCCGGAGGATTACGATCAGGCGCTGCTTGTGTACAATGTTTCCACCTTTATGGACGGGGTGCGTATAAGATATAAACAATGAACATACTTGAATACATACTGATATTTGTTCTCCTGATGCTTTCTGCCTTTTTTTCCGGGACAGAAACTGCTTTTTCCGGAGTGAACAAGATCCGCCTGAAACAGATGTCGGAGAGCAATATTAACGCAGCCAGGGCGCTGAAGATCGCTGAAAACTTTGATGCCGCACTTACCACTATCCTTGTGGGGAACAACATCGTAAATATACTTTCGGCATCTCTGGGTACCGTCATATGTACAAAGCTGTTCGGAGCGGGCGGCGTAGGTATAGCCACATTTGTAATGACTGTATTGGTGCTGATCTTTGGCGAGATACTCCCGAAGTCCTTTGCAAAGGAGCACGCCGAGAGCTTTTCCGTAAAGGCTGCTCTGCCCCTGTCAGTGCTGATGACAGTGTTAAAGCCTGTTACGGCGCTGTTTATTCTTTTGAAGAATGCGGTGAGCAAAGAAAAGAACATTGAGCCAACCATGACGGAGGACGAACTGAAATACTTCATAAATGCCATAGAGGAAGAGGGCGTGCTCGAAGAAAATGAGAGCGAACTGGTGCGTTCCGCCCTCGAACTGGATGAAAAGCCCGTTTCGGAAATAATCGTTCCCCGTGTGAATATTGCGGCAGTGGAAAAGGATTCTTCCGTGGATGAGGTGAGAGAGCTTTTCTTCTCGGAGAAGTATTCCCGTCTGCCTGTGTATGACAGAAACATTGACAGCATCATCGGGTTCATACACGAGAAGGATTTCTTCCGCCTTGAAGCTGAACAGGGGATAAAGGACATAATCCGTGAGATAATGTACGAGCCCGAGTTCACAAAATGCTCCGAGCTTCTGGAGAAAATGCAGAAAAGAAAGATCCACATCTGCGTGGTGCTGGATCAGTTTGGAGGCACAGAGGGCATAGTTACCATGGAGGATCTTATAGAAGAGCTCCTGGGAGAGATATATGACGAAGCGGACGAAAATGATGACAGTGTAGAAAAAGTGTCCTCCGTGGAATACAATATTTCGGCAGACACGGAAATAGAGCCCTTTTTTGAAAGCGTAGGGCTTCCCGTTCCGGACAGCGAAAACAACACCATGGGAGGATATGCCACCGAACATCTGGGACATATCCCCAAGGCAGGGGAAACGGTGGAAGCGGATGGGCTGATAATTACTGTCACGGAAGCCGAGGAGACCCGTATCCTTGAAATGAATGTGAAGCTGAAAGCAGCGGAGGAAAACACCTCTGATGACAAGAAATAATGTTTCACGTGGAACAAATCGAAAAACAGGGCGCTGCACTGCCGGAGTAAAAGCCATATGAAAAAGCGGCTGCTCTGCAAAAGGAAAAGACTATGAAAAACTATATCTCATCTTCATCCATAAACACAAGGCTCAGTCATCCGTCTGTCCTTGTGAACATAGCGGAAGAAAATTATTTTGCGTATGTGCAGGATGCGGCAGCGGATATACTTGCACATTCAAACGATCCGCTTATCCTTCTTTCCGGACCTTCGGGCTCCGGAAAGACTACCACTGCCCACAGGATAGCAGATGCGCTCATACAGCGGGGGGCACGGGCGAGAGTTCTTTCCATGGACAACTATTTCCGTTCCATAGATTCCTACAAGGAGGAGGAGATCCCCCGTGACGAGGAGGGGAATGTGGATCTTGAATCTCCGCTCAGACTGAATATCCCCCTGTTTTCTGAACACCTGAAAAAGCTGGCAGCGGGAGAAGAGGTCAATATGCCCATATTTGACTTTGCCACTCAGAAGGTCAGCGGTGATGTGCCTTTGAGAAGAGGGCGCAATGAATTTCTCATCATAGAGGGGATACACGCTCTCAACCCCATGGTCACAAACGATGCGGATTCCTTCTGCACCTGCATTTATGTGTCGGTCCGTACACGAATACAGGCGGGGACGGGCAGCGTGCTCCATCCGAGGCAGATACGCCTTTTGCGCAGGATATGCCGTGACAAGCTGTTCAGAGACCGCCGTCCGGATCAGGTCTTTGATATGTACAAAAGTGTGACCAGAGGGGAAGAAAAATTCATAATGCCCTTTAAAACAAGGGCGGATATAGAGATAGATACCTTTATGGCGCATGAGCCTCCGGTGTACAAGGCGATGATCTACAATGAACTGCTGCGGGACAAAGATCTTCTCAGCAAATACGAGAATTACGGGCAGATAATGGATTTCCTTTCCGCAATTGACGAGATAGACCCGTCCTACATCCCGGAAAGATCGCTCATAAGGGAGTTTATAGGCGACCTGGGAAGATAAATGCCTTTGTGCTTATTCTTAAAATCGTGCGAACACAGGATGATTATTTGTGCAACATAACTATTGAATAATAAGCCGGATTATGGTACAATAAACAAGTGTGCCGCTGTCGGCACATAAATTACGCACGCATGAGAAGATGTTGGTGAGTAATATCTTTAATATCCCTCATGCGGAGGAACAACCAACAGGAGGAATTTAAAATGGGCGTAGTATCAATGAAGCAGCTTCTTGAAGCAGGTGTTCATTTCGGTCATCTTACCAAGAGATGGAACCCGAAAATGGCTCCCTACATCTTCACCGAGAGGAACGGTATTTATATCATCGACCTCCAGAAGACAGTAAGAAAGCTGGACGAGGCTTACAATTTCATCAGGAGCGTATCCGAGAACGGTGACAGCGTGCTTTTCGTAGGCACAAAGAAGCAGGCTTCCGAATCCATCAAGGAAGAGGCTACAAGAGCCGGCGCATTCTATGTTAATGCTCGCTGGCTGGGCGGTATGATGACTAACTTCAAGACCATCCAGCAGAGGATCACCAGACTTGAGCAGCTCCACACCATGCAGGAGGACGGCACCTTCAACCTTCTCCCCAAGAAGGAAGTTGTTAAGCTGGAACTTGAAATAGAAAAGCTCGAAAAGTACCTTGGCGGTATCAAGGACATGAAGCGTCTCCCCGGCGCACTCTTCATCGTCGATCCCAGAAAGGAAAAGATCGCCGTAAGCGAGGCAAAGAGACTGGGTATCCCCGTTGTAGCCATCGTTGATACGAACTGCGATCCCGATGATGCAGACTATGTTATCCCCGGTAACGATGATGCTATCAGAGCAGTAAAGCTCATAGCCGGTGCTATGGCTGATGCCGTTATCGAAGGCAGACAGGGCTCTCAGACCGCAGCAGAGGCTGAAGAGGCTGCTGCAGAGGAAGAGGCTGAGGAAGCAGCAGAATAAGGCTTCCCCACAAGGACAGATATTGAACAAGCCCGATTTTGATATCGGGCTTATGCTTGATAAGGAGTGTTTAAGATGAAAGCAAGTGTTGCTGAGATAAAGGATCTTATGAAGTCCACCGGCGTCGGTATGATGGAGTGCAAGAAGGCTCTTGAAGAGGCTGAGGGCGACAGGGAAAAGGCAATAACCATCCTCCGTGAGAGAGGACTTGCAACTCAGGCAAAGAAGGCAGGCAGAGTTGCCGCTGAGGGTATAGTTACTGCTGTTGTAGAGGGCAATGTAGGCGCTGTCGTTGAAGTGAACATCGAGACAGACTTTGCCGCAAACAATCAGGAATTCAAGGACTTTGTTGCAAATGTTGCAAAGACCGTTATAGAGAAGGCTCCCGCAGATCTGGATGCGCTCAAGGCTGCACAGATCGTGGGCGGCGACAAGTCCGTAGAGGAGACTCTTCAGGATCTCTTCATCAAGATCAGAGAGAACATGGTCATCCGCCGCTTTGAGAGACTTGAGGGTGCTCTTGTTCCCTATGTTCACGGTGAAGGCAGGATCGGTGTTATAGTTAAGCTGGATACCGACCTTCCTCAGGACAAGTACTTTGAGGTAGGAAAGAATGTTGCTCTCCAGGTAACATCCATGAACCCCAGATTCCTCAGCAAGGAAGTTGTTACTCAGGATGTTCTTGACAGTGAGAAGAATATCATCATCGCTCAGATGAACGAGGATCCCAAAATGGCTTCCAAGCCCGAGCAGGTCAAGTCAAAGATCGCAGAGGGCAAGCTCGGCAAGTTCTACACCGAGAACTGCCTCCTGGAGCAGGAGTATGTCAAGAGCGAGGGCGACTTCGACAAGACTGTTGGCAAGTATGTTGAATCTGCTGCCAAGAACCTTGGCGGAAAGATCTCCGTTGCAGGCTTTGTTCGCTTTGAGAGAGGCGAAGGCATAGAGAAGAAGGCTGATGACTTTGCAGCAGAAGTAGCTGCAATGGCAGGTATCAAGTGATCTGATCTCAAATAAACTCAGATCCCGTAAGCGGTCCATGACTGCTTACGGGATCTTTTTCATAGGTGCGGGTCTTAACGGCTGCAATTTTCACCGTGTCTGTAAACTAAACTACATTATGAGCCCAGAATGTAGCATAAGCCACATTATCCGACAGAACTGGATATTGAATCCTCCTCTTTTCTGTGGTAGTATATATATGTCGAAAGGGAATGACCCCAAATAAAGACACTATGGAGGAATAGATATGAAAAACACATTCAAGGCTCTTGCGGCAGGTATTGCAGCAGTTATGGCATCCACAGCAATAATGGCGTCTGCAAGTGCATATACATACATAGATAAAGACGGATACGTTACTCATGACAACGATTACACTGACTTTATGGTATATGTCCAGGATAGCAGCGGTAAATACGAAGTATCCGATATTATGTATGTGGGCAAATGTGAGTTCTGTGGTGAAACATTTTGTAAGATCGGCGGTGAATTTTATGCCTATAACGGCCCGGAGACCTATGTTTCACTGGGTACCGACTTTGCTCCCACAAAGAGCTACGGAACAGGCTTCCATGGCAGGCCTCTGTATTTCACCCATAAAATAGGATGCTTTTATTTTGAAGGCGGCGACCGTGTCGTTTACGGGTTCCCGCTGAACAGGAAGGACAAGGAGGGCAGGGAGCTGTATTGGAAGCGTGGTGTAGGATATTATGGGATCGCCTTTTCGGTCGATGGAGATTCCTACGCCTACTACGGAGAAAGTCTGGACGGTGCTGTATAAATGATATATTAAGGTTCCGGAAACGGTCTATGATCGTTCCAACAGGAAGCTATTGTGATAAAGGAGACGGACGATATGAAAAAGATCATTCCCGCACTGACAGCAACATTTATGGCCGTAACGATGGTATTTTCAACAGGTGCGACTGCAAGTGCCTTACAGTCAAGGATCAATGAAGATGGTAATGCAGAACTCTTTTTATTCGGCGAATGGATCGATGAATATAATTTCCGCAATATAATGCACGATCTGTACGATTGTTTGGGTAAGGACTATGTGCTCGCATTTATGGATGAGATCTTGCCTACTTCTCACAATGTAATATGGTATGATGGCAATATGGATTATTATGTTGACTGCCTTTGGGCCAAGCTTGAAAGAGAGGAGGATCAGGGCTTACAGGCATACAGTATAGACTGAAACGATAATATGAGTGATAAAGACAAAAGCTGAATGTCTTTTAGTCAATTTCGGCAAAAATGTAACATAAACAACAAAAGAAGCGGGAGGTGTAGCTTAGTTTACACTTCCCCTTTATATTGATCCTTGAATCTGCGGGAAAAACATGGTATTATAATATCAGTAAAGGAAAAGACCACAAAAAAAGAAAAAGGGGTATGAATATGTGGATAATAATGAATGCTATAATGACAGGACCTGCTATAATGGTAGTTGTGGATACTATAATGCAACATGTTCATCTGTGAAAAACGGCAGCGTCCAATAAAAAATAAAACAAGTCCGGGAAAGCCCCGGGCTTGTTTTTTTATGAATGTTATGGTATGATATCCGACTCGTCGTCGTTCCTGCTGTCTGTCTTTTCAAAGACCTCATATTTGTCCCATATCTTTTCAAGGGTCTTGAAATTGTTTTCCACATAGTCCTTCTTGCGCATACCCACCGCACTTATAAGTGCATTTATAAGGCTCATGGGAGCCACAAGGGAATCCGCAAAGCTCGCCATATCGCTGTGTGCAGTGAGAAGGAAGTCGGCATACTTTGCAAGAGGAGAGGCTTTGCTGTCGGTGATGGCTATTACCTTGGCGCCCCTTTCGTGGGCATAGTTGAACGCCTTCACGGTGTGCTTTGAATAGCGGGGGAAGGAAACACCTATCATTATATCTCCCGGGCCGATTGTAAGTATCTGCTCGAACATTTCGGAGGTGCTGGTGGTATGGACTATCTTGCAGTTATCCACCATTATGTTGAAATAAAAGACGATATACCTGGCAAGTACGGCAGCGCTGCGTGCACCTATAACATAGATGCTGCGAGCATTTGACAGCTCCTCTACCGTCCTTTCAAATTCCTCCCTGTCGATCTCTTCAAGGGTCTTTCTGATCTGGTCTATATCAAAATTCAGGGTCTTGGAGAGCACATCCTCGCCTGTCAGCTGGGTGTTCATAACATCCATGCGCTGGATAGATGTCATCCTGCTGCTGGTGTAGCCCTTGAGAGCCTTCTGCATCTCCGGGTAACCCTCAAAGCCCAGCTCCGTGGCAAAGCGCACCACGGTGGATTCGCTGATGCCCACCTCGGTGCCCAGCTTTGAAGCAGTCATAAATGCGGCTTTGTCGTAATGGTCAATGATATACCTTGCTATCTTGCGGTGCCCCTTGGACATCTCGCCCATCCTGCTCTCAAGGAGCACCGCAATATTCTGCGTGCTATCATCCATAAAAGATCACCTTCTGTGAAAATCAGCAAAGAGATTCCAGTTTCTTTTCCAGCTCTTCCTTTATCACCTTGGGTGTGGCTGCGCCTCTGAGCTGCTTGGAGCACTGACCCATCAGGAAACCGAATACCTTCTTGTCGCCGCTCTTGTACTGGTTCACGGCCTTTTCGTTGGCGGCTATGACCTCATCTATGACTCCGGTCACCTTGGAAACATCGCTTACGATGAGCATTCCCTCACGCTTTGCGATCTCCTCGGGATCGCCGCCCTTTTCAGCCATTTCACGGAAGATAGTCTTGGCATCGTTCTTTGATACCTTTTCGGTGTCGGACATCTCCACCAGCCTTGCCACTTCCTTTGCGGTGAAGGCGGGCTTTTCTATGTCTATCTCACCTAAGTTGATACGTCTCATTATCTCACCGTTGATGAAATTAACAAGGGACTTGGGAGAATCGTAAACTGTGAGAGCCTCTTCAAAGAAATCGGAGATGAGCTTTGTGGAAACAATCACCTTAGCCTCTTTTTCGGGTATGCCCATTGCGATGTACTTTGCTGTTCTTTCACGGGGCATTTCCGGGAGAGATGACTTTATTCTTTCCAGATCCTCGTCACGCAGGTTCACCTGCAGGATATCGGGGTCGGGGAAGTACTTGTAGTCGTGTGCATCCTCTTTGGTACGCATGGACTTGGTCTCGCCCTTGTTGGCATCAAAGCGCCTTGTTTCCTGTATCACCTTGCCGCCCCTGTCAAGTATCTGAGCCTGACGCTTTATCTCATACTCTATGGTGCGGTAGATGGATTTGAGGGAGTTTACATTCTTGATCTCCGCTCTGGTACCAAATTCGGTGGCGCCCTTGGGCATGAGGGAGATGTTTACATCCGCTCTGATAGAGCCCTCTTCCATTTTACAGTCGGAAACGCCCGCATACTGGAGCAGCAGGGCAATGGTCTCCACCAGTGTCCTTGCCTCTTCGGGGGAGCGCATATCGGGCTCTGTCACTATCTCCACCAGGGGCACGCCGCAGCGGTTGTAGTCGCAGAGGGAAACGCCGTTCAGGTCGTCATGTACCAGCTTGCCCGCATCCTCTTCAAGGTGGATGTGGTTTATACGGATAGTCTTCTGCTTCTTCTCCCCGTTCTCCTCGTATTCTATGGGCACTGCGCCCTCAAGGCAGATAGGGTGATAAAGCTCGGATATCTGGTATGCCTTTGGAAGGTCGGGGTAGAAGTAGTTCTTTCTGTCCCACACGGAGAATTTGCTTATCTCGCAGCCGAGGGCATAGCCCGCCTTTATGGCATATTCAACGGCTGTGCGGTTGATTATGGGAAGTGTGCCGGGGAGACCGGAGCACACGGGGCAGCAGCGGGTATTCTTTTCGCCGCCGAATTCAGCGGAACAGGTGCAGAACACCTTGGAATTTGTAAGCAGTTCGGAATGTATTTCAAGACCGATAACAGGGATATAATCAGAAACTGACATGATACTGCCTCCTTATATTTTTGCCTTTATGCGGTCGAAGTTATGCTCAAAGGCATCTGCGGCAGCTATCACGCTTGCCTCGTCCCACATCCTGCCCACTATGGACATACCGATGGGCATTCCCTGGGCATCGTAGCCGCAGGTGGTGGAGATCGCAGGGAGTGATGCGATGTTTACCGTAACGGTGCAGAAATCTGCCTGATACATCTTCTTGGGGTCGGCTATATTCTCGTTGGTGCCGTAAGCCACTGTGGGCGCCGTAGGTGTGATGATAAGGTCGCACTTGCCGAATATGTCGGCATATTCCTCTCTTATCTTCTGTTTGAGACCCATTGCCTTTCCGTAGTAGGCATCATAGTAGCCGGAGGAAAGGGCATAGTTGCCGAGAAGTATGCGCCTCTTGACCTCGTCACCGAAGCCCTCGCTCCTTGATGCGACCACAAGGTCATTGTAGCTGCCGCCCACATCTGCCCTGTGACCGTACTTTATGCCGTCATAGCGGGCAAGGTTGGAGGATGCCTCCGCACAGGCGATGAGGTAGTAGGATGCGATGGCGTATTTGAGGGAAGGCATGGAGCATTCAACGACCTCAGCCCCCATGGACTTATAGGTGTCTATTGCGGAAAGAACGCTCTTTCTTACCTCATCATCCACGCCCTCTGCAAAGAATTCGGATACGAGGCCTATCTTTACGCCCTTCATATCCATACCGATCTTTTCGCAGAAATCGGGCACGTCACGCCTTGAAACAGTGCCGTCATGATAATCGTAGCCTGCAATGGCATTGAGTATGAGACCGCAGTCTTCCGCACTTCTGGCTATGGGACCTATCTGGTCGAGGGAGCTTGCAAAGGCGATGAGACCGTATCTTGAAACTCTGCCGTAGGTGGGCTTTAGACCCGTAACTCCGCAGAAGGAGGCAGGCTGTCTTATGGAGCCGCCCGTGTCCGAGCCCAGAGCAGCGGCACAGAGATCCGCACCCACTGCTGCGGCAGAACCGCCGGAGGAACCGCCGGGAACTCTTGAAAGGTCATAGGGGTTCTTGGTTTTCTTGAAAGCGGAGGTCTGGGTGGAGCCGCCCATGGCAAATTCATCCATGGAGACCTTTCCCAGCATTACCGCACCTGCGCTGTCGAGGCGCTCCATAACGGTGGCATTGTAGGGGGGCACGAAGTTTTCGAGCATCCTTGATGCTGCCGTGGTGCGGACGCCCTCTGTGCATATGTTGTCCTTTATTGCAAGGGGTATGCCCGTGAGGGGAGTGGTGTCGCCGCTGTCTATGCGCTTTTGCGCAGCCGCTGCCTCCGCAAGAGCCTTTTCGGCTGTGACGGTGATATAGCTTTCAAGCTGAGGGTCCACCTTCTCTATCCTGTCAAGGTAGCTCTTTGTAAGCTCCGCTGCACCTATCTCGCCGCTGTCAAGGCTGCGGCGCATTTCCTTTATCGTCATTGAGACCATTGCCCTTCCCCCTTATTCTACTACCTTGGGCACAACAAAGCACCCGTCCTGATTTACCGCATTCTGCAGCAGCTTGTCTGTGGGAAGAGAGGGCATAGCCTCATCCGCACGCAGATCCTCCAGATAGATATTGTGGTTATCCTTGTAAGGATCGTAGGTGATGTCGATATCCTTGATGGTATCCATGATCTCGATGATACTTGTCATATCCTCTGCTTTGCGGGCAAGCTCTTCGTCGGTGAAATCGAGTTTTGCAAGCTTGGATAAGTACCTGACCATATCAAGCTCCATATTATCCGCTCCTTTTTAGGTATTTTTCAAAAACACATTCCATATGATTATAACACATTACAAAGGATTTTGCAAGAGATTTCAAGCAAAATTTCAATCGGTACGTGTTCACTTGTCAATGATCTTGGACACTCACCCTCAAAAAAATATGACATTAAGCAGATAATCGCAAAATCACCTCTTGGAGGAGCCGGAGGCGACGGAAAGAGGTGATTTTGCGGCGGCTCACCACATCACCGAAAGATGGTCTTCAAGCACTTCGTTCGGTGACTTGTATTTCAGGCAGA
>JAGAWT010000018.1 GCA_018110985.1 Oscillospiraceae bacterium
CTTACCGTACAGGATTCTCACCTGTTAGACTATCCGCCCTTGGCTGGGCGCACAATTCCGATTTATGTTAGTAACTATTATAGTACCACATCACTGTATTGTCAATAAAAACGCCACAGCACTTCTGACCTTGCATCAGAAATACCATGGCTTAAAACTTCTATATCAGCCCGCCCATAAACGGGACTTTTTAAACCATTATTTCGTATATCTCAAAGGGGGTCCATATCACAGGCTCTCCCATGCCCTGTATGAGACTGCAGAAAGAAGCAGCTTCATCATAGGGGTTGAGCATCAGACCTGTTGCGGTGTCGAGGACAAGAGGTGTCTGCGATCTTTCTTCGATGACTTCATCAAGCCCGCCGCTCATATAGGACGTAAAGGAAAAGTCGCTGTTTCCAAGGTACTGACGGCCCAGGATATCACAGCCCATACGCTTTTTCGGATATCTGCACTCATGACCCTGTGCCACCCGGTCAAATACGCCCTCTGCCGCAAATTCATCCATAACAGAGGACTCCGTATATAGTCCGACGACCTTAAAGCCCTTTATGTTCTTTAAAAAACGGGACAGCTTCCCTGCATCATCCGCTGACATAGATCTTACATCAGTTGTCAGAAGATCATCCTAAAAGAGCGTGGATACATTTTCCCGAAAGAGCGAAAACTCCTTTTCGGTGAGCATCAGATATTGACGGTACAGCTCCCTGTCCCTTTCGGGATAGTTTGTGTAGAAGCATTTTGTAAGGTCGGGGATTTTTTCGCTGAGCCCGTCCTCTGAGACAGAAAGGATCCGTTCCGCCTTTGACCTGCTCCAGTCGGGCTTTGGAAGTGCCCTGACCACATAATAGCCAAAGCACCTCATATCTTTGCTTACAGATGGCTCCATATGATGTTCTGCAGCTTTCTTGTAAAGTCGGTGCAGCCCTGATTTGTCTGCTGTATGAACATGAGCATGGCAAGGTCTTCTTCAGGGTCTACGGAGAAGTAGCAGCCAAGCCAGCCGTCCCAGCCGAATGAACCCACAGAGGCAAGCTGACCTGCTTTATCTCTGTCGCCGAGAACTCTCATGAGGGCGCCGTAGTTCTGACCCACCATGGAATCCCAGCACGCACCCTTTATCTGGTCAACGGGCACCATGGGAGAGCGCATAAGCTCTACGGTCTTTCTTCCCAGTATACGGGTGCCCTTGTATGTACCCTCTCCAAGCAGCATGGAAACAAATTTTTCATAGTCGGTAATGGTGGAGTAGAGCCCTGCTCCTCCCGACTCCCACGCAGGTCTTTCAAAGGTATCCCTTATGCAGAGATCATCGACAGTGTATGGCAGGTTCTCGCCCTTTTCACCGAAGTTATAGCACTGCACCAGTCTCTCCTTCTTGCTCTGCGGCACATAGAAATCTGTATCATCCATGCCGAGAGGGCCGGTGATGCTGTCACGGATGAAGTCGCCGAAGCGCTTTCCGCTCACTATCTCCGTTACCGCACCCAGAACATCCGCAGACGAACCGTATTCCCAGCGGCTGCCGGGGTCGAAGGACAGAGGCACCGAGCCCATTTCCCTGGCAAAATCAACAGTGCTCATTCCGTGCCCCTGAGAGATAAGATCGTGCTGCTTTCCCCAGACAGCACCCATTTTCTCGCCCGCAGTGCCGCCTCCCGGGTAGGGGATGCCGGAGCGCATAGTGAGCAGGTCGGAAAGAGTGATGTCTCTTGAAACAGGTAAAAGCTCTCCGTCCTTTGCGTACACAGCATTTTCAAATTCCGGTATGAACCACTTCAAGGGGTACCTGAGCTCTATCTTCCCATCCTCAAGCAGCTTCATCACCGCTGCGGAGGTCACCGCCTTTGAAAGTGAGAAGAGCCTGAAAATGCTTCCCTCTGTCAGGGGCTTGCCGGGTCGTTCTTCACCGAAACATTCCCTGTAAACAGTGTCGCCTCCGTATATGACCGAGACTGCACACCCTTTGGGAAAACCCTTTTTTACAGCAGGATCAACATAGTCCGCAACACGGCTTGATATCTTCATAAAGTCACCCCTTGTTATTTACTGTTTGCATCCTTCCCCATGACCTTTCGCCTGTATTCAAGAGCAGCCTGTTCCGTGCGGTTGTCTCCGAATTTATAATATATCCTGTCTTTTATAGGGTCGGGGAGGTACTGCTGTTTTACATAATGATTGGGATAGTCGTGAGGATACAGGTAATTCTGACCCTTTTCCCGGGCATCCGCCCCGTCGTAGTGCTTGTTCTGTATTGCCCTCGGAAAGCTGCCACAGTCCGTGTTCTTCACATCGTCAAGAGCCGCTGCCATCGCCATATATGCAGAGTTTGATTTTGGAGAGGTGGCAAGGAGTATGACGGCTTCGGCAAGCGGTATCCGTGCTTCGGGGAGGCCAAGCTGCATAGCACTGTCAACACAAGCCTTCACTATGGGCACCGCCATAGGGTAGGCAAGGCCTATGTCTTCCGAGGCTATGACCAGCAGCCTTCTTGAAAGGGAAATGATGTCACCTGCTTCAATGAGCCGTGCTGCATAGTGAAGTGCGGCATTTTCATCCGAACCTCTTATGGATTTCTGAAGGCCCGACAGGATGTCGTAGTGCTCATCACCGGCTCTGTCATAGCGCATATTGCTCTTTTGCGTAAGCTGTGCCGCCAGCTCCTCGGTGATGTGGGCAGTATCCCCGTCACGGGCAGCAAGAAAGCACATCTCGCAGATGCTGACCGCCTTTCGCACATCTCCGCCGCAGCCGTAGGCTATCTTTTTTACCGCACCCTCATCCGCTTCTGTTTTACAGTCGTTTTCCACCGACAAAATGTCAAAGGCTCTTTTGCAGGCAGGGGCAATATCTTCTGCCGTAACGGCTTTGAACTCAAAGACGGTGCATCTGCTGAGAATGGCGGAGTAGATGTAGAAATAGGGGTTCTCCGTGGTGGAGGCTATGAGTGTTATCTGCCCGTTTTCTATGTATTCAAGCAGGGACTGCTGCTGTTTTTTGTTCAGATACTGTATCTCATCAAGGTACAGCAGTGTGCCGTTTACTCCGGCAAAGGTGGAGGTATCTGCTATGACCTCCCTTATATCCGCTGTGGAGGCGGATGTGCCGTTGAGCTTATGGAGAGACATACCGGCATTTTCAGCTATAATGCGTGCTGCGGTGGTCTTTCCCACTCCCGGCGGACCGTAGAAAATAAGATTCGGCACCGCTCCGGACTCTATTATACGGCGCAAAGGTGCGCCCTTTCCGAAAAGGTGCCTCTGTCCTACCATTTCATCTATGGATGAGGGGCGTATCCTGTCTGCAAGAGGAGAGAGCATTGACGGTCACTCCTTTTTGTCTGTGCTGCCGAAACCGCCTTTTCTCCTTGAAAGGGCGTTATCGTCGGAGGTGATGCCGTAGGGGATGAATATCCCCTGAACGAAAGCCTTTCCCTTTTCTATGGACATAACTGCATCATCAAGAGATTCGTTGGTGATCTTGACCATGATGTGTCCCTCGTTTTCGGCCTCGCTGTAATCGCTGTCGATGATGCCTGCGGTGTTGTCAAGGCGCATACGGTATCTTGTGCCGAGCCCGCTGCGGGGGACGAGCATCAGGAACCAGCCGTCGTTTATGACAGCCCTGATACCCGTAGGTACTACCGCAGACTGTCCGGGTCTCAGAACAAGATCGAAAGGGATGAAAAAGTCATATCCGGCAGAACCTGCAGTGGCACGACGGGGGAGGATCACATCCCCGGCACCGAAAGTCCAGTAGGGGAAAAGCTCCTTTGTGTCTTTCAGAAAGCGTTCTTCGGACACCCTTTCAAAGTGTCCCGCAAAGGGTCTCTCATCCATACCTTACCTCTGAAAGGATCTTTTCGTAGTCCTGACGGCTGCAAAGTCCGTCGGTAAAGGCAGTTGCCGTGCCTGCTGCCACACCTCTGCGCAGAGCCTCTCTCAGATCTCCGGTAGCGTCATAGCCCGCAAGGAAGCCCGCAAGCAGGGAATCTCCTGCGCCTACGCTGCAAACGACCTTTCCCGTGGGTGCGGTGAGCCTGTACACGCCTCCGTCCTCTGCTGCCAGAACGGCTCCCTTGTCTGCCATGGATATGATAACATTCATGGCACCCATGGCACGAAGCTGGAGAGCACATTCCTCGGCGGAGCGGTGGGAATCGATCTTCTTTCCGCAGATCTCCTCTGCCTCCAGATGATTGGGCTTTATGAGCCAGGGGTGAAAGTGCATTATCCCCTTGATAAGGTTTCCGGAAACATCAGCTGCAACTCTCATCCTTCTGCTTGTAAACAGTTTTTCGCAGATATTCTCGTAGAGATCCTGTGAAACATGGCGGGGGAGACTTCCTGCCAGAACGAGGGTGTCGTTTTCGTCCAGAGAGCCGAGCTTTCCGAGAAGCTCATCTATCTTCTCTTTGGGGATGTCGGGGCCTGCGGCATTGAGCTCTGTTTCGTTGCCGTCCTTGTCGGTGAGCTTGAGGTTGATCCTTGTCATGCCGCTGTCAAGGCGGATAAAATCAGACTTTATCCCGCTCTCCAGCAGTCCTCTTTCCAGTTCGTCGCCCGTAAAGCCTGCTATGAACCCCAGAGCCGTGGTCTCACAGCCCAGTTCGTTCAGAACAGCGGAAACATTTATGCCCTTTCCGCCGAAATGCACGCTTTCGGATTCGGAACGGTTCATGCCTCCGGAAAAGATCTTGTCAAAGCTCATGGAATAGTCTATTGCGGGGTTTACCGTAAGTGTGTATATCATAATATCACCTTTCGTGTTTTTTGATCATTATGCCGTTGTATAACTATGCCTAAAGTATCGCCGACTCCCTTACGATTATCTCATGATCCAGCATCACCGTATCGGTGGAGTAGGTGTTGTTCTTGATGTCGGACAAGAGCCTTGCAGCTACCGTGCGCCCCATTTTGTAGCCCGGCTGTGCCACTGTGGTAAGGGTAGGGGTCACAAAGCTGCACAGCGGGATGTTGTCAAAGCCGCAGATCTGTATGTCCTTCCCTACCGTATACCCTGCGGCGCTGTATGCCTTGGAGCAGCCTGCCGCAAGAATGTCGGAAATGCAGAAAACGGCTTTCGGCGGAGCCGAAAGGGACATGAAATGCTTTGCCGCAGCCATGCCGCTCTCAAAGCTGTAATCCCCTCTGTATATAAGCTCGGGTGAGACCTCTATGCCGTTTGAACGCAGAGCTTTGAGATAGCCCTTTAGCCTGTTGTCGGAGGTGGGAGCAATGATATCGGTGTTGGTGGTCACCAGAGCTACCCTGTCGAGCCCGATGGCGATAAAGCGGTCCACAGCCTCATATGCAGCCTTTTCATTGTCTATCAGCACTGTCAATACATGAGAATTCTCTATATTTTCAGATGCGAGAGCGATGTGGTAATGAGAGGAATATTCATCTATCTGCGCCCCCGTCAGGCGGCTGCCCAGTATCACGGCTGCATCCACAAGATGGTTGGTCATCATCCCCAGTAGGCGCACTTCCGTATGTACATAGCTGTAGCTTGAAGCAAGGATGATATCGAACTCGTGGTTCACCTCATCCTCCATGCCTCTGATTATCTCGCTGTAAAAGGTGTTTTCTGTGGATGGGATTATCACCAGTATGTTTTTTGTCTCTCTTTTTCTCAGGTTGTGGGCAAGCTGATTTGGGT
Source organism: Oscillospiraceae bacterium (assembly GCA_018110985.1). GTDB lineage: Bacteria > Bacillota > Clostridia > Oscillospirales > Ruminococcaceae > Huintestinicola. The sequence continues at coordinate 5,662 of JAGAWT010000018.1, forward strand.
TGAAGCCGAGATCCCTTATTGCCTCATTGACCATTTTTTTCTTTTCGTCGGATACAGAGGATGAGCCGTTTATCACACGGGAAACTGTGGCTACAGATACTCCCGCTGCCTTTGCCACATCCTTTATGGTAACATTTATATACATTCAGACGATCCTCTCATCACTTCTAAGCTCTCTGTTCTTCTCATCCCGCTTTGCCTGTCTTTTCAGCCGCCTCTCCTCGGAAAAGAGGGAAAGCAGGGCATACAGGGCAAAAAGCACGGACACGATCACGGAGGGATAGATCCTGTTTGTAAGAATTTCTATGTTTTCCTTTGGTACGGCGTCTCCGCTTATGGATGTAAGTGCATTCACAGGCAGTGCATAGAGCACCGTTCCCGCAGCATTGAACAAAAGGGAGACAAGATCCGTGGGAGTTTTTTTGAAAAACAGCATCACGAAGGAAACAGCGAACATAAGCACGCTGCAAAGGAGCATCACGCCTATGGCGGAGTATTTTTCATCGCTCACCGTGAGTATGGCAAGACCTCCCATCCCGTTCAGGAAAAGGGAGCAAATTACAAAGGATGCGGCTCCTGCCAGGAATACCGCTTTTTTTAACAAATCCATCAGGGTCATCCGATCTCAAAGTGCTTTATTTGATTTTACTATAATTTCTTCCTTTTGTCAATGATTTATCATCTGTCCATGGGAACTGATACTCCTGCCGGGCCGTACATCGGCGGCATTGCTTGACAAGGCCATAAAAATGTGTTATATTTTATAAGCCGGAGGTCAGGGACAGGAATATACACATAAAGAAATCGTTTACATTTTTGTGTATAAAAATCAATATTCCAGCATAAGCGTAAAGGGACCGTCGTTTTCGAGAGATACTTTCATATCCGCACCGAAAATGCCCTTTTCCACTTTGAAGCTTTTCGCAAGCAGAGAGCAGAAATATTCATACAGTTCCTTTGCACGGGACGGCTCCATAGCCTTCACAAAGGCGGGTCTGTTGCCGTGGGAACAGTCGGCGTAGAGGGTGAACTGGGAAATGCAGAGTATACTGCCGCCCACATCCGAAAGTGAAAGGTTTATCTTGTCGTTCTCGTCGGAGAAGATACGCATGGAGGATATTTTCCCGGCTGCCTTTGCTGCGTTTTGTTCCGTGTCCTCATGGGTGAAGCCCACAAAGAGCAGATAGCCCTTTCCTATTTCTCCGCAGACCCTGCCGTCCACCTTGACGGAGGCATGATTCACACGCTGTACAGCTACTCTCATGGCTTTTTGACCTCCGTGCGGGGCTTGGGTACGAGCCTTTGCAGCTTCATATCCACAAGCTCCCCGTCGATACCGAACCTGTCCATGAGACCCTTTCCCTGCCTGATGATCCTGCTGCGGTTCTTGTTTACTATGCTGATGACTATATCATCCTGAGTTTTTTTCGGGACGAGCTTCAGAAAGTTCTCCAGAACGCCCGGTTCTCCCGCCCTGTCTATAACGGGGAGAAGAATGGCGGGTATATCCTCTTTCTTGATATAGGGGAGTATCATCCGTATGATGGATGCGTATGATATATTATCCATATCAAGGGTGAGACGCATCTTCATTATTCTTCACCGCTCTCTTCCTTATCTTCGCTGCCTCTTGCCGCAAGCTCAGCTCTGCGGTCATTCATGAACTTGACCCTCATCTGTCTGGGGAGGAACTGTGCGATGCCGTCTATGACCTTGTCGTTGGGCGTGAATATGATACGCACATTCCCGGCAGTTTTATGCTTGGCATCCGCATAGTAATCCGTGCCGCCGTTTCCTGCGGAGGCAAGTACAAGGGTGGTGCCCTCAGCCATATCTACGGCTTCCGACAGCTTCCCGAAAGCGGTGAAGGTGTCCGCATCCACGCTTACCATCCTTTTCCTGCTGCGCTGTCCGGAGATCTTGTCGATATCAAGGGTGCCGTTTGTGAAGATGTACTCGTATTCCTTGTCCATCCCTGTGAAGAGGTAGTAGCCGCCGTAGAGGATGGCAGCATCAAGCATGACCCCGAGAATGCCGAAAAACAGCAGCAGGAACGCACCTATGACGACCATAGCTACGAGGAGGAGGATCTTTTTTACCTTGTCTCCTGTCGTGGGGATCTTTGCTACCAGACATTCGGCATATACATCATTATTCATCATAATTATCACCTATTTTTTGGAATATGTCACAAATTATATTTTAGCATTTTTTCTTACGAATTGTCAATGATATGAGTGCTATTGTAACTCTTTTGTAATATATGACCGCAGGAAATGTGAGCCGTGTCGCCCGTCACTTTATAAGGCAAACTTCATGGATCATATACATCCGGGATACGACCCCCGCTGAACGGAAGACAGGCTTACACCTGTGCCTGCTTGTTGAAAGCAAAACTTGTACCGAAAGGAAGTTATTTTATGAACAGCAATAAAAACGACATCGGCTATGCAGCCGCAGAAAGGGAAAGGATAATAGTCAGGACAAGCATCACAGGCATAGGGGCTAATGTGCTGCTTGCGGTATTCAAGGCATTTGTGGGGATAGTTTCACATTCTATCGCCGTCACCCTTGATGCGGTGAACAACCTCTCCGATGCCATGTCCTCGGTGGTGACTATCATAGGCGCAAAGCTGGGTGCCAAAAAGCCCGACAAAAAGCACCCGCTGGGCTACGGCCGCATAGAGTATCTGAGTTCTCTTATCGTTGCGACGCTGGTGCTTTATGCGGGCATAACTTCTCTTGTGGAATCCGTTAAAAAGATCATACATCCCGAAACTCCCGAATACGGCATCGTCTCCCTGATAATAATATCTGTTGCCATTGCTGTAAAACTCATTCTCGGAAGGTATGTGAAGGGACAGGGGGAAAAGGTGAATTCCGGTGCTCTCATTGCTTCCGGCTCCGATGCCACATTTGATGCGGTGCTGTCCTCCTCCGTGCTGCTTTCTGCCATTATCTTCCTTTTGTGGGGGATATCTCTGGAGGCATATGTGGGTGTTGTCATAGCGGGTTTCATCATCAAAGCGGGTCTTGAGATGATGAAGGATACGGTCGATGACATCATAGGCAGCCGTATCGACAAGGAAATGAGCCATAATATTAAGGAGGTGCTTACCTCCGAGCCCGAAGTTCTGGGCGCCTACGACCTTACGCTTTACAACTACGGTCCTGACAGGAACTACGGTACCGTTCATCTTGAACTTCCCGACACAATGACAGTGGACAAGGTCGACAGGCTCACACGAAGGGTACAGTACAAGGTGTACTGCGAGACGGGAATAATACTTACCGGCATAGGGGTCTATTCCCACAACACCTCCGACGAAAAGGCAATGGAGATGAGGCAGAGAGTAGAGGAAAAGGTGCTCTCTCATGACTGGGCATTGCAGATACACGGCTTTTATGCAGACACAGAGAGCAGGACTATCAGGTTCGACACGGTGATCAGCTTCGATAAGCCTTCCGCAGAGGGCGTGGCAGAGCTTGTAAAGGAAGTAAAGGAGATGTATCCGGATTTCGATGTATATGTTTTCCCGGATGTGGATGTGGCGGATTGAGAGCAGCAAGAACAATGCCCTTCAAGTGGTGGCATAAGATGATCCGTTAGCCCAAAGCCTGATGACATACTCGCTTTCTATTCCGTATATATTGAGATCATAGTTGTGGCGCATCTCATATCTGACTGACACCCTAACGAAATAATAATTGTCCGTAAGCTCTCCGGGAAAGCCACAAATATGTTAATAGGAGTCATTTATGGTAGAACTATATGTCAACGATATAGCGAATGCTCTGAAGAATAAAAGCTACTTTTCCGCATTAGCTATGTCGCTTGCACTGCCTGATATTTGCGGTACAGCAGAATATCCAAACGAAACAATTACGGCAAAGCGCTATATTGGGTGGTATAATAAATATCTCGGAGAGTATATGTCAGACGATAGAGGTAATCCGTACCTGAGCGGTGAGATCGTATATAATCTCAGAAATACCTTTCTTCACACAGGCTCACCGAATATAGACAGCAACAAGGTCAATGACGAAGCAAACCGGCTCGACAGGTTTGTGCTGATACTTGGCGATGGCACCAAAATATGGAGTATGACCTCATTTGTTGATACCCCTATTGTTAAGCTGCGTATCATGAAGGTCGATGTTACATATTTATGTCAAACAATATGTGACTGTTCACTTTGGTACTATAAGAACAATGCCAATAGATTCCATTTCGATTTTTCAATAGATACACAAGAACATCTACTTTCCGGAGAGAGTGAGCCGTCTTCAGGTGATCCGATCATCAAAGCACTTAATCATAAGTTAGAACAATCAGGCGATACTCGAAGATTTCAGGAATCTCAGGATCACACCATGGCTGATGATATTACTGAAGGCTTAAATTACATCTTTTCAAATGAGGAGTTAAAGCAGAAGCTTCTGAACGGCGAGGAGATCAAGTTAGTAGGAGCAATGTTGCCAACTGACACACCCGTCATTACTTCAAATACTGAGCCGACGGTAAAGAAAGAATCAGCACCTGAGAAAAAAACCGCTTCTACTTCTACACCAAAAAAGATAACTAAGCCAGATAAGAGAGAAGCACAGGTGCGCTCTTTCTTCGGTCAGCACTTTAAGGAAAAGAAATATAAGCAGAAAAAAGAGATCATAATTCAGGCGATATTAAAAGCTAAAACCAAACAACAAGTCAACAATGCTCTTATGAAGTCTTTTGCAAGTGAAGAAACGGGAGTGATATACAAACGGCTATCTCCTTTGCTCACTTCGCTGCCAGGTAAATAATCAACGATATGGACGCCCTTTGATACCGTTAGGGGAATATGATGTTCAAAGCAAGATAAATGATTACTTGTTCATCTCTGCAATTGCAGCCTGAGCAGCCCTCCACCAACGCAGGCGCATAAGATGCCCCAAAAAGCTCGATTTTATGGGCTTTTTTGTCACCCTCCACATTGCACGTTTTAGGAGTTTTGTCATCGCCTGTGAAGTGCAGATACCAATCGAAGGAGTTCTCATTCACCACTATTTTTACTACAAATGCTTCGATAACTGCCTCGGGTATATCCTCATCGGAGTCGAAATCAGTGTACCGTTCAAGAGCATATCTCAGCAGAGTGATACGCTCGTTGTGGTCGGGAACATCACTTGTCTCTGTGACTTTCTTCGTGGGCGAAAGCTCGCATATCTGCTCCTGCAAAGAAGCTATCTGCGTATCGACTTCCGACTTCATGTTCATAAACTGCTCTTTTGTGATCTCATCGTCAGCCCTCATGGAGATCAGTTTGTTCAAACGCTTTTCCAGTTTGTCAAGCTCTGCCTTTTTCTGTGCGATGAGCTCGGAATTATCCTTAACGACCTCTTCATCGCCGATATGTTTTTCAAGCATCTCCTCGGCGATGTCAAGTATCCTGTCGGTGTTCCTCAGAAACTCATGGAACAGGTTCTTCGCCATGAACTGTAACTTCCAGCCGGTGTATCATCTGCGAGGTGCAGATACCCTCCCTGGGCAGTCCCTTTTTCAGCCTTGTCCTGATAGTTCCGTTGCGTATCTGCGAGTAGCACATTTACCCGTACTGGGTACCCTTTGATGTGGTGTGCCATACCTTGCGGTTGAATGTGCATCCGCAGGAGCAGATCAGCAGCCTGCACCATACGTCCGAAACGGGCTTCTTGCCCTTTTCCTTTCGTCCTGTCTTGTTGGCAGGATTTTTCAGCCTCTTGCTTTCCATTATCTCTTGCACCCTGTTGAATTCCTCCAGTGTAACGATAGGCTCGTGTCTGCCATCAACTCGGAGACGATCTATCTCACCGAAATTGTTGATCTCCCTTGATGCTTGAATAGTTTTTATAATGCTTTTTCCAGTTTCAGAAGCTCTATCTTCTTATCAATACCGCCTGCGTATCCGGTCAGACTTCCATCCGCTCCGAATACTCTGTGGCACGGGATAATAATCGAGATAGGATTATGTCCCACAGCACCGCCAACTGCCTGAGCGGACATTCTCTCCACACCATTCTGCTTTGCGATGATATTTGCTATCTCACCATAGGTCATGGTATGCCCGTAGGGTATCGTAAGAAGTATATCATAGATTGCCTTGCGGAACGGTGTAGTGTTCAGACTGATTTGCGGAGTGAAGTCGGGATTTCTGCCGCTGAAATATATATCGAGCCAGTTGACAGTCTGCGTGAATATCGGCAGCTCTGCTTTGGTGCTTTCGGATATGAACTTATGGGGAAAGTGTTTCTGTCCGTCGAACCATAAGCCTGTGAGAGATTCACCGTTGCCGGCGAGGGTTATTCCGCCGAGGGGAGAAGCGTAGCGATATGTATAAACCATGTTAGTTTTCTTTCTTCAATAAAATCGTGAAAAGTCAGTACATAAGTATTTTTCAAACTGCTTTTTGCAGTATTCTTTTTTTATTCCGGTTGTCTTATCCTTTCTATTACCATTAAACCAGATGCTGTGCTTACCTTTGCTCTTTCCGTTCTTATTTGTTACACACTCATTAAGGAATTCCTCAGAGGACATTATCCACATTGAATCAAGTCGTTCAGAATAAAATACAAAATAGAAATTGGGTGTCAGCTCATGTGTAATAGCTGCAAATAGTGCAGCATCCCCATCGGCTACTTCATTTGATCTCGCTTTTATTTGTATCTCGATAAAAGTGCCGTCTGCTTTTTTGATAACACAGTCTACACCATGATCATCAACAAGCGGAAGATAAACATCTAATTTTTCCATTAGCATTTTTCCGACAAGGAAATATTCCATTCGTTTTCCAAAACTGGCAGAGTCTTTAAAAGGTATTCCCATGACAAATCCTCCTTATCTGATTTGAATGACTGCTTATATTATAACTCTTATAACTTGAAAAGTCAATCGAGTCAAAAGGCTAAAAGAGAAACACGCCACGCAGGGACGTTTCTAAACCAGCAAGCACGGTATCCCCGCATTACAATTTTGTAACGTTTTTTAGGTTACAAACATAAAATAGTATATTCTCAACAATTCTTCATTCAACAAACAATAATCATAAACCACCGCTCAGGTTCGCCCTGAACGGCGGTGTTTTTATAGACAAATCGTCATATAAGGCGGTATGCAAACAATGTCCTCTTTGAAACTGAGATTCCGTGGGTGTATCACATAGCACTCACCTATACGAGCTTTGTACTTCTCCTTGAAGCGTTTAAGCGACTCTATCGAATACTTCTTGCCCGACTTGACTTCGATCGGGAACATCTTGTATTTCAGCTTGCTGTTGTTGGAGATCAGGAAGTCTATCTCGATGTCATTGCGGTGCTTATCAACGTTGTACTGCGTGTAGAAATACAGCTTGTGACCGTTCGCTGTCAGCATCTGAGCGATAGTGTTCTCATAGAGCATTCCCTCGTTCATATTCAACTTGTCACCGAGTATCTGCTTGTAGACTTCATCTTCCAGCAGTTCGTTCTCGTCAAAGGCATGGCTGACCAGCAGTCCCGTGTCGCCAAGATAGCACTTTACATACGATCTGTTCTCATTGATCGACAGCCCGATATTAGGATCGTTGCACAGAAAGCATTCGTTGGAGATCATCGAATCCGACAGCCAGAAGAAGGTCTCCTCATAGTGCTCTGCCTTACTTCCTGCTGAAATATCATTGAAAACGACACGTTTTTCGTGCTGAGAGAGCAGACCGGGTATCTGATCGAATATAGTCAGGACTTTGCTCCTGCACTTGCTGTCTATATTCATGATGTCACTGCGGTAGAGTGCAAGAATATCACGCTTTTCGATATCGGCTTTGTCGAAGTCCTTCCTGCTATCAAGGAAAGCGATAACACTCTGCGGTATACCTCCCACAAGCATATACTGCTTGAACAGGAGCATCGCTTTGTGGTGAAGCTCATTTTCAAGGGGAACTCTATCGGCAAAGCACTTACGAATATAACCGCATATCTGCTCCTCACCCAAAGCATCGCAGAACTCCTCAAAATCCAGCGGATACATACTCAGATGGCGCTCCTCCGAGGGAATGACGATATCCTTGACGTTCTCCTTGATGGAAATGAGCGAGCCTGTTTCGATATAGTCGTATCTGCCGTCGGCAACAAGATACTTGACACATTCTCTCGCTTTGGGGTACATCTGTACCTCGTCAAAGATAATAAGCGACTCACGCTCATAAAGCTTCACACCGTAGTAGGTGGACAGCAGCATGAAGAATGTGTCAAGATCGTTCATGTGTTTCACGAAATAGTCCTTCACTTCATCGGGGCACTTGGCGAAGTCGATCAGTATGTAGCTCTTATATTCGTTTCTGCCGAATTCCTCACAAATCGTTGACTTACCGATACGCCTTGCCCCTTCGATCAAAAAGGCTTTCTTGCCGTTCAGCTCTTTTTTTAGGGTCAGCAGCTTGTTATACATTTTACGTTTCAGTATCATGATAACGCCTCATTTCCATAATACGCAGGTTTTAGCTTGCTTGTAAGTTCCTGAATGCGCAGGTTTACAATATGCTATAAATCCCATTATGCGCAGGTTTAAGATAATTATACTATATGGAAACGAAAAAGTCAAGTGTCAAGTAAAAACGCACATTCACGTAAAACGCCCATATTTCAAGCCACAAAAAAAGCTCTCACAGCCGAAACTGTGAGAGCCTTATCATTAACTATTCTATCGGCTCAGACATACACGTTTACACGGATGTCACGCCAATTATGGAATTCACGCTTCTCGGACTTAGCTTTGAAGTACATCTCCGCATCGCCCTGAAACAGCGTAAAATCGCCGATTTTGAGATAGTCGTGAATTACTTTTTCATCTCTGCAATTGCAGCCTGAGCAGCAGCAAGTCTTGCAATGGGTACTCTGAAGGGAGAGCAGGAAACATAGTCAAGACCGATCTGGTGGCAGAACTCTACGGAGTAGGGATCGCCGCCGTGCTCGCCGCAGATACCGCAGTGAAGAGCGGGATTTACGGGCTTGCCCAGCTTGAGAGCCATTTCCATCAGCTTGCCGACGCCGTCTCTGTCGAGCTTTGCGAAGGGATCGTTCTCGAAGATCTTGGTGTCATAGTAAGCATCGAGGAACTTGCCTGCATCGTCACGGGAGAAGCCGAAGGTCATCTGAGTGAGGTCGTTGGTACCGAAGCAGAAGAAGTCAGCTTCCTTGGCGATCTCATCAGCGGTGAGGGCAGCTCTGGGTATCTCGATCATGGTACCTACCTCGTACTTAAGGTCGGAGCCTGCTGCCTTGATAATTTCATCGGCAACCTCAACAACAATGTTCTTAACGAACTTGAATTCCTTTGCATCGCCTACGAGGGGGATCATTATCTCGGGCTTAACGTTCCAGTCGGGATGAGCCTTCTTGACATTGATGGCAGCCTTGATAACTGCTCTTGTCTGCATCTTGGCGATCTCGGGGAATGTAACGGAAAGACGGCAGCCTCTGTGACCCATCATGGGGTTGAACTCATGGAGACCAGCGATTATGTTCTTGATGGTCTCAACGGACTTGCCCTGAGTCTTGGCGAGGAGCTCGATCTCTTCCTCGGTGTTGGGAACGAATTCATGGAGAGGAGGATCCAGGAACCTGATGGTAACGGGAGTGCCTTCAAGAGCCTCATAGAGAGCCTCGAAGTCGCCCTGCTGGAGAGGCTCGATCTTAGCGAGAGCCTTCTCTCTCTCTTCAACGGTCTCGGAGCAGATCATCTCTCTGAAAGCAGCGATCCTGTCAGCCTCGAAGAACATATGCTCTGTTCTTGTCAGACCGATGCCCTCTGCACCCAGCTCTCTTGCCTTCTTGGCATCAGCGGGAGTATCGGCATTGGTGCGTACCTTCAGCTTTCTGTACTTGTCTGCCCAAGCCATGATCCTGCCGAATTCACCTGCGATCTGAGCATCAACTGTGGGGATGATGCCCTCGTAGATGTTACCGGTGGAACCGTCGATGGAGATGAAGTCGCCTTCCTTGAAGATCTTGCCGCCGAGCTCGAACTTCTTGTTCTCTTCATCCATCTTGATGTCGCCGCAGCCGGAAACGCAGCATTCGCCCATTCCTCTTGCAACAACGGCAGCGTGGGAGGTCATACCGCCTCTTACGGTGAGTATACCCTCGGCAGCCTTCATGCCGGTGATGTCCTCGGGGGAGGTCTCAAGTCTTACGAGGATGACCTTTTCACCCTTGTCAGCCCACTTAACGGCATCATCAGCTGTGAATACGACCTTACCGCAGGCAGCACCGGGAGATGCACCCAGACCCTTGCCCAGAGGAGTTGCAGCCTTGAGAGCCTTGGTATCGAACTGGGGATGAAGGAGAGTATCCAGGTTTCTGGGATCGATCATGGCAACAGCCTCAGCCTCGGTCTTGTGACCTTCGTCAACAAGGTCGCAGGCGATCTTGAGAGCAGCCTGAGCGGTCCTCTTACCGTTGCGGCACTGGAGCATATAGAGCTTCTTGTTCTCTACGGTGAACTCCATGTCCTGCATATCGTGATAGTGGTTCTCGAGAGTCTCGCAAACCTTGATGAAATCTGCATAAGCCTCGGGGAACTCCTGCTCCATCTGAGCGATGGGCATGGGAGTGCGGACACCTGCAACAACGTCCTCGCCCTGTGCGTTCTTAAGGAACTCACCCATGAGCTTCTTTTCGCCTGTTGCGGGATCTCTTGTGAATGCAACGCCCGTACCGGAGTTGTTGTTAAGGTTGCCGAATACCATGGGCATTACGTTTACTGCGGTACCCCAGGAATAAGGAATATCGTTGTCACGGCGGTAAACATTTGCACGGGGGTTATCCCATGAACGGAAAACTGCCTCTATAGCCAGCTTCAGCTGTTCCTTGGGATCGGAGGGGAAGTCTTTACCGAGCTGATTCTTGTACTCGGCCTTGAACTGCTCTGCAAGAGTCTTGAGGTCAGCAGCAGTAAGATCAACGTCGTACTGAACGCCCTTTTCTGCCTTCATCTTGTCGATGAGCTGCTCAAAATACTTCTTGCCCACTTCCATAACTACATCGGAGAACATCTGGATGAATCTTCTGTAGGAGTCGTAAACGAATCTTTCAAATTCGGGAGTGGGGTTGCCTGCGATCATAGCGGCAACTACCTCGTCGTTGAGACCGAGGTTGAGGATGGTGTCCATCATGCCGGGCATAGAAGCTCTGGCACCTGAACGAACGGAAACGAGCAGGGGATTCTGGAGATCGCCGAATTTCTTGCCGTTGATCTCTTCCATTTTCTTAACGCCCTCAAGAGCCTGAGACATGATCTCATCATTGATCTTGCGGCCGTCCTCGTAGTACTGGGTACAAGCCTCTGTGGTGATGGTGAAGCCCTGAGGAACGGGGAGACCGATGCTTGTCATCTCGGCAAGGTTAGCGCCCTTACCGCCGAGAAGGTTGCGCATTGTCATGTCGCCCTCTGTGAACATGTATACCCATTTGTTTGCCATTGGATCTACCTCCATACAATGTTTACTGCTTTTCATCGTGCGCACGCATCCTGTTTGCGGGCACAATGACATAAATACATTATAACAAATTATTACAACAATTTCTATTGTAATTTCTGTGAAAATAATGGGGCAAAATTTGTGGAAAACTCACAAAAATGATAAAAGTCGGGAAAATGTGCCGCTTTGTTAAAAAAACAACAACAGATAGGATCATTTTCGCTTATAATGTCTGCTGCGGCTTATGTACAAAATGCTCAAAAGTCCTTGACTTTTGTCCGATTTTATTGTATAATGGTGAGCAATACCAACGCCCCTGCACTGCTCGTTCAAAGTGCGGCAGAAGTGCCGTGTGCAGGCATTCTGATTATTATGAGGTAGATCTTTATGAAAAAGCTGGCAAGAAGAGACAGTATGAACGCACGCATAGACGTGGTACTCAGAAAGTTTCGATCAAGGATGAATTCCTATCCTCCCGGGATGTGCCCTCTTGTGCTGTACAGATCCCTTCTGCAGATCTCCATGAACCAGACCTGCGGAAAGTGCGTTCCCTGCCGTGACGGCCTTGTGGAAGTGGACAGGCTGCTGTGCGATATCCTCAACGGTGATGCGGATGAAGGCACCCTCAGCCGTATGGAGAGCATGTGCAGGATGATCGCCCGAACTGCGGACTGCGCCGTGGGTGTGGTGGCTGCCGACCTTATACTTGACAGCCTCAGGGAATTTGCCGATGAGTACGAGAGCCATATCAAGAACAGAAAGTGCATAGAGAATGTTACCCAGACCATACCCTGCGTCACCATGTGCCCCGCTCATGTGGATGTGCCGGGTTATGTGGCTCTTATCCATGCGGGGGACTGCGAAGGCGCCATCAGGAAGATAAGGGAGAAAAACCCGTTCCCCACCGCCTGTGCCATGGTCTGTGAGCACCCCTGCGAGAGAAAATGCCGCAGGATGATAATAGATGAGGCAATAAACATAAGGGGCCTGAAAAAGTATGCGGTGGACAAGGTCAGCGCCAGGGATGCGGGGCTTCCGCCGAAAAATGTGAGCACGGGAAAGAGCGTCGCCGTCATAGGAGCGGGTCCCTCCGGGCTTACGGCTGCGTATTTCCTCTCTCTTATGGGGCACCATGTGGATGTGTATGACGAGCATGAGAAGCCCGGCGGTATGCTCCGCTACGGCATCCCCGAGTACAGACTTCCCAAAAAGCGCCTTGATGAGGACATAGAGTCCATTCTTGCTCTTGGGGACATAGATATGAAGTGCGGCACCAAGATCGGAAGGGATATTTCCTTTGAGGATGTCAGGGATTCCCACGATGCGGTATATCTGGGATTGGGTGCGCAGCTTGGGAACCGTATGCCCGTAGAGGGAGCGGACGGTAAGAATGTCATACCGGCGGCTGATTTCCTGCAGCTTGTGGCAAACGGGAACGCTCCCGACCTTACGGGTAAGAAAGTAGTGCTCATAGGCGGCGGAAATGTTGCCATGGATGCGGCGAGAACGGCTGTAAGGCTGAGCGCAGAGACCGTTCATGTTTTTACGAGAAAGCGTGACGACTACACTGCTCTTGAAAGCGAGATAGAATCTGCAATGCAGGAGGGAGTGCGTTTCAGGACACTGCTCTCTTTCCTCAATATAGAACTTGACGATGATAACGCCGTCCGTGCGGTATGGCTCCAGCCCGAGATAGTGGGAGAATACGATGCCTACGGCTTTGTGACCACCGAACATTCAAGCAATTACCCCTATCGTTTCCTTTGCGATTACCTTATCCTTGGCGTGGGGCAGAGGAGCGATTCCGCAGTATTTGAGCAGGCAGGCATACCTACCGTAAGGGGCAGGATAGACGCAGGTCTTACCACGGAGGTAAAGGACAGCCCGGGGATCTTCTCCGGCGGAGACTGCGTAACAGGTCCATCCACTGCCATAAATGCCATTGCGGCAGGACAGGTGGCAGCTTTCAACATAGATGAATATCTGGGCTATCACCACAAGGTGCTGAGCGATACGCCGCTTCCGGCAGCTGTGCCCAATCCCTGCATACCCACCGGGCGTGCGGAGATAGAGGAGAAGGATCCCTTTGAGCGCAGGGATAATTTTGACTTTGTGGAAATGCTCATGACGGACGAAGAGGCAATGAGGGAATCGGGAAGGTGCCTCAGGTGCGACTATTACGGCTGCGGAGCCATGACGGGAGGCAGAGGCGAATGATCTGTATAAATATAAACGGCAGGGATATCGAGACTGCCGAAAATTTCAGTATCCTCGATGCTGCAAGGGCAAACGGCATAAAGATCCCCACACTGTGCTATATGGAGGGCGTTTCCGACATAGGTATGTGCCGTCTCTGCGTAGTGGAGGTGGAGGGCTTCAAGAACTTTCTTCCTGCCTGCCGCACAAAGGCAGCGGACGGGATGAAGATAACCACCGAGAGCGAGGAGCTTACGGCTTACAGGAGGGAGATGCTGGATCTTATCCTCTCCAACCATCACCTTGACTGCATGAGCTGTGCGGCAAACGGCACCTGTGAGCTCCAGGACCTTTGCAACCGCTACGGCGTAAAACATTCTTCCTACGAGGGATCACGCAGGGAGATAGAGAACAAGATGCCCGTTCTTTCGGACAATCCGTTCATCACCTATGATCCCGGCAAGTGTATACACTGTCAAAGATGTATAAATGTCTGTCACACCATAGCCCGTAACGGTACTCTCAGAAACGGCAGGAGCGGTACCTTTCACATGGTGGATGCACCCTTCGGAAAAGGCTACAAGCTGACAGGCTGCGAGAGCTGCGGCAATTGTGCAAGTGTCTGTCCCACAGGTGCCCTCACCCTCAAGACGGAAGAAAAGTACCGCAACTGGGAGGTCAAAAAGACACTTACCACCTGTCCCCACTGTGCAACAGGCTGCCAGTTCTATCTGGTGGTAAAGGATAACAAGGTGGTCAATGTAGAGCCCGCCTACGGTCCCTCCAACCACAACAGGCTCTGCGTAAAGGGGCGCAGCGGAAGCTATGACTTCGTTCATTCCCCCGACAGGCTCACCGATCCCCTCATAAAGGACAGGGAAACAGGGGAGTTCCGCAAGGCAAGCTGGGAGGAGGCTATAGCTTATACCGCAAAGAGGCTGACCGAGATAAAGGAAAAGTACGGTGCGGAGAGCCTTGCAGGCTTTGCCTGCTCCCGTTCCGCCAACGAAGATATCTATATGCTGCAGAAAATGGTGCGCACCTGCTTTGGCAGCAACAACACCGATAACTGTGCCCGTGTCTGCCATTCCGCAACTGTTGCCGGACTTGCAAGGACACTGGGTTCAGGTGCTATGACCAACCCCATCCACGACATCACTCACGATGTGGACTGCATCCTTCTGGTAGGTTCAAACCCGGAGGAGGCACATCCTGTGGTGGGTATGCAGATAAGAAAGGCTGTTCAGACAGGCACAAGGCTGATCGTAGTGGATCCCAGAGACATCGGTCTTACAAAATACGCCGACATCCACCTGAAGATACGCCCCGGCACCAATGTGGCATTTGCCAACGGCATGATGCACGTCATGATAAAGGAGGATCTCATCGACCACGGCTATGTGGAGAAATACTCTGAGGGCTTTGACAAATTAAAGGAGACAGTCGAGAAATACACCCCGGAATATGTGGGTGAGATCTGTCACATAGACCCCAAAAAGCTGGTGGAGGCTGCAAGGATGTATGCCACCGCAAAGAAGGCGCCCATAATCTACTGCCTTGGGGTCACCGAACACTCTACGGGGACAGAAGGCGTTATGTGTATGTCGGATATGGCGGTGCTCTGCGGAAAGATAGGAAAGAGCGGCTGCGGCGTCAATCCGCTGAGAGGTCAGAACAATGTTCAGGGAGCCTGTGACATGGGCGCTCTGCCTACGGATTATCCCGGCTATCAGAAAGTGGATAACGATGAGGTAAGGCAGAAGTTTGAAAAGGAATGGGGAGTATCTCTCAGCCCCAAGCCCGGACTTAAAGCGACGGAGGTCTTTCCCGCAGCCATAGAGGGCAGGATAAAGGGTCTTTACATTTTCGGAGAGGATCCGATAGTGACCGACCCCGACACCCACCATATAGACAAGGCGCTGAGAAGCCTCGATTTCCTTGTGGTGCAGGAGCTTTTCATGACTAAGACCGCAGCCTATGCGGATGTCGTTCTTCCCGGTGTCAGCTATGCGGAAAAGGAAGGCACTTTTACCAATACGGAGCGCCGTGTCCAGCGTATAAGAAAGGCTGTGGAGCCCACAGGGAATGCCCGTCTCGATACGGATATCATTACCGAGCTGATGAACGCCATGGGCTACCCGCAGAAAAGGCTCACCGCAGCGGAGATCATGGATGAGATAGCCCGTGTGACACCTTCCTTCGGAGGTATCAGCTTTGAAAGGCTGGATGCGGGCGAGAGCCTGCAGTGGCCCTGCAGGGATAAGGATCACAAGGGAACTCCCATAATGCACGCAGGTGCTCCCGCAAGGGGAAAGGCGCTGCTTTATGCGGTGGATTACAAGCCGTCAAACGAGCTACCCGACGAGGAGTATCCCTTTATCCTCACTACGGGGCGCATACTCTACCACTACAATGCCGCTGCCATGACTTCAAGGGTACAGGGGCTGATGGATATTGCGGGTGAGGGCTTTATAGAGATAAACATCCGTGATGCCAGGGAAAAGGGTATTTCCGACGGAGAGCGCATAAAGGTCATGAGCCGCAGAGGAGAGATAACCGCTGTGGCAAGAGTCGGAAGAAAGGTGTCCCAAGGTGAGACATGGATGCCCTTCCATTTCCCCGATTCTCCCGTAAATGTGCTCACGAATGCAGCACTTGATGAATTTGCCCGCATACCGGAATACAAGGTGTGTGCGGTGCGCATAGAAAAGATAAGCAATGAGTGCTGAGCGGCTTATGGAGTTGGAGAAGGCAAGGGACTCCCTGCTTTCTCACATACTCCCCTTAAAAGAGACTGAGACGGCAGAGCTTTCCGATGCATTCGGGCGGGTCTGCGCAGAGGATGTGTATTCAAAGGCGGATGCCCCCTCCTTTCCACGTTCCGCCATGGACGGATATGCTGTGTATTCGGGTGATATAGCAGGAGCCTCGCAGAACTCTCCCGTGACTCTGACAGTGGTATGTGAAATGCTTGCGGGAGATCATACAGACATACAGTATGCTCCCGAAACTGCCGTAAGGGTGATGACAGGCGGCTTTATACCCGAAGGCTACGACTGTGTCGTGAAGCAGGAGGATACGGACTATGGGGAGAAGTGCGTCAGGATATACAAGGCGGTGTCTCCTTTTACCAATTATTCCGGAGCAGGAGAGGAGTTTTCAAAGGGAGACCTGCTTGTAAAAAAGGGCAGTATCATAGGGCGTATAGACGGATACCTGCTCGCAAGCGGCGGTGTCGGCAGTGTAAGTGTATACAGGCGCCCCCGCATTGCGATCATCACCACCGGGTCGGAGCTTCAGGAGCCTTGCACTCCCCTGCAAAAGGGACATATCTACAACGGTCTTTCCTACCTGCTCTCTGCTGCCGTGAAAGAAATTGGCGCAGAGCCCGTGTACTGTATCGGGTGCAAAGACGACGAAGAAGACATAGCCGACACCATACAGGGCATATCCGGGGACGTGGATCTGGTCATCACCACGGGGGGAGTTTCCGTCGGAAAGAAGGACCTTATCCCCGCAGCTATGAAAAAGCTGGGTGCAGAGGTGCTTTTCCACGGTGTGGACATACAGCCGGGGACACCAACCATGGCAGGCGTTTACTGCGGCGGTGTGATACTCAGCCTTTCGGGAAATCCCTTTGCGGCTCTTGCAAACTTTGACTATTATTTCCCCTGTATCATGGAGAAGCTCACGGGCTGCAAGAGCTATGGCACAGTGGTCAAAAAGGCTGTAATGGGTGCCGGCTACCCTAAGGAAAATGTCCGCCGCAGGCTTGTGCGTGCGTGGTATGAGGACGGCAGGGTATATCCCGCAGTGAAGCACTTTGCTTCTGTGGTGGGGAACCTCAGGGAGTGCAACTGTTATATGGATGTTCCTCCCCGTTCTCCGCTCCATGTGGGAGACAGTGTAAATATCAGAATGATGAGATAGGATCATGAATGTGATAAAGGCAGAAACAAAGCTGAGCGTCGCCATACTTGCGGGCGGGAAAAGCTCCAGGATGGGGAAGAACAAGGCGCTTCTGAAGGTGGAGAACACCACGCTCATAGAAAAGCTGGCAAAGGAACTGGGAGGCTTTTCCCGGCTCCTGCTTTCTGCTGCAGACATGGGCGAATATGAAAGCCTTGGTCTGCCGATGGTCTATGATGAAAATCATGACATAGGCCCCATCGAAGGGATCCGCAGGGTACTGACAGAGGCAGACAACGAATATGTATTTGTCTGTGCGGTGGATATGCCCTTTATCAAAAAAGAGCTTGTGCAGTATATGGCGCAGTTTATAAATCCCCATGAGGACTGCTACGTCATCACGGATGATGAGCATATGCACCCTCTTTGTGCCATTTATTCAAAGAGAGTTCTGCCCATAATAGAAAAGCTGATAGCAGAGGGGAATTACAGGCTCCGTGAGATCTACAGGCATTGTCCTACAAGGTATATATCACTGGAGTACACCTGCTTTGACAAGAAAACTGTAAAGAACATAAACACAAAGGAAGAGTATTTCGAGCTTTCAAAGCCGCTCGTTTTCTGCGTCAGCGGATATTCGGACAGCGGCAAGACCTGGCTCATCTCAAAGCTGATAAACGAATTTATCTGTGAGGGATACAGCTGTGCGGCGATAAAGCACGACGGTCACGATCATTTTTCAGATCTTGAGGGAAGTGACACCCATGTTTTTACGACTGCGGGTGCTCTTTGCTCCGCCGTGTTCTCTGACAGCAGGTACTCCCTTCATTTCTCACGAAAAACCGATATAGACAGGCTAATAAGGCTCATCTGCCATGCGGAGGATCCTCCCGACTTCGTGATAGTCGAGGGGATGAAGAACTCTGCCCTGCCTAAGGTGGAAATTATAAGAAGGGGTATCTCCGAAAAAAGTGTCTGTGATGAAAGTACACTTATATGCGCCGTATCAGACTGTATATCTCCCGGAAATGTCGGCTGTCCCGTATTCGGTACAGATGATGTGAGGGGGATATTTTTGTGTATAAAAAAGTATTTCGGAGCGTAGCAGAATGAAGCTAATAAAGACCGCAGATGCGGTGGGGACAGTGCTCTGCCATGATATCACACAGATAATACCGGGAAAGAGCAAGGGCCCCGTTTTCAAAAAAGGACATATAGTCCGCAGTGAGGATATCCCGGTCCTTCTCTCCTGCGGAAAGGAACACCTGTATGTATGGGAGCAGAATGAGGATATGCTGCACGAAAATGATGCTGCGGCTATACTTCGTGATATATGTACGGGCGGGTCAGCAGACTTTGCTGCCTCGGAGCCATCGGAGGGCAAGATAGAGATAAGGGCTGCGAAAGACGGTCTTTTGAAAATAGACAAGGATGCTCTTTTTGACTTGAACTATCTCGGCGAAATGATGATAGCCACCATTCACGGTGACAGACCCGTAAGGGCAGGAGAAAGGGTGGCTGCCACCCGTATCATCCCTCTTGTGATCGAAAAAGAAAAAATGGAAAGGGCAAAAAAGGCTGCCGCCGGCAGACCGATACTGGAGATAATGCCATTCCGTATCAAAAAAGCGGGCATAGTCACTACGGGAAATGAGGTCTTCAAAGGCATTATAAAGGATGCCTTCGGCCCCGTTCTGAAAAGCAGGCTGGCAGAATACGGCGCAGAAGTGACAGAACAGGTCTTTACTCCGGATGACAGCGAAAGCATAAAGAATGCCATACTGGATCTTGTTTCAAAGGGAGCGGAGACCGTGCTCGTCAGCGGCGGCATGAGCGTGGATCCCGATGACCGCACCCCCGGAGCCATAAAGGCGGCCGGGGCGAGGATAGTGACCTATGGGGCGCCTGTGCTGCCGGGAGCAATGTTCCTCCTTTCCTATCTGGAGTATGAGGGGAAAGGCATCCCGGTCATGGGACTGCCCGGATGTGTCATGTACGCAAAGAGAACGATATTCGACCTTGTTCTTCCCCGTGTCCTTGCAGGGGAAGAACTGGTACAAATGCAGATAGCGGCATACGGAGAGGGCGGGCTTTGCCTTGGGTGTGAAGTCTGTACTTTTCCGCACTGCGGATTTGGTAAATGAAATGCTTACACATATAGATGAAAAGGGCAGCGCCCGTATGGTAGATGTGGGGGAAAAGCCCGTTACAAAGCGTACCGCCAGAGCAAGCGGCAGGATATATATGAGCCGTGGAGCCCTTGATGAGATAATAAACGGCACAGTCCCGAAGGGGGATGTGCTCGCAACTGCCCGTATAGCGGGGATAATGGCTGCAAAGAGGACTTCGGAGCTCATACCCCTGTGTCATACTCTTATGCTCAGCAGTGTGACGGTAGAGCTCACGCCTGTTGACAGTGAAAACTGCATATACTGTGAGTGTTCTGTTTCCTTGAGCGGGAAAACAGGTGCGGAAATGGAGGCTCTCACAGGAGTGAGCGTTGCCTTGCTGACAGTGTACGATATGTGCAAGGCTATAGACAGGACAATGACCGTGACAGATATCCGCCTTGAAGAAAAGGACGGCGGAAAGACCGGTCATTATGAAAGGAACAAGAAATGAACAATAAAAATGCCGTATGCTTATCAGCGGCGATGATACTTTTATGCGGCTGCGGAGCTTCTTCCGAAACGGAGGAGGTGACCATACTTGCGGCTGCTTCACTGACGGATGTGTGTACGGAGCTTGAGGGGATGTATGAGGAACAGCACCCCGGTGTTTCGCTCGTGTTTTCCTACGGGAGTTCGGGAGCTTTGCAGGCTCAGATCGAGGAGGGGGCTCCTGCCGATATGTTCATATCCGCATCATCAAAGCAGATGGATGCTCTTTCGGAAAA
Source organism: Oscillospiraceae bacterium (assembly GCA_018110985.1). Lineage (GTDB taxonomy): Bacteria > Bacillota > Clostridia > Oscillospirales > Ruminococcaceae > Huintestinicola. The sequence goes on from JAGAWT010000018.1 coordinate 26,134, forward strand.
GGGACTTATGGATAATGACAGTGTAAAAAAACTGCTTGAAAACAAGATAGTCCTGATAGTGCCCTCAGACAGCACAAAGGACATAACATCCTTTGAGGATGCGGTAACGGACAAGGTCTCCATGATCGGTCTGGGAGAGCCCGAAAGCGTCCCTGCAGGGCAGTATGCGGAGGAGATATTCACATATCTCGGATGTCTGGACAGTGTGAAGGAAAAAGCCAATTACGGCACGGATGTCCGCACCGTCCTTTCGTGGACAGAAACAGGGGAGGTAGACTGCGGAGTTGTATATGCCACGGATGCCTTTACCACCGAAAAGGTGAAAATTGCGGCTTATGCCCCGGAGGGCTCCCATAAGAAGGTCATCTATCCTGTGGGAGTGATCGGAAACAGCAGCCATTCCGCAGCTGCAAAGGGTTTTGAGGATTTTCTCCTTTCTGATGAGGCTTCCGCTGTCTTTGAAAAATACGGATTTGAGAGTGTGAAGTGATGGACTACTCACCCTTATGGATATCATTTAAGGTCGCTGCCGTCTCCTCGTTTTTTACCTTTGTTTTCGGTATACTTGCGGCAAAAGCGGTAATGTCCATGAAAAAAATGCGCTTTCTTGCGGACGCATTATTGTCCCTGCCGTTGGTGCTTCCGCCTACGGTACTGGGATTTCTCCTTCTGCTGCTCTTTGGCAGGAACTCTCCGGCAGGCAGATTTCTTGACAGTGCGGGCATTAGCCTTGTCTTTACATGGCAGGGGGCGGTGCTTGCGGCAGCGGTGGCATCCTTCCCCATAATGTACCGTACTGTGAGGGGCGCTTTTGAATCGGTGGACAGTGAACTGATAGATGCGGCAAGGATCATGGGCTGCGGCAGGCTGCGCACCTTCTTTTATGTGTGGATACCCCTTTCATGGCAGGGCATAGCCTCCGGGCTCACTCTTTCCTTTGCAAGGGCACTCGGAGAATTCGGTGCTACCATAATGATCGCAGGCAATCTGCCCGGCAAGACAAGGACCATGTCTGTTGCGGTATATACGGCAGTGCAGAGCGGCGACAGGGACACGGCGATGAAATGGACGGCAGTCATCCTGATCCTGTCATTATCGGTTCTCATGGTCTTTAATTACTGGACAGGCAGACAGTACAGGAGGGATTAGATGCGGGACAGTTTTGGCAGGGTGACGGATTATCTGCGCATATCCCTTACAGATCGCTGCAACCTGCGGTGCAGATACTGTATGCCCACCTGCGGGGTAAAGGACATACCCCACAGGGAGATACTTTCCTTTGAGGAAATGCTTCGTATACTGAGGATAATGGCGGGGCAGGGACTGAAGAAGGTGCGCCTTACAGGGGGAGAACCCCTTCTGAGAAAAGGCGTTGACCGCCTTATCGCCGATATTTCACGTATCCCCGGTATCGAGGAGACCCTTATCACCACCAACGGGATACTCCTTTCCCGGATGTGCGGTGACATAAAGAATGCAGGTGTGAAAAGGGTGAATATCAGCCTTGATACCCTGGATAAAGAGGTCTTTGCCGGACTTACGGGGACAGACAGGCTCGATGATGTGCTCAAAGGCATAGACACGACATATGATTCGGGTATCGGCGTAAGGATAAACTGCGTGCCGATCAGAGGGATAAATGACAGGGAGCTTGAAAGCATAGCCCTCATTGCACGGGACAGAGAGATCGATGTAAGGTTCATAGAGCTTATGCCCATAGGTCTGGGTGCAGGATTTGAGGGCATATCCTCCGGAGAGATACTCGAAAGACTGAAAACAGCCTTCGGCGGGTATAAGGAGGTGGGGAAAGAAAGCCGTTCTCCCGCTTTTTACTGCTCCTTTGAGGGCTTTAAGGGGAGGATCGGGACTATAAGCCCGATGTCCCACAAATTCTGCGAGAGCTGTGACAGGCTGAGGCTCACCTCAGACGGCTTTTTGAAGCTGTGCCTGCAGTATCCCGCAGGAGCAGACCTGAAAACGCCTATGAGAGAAGGCATTTCGGATGAGGGACTTGAAAGGCTCATCCTTGAAACAGTGAAAAAGAAACCCCTTGCTCACAGCTTTGAAAAAGGGGAGCTTACAGACCGGAGAAAAATGGTGCAGATAGGAGGATAAAATGGGAAAGATAGCAGCAGTCTGCATATCCGAAAAGAAAGGTACGGTAAAGAAGGACATAGGCAGATGCCTTGTAATAAAAGGTTTCGGACTGGCAGGAGATGCCCATGCGGGAAGTGAAAGGCAGGTATCATTGCTGCCTGCCGAAAGTGTCAGAAGGTTCGGGGAGCTTACACAGGGAAAGGTGGAGCTTCCTGCCGGAGTTTTCGGTGAGAACCTGCTCACGGAGGGGCTCGATCTTGAAAGCCTTTGTGTGGGGGATCGCATAAGGGCGGGTGAGGCGCTTATGGAGATCACCCAGAAGGGAAAGACCTGTCACACAAACTGTGAGATAAGAAATATTGCAGGTGACTGCATAATGCCCAGAGAGGGAGTATTTGCCATGGTGCTTGAGGGAGGCTATGTGTCCGCAGGGGATGAGATAGCACCCGTTCCGGAGAGACCCCTTTCCGTAAGTATACTGACTGTGAGTGACAGGGCTTTTTTCGGGGGCTACGAGGATAAAAGCGGGCAGCTTATAGCCGATATATGCGTTGAAAACGGGTTTCATATCATGGACAGGGCAATTTGCTGTGATGATGAGGACAAGGTGAGAGAAAGCCTTATACGCCTTTGTGACGCTTCTCCGGATATCCTGTTCACCTCCGGTGGCACGGGCTTTTCGCTGAGGGACAGGGTACCTGAGGCTACCATGTCCGTGTGTGAAAGAAACGCTCCGGGCATAGCCGAAGCCATCAGAGCCTACAGCATGAAGATAACTCCGAGAGCCATGCTGTCACGGGGGACAAGCGTAATTCGGAGGCGGACGGTCATAGTCAATCTGCCCGGGAGCCCAAAGGCAGTTGAGGAATGTCTGGATGTTATCTTTCCCACCGTGTTCCACGGGATAAAGCTGCTTCGGGGAGAAGCCGACAAGTGACTGCACAAGAGGACAGATATGATAGTTATCAACAATGCACAGGAGAAGCTGCCCCTGTCTGAAACTGCCGCAGTAAGGCGTGAATACAGGGACGGGAACAGCTCGGTATATGAAGATGAAGTCGTCTGCGAACACTTCATGGAGATGATAGTCAACGGCATCCACGTCCTGACGCTCTCATGCTCGCCCTCCGATCTTACAGAGCTTGCCGTGGGCAGGCTGAAGACCGAGGGAATGATAGACAGTACGGATGATATTGAGAAGATCTTCATCTGCGGAAAAGGGGAGATATGCGAAGTCACGCTCACAAAGCAGCTGAGTGCGGTGCAGAATGTTCCCCGTGAGCCGTCCTGCTGCACGGGCAATAAGGTATATGCGGAAACTGAAAGAAAGTTTCCCGTACTGCCGTATGTAGAGCCCGATATGAGGAAGGTGTTTGAACTTGCGGACAGGTTCGGGCGTGACGGGAAACTCCATAAAAGCACGGGCGGCACCCATAGCTGTTATCTTCATACGGGCGTGGACATCGTTTCCTTTGAGGACATAGGACGGCATAATGCAGTGGATAAGGCAGTCGGATATATGCTGAAGCAGGGAATTGATCCTGCCTGCTGTGTCCTTTTCACCACAGGAAGGATAGCCGATGACATGGCGGTAAAGGCGGCGATGTCGGGGATACCTGTGCTCGTCAGCAAATCCGTTCCCACGCATAGGGCGATACTTACGGCTAAGCAGCATTCACTGATACTCATATGCCGTGCATGGCCCGACAGCTTTGAGATATATACATAAAAAAACGCAGCATCTTCGCTATGGAAGATGCTGCGCTGTTTATTGTCCGCTCAGCTATTATGCCTTGCCGATGCTTCCGAATACTTCGTACTTTTCCTTTACCTTAGCCTTTATAGCCTCATAACCGGGAGCAAGCAGCTTTCTGGGATCGAAGCCCTTTCCTACCTTGTCCTTGCCCTCTTCTATGTACTTTCTGGTGGCTTCCTGGAATACCCACTGGCACTCGGTGTTCACATTGATCTTGGAAACGCCCATGCCGATAGCCTTCTTTACCTGCTCGTCGGGGATACCTGTGCCGCCGTGGAGTACCAGAGGAACATTGCCTGTAGCTGCTCTGATCTTCTCCAGAACGTCAAACTGGAGACCTGCCCAGTTCTCGGGATAAGCACCGTGGATGTTGCCGATACCTGCAGCCAGCATAGTAACGCCGAGAGCAGCTATCTTTGCGCACTCCTCGGGATCTGCGCACTCGCCCATACCGATGATGCCGTCCTCTTCACCGCCGATGGAACCTACCTCAGCCTCAAGGGAGAGACCCAGAACATCGCAGGCATTTACGAGAGCGGTGGTCTTGGCATAGTTCTCTTCAAAGGGGAGAGAGGAACCGTCGAACATGATGGAAGAGAAGCCGGACTTGATGCAGGCAACAGCAGCGTCATAGTTGCCGTGGTCAAGATGAAGCGCAACGGGAACTGTGATGTCGAGAGACTCCATCATAGCCTCTACCATAGCGGTAACGGTCTTGTAGCCGGTCATGTATTTTGCCGCACCCATGGAAACACCCAGGATAACAGGTGCCTGCAGCTCCTGAGAAGTAGTAAGTACAGCCTTTGTCCATTCAAGGTTGTTGATGTTGATCTGTGCAACGCCATAGTGGCCTGCAAGAGCCTTGTTAAGCATATCCTTAGCGGAAACTAATCTGCCCATTGTAAAAACCTCCAAGTATTTTCCGGATGATATCCGTATGTACTTAATTATATCACTTTGTAAATTTGATTTCAATACTTTTGTCAAATTTTACAAATGATACAAAAATCAACTGTGGAAAACAACTGTTTATGTGTAAGTTAGCATAGTATAACTCATTCAAAACAAACAGGGTACCCCCGAAAGGATACCCCTGTGTACTAAACTTAGCCCATTCTGGAGAGCTTGATGCCCTTGGGATCTATATTGCCGTCGTAATCGTCTCCGGCAGACTTTGTTTTGGAAGCGTTGGCTTCTATATTCTTGGCAAGAGCCTCTATCTCACTCATATCAAAGCCGAAGTTATTGAGCTTGGGAGTAGGCTTGGGCTGTGCTGCTGCCTGCTGTGCTCTTGCTGCTGCCGTTGAGGGAGCGGGAGCCGCTGCGGGCTTTGCCTGTTCTGCCTGAGCTGCGGGCTGGGCAGGCTGAGCGGGCTGTGCCGGCTGAGCTGCCTGTGCGGCTGCCTTAGCAGCGCTCTGAGCTGTCTGTGCGGCGGGTCTCGCAGGCTGAGCCGCCTGAGCAGGCTGTGCCGGCTGAGCCTGTGCGGGCTGAGCTGCCTGAGCTGCGGGCTGCTTTACCTGTGCGTTCTTGGGAGCAGTGAACTTGGGAACGCCGTTCTTCTTCAGGGTCTTGTCAGTATCGGCAAGGAGCTGGGATGCTTCAAGCACCTTTGTGTAGCCGCCTGTGGTGAATTCCTCCAGGATAGCCTTTACCTTGTTGAGGCTTTCGGTGATTTCCTCAACATCGGCAAGCACAACAGCCTTCATGTTCTCGTTTGCGGTCGCAAGCTCTGCGGACTTGGTCTCAGCCTCGGTAACGATCTTGAGAGCCTTTTCATCCGCATTCTTTACGATAGTGGAAGCCTTGCCGTTCGCATCGTCTACAACCTGATTTGCCAGCTTCTTGGCATCCTCATCCATCTTTCTTGCGTTTTCTTTTGCGCTGGTGATGATGGAGTTGGCGGATCTCTGAGCCTCCATGAAGACGTTGCTGAGATCCATTGCGTTGTTTTCAGCGGTGGAAGCAGCTGCAGCCTTGTTCTTGGCATCTACCAACTCTTCCTCCATGCTCACGAGCTTTGCCTTGAGCTCCTCTATCTCCTTGTCCTTTTCCTTGGACTCATCCTGAGCCACCTGGATCTGGTTCTTTACGGAATCGTTGCTGGCCTGGAGCTCAGCTATCTTTTCCCTGTCGGCCTTCAGGAGCTCCTCATACTTTGCCTTGGTATCTCCGTCCGAGCCGCTTGCCTCAGCGAGCTTCTTAGCTTCGTTGAGTTCGCTTTCCAGGGTGTATATCTGGGTATTGAGCTTATCTACATACGCAAGAACATCTTTTTTATCGAAGCCGCCGAACGATACGGTTTTAAGGAATCCGGTTCCATCCATGACTTATTACCTCCAAACAAAAAACACAAACCGTACCGTAAGACCAAAAAAGCCTCTGTGGACAGTGGGGAAAGGCATTTGCCTCCCTCGGTTTGTCATGATTTTATATAATTATATCACATTTCAAAAAAATCATCAATATTTTTCACGGAAAAATCTTGCATAAAATTATTCATAATATTTTAGCGATATGTCACAATTGCACAAATAGGAATAAAGCAAAACAGGGTAAATCATACATTATTATGGTATTTGGCAAAAAGTGCAGCCCTTTACTGCGGTGCATCTTCTTCTCTTATGACCCTTCTGATGTTTTTTTCTATTTTTATTCTCTCTGTCATGACCTCATGACCGCAGCCCCTGCATTTGAGACGGAGATCCGCTCCCGTGCGCAGCACCTCCATCTCACGGCTCCCGCAGGGATGGGTCTTTTTCATGCTGAGGATGTCGCCCTTTCTTATGTCCATACAGACCTCCGTATCAGGAAAACAAGCTTGAGATGATGTCGATCATGATGCCGAAGACGAAGAAGAATACTATAGGAGCAAGGAAGAAGATAACAGCTATGACTGCGAATACCTTCTGACCTTTTTTCAGACCGTTTTGACCGTCCTGCGTCTTCAGCCTGACCGGTATCTCGCTGCCGTGGTGGTCCACACGGCTGCCGAGCCTGCTGTCGTAGGTGATCTTGTCGTGGCTGTGTCCCCTTGTGTCGGTACATTCCGAGCCCCTTGCGGTAAAGTCCTCTGTTCCGAAAAGCGCAGAGCCGCAGTGGGAGCAGAAATCATCGTCCTTTGAGAGCTTTTTGCATTCGCTGCAGAATCTCATTTTGTTTTCCTCCTGTCGTGCACTTTGTATGATGATACCACATTATTCCCGAAAGGTCAATGCTTTTTCAGTGAAAAGAGCAATTTTAAGTTTTTTTCAACAAATACTAAATCAACAAATGTTATGTTACAATAGATCTTGGACAAAGTAATAGAAAAACAACTCTCAATATGATATAATGTTAAGTGCTAACCAACCAAAATATCATGAAAAGAGAGTTGTTCCATGAATAGTATAGCACAGGAAGCACGGTTTCGTCA
>JAGAWT010000019.1 GCA_018110985.1 Oscillospiraceae bacterium
AGCTCCATGTTTGTAAAAATATTTCACTACCCGTTGACGAAACCGTGCTTCCTGTGCTATACTATTCATGGAACAACTCTCTTTTCATGATATTTTGGTTGGTTAGCACTTAACATTATATCATATTGAGAGTTGTTTTTCCATTACTTTGTCCAAGATCTATTGTAACATAACATTTCAAGCAAAATTTCAATCGGTACGACACTAATGCAGTACACGGCAGATCCTCACGATGAAACAGGATAGGGTGACACTATATGGATGTACCTGAACGGTGCGGAGGGAATCCGTGCGGTGAGAGCTCAATGAACAGAACACCGCAGAGCCTTTAAGACCCTGCGGTGTTCTTGCTTTACTGACTGATATCCTTGTTGAGGAGATCCTTCATCTTTTCAAAAAAGCTCTTGCGGCTCTTGTAGTTGCTTTCACCCAGACTGCTCTCAAACTGCTTCAGCAGATCCTTCTGCTTCTTGTTGAGCCCCTTTGGCACCTCTACGATGACGGTCACATACTGATCGCCCCTGTCGCTGCGGTGTATCTTCTGCACGCCCTTGCCTTTGAGCCTGAAACGTGTTCCGGACTGTGTTCCCTCGGGGATGTTGTAGCGCACCTTGCCGTCTATGCAGGGGACTACTATCTCATCGCCCAGAACAGCCTGCATATAGGTGATGGGTATCTCTGTGTTGATATCGTAGCCGTCACGCTCGAAGATGGGATCCTCCTTCACGTTTATGTATACATGAAGATCGCCGTTTGCGCCGCCGTTCATGCCGGAATTGCCCTGCCCTCTGATCTGGAGGGTCTGACCGTTGTCTATGCCCGCAGGTATATTGACGGTGACAGTTCTGGGGGTGGTGATACGCCCGCTGCCCCGGCATTTGGAACAGGGAGAGGATACTACCTTGCCCCTTCCGCCGCAGCGTGGGCAGGGTCTCTGAGAGCTTACCATACCAAAAAGGGATCGTGACATGGTGGTGGTATATCCGCTTCCGCCGCACTCGGGACAAGCAGAGGGAGATGTGCCGGGAGCCGCTCCGCTGCCGCCGCAGTCGGGACACTGCTCCGCACGGTTTATCTTAAGATCCATGCTCTTGCCCTTGCAGGCTTCCATGAAGGTGATGGTGACCTCCGTCTGTATATCCTGCCCTCTTCTGGGGGCATTCGGATTGCTTCTGGAGGAGAAGCCTCCTCCAAAGCCGGAGCCGCCGAAGAAGGAGTTGAATATGTCTCCCAGATCGTCCGGGTTTATGCCGCCGGAAAATCCGCCCGCACCGCCGTAGGATGGATCCACCCCTGCGTGACCGAACTGGTCATACCTGCTCTTTTTGTCGGGATCGGAAAGGATCTCGTAGGCCTCGTTGACCTCCTTCATCTTTTCCTCACATTCCTTGTCGTCGGGATGCAGGTCGGGGTGGTATTTCTTTACGCAGGCACGGTAGGCTTTTTTGATCTCATCCTCGGATGCGCCCTTTGAGATACCCAGTACCTCGTAAAAATCTCTTTTTTCTGCCATTTTAAACCTCTGTACGATAAGCGGACAGTATAACTGTTCGCTTATCGTATCATGATGAAATTAAATTACTTGACCTCGGTGTAATCGGCGTCTACAAAACCGTCATTGCCGCCGTTATCACTGCTGTTCCCGCCGGTGCCTGCGTTGGGGTCAAAGCCGGCGCCCGCTGCTCCGCTGGGATCGCCCTGAGGTGCCGACTGCTGGTATACCTTGGAGGACAGCTCGTAAACTGCCTGCTGGAGCTCGTCGGTCTTAGCCTTCATATCAGCGGTAACGCCGCTCTCTATAGCCTTCTTCAGCTCGTCTATCTTAGCCTGGATAGGAGCCTTGTCAGACTCGGATACCTTGTCGCCGAAGTCCTTTATAGCCTTTTCGGACTGGAATACCAGGGATTCAGCCTGATTCTTGATATCTACCTCTTCCTTGCGCTTCTTGTCCTCTTCCGCAAACCTTTCTGCTTCCTTGACTGCCTTGTCTATATCCTCCTTGGACATATTGGTGGAGGACTGGATAGTGATGTTCTGCTCCTTGCCTGTTCCCAGATCCTTTGCGGATACATGAACTATACCGTTGGAGTCGATATCGAAGGTGACTTCTATCTGAGGAACACCTCTGGGAGCGGGAGCAATGCCGTCAAGACGGAACATTCCGAGCTGCTTGTTGTCCTTTGCAAATTCTCTTTCACCCTGCAAAACGTTGATGTCAACGGCGGTCTGGTTGTCCGCATAGGTGGAGAACACCTGAGAATGCTTTATGGGTATAGCCTTGTTTCTCTCGATCATCTTGGTGCATACGCCGCCTGCTGTCTCTATGCCGAGGGACAGAGGAGTTACGTCACGGAGGACCATTCCGGTAACATCGCCTGTGAACACACCGCCCTGGAGCGCAGCGCCGAGAGCAACGCACTCATCGGGGTTGATGCCCTTGAAGGGATCCTTGCCCATGTACTTCTTTACAGCTTCCTGCACGGCAGGTATTCTGGAGGAACCGCCCACCATGAGCACCTTGTTGATGTCGGCGGGAGAAAGATCCGCATCGGAAAGTGCCTGCCTTACGGGACCCATCGTGGACTCTACCAAATCGGCTGTCAGCTCATCGAACTTAGCCTTTGTGAGGGTGAGCTCCATGTGCTTGGGGCCTGTTGCATCAGCAGTGATGTAGGGCAGGTTGATGGAGGATGTGGGAGTGGAGGAAAGCTCGATCTTAGCCTTTTCTGCTGCTTCCTTGAGTCTCTGCATAGCCATCTTGTCGCCGGAGAGATCCACACCGTCGGATGCCTTGAACTCGGAGATCATCCAGTTGATTATCCTCTGGTCGAAGTCATCGCCGCCCAGGTGGTTGTTGCCGGCGGTAGCCTTTACCTCCTGCACGCCGTCGCCCATTTCGATGATGGATACATCGAAGGTACCGCCGCCCAGGTCGTATACCATAACGGTCTGATCCTGTTCCTTGTCGATGCCGTAGGAAAGAGCTGCGGCAGTAGGCTCATTGATTATTCTCTTTACATTGAGGCCTGCTATCTGACCTGCATCCTTTGTAGCCTGTCTCTGTGCATCAGTGAAGTATGCGGGAACTGTGATGACAGCCTCCGTAACGGTCTCGCCCAGATAGCTCTCGGCATCCGCCTTCAGCTTCTGGAGGATCATGGCGGAGATCTCCTGAGGAGTGTACTTCTTGCCGTCGATCTCTACCTTGTAGTCGCTGCCCATATGCCTCTTTATGGAGGAAATGGTGCGGTCTGCGTTGGTAACTGCCTGACGCTTTGCAACCTGACCTACCAGTCTTTCACCTGTCTTTGTGAAGCCCACAACAGAGGGAGTCGTTCTTGCACCCTCGGAATTTGCGATAACTACGGCGCTGCCGCCTTCCATAACTGCTACGCATGAATTGGTCGTACCAAGGTCTATTCCTATTATCTTGCTCATATATATCATCCTTTCGGTTTATTTACGGGTTTGCCACTATCACCATTGCCGGGCGGAGCACCTTGCCGGAGCCTGTTACATATCCCTTTTGAAGGACCTGTGCCACGGTGTTTTCACCCAGCTCCTCATTTTCCGTGCTCTGTACCGCATTGTGGAAATTGGGGTCGAAGGTCTTTCCCTCAGCCTCTATCTCCTTTATGCCCAGCTTGTCCAGCACTCCAAGATACTGTTTGAATATCATGTCGATGCCCTTTTTGAAGTTTTCGTCGGAACATTCCGCCTGAGAAGCCCTCTCGAAATTGTCTATGACGGAAAGGATCTCCTTTGCGGCATCTGCGGAAGCGTTCTCATAGGCCTCGGACTTTTCCTTCACACTTCTCTGCCTGAAATTGTAGTATTCCGCATCAAGCCTGAGATAGCGCTCCTTTTCGTCCGCAAGCTGCTTTTCGAGAGCTGCTGCCTTTTCGGTGAGCACTGCCACCTCATCGGGCTTTTCCTCTGACGCCTCCGGGGTGTCCACGGCTTCAGCCGTGCCTTCTTCCGGGGTCTCTGCCGATGTATCCTTTTCAGCCTGCTCCTCAGTCTCCGGGGCTTCTGTCTGTACTGCGTTTTCTTCTTCCGTATCGGCTTTTTTTGCCGTATTTTCAGTATTTTCGGTCAACTTTGATCCTCCTGTTCTGTAAGAGCCGGAACCTGTTCATCATTGTTATCAACGGTTATCAGTCTGTACTCCTCGTTATTCTCTGTAAGTACCCTGCTTATCTTTTCCGTAAGGTACTCAAGATAAGGTATCACCTTTTTGTAGTCGAGCCGCACCGGGCCTATAAGAGAAAGGGAGCCAGCGGCTCTTTCGCCTTTCATTATGGGGGCTACCAGCATACTTGAATTGCTTATGACCATGCTGTCTCCGCCGAATATGACCCTCAGCCCGCCGAAGCTCTCGTCCAGAAGAGAAGAAAGCTCGTTGCGCTGCTCCAGAAAACGGATTATTTCCTGCGGATCCACATCCTTGCGGGAAAGAAGGTTCTTTTCGCCTGTCATCCTCACGTCGTTTCCGGAGAAGGCTCTTGCCAGATCCTTTACTGCGCCCAGCAGGGGAGAAAGGCTCATGGTATAGGCGCCCATGGCAGCCGCCAGCTCCTTTATCATGTCATCGGAAAGGCTGTCAACGGAAATACCCGACAGGTTCCTTGTCATGAATTCGGTGAAAAATTCAAGCTGTTCATGACTGAGGTCAAATTCCAGACGGCACACCTTGTTGCGTATATTCCCGGAAGATGTTATCATCAGCAGAACATACATCCTCCTGCCTGTGGGGATGGCGTCTATCTTGGTGATAACGGTGTATTTCGGTGAGATATTTGCGACAGCCGTGCAGTTGGTGAGCTCGGAAAGCACTCTCGAGGCACTGTCTATAAGAGCATCCTCGGAAGGGTCGGTCTTTTCGATGACCTCATCCAGCATTTTCTTGTCGTCCTCCGAAAGGAGGGTCTGCGGCATGAGCTTTTCCACATAGAGCCTCAGCCCCTGATAGGTGGGGACTCTTCCTGCGGAGGTGTGGGGCTGTTCGAGATACCCCAAACTTTCGAGCACTGCCATGTCATTCCTTACAGTGGCGGAGGAGACCTTCATCCCGGGCATGGAGGCTATGGCCTTTGAGCCTACAGGCTCTCCCGTTCTGATATATTCATCGACTACTGCCGCAAGTATGCGCAGCTTTCTGTCCTCGGTCATTTGCACCACCCTGTTGCAAGGTCAATTTTGTTTTTAGCACTCTCACTCCTTGAGTGCTAATATCATTATACACCTTTTAAACAACTTGTCAAGACCTTTTTTGAAATTTTGTGAAATATCACATTATTTTCACATTCGGCGGGTATGACCCGCTGCAAACAGCAGGTATGACCTGCACCAAACAAAAACCAATACAAATTCTTCCTCGGTATATAGACGATCCCCAAGACTCAAATTCTTTATATTCAAGCATTTGCAGCTCGTTTCTTGTCTATACATCGGTCAGAAATCAGTATAATACTAATTCTTCCTCGATGTATAGACGATCTCCAAGCCTCAAATACCTTATATTCAAGCATTTGCGGCTTGTTTCTTGTCTATACATCGGTCAGAAATTAGTATAAGACTTTTTCTGAAAGAGCCTTTATCATGGCGGGAGCAAAAAAAGAAAGGCAGGAAAGCTCCTGCCTCTTTTCACTCAAATATGCTTACCGGACGGTATCAGTCCTGATGCTCCTCAACGTAGGTAACGATATCGCCTACGGTCTTGATGCTCTGAGCATCCTCATCGGGAATGTCTATGCCGAACTCTTCCTCTATAGCCTGGATAAGGTCTACAACGTCCAGAGAATCCGCACCCAGATCCTGTGCTATATCAGTGGTGAGGGTAACATCCTCGGGATCTGCGCTGAGTACATCAACAACCAGTTCTTTGATCTTATCAAAAACCATTTTAATTTCCTCCAAAAACTATCATGACGGCGTTATTTCCGAAAACTCGCCGATACGCCTGAATTTATTATATCGTGAGTTCAGCAAATCGTCAATATTTTTTTGTGAATTAGATTTCAGCATTTTACACAAAGTTTTTGAGATATTTTCCGCAGTTGTTTCCATATCATTATGAGCGCCGCCTGCCGGCTCCGCTATGATATGGTCTGCCACTCCCAGAGAGACTGCATCCTCTGCGGTGATGCGCATTATGTTGCAGGCTTCCTCCTCACGGGAGGCATCCTTCCAGAGAAGGGAGGCAAAGCCTCTCGGCGATATCACGGAGTAAACTGCGTTTTCGAGCATCGCAAGCTCATCGCAGACGCCCAGCGCAAGTGCGCCGCCGCTGCCGCCCTCTCCCAGAACCACCGAAACTACGGGAGTGCGCAGGGTCATAAACTCGTAAAGGTTCCGGGCAATGGCTTCGCCCTGACCTCTCTTCTCCGCTCCCACTCCGCAGTAAGCGCCGGGAGTGTCTATAAAGCAGATAACGGGTCTTGAGAATTTCTCCGCCTGCTTTGCCAGTCTCAGTGCCTTTCTGTAGCCGTCCGGGTGCGGCATGGCAAAGTTTACTTCCTTGTTTTCAAACACATCTCTGCCCTTTACCTCTGCGATGACCGTCACGGGCTTGCCGTCAAAGCGGCATATGCCGCCGAGAATGGCTCTGTCGTCCCCGTGGTAGCGGTCTCCGTGCATCTCAAAGAAATCCGTGAAGATAAGGGGGAGGTAGTCTTTGATGGTGGGGCGGTTCTTGTGGCGGACTATACTCAGTCTGTCAAAGGGGGTTAATATAAGATCATCCATATCTGTTCCGATCACCTTTAAGGAAAAATATCATTTTGCGGGCGCTTCCGGTACCGTTCTTTCGCCGTTCGGCCTGTGGAGCCTTATGAGATGTGAGATAGTGCGGCGCATATTCTTTCTGTCAACTATCATGTCCACAAAGCCGTTTTCCAGCATGAATTCCGCAGACTGGAAATCCTCCGGGAGGCGCTGCTTGATGGTGCCTTCTATGACCCTGCGCCCCGCAAAGCCTATAAGCGCTTTGGGCTCTGCGATTATCACATCGCCCAGGGAAGCAAAGGATGCGGTGACACCGCCTGTGGTGGGGTCGGTGAGAACGGTGATGTAAAGCCCTCCGCTTTGTGAGAGCCTTGCTGCCGCACCGGAGGTCTTTGCCATCTGCATAAGGGAAACGAGCCCCTCCTGCATCCGGGCACCGCCTGATGCTGTGAACAGCACAAGGGGCAGCTTTTCCCGCTGTGCCAGCTCAAAGGCTCTTGTGATCTTTTCGCCGACCACGCTTCCCATGGATGCCATCATAAAATGCGAATCCATGACACCTATCACACATTTTTCGTTGTGTATGGTGCATATGCCGGTGATGACAGCCTCTGTAAGGCCTGTCTTTTCCTGCATCTCGCTTATTTTTTCCTCGTATCCGGGGAACTCTATGGGGTTGAGGGAGGAAAGACCCTTGTCCGTTTCCGTAAAGCTCCCCTCATCGGCGGTCATTTTTATCCTGTCAAAAGCACTTATGCGGGAATGATAGCCGCATTTGGGGCAGACCCACATATTGTCCGACAGGGTCTTGGTGTCGGTGCTCTCGGAGCAGCGGGGGCACTTGAAAGGCGGCTGCTTTGGAGTGTCGTCAAAATTGAATCTGTCCGTTACCTGTTTGAGTAGATCCTCTAACTGCATAGCCATCCTCACCCGTGAACGGGAGTATCGAGCTCCAGTACCAGCTTTTCGCAGTTCAGGAGCAGCTTTATCCCGCTTTCATCCTCTATGATATATTTTATATAATGGGTAGCATTCACATTTTTGTGCTGCGGAGTGGCGCAGATGTTTTCGGGCTTTGCCGTTACCACCTCACGCACTCTGTCCACTATGATACCCACCTGATTTGCCCCGTCAAATTCAAGGACTATGATGCAAGTGCGTTCGTCCGGGGGGATCTCCTCTTTGCCGAAACGCTTCCTTACGCTGATTATGGGCACTATCTGCCCTCTTATGTTGATGACGCCCTTTATATACTGGGGCACCTTGGGAACTACGGTTATATTCTCGTAGCTTATTATCTCGTTTATATACTTTATCTCTATGCCGTATACCGCACCGTCTATGGTAAAGGTCAGCACTTCTCCGCCGGAGGCGGCAAAGCTCTGCATATCAGTTTCAACTGCCATATTGCCCCTCCTACATACCTGTTATGATATTCGATATATCAAGGATGATGGTAATGGAGCCGTCACCCAGTATGGAGCAGCCCGACATACCGTTCTGCTTGACACCGAAATTGTTGAGCAGCGGAGAAAAGGGCTTTATAACTACCTGCTGCTCGCCTATGAGCCCGTCCGCCAGAAGGCAGGCGCTTTTCCCGTCGGCTTCCGCAAGTATGATTATGCCCTCGTAGAGATCCTCCTGCGCCCCCTCCAGGTCGTAAAGCTCATACAGCCTGATAAGCGGGTAACACTCTCCCCTTATCATTATCATATCGTGACCGTCCGTATCGGTCAGGAGCTGATTGGGCTTGAGCTTGAAGGATTCCTTTATATAGTTTATGGGTATGGTGAAGATGGACTTCCCCACAGAGACCTCCATACCGTCCACGATGGACAGGGAAAGGGGTATCTTTATTATAAAGGATGTGCCTGTGCCGGGCTTTGAATCCACCGAGACGGTTCCGCCCAGCTTTTCTATGTTCTGCTTTACCACATCCATGCCCACGCCCCTGCCGGAATACTCCGTAACGGTTTCGTTGGTGGAAAAGCCCGGGAGCATTATGAGGCTGAAGGCTTCCTTGTCGGTATATTCCGTTCTGGGCTTTGTGAGCAGACCGTTTTTCTCCGCCTTGTCGAGAAGCTTTCTGGGATCCATGCCCCTGCCGTCGTCCGCCACTATTATCACCACTTCTCCGGAGGAGGAGTAGGCGGAAAGGGTTATCTTTCCCCTGGGCGGCTTTCCGGCAGCCGTCCGTTCTGCGGGCGTGTCCTCTATGCCGTGATCCATGGAGTTCCTCACCATGTGCATGAGCGGGTCGTTGAGACTGTCTATGATGGATTTGTCCACTTCCGTATCCGCACCCTCAAAGACCAGCTCCACATCCTTGCTCAGCTTGACCTTCATATCACGGACTATTCTCGTCATTTTGTTGAATGCACCCGATATAGGCACCATCCTGATGCTCATTACTATATCCTGCATTTCCGAATTGAGCTTTCTCAGCTGTCTTGCAGCCTTCTGGAAATTATCCAGCTTCAGCCCCTTCAGGTCGGGGTTGGAGGTTACCATAGCTTCGGCTATGACTATCTCTCCCACCATGTTCAGCAGCTGATCCAGCTTTGAAAGGTTCACGCTGATGAGGGACTGCTTCTTTTCCGTGTGGCTCGTTTTCTTTGCAGCCTTCACCTGATCGGAGACCGTCTTTATGTCACCGCCCCCGGTGGAGTCCTGCACCTGCCGATCTTTTTCGCCTTCGGAGGCCTTGGAGGGCTTTTCGCTGTCCTTGTGCTCAGGTGTCACCTCGTCGATGCTGCGGACACTGGGTGTCTCTCCTATTATGCGGAATATCTCCTCATCCGGGATAGATGCCCTGAATGCTATGAAAAAGCCGTCTGTTTTTATTAGCTGTGCTGTTTCCTGGTTGTTTTCTATATCCTTCGGGAAATAGGTGAGGAGCTCGCAGTCTTCTTTTATGTTGTTGATGACCATCATTGCACGAAGGTTTTCCATCTTGCAGTCCGGTTCAAACATCACCCTTACATGGGTAAGGTCTCCGGAACGCACCTTTTTGAGTGCTCCGGTGTAGCTTGTCTTTGCTTCCTTTACAAAGGTGGCGTTCCTGATGATATCCGTCACCTCATCTGCCGACACGCCCGCAACAGGCGTAAAGCAGATGGTAAAGCCGTCCCGTGCGATGATATCCGCACTTTTGGGGTCGTTTTCTATATCCTCGGGCTCAAAGCCCAGCTTATCGCACTTTTCTCTTATGCTGTTCACCACTACGAGGGCACGCAGGTTCACCATTGCGGTGCCTTCCTCAAACACCACATGGGTGGTGTAGGAGTTGCCGCCGCAGATGCTTACCTCCACAAGCTCGTTGGGGTCAGTCTTCCTGTCGGCGGACTTCTCCTCCGGAGCAGCGGCAGGAGCGGTGTTCACGCCCTTCAGCACAGCCGCATATTCTCTTATGGCACGCATATGGGCGGAAAAATCCGTAGGGGGAGTGTCGTCGTCCTGAACTATGTCTATTTCCGCTTTGAGAAGGTCGGATGCAGTGAAAACAAGGTCGTAGAGCCTTCCTGTATCGTGGATAACGGGCTTGTCCTCTCTTATGATATAGAACATATCCTCCACCGCATGGGCAAGGTGAGACATATTTTCAAGACCCATCATGGCAGAGGAGCCCTTGATGGTGTGCATTATGCGGAATATCTCGTTTATCTCCTCTTCACCGAAGGTGCTTTCGCTTTCGGTCTTTATGAGTATCTGGTCGAGCTGTTCAAGAAGAGAGGTGGTTTCAAATATATAGGTATCCACCATGGATTCCATGCCGGCTTCAAACTTTGCCAATGAGTATCATTCCCTTCATACGGAAAGTACAAACATACTTAGTCTGATTTTACCATATTTTTTTCCTGTTGTCAAGAAAATGTGGTATTATACATAAATATCCCAAATATATGATATTTTCTGAATAATTATACAAAAATTTTCTAAAACCCTTGACAACACCACATCTTTGTGATAGAATAAAAATTACTTTTTTCAAATGAACTATTATCATTCGGAGGTGACAGTATGAGGGTACTTATAAACACGAGCCGCAGCACTCTTTTTGTGTGTGAAGCAGAAAGTGCGGGATTTGACGAGCGTTTCGGAGTATTCCTGATAAGATGCGGTTCCACGGAGCTTATGAACAATTTTCTCAGCCGTCCGCAGGCGGAGGATCTTTGCAGATCTGCCCTTATAACGGGCACCCTTGATCTTACGCCCTACGGCAGGACTTATTTTGCTGACGAATACAACAGCGAGAAAAGGCTCATCGGCACCGAAGACAAGAGCCTCTGGTAGGGGCAGGCGCGGCCTGCAGCGACCGGGCACGGCCTGCGGCGACCGGGCACGGCCTGCAGCGAGTCGGTATGACCGACAGCCGAAGAAAAGGCTCAATGTTCAATATCGATATACAGGCAAAAACATTTATTGAAGCATAAGCAAAGCAGAGGCGGACTTATCCCGTCTCCTGCTTTTTACAAAGGAGATCCGGCAAAATGTCAAATACCATAGATAAATTCAACAGTGCGGTCATGCACACCTACGGGCGTCTGCCCATAGTCCTTGACAGCGGCAGCGGGCGCACCGCCTCCGACGAGGACGGCAAGACCTACATCGACTTCGGCAGCGGCATAGGCACCAATTCCCTCGGCTACTGCAACGAGAACTGGGCTGATGCTGTATGCGCCCAGGCAAGGAAGATACAGCACACGTCAAACTATTTCTACACATCCGTACAGGCAGACTATGCCGCAAGGCTCACATCCCTGACGGGCTACAAAAGCGTCTTTTTCTGCAATTCGGGAGCCGAGGCAAATGAATGTGCCATAAAGATAGCGAGGAAATACTCCTTTGACAAGTACGGCGAGGGCAGGGGGACCATAGTCACTCTGGAAAACTCTTTCCACGGCCGTACCGTTACCACCCTTTCGGCTACGGGACAGGACATCTTCCACAACTATTTCTTCCCCTTTACTCCCGGCTTTGTGCACACTCCCTCGGGGGATATCGCCGCTCTTGAAAAGCTGCTGGAGGAGGACAGGAGCATCTGCGCTGTTATGGTGGAATTCATACAGGGCGAGGGCGGAGTCAATGTCCTTGACAAGGCTTATGCAAAAAGGCTCTCGGAGCTTTGCACCGAAAAGGACATCCTCCTTGTTGCGGATGAGGTGCAGACCGGTGTGGGGCGCGCGGGAACTTTCCTCTGCTCGGAGCAGTACGGCGTAAAACCGGATGTTACCACTCTTGCAAAGGGTATAGCAGGCGGTCTTCCCATGGGAGCGTGCCTTGCGGGGGAAAAGTGCTTTGAGGTGCTCACTCCCGGCACTCACGGTTCCACCTTCGGCGGCAACCCCATATGCTGCGCTGCGGCAGCTGCTGTTCTCGATACCGTTACAGCCAAGGGCTTTCTTGCGTCTGTTCAGCAGAAGGGCTACAGCATAGTCTCAAAGCTCCTCGGATGCTCCGAGGTGGAAGGCGTGGACGGCATAGGCCTTATGCTGGGCATAAGGCTGAAGACGAAGGATGCCCATGCCGTTCTGGAGGAAGCCGCAAAGAGGGGGCTCCTCCTGCTCACCGCCAAAAACAAAGTGCGCCTTCTGCCGCCCCTTACCATAAGCGATGAGGAGATAGAAAAGGGGATCGGGATTCTCATAGATATTCTGGAGGAAAAGTAAATGAAAAAGCATCTTCTTAAAATGTCCGACCTTTCACGGGAAGACATCACAAATATACTCAATCTTGCCGATCAGCTGAAATACGAAAGGGCTCACGGCATAACCCACCACCGCCTTGCGGGGCAGACTCTCGGAATGATCTTCCAGAAATCCTCTACCCGCACAAGGGTCTCCTTTGAGACAGGTATGTACCAGCTTGGAGGAAATGCTCTCTTCCTTTCCTCCCGTGATCTTCAGATAGGCAGGGGAGAGCCGGTGCAGGACACTGCAAGGGTGCTGTCCCGCTACCTTGACGGCATCATGATCCGCACCTTTGAGCAGAAGGAAGTGGAGGATCTGGCATCCTACGGCAGCATACCCATAATAAACGGCCTTACGGATTACTGCCACCCCTGTCAGGTGCTTGCCGATCTTATGACCGTAAGGGAGTACAAGGGACAGTTCGACGGCCTTAAAATGGCATATATCGGCGACGGCAACAACATGGCAAACTCCCTTATAGTGGGAGGCCTCACCGTAGGCATGAAGGTCAGCATAGCCTGCCCCGACGATTACCGTCCCCATCCGGATGTACTTGCATTTGCAAAGGGATACGGCGACAGCTTCAGCATCACAAACAAGCCTGTGGAAGCAGCAGCGGGAGCGGATGTGCTCTTTACTGATGTGTGGGCTTCCATGGGTCAGGAAGGCGAAGCCGAGATACGCAAAAAGGCTTTTGAGGGCTACTGCATAGACGACAGCATAATTGAGGCAGCCAATCCCGAGGTGATGGTGCAGCACTGTCTGCCTGCCCACAGGGGAGAGGAGATCACCGAGAAGGTGTTCGAGGCTCATGCGGCTGAGATCTTTGACGAGGCGGAAAACAGGCTCCATGCCCAGAAGGCAGTGCTTGTAAAGCTGATGGAAAAGCAGGCACAGTAAGAGATTAAGAGATAAGGAAAAACGGAAGCGCAGAGGGTATTTCTTTTAAAGGTCTCCCTCTGTGCTTTTTTTATACTAATTTCTGACCGATGTATAGACAAGAAACAAGCCGCAAATGCTTGAATATAAGGGATTTGAGGCTTGGAGATTGTCTATACATCGAGGAAGAATTAGTATTATGACAGCCGGAGCGAAAAAGGCGAAATAAGATCTCAACACCCGCTTAAATTAAGTGAGGGTATTTATGTTAATTTAATCACGGCAGATGCCGTCGGCAGGGATAAGCAGGAACGGGATAATAAAAATTGCAAAATTAAGAAATAACACATAAAATATAAGCTAATAAAAGGCTAAAGCGAAAATCAGAATTTAACATAAAAATTAAGCTGTTTTTATCGGGAATGTGTTAATTTAAGATTATAGTTTTGAGATAAGTGTAGACATTCGTAATGCAGATATATATAATATAATATAAGATATAATATGAATGTATGTATAATCAAGGTATACAAAGCGAAAGGGTGTTGTTTTGTCAAATTTCAGCTAAGCCTTGATTTTATTCTCCGGATATGTTAGTATATACATTAAAGAACTTTTGAAGGATGTATTATGTTTATAGAAAAGATAGAGCGTTACAAGGGGGATACATTTTGTGTTACCCTGAGCAACGGCAGGCGCAGCGCTCCGCTGTACCTGAACAAAAGTGTTGTTGCCCGTCACGGTCTTGCGGAGGATATGGAGCTCAGTCCTGACGACGTGAGGGGGCTGCGCTTTGAAAATGAATGCAGGCGGGCAAGGGAAAGGGCACTGTACCTCCTTGATGAAAGAGACTATTCTGCCCGCAGCCTGAAGGAGAAGTTGTACAAAAGCTATGACGAAAAGGTGGCTGAGACGGTCGTCGATACCCTTGGAGCCGAGGGCATCGTGGATGACCGCCGCTACGCCGAAAGGCTGTATGAGGAGCTTATAAGGAAATTCGGCAGATACCGGGTAAAGGATGAGCTTTATCGGAAGGGCATCCCTGCTGATATAATATCCGAGGTCATGGAGACCATGGAAGAGGATGAAGATGAGGCGGTAAAAAGGATAAAAAATATTGTCAACGAAAAAAAAGTGGATATATTTGATAAAGACGATCTGCGGCGAATACAGGGAAATCTTCTGCGCAGGGGCTACACTTATTCTCAGATAAGCTATGCCATAGATACAATGAAAAGGGGACAGGAGGAAGAAGAATGAATAAACCAAAATTCAAGATAACCTACAACTCTCCGGTGATACTCACCTTTATGCTGGTCTCGTTTGCGGTACTGGTGCTGTCATGGATAACGGGAGGAAAGTCGGATCTGCTGCTTTTTTCGGTGTACAGATCCTCACTGCTGGATCCCCTTTTCTATATCAGGCTTTTTACTCATATACTGGGTCATTCGGGGCTTGAACACTTTGTCGGGAACTTTATGATAATACTCCTCATCGGTCCTATGCTGGAGGAAAAGTACGGCAAGAGCAGGATGATAATAATGATACTTCTCACTGCCTTTGTGACAGGTCTCATAAATGTGGTGTTTTTCCCCGGTTCCGCTCTGCTGGGTGCATCGGGCATAGCCTTTATGCTTATCCTTCTGTCCGGATTTGCAAGCAGCAAAAGCGGAGAGCTGCCCCTGACCCTTATTTTTGTGGCAGCGCTGTACATAGGTCAGGAGATAATGGCGGGCATATTCGCAGCCGACAACATCTCTCAGCTTACTCACATCATAGGCGGTGTCTGCGGCTTCGGCTTCGGGCTTGCCACCAACAACAAGAAATTCTGAAAAAACCGGAAGGTGAGCATATGCCCGCCTTCCGGTCATCTATTTTGCTTTCAGATATTTAAGGTAAAAGGAATCCCCGAAAGGGTCATAATAATAATCGCAGACATCCCTGCAGACCACCGTTCTGTTTTCATAGGAAAGGGGGATGGCAGCCTTTTCCCTGTAAATGCCGGATTCCGTGTTAAGTATGTAGTCGGCTTTGTCGCCTATGTCCCTCATTCCCGAAAGGAGGAGCAGCCTGTCCGTGCCGCCGGCTCCCGTGATCTCAAAAAGACCTCTGAAAAACTCCTCCGCAGAGTTTTCACGGGCTGAGAGCGGTAAAACGGAAATATCATAGTCACCGCTTTCCATCCGTTCCTCAAATTCCCGGGGCGGGAGTATGTCCACAGTGGTGAAAAAGCCTGCATCCGCAAGGGCTTCGGAGATCTCGTAGCAGAGCTTTATGCGTGACATATCCTCTCTTACAATGATCTTCCTGAAATTCATATGGCTTTTGTCGCCGTAGCTCCCTATAACAGCGGCGGGATCCTCTGTGTGTTCAAAGGAAAGGCTCATGTCGCCCCTTTCCCGCACGCTTTTGCCGCCCACGGTCAGGGCGGAAGGCAGGAATCCGCCGGGGCGGGGCTCCTCGCTGTTGTTTATCGCAGTATCGGCAATGGTGAACACCGCCCCCCTGATCTTTTCGTCTTTCAGGGCATCCCTTTTGTTAAAGACCATTACGGAGGAAATGCTCTCATACTCGGCGGTCTCATAGCCTCCGGGCGGTGTTTCGCCGTACGGAAGTGTATAAAGAGAAGAGTTTTCGTAATTATCTATGAGAATATCCACACTGTCGGGGTAGGTCACATAGCCCTCATCGGAATTAGCCTTTATCTTTGTAAGGCGGATGTGGTTGTTTGTCCAGTAGGGGTCAAAGTTCCAGTCGGAGACATAGAATGCGCCGCAGGCATAGGTGTCCTCTGCGGACAGACCGTAGCGCCCCTCGGTGGAGCGGAAAAGTTCCTCATTGCAGGGGGCGGCGGCAGGATGCGCCATTTTTTTCAGAAACTCGCAGTCGGGAACGGACAGCCGTATGCAGAGAGTATGGCTGTCTCTGGCGTATATGCCCGCACTGCCCTTTCCTATGGAGCCGATATTCTCTATATTCTCAAAAAGGTACTTGTAGGGTGAGCAGGTGCTTTCGTCAAAGACCCTCTTTACGGCGAAAATGTAGTCGTCTGCGGTAAGGTCGGCAGCGTCCCTGTTCTCGGAATTTCGCCATTTGAGCCCTTCACGGATGTAAAAGGTATAGCTCAGACCGTCCTCGCTGACCTCATAGCTTTTTGCCCCGCAGGGGATAACTGCGCCGTTGTCATCCAGGGTGACAAGGGTGGAATAAATGTTTCGTATGACCGTAAAGGATGCGCTGTCCTCCGCAAGCTGGGGGTCCAAGTTGGCGGGGTTCCGTGCAATGGTCATTACATAGTCTCCGCCCGGCTCTGCAGCTTCTTCTCCGCAGGAGGAAAAAAGCAGGCCGCACAGCAGCAGGGGGATCAGGTATCTTCGTACAGGCACAGCTTACCCTCCGCAAGGGATCTGGCGGAATAGATCACACGCTGATTGGAGCTGCCCCTGAAACGCAGCTCCAGATCTCTTTTTGACAGCACAAAGGGGCCGTCTATGAGTATGTCCGTTATTTGCAGCAGCTCCCTGTACATATTCTCCGCATCAGCGTGGGAAAGAAGGTATTCGTAAAGGTAGCCGGTGTAGGTGATGATGCTCAGTCCGGACTTTTTTATCTCGGTCCCCAGCTCGTAAAGCAGGGGGGCTTTGCAGAAGGGCTCTCCGCCGCTGAAGGTGACCCCGTCAAGGAGAGGGTTTGCCATCACCTTGTCGTAGATCTCTCCCAGAGTCATATCCTTTCCCCCGTCAAAATCCCATGTATGGGGGTTGTGGCAGCCTTCGCAGGCGTGAGGGCAGCCCTGGACGAAAATGGTCATCCTGAGCCCCGGTCCGTCTACTATAGAATCATTGACTATTCCCGCAATTCTGATTATACTGTTTCTGTTCATTTCCTCAAGACCTTATATGCGCTTGGTGTGATCTCCTGTTTGATAGCAGGTATGTTTCCCATAGGATGATGAGGCATTCGGCCTCACAAATATGATTTTATCACAAAAAAAGAGGGGTGTCAATATATACTGCCAAATGAAATGCAGATGACAGCAGATGACCCTCTTCCGGACAATACTGATCCTTTCTCGATGTATAGACGGTCTCAAAGCCTCAGATCCCTTATATTCAAGCGTTTGCGGCTTGTTTCTCGTCTATACATCGGTCAGAGATCAGTATAAAAATGCAGAGCCGCACAGCTCTGCATGGGATCGGTATATTTCGGTCTGCACCCTCGCAGGAGACCATTGTCAAAGCGCCTTTAGCAGCCGAATATGATAAACCTTGCCGTATCGACCAGGAAATGGGAAAATATGGCAGCGGTTATATCCCGCTTTCTCTGGAGGAAAGAAAAGGGCAGTCCGAAAATCACTCCCGATATAAGGCAGCCGATAATATCCATACCGTGCCCCAGGGCATGGGGCATGGACATCATTATGTACATGGCAATGCTTTGCGCCTTTGAGGGTTTTTCGGTATGGTGGAGGCAGAATGCCATGAAGACCGCTCTCATGACCATTTCCTCGCCTATGCCTGGCTGCACTGCCCACAATACCCTTACAGGCTCAAAAACAGGGGCAATGGCATTTGAGGAGCTCATGGCAAGGGTGTTTATCACTATGAGCGGTACCGCCGCAGCAGCACCTATGGCAAGGGACAGGAAAAGTCCTTTTTTGTCATGGGAGCGCAGCAGCTTTACACTCTCGTTTTTTTCTGCTTCGGAGGTCACTGCCATAGAGGAGAGGAGCGTGCCGACACCGAAAAGCACGGTGCCGAAGGCGTTGTTCCTGCCGCATAATCCGGAGATGACCACAAGTACGGTCAAGGTAAGTGATATCAGGATCCCCTTTTTGGAGGGCATGCGGATTTTGACGAGCAGAAAGACGGACAGAAGAGCCGACCACAGAAAAACCGCCAGAGTAGAGATGTCACCCTTAAAGAACAGCTTGCACAGAAAAAGTATCCCGAAGGATATCCAAAGAAACAGATAAGGTCTTTTCATGTTTTTTCTCCTGAATAGTTTGATGTGTCGGCTTCAAGTATATCACAATATCGCCCCTTTTTCAACATGAAAGAGGGATTTTTAACCTTATTCTAATAAACCGCCGGGGTCACCTGCTGTACAGTCATTTTCAAGCCTTCCGGTCACATCCCGGGGATATCCGACGTACGGCGGCCATAACTCAAAAGCAGGAAATAAACGGCTTGACAATGCCCCGGAAATGTGGTAGAATTATTTAGTTAATTACTATTATGAAAGGCTTGCAGGTGATATAAAATGGCAGAGAAAAAAATAAGAATGTCTGCTCAGGGTCTTGAAGACCTCCAGAACCAGCTTGAATATCTCAAAAATGTCCGTAGAAAGGAAGTTGCGGAGAAACTGAAGGAAGCACGTTCTCAGGGTGACCTTTCCGAGAACGCCGAGTACGATGCCGCCAAGGATGAACAGGGTCTCCTGGAAGCGGAGATCGCCGACATCGAAAAGAAGATAGAGCTGGCAGAGGTGGTAAGCGATGAGGACCTTTCCACCGATGAGATAGGCGTGGGCTCCAGAGTAAAGATACTTGACATTGCCCTTGACGAGGTGCTTGATGTGCAGATAGTGGGCTCCACCGAGGCAGACCCCGAAAACAACAAGATATCCGAGGATTCCCCCCTGGGTGTTGCTGCCCTTAAAAAGAAGGTGGGCGATACCATAGAGGTAGAGGCACCCAAGGGTATCATAGAGATGAAGATACTTGAGATCAGCAAGTGATCCGTAAAGAGGTTTTTATATGAGTGAAGAAATACAGACTACCGAAGCGGTACAGGATGTCCATGAGCTAAAGCGCATCCGTATGGAGAAGCTGGCAGCCCTGAAGGCAGAGGGAAAGGATCCCTTTGCGGTCACATCCTATGATGTCACTGCCCATTCGGCACAGATAAAGGCAGACCTTGCCGCCCTCGAAGAAAGGCTGAAGGCTGAATTTCCCGAGGAAGAGGCATACAAGGCTGCTCTTGAAGAAAACAGGATGGATGTCCGTATCGCAGGCAGGCTCATGAGCCGCCGTGACATGGGCAAGGCAAATTTCATAAATGTTCTCGACCGTGACGGCACCATTCAGGTCTATGTGCGCACAAACGACATCGGCGCAGAGCTTTTCAAGTCCTTCAAGACCTGGGATCTGGGTGATATAGTGGGTGTTGAGGGCTATGCTTTCAGGACACGCACGGGAGAGATAACTGTTCACGCAGTGTCTATCACCCTTTTGAGCAAGTCCCTGCTGCCCCTGCCCGAAAAGTGGCACGGTCTGAAGGATCAGGATATGCGTTACAGACAGCGCTATGTGGATCTTATCGTCAACCGTGAGGTGGCAGAGACATTCAGAAAGCGCTCCGCCATTATTTCCGGCATACGCCGCTTCCTTGACGGAAGAGGCTTTATAGAGGTGGAGACCCCCGTTCTTGTCCCCAATGCGGGAGGAGCGGCTGCAAGACCCTTTGAGACCCATTACAACGCCCTTGATGAGGATGTAAAGCTGAGGATATCTCTGGAGCTTTACCTGAAAAGGCTCATAGTTGGCGGCCTTGACAGAGTTTACGAGATAGGCAGGGTGTTCAGGAACGAGGGCGTGGATGCAAGGCATAATCCGGAGTTCACACTCATGGAGCTTTATCAGGCATACACCGATTACAACGGTATGATGGAGCTTACAGAAAGCCTTTTCAGATATCTGGCGCAGGAAGTCTGCGGTTCTCTTGTCATCCCCTACGGGGAGCATGAGCTGGATCTTTCCAAGCCCTTTGAGAAGCTTACCATGACAGAGGCAGTCAAGAAGTATGCGGGCGTGGATTTTGACACCGTTGCCGATACCGCTGCTGCAAAGGCTCTTGCCAAGGAGCACCATATCGAGTTCGAGGACAGGCACGAAAAGGGCGATATCCTGAACCTGTTCTTTGAGGAGTATGCGGAGAGCCACCTGATACAGCCTACATTCATTCTGGATCACCCGATAGAGATATCTCCTCTTACAAAGAAGAAGCCCGGAGACCCTGCCCATGTGGAGCGTTTCGAGCTTTTCATGAACGGCTGGGAGATGTGCAATGCCTATTCCGAACTCAACGACCCCATAGATCAGCGTGAGCGCTTCATTGCACAGGAAGAACTGCTGAAAAAGGGAGACGAGGAAGCAAACCGCATAGACGAGGACTTCCTGCGTGCCCTGGAGATAGGTATGCCCCCCACAGGCGGCATAGGATACGGCATAGACAGGCTTGTGATGCTGCTTACCAATTCCCCCGCCATAAGGGATGTGCTGCTGTTCCCTACCATGAAGTCAGAAGCGTGAGATCATGGGCAATTCCATTCTGGACAGGCTGGGAGATGCCAAAAAAGCTCAGAAGCACATAGAGCTGCAGCGTCAGTCCGAGGAGACCAGGGAACGGGCTCACCTTGATGAGGTGAAGCGCCGTGAGTACGAGGAGCAGCTGCGCCGTGAAAAGACGGAGCTCATAAAACTGAAGCAGGGAATGGCTGATGAAGGGGTATTTGAGGAGGAGAAAGAGGAAAAGGTCTACACTGTAAAGGAAAAGATCGCAAACTTTTTCTACCACAACAAATACTATGTCATAGCGGGAGCACTGGTCGCCGCTGTGTTCATCTTTTTGGGTCAGGATTACCTGACCACGGAAAGACCCGACATTTCCGTTATGTACATAGCGGAACACTTCGACCTGAACTACACAGCGGGGAACATCACCGACAAGTGGAGCGGGTACACGCCGGATCTGAACCGGGACAAGCGGCAGCTTGTGAAGCTCTACTACGCCCCTGCCTATTATTCGGACAGCAGCGCCGCTGCGGATTACCTTTATCAGGCAGACAGGACAAAGATAATAGGCGAGTTCCAGTCCGGGGACACCATAATCATCATAGGCAATATGAGAGCCTATGAAGAACTGGGAGTTGAGGAAGGCGTTTTTGCGGATGCGAGGGAGCTTTTCCCCGGGGACGAAAATGCGGAGGAGATAGGCTACAAGGTCTCCGGCACCCGGTTCAAGGAAATGCTGGGTGACGAGTCGCTGGACGACAGCGATCTTTACTTCTCTTTCAGAAAACCGCAGAAGCTGTTCGGCATGAGCGAGGAAAAAATGCAGAAAAACTTCGATGATGCTTTGGCTTGGTTCAGGTCATATCTTGCGGAAAACAGGAAAACAACATAAATAAAGGCTCCGATCACCGGTCGGAGCCTTTTTTATGTGCATCAACAAATAAAAACATCCCCGCCTTTAAGACGGGTACCCATATAGAAGTTTTGCCCCCAAGCGTTTATGCGCTTAGGGGCATTATATTTTATACGGTTGCTAAGATAAATCGGAATTATCCGTATCTGTTATCCCAACTTGTTGACCTGTTGTCTCAAACCACAGTAAATAGCACAAAATAGCCAATATTATCAAACTGGTTTTCTTAGATTTTTCGTAAGTTTTCCCAACTTTGTTGACCAATAGTTGACCAACACAATAATACACTTTACAAAGATAGTCGGATATTCAAAAAGAAATCACCCAAAGCAAATGACAGATGTCATTCACTTAGGGTGATTTTTGTTATAGGATAAACTTTATGGTGTATCGGTGTGTAAATGGCTGTATATAGCTGAATTTTGGGTGTGTGGTATGGTGTGTGGTGGACGTGTGTCATTATGCGTCTATCTTGTTAAGATATGCGGAATAACAGAAAGCATACCATAATAATCATACATGTCGATACTATCTTTCCAAAAATCATATCAACTTATTTGTGGATGTACAGAAAACAAAGGGTAACATCAAATGTTTTTTGAATTCCATATTTTTATCTTCTTCATAACGAAGTCTTGCCGTATATATTACTGAAATATCAATTTGTTCAAAGTCTATTATTACATCACAATTTGATTCCCTAAAATAGGCAGTATAACCCCCGTTCTCAGCTGTATCATATAGTTTAAAACTTTCACCTGGCTTAACGGTTTGATTTCTGGAAACACAAGTTTCCAGTCGTTCAGGATAGATAAACTTTTCTCCATTATATATACAATTAATGACAAATCCTCCTACGCTGTCATCTCCGCATTCATCGATAGCTTTTTTAAATAAACGGATATCTGTATAAGAGCTTGTACGTAATTTTTGTAATGTATTGAAAGCAGAACGTGAGCCAATCCAAGTTGATGACACATCATTATTAATTGTTCCTTCTTTTATACATGTAATAATCGGTTTTTCTGAATCAGATGAGCAGATTATAAACTCAATATCATCCTTTTCAGCTTCACTATGAATTTCATATGCTTTCTCTATCAACTCCCCCTCGCTGACAATTTTTTTATCAAATATCCACGATAATAATTTCTGTGCAAATATTGTATTATTGCCAGCAAATGAAATACAGCATTTAGGTCCAATGATGATACTTTTTAGAAATCCATAATTTTTAATTGTATTTATTTCTTTTTCTGTCCAATTAGAAAGCACCGCCCCTATTAATGTGGTTTTAGTATCACTTAGTATATTTATACTTTGTTTTCCACTTCCATCAAATAAATAATTCTTTTCAGCATAAACAAAGCTCACAATTAACTCCTTTGGGAAAAGCCAATATTCAAAGATTATATATCCAAATACAAGGTGTTGGTGAGTGTTTTTCATAACTTAGTCCCAAGCTTATTCCCTATACGGGAACAAGTTAGGGGTTAAGCTTGGATACACTTCTCCTGATATATCTCTGTTTAGGGCTATTTGGCTTTTCTGGTATGGTTTGAGCCAACTGCCCACCCGCCAATAAAGGTATAAGAATTCGTTCTCTAAAATGTGACGGGGATTTATAACCGCAAAATTCTTGAAGTTCTGCTCTTGTTCTTGGAATACTACAAAATTCAAGAATATCAATCAATTTTGAAAGACTGATTTCAATTTTATTTGCTGAGTGTGACAGAATATTCAATTCATTACCGCTTTTATCATACATAACAGAAGTTCCTGGAGATTTTGCATTACCATTCTCATCATTTTCTACGACATTTTCGGCAGAATTGTCATTGTCATAGAATCCATCACGGATAAAAAGCCTTGTGATGAAGTAATCATGATCCTCGTCCGTCTCAAATTCTGGCATGGGAGAACCGTTTTTCTTTATGGCATCAAGTATCTTCTTGAAACCTGTGTTTCTGCCCTCTGTCAGGTGCAGCTCTTTCAGAAATTCACCTATGCGCCTGTTACGGTAGCGACGGCTCCTTACCTTGAATGTGCGCAGTCCTTCCAGAGTAACAGAGCGGTCGGGCCCGGGATGACTGATTATCTCGATCATATCCCTTTCCACACGGACTTCTATCGGTTCACGCTCATCATAACCCTTGTGATAAACAGCGTTGGAAAGAGCCTCCTCTATAGCTGCATAGGGATAATTGAAGAAACGGTCTGCTTCTGCACGGTCTGGATGCTTTACTACCTTTTCGGTAATGACCATATTACGGATATATCTCAGTGCAGCACGCAGCTGCTCGTGAAGAGGCCCCGTAAAGGTCTGTTCGATGATCTTGTCACCGCCTTCTCCCTCTGGAAACTGCACTACATCTATCTGAGCATAGGGGAAGAACTTCTCGGGCTGCGAGTTAAAGAACATCAATGCCACATTTCGAGGCTTTACATATTCTGGCAGAGCACTGACAAGGTTCATATCCTTGCACAATTCCTCAAAGCCCATCTCATCAGCCGTATCATACAGGGAACTGCCGATCTCCTTCAGATATGCCTTGACCAAAGTGTAATTGATATCGTTTATATCGGCGAAATGGTTCACACGGTCATCAAAGGGCGTTTTGTTCGCAAGAGCAAACAGCTCTTTCAGCTCATCGTCATTAGGAGCGACTGTTACAGAGCCTTTGCGGATATAGTATATCTTCTCCTTGTCGTTCTTTGCCATAGTCTTTGGCGAGGAATAAGGGCGTGTATCTCCGCCGGGACACCATATTATGATGAATTTCCTGCCGTCAAGCTCGTCTACACCTATAATAGGAGTGTATGCAGGGCGGATCAGCTTGCACTTTTCAAAAATATCCTTCTGCCATCCGTCTATCCTGTCCAGTTGTACACCTGTATATGGCCTGACAGGAATGCCATTTTCTTCTTCTACTCCGATGACGATGTATCCGCCGCCCCAGTTGTCTATATCATTGGCAAAAGCGGTGATAGTTTTGAGAGATGCCTCGGCATCCCAAGTTGTCTTGAACTCTATTCTCGCCCATTCTACAACGCTTCCCGAAAGAAGTGTGCGTATATTTGTTGGGATAGCCATTATCTCACCGCCTGTGATCTGCATTATATATCATTATTATATTAATTTTCCGAAAGTATGTCAAGATATACTTTGCCACATTTACCGTTCGCATATGACATGTCCATACCTGTGTTGATGGGGGCTGCTTCATCAGTATGGCGAAAGAAGCAGTGTTCTGTTACACAAAGTAATGTTTCACAATGCTCTCTAACCGGTTTGCGATTTTGTCGAATTTTTGATTGAGATCAAGCGTCCTCGCTCCGATACGATTCCCGCCGATCACATACGGCTCACCCTCCGGAAACACCTCATCCTCCGTCTTGGCATAGAGCAGCAGCCCCGAAACATTCCCCGTATTCGCTGTATCCATATTCTTAACATAAGCAAATATCTGATACAGGTGAGCAGAACGCAGCGTTTCTTTTGAATAGCCTTGTGCCATTGACTTGCCGTAATATTTGGCATCAATAATGAGCGTTTTATCGCCATTCTTAAGTACGATATCTGTTTTCATTTTCGGAAGAAACTGTATCATCTGACTGTCAGGTTCTTCCGTG
>JAGAWT010000020.1 GCA_018110985.1 Oscillospiraceae bacterium
GATCTGCCTTTACTTACGGGCTCGGTAACTTTTCACTCCACAGACAAAGCATCCACCCGGTCGGCACAGCCGACAGTGACCCGTTCATTTCTTTCCGATCTGCCTTTACTTACGGGCTCGGTAACTTTTCACTCCACAGACAAAGCATCCACCCGGTCGGCACAGCCGACAGTGACCCGTTCATTTCTTTCCGATCTGCCTTTACTTACGGGCTCGGTAACTTTTCATACCGCAGGCAAAGCATCCGTGATCTGCGGGCAGAGCCCGCTCCCGCCCGTTTATGTCTATCCATACAAAGAGGCTCTGTCATCTGTACTTTATGATCTCCCTGTCAGGATCGGCGCAGCCGTTTTTTATTAGTGCCTCGGCTATCACAAGATCCTCCGGTGTGGTTATCTTGATGTTCATATAGTCCGAGGGGGTGATGTTTATCCTTATGCCCACAGCCTCAGCCATCTGACAGTCATCCGTAAAGTCAAGCGAATGGTCTATCGCAAAATTCACCGCTCGTATAAACCCCTTTTTCTCGAATATCTGCGGCGTCTGGGTCATGAAAAGCCTTCTGCGGTCGGGGGTATCCCTCACCATACCGTCATCTGCTTCCTTTATGGTGTCCTTTACCGGGACCGCCAGCACCGCACCGCCGAATATGGCTGCATCCTTTATGCACTGCCTTACTGCATCCCTTCCCGCAAGTGGGCGTGCGCCGTCATGCACCGCTATTATATTGCTTTCGGCTGCCGCCGTCTTAACTGCGTTTATGACAGACTCCTGACGTGTCCTTCCGCCCTCAGCACAGTGGGAGAATTTTCCGATGCCGTATTCCCCTGCAAGAGCTTTCACCTTCTCCGCCTTTTCCGGGGGGCATGACACTATTATCTCGCATACTTCCTCCACGCCCTCAAATATCATCATGGAGCGTGCCAGAACAGGGATGCCGTCTACTGCCGCAAACTGCTTGTCTATGCCTCCCATCCGTGAGGAGCTGCCCCCTGCCGCTATTATCACAGAGACCTTGTTCATTTCTTCGCCTTTCTTGCGTTTCCTTTACTGCTTATGCCAGTAGCCGTTCAAGTATGCCACTCTTGTTTCGAGCCAGGATGCGAGCTGTTCTGCCGCCTCTGTCTGATTTTTCAGTGCTGCGGTGTTTTTGTTGAGTTCTCCCTTTATGGCGCTTTTGTCCTTCATATTGCTCCAGCGGTCATAGTTTGCGGAAAACTCCGTATAATACTTTCTGCTGTCCTCTCTTATGCTCTGTGCCGTTTTCTCAAAGATCCCGCTGTCGTAGACCTCCGTCCACCTGTCACGGATGATATCCCTGAACCATTCCTCATTCATCAGCACCGCAAGCCACGGGTTCACTGTCTCATAGAAAAGATTCACATCCGGGACGATGTTTGCGGCGTACATTCCCTGTCCATCCGTGCATCTGTCCCTGTTCCCGAGAGAAGAGTCGTGATCCCACGGAGCCTCAAAGGTGAGCTTTCTCTTTCCGCCCTCGCTGAGATCTGCAGACATGAAAAAGCTGGACCAGTACACATCCGCATCACAGGTGATCTCGCTCATGATGTACATATCCGCCAGTGAGCGCACATCCACCACAGCCTTTACAGCCTCCTCCGGGGAGATATCTGCGGGCTTTATATCCTTCAGGTCCTCCGTCATTACATATGCCTTGTCCTCATATGCGGCATAATACATTATGTCATAGCAGTTGTTCACGAAGCTCTCCGCCATGTCGTGCTGTGCTGCGGAATACACATCGCTTTTTATGGTGATGCCCGTTTCGTCCCGCCATTCTCCTTTTTGTGCCCTCGGTCTGATAGTCCTTCCGCTTCCGCCCACACCGTCAAACGGGGTGAGAGGAGCGTTATCCGCATAGTCCGGAAAAAAGGCTGAAAGGGGTTCTTCATTCTTGGCATAGCCGTCAAACTCCATAAAATAGCCCACATACGGAGATTCGTCCCCCTTTGAGGGCTCCGGGACCTCCACTCTGCCCTCATTGCATTCCTGCTGCTCTGCCAGAAGGTACACTCCCCAGTATTTGCCGTTTATCTCCACCTCCGCAAACTCACAGTCGGAGACATAGTAGCCGTCCTTTCCCAGTATCTCCTCCGCCATCGCAAAGGCAGCCCTGTCCCTTTCGAGAGAAAGGTCCTTATAGCTTGCCAGGAGCACCCAGTTCTTGTATGCCTCTCCCTCTGCCAGATCTCCCAGGCTCTGCTTTTCGGCGAATTTTATCCTAAGAGGCTTTTTTTCGTAGTTTGTGGTCCAGTTTCCCCTGACCTTGACCTCAGCCTCTCCTTCGGTCACGGAGCCGTCGGTGCCCGTATACTTCACACTGCACTTTTCGTAGTAAGGTGCGGGGGGCATCTCATAATTCGGCGTCCATGAGGCTATGGAGCGTGCCACATAGTCATTAACCGGCTTTTCCGCAAAAGCGGTGCCTGCGGATGGATCGGACGTGGTTATGCTTATAAGGGACATATTCCTTGAAGCGGAGCTTTCAGCCTCCTGCTCCTTCACGCTGCCCTCCGTCCGGGAAACAGTATCGGGAGAGGATGTCACTGCCGCATCCGCTGTTTTTGTCTGTGTGCAGGAGCAAATGATAAAGGGTATCATCAGCGCTGTCAATAGTTTTTTCATAAATATCGCTCATTTCGGGATGATTTTTGCCGGGATACAATATATACTATATTATAAGTCCTGATAGGGGATTTGTCAATGTTTTTGAACACAGTAAAAAAAATCTCAAAATTGTTATGTTACAATAGATCTTGGACAAAGTAATAGAAAAACAACTCTCAATATGATATAATGTTAAGTGCTAACCAACCAAAATATCATGAAAAGAGAGTTGTTCCATGAATAGTATAGCACAGGAAGCACGGTTTCGTCA
>JAGAWT010000021.1 GCA_018110985.1 Oscillospiraceae bacterium
ACGGCGACCATCCGGCACAGCCAACGGCGACCGTCCGGCACCGCCGACAGCATTGCAAAAATACCAAACAGACCGCAGCCTTCCCCGAAAAGAGGAAGCTGCGGTCGATCTACTTTTCCTTTGTAAGCACCTTTTTGTGGAAGTCCTTGTTCCTGCAATATGGACATCTGAGCAGCCTTGTCGTTCCTGCGTGTATGCTCCATATAACAGCTCTTTTTGAGGGCACATACCTTTTCCCGCAGCGGGGGCACTCATAATATCCCGCCTCATGTTCAAGGCTCACGGCATAGATAAGAGCGCCGACGGCAAGGGGTGATGCACCTGCACAGAGCAGTATGCCCAGCACCTTGTTATAGGGTGCCAGACACATCCCTGCGGCTATCATGACCACCGTTGCGATCACCGTCAGTGCGCATATGACGCTCTCGGCTCTCAAAAGCTCCCTGTTTGCGCTCTCTTCCTTGTTTCTCATCTCCAGCAGCGTCTGCTCCGCTATTTCCCTGTAATCCTCCATAGCAATGTGTTCCCCTGCCAGAAGCTCGTTTACGCTTATGTCCAGCAGACCGCAAAGCTCCGGGATAAGTGACACATCAGGCATATTCCTGCCCGTCTCCCACTTTGACACCGCCCTGTCGGTGATGCCCAGCTTTTCAGCCAGCACCGCCTGAGTCAGCCCCTTTTCCTTCCTGCACCCTGCTATGAACTTTCCTATCTTTATCTGATCCAAAGGGAACGCCTCCTTTCACTGCCATGGTAACACAAAACGGGGAACAATAAAACATACCGCCGGTAGATATGCCCTAAAATGCCTTGGCACAGCAGCTCTACCAAAAGTAGGATCGCCCGTGTACAGCCCTTTGCGCATAATACTGATTCTTCCTCGATGTATAGACGATCTCCAAGCTTCAAATTCCTTATATCCAAGCATTTGCGGCTTGTTTCTTGTCTATACATCGGTCAGAAATTAGTATAAAAAGCCGCAGCGCTCCACCGAAAAGCTCGGAAGATACTGCGGCTCATTATACAGATCCTTCCTCGACGCATAGGCGGTCTCCAAGCCTCAGATCCCTCATATTCAGGCTATGCGGCTCTTTTCCTGTCTATACATCGGTCAGATATCGGTATTATCAGTCGATCTCGACCATTATCCTTTCGTTGATGCGTCCGGCACCCGCACGCATAACTATCCTGATAGCCCTTGCTATCTTGCCCTGCTTGCCTATGACCTTGCCCATATCGGGCTCGGCTACGTGCAGGTGATACACAACTATACCGTCGCTGTCGGGCTCGTCCCTGTCAACTCTCACGGAGTCGGGATCATCCACAAGACCCTTTGCGATCGCGATCAGAAGCTCGGTCATAGCTCTTACTTCCCGATAGCGCCGCTCTTTTCAAGGAGCTTCTTAACGGTATCTGTGGGCTGTGCGCCGTTCTTTATCCACTGAGCTGCCTTCTCGTTGTCTACCTTTACAACAGAGGGCTCAACGGTGGAATCATAGTAGCCTATCTCCTCGATGAACCTGCCGTCTCTGGGATACCTGGAATCTGCTACAACGATCCTGTAGAAAGGCTTCTTCTTAGCGCCCATTCTCTTAAGTCTGATCTTTACTGCCATTTTTATTCACCTCATAAAATATTTACACTTTCAGTGCTTTTATATCATCCCGGCAATGCCGTTGATAACCTATACAAACATTGTGACTATTCCCATGATGCCCACAAGGACTCCCGCTGCGCCAAGGAATATGTGCCACAGCCTCATCAGCGGTTCTCCCACCATATTTGTCATTCTTCTCTGCTTTGTGCCCCTGTAAAGGGACTTGGGGTCTGCCACCGTATCCGTGATGAGCAGAAAGCCCGCTATGATAAAGCCTATGCAGATCACGACCCGCAAAACAGCTCTCATATCACATCCATCTTCCGGGCATCCTCAGCCTGTTGCGCTTGCCCTTTCCGTTCTTTCCGGTGATGCCCATCTGCTTGAACATCTTCTGCATACTCTCAAACTGCTTCAGGAGCCTGTTCACGTCGGACACGGAATTTCCGCTTCCCGCTGCTATCCTGCGCTTGCGGGAGGGGTTTATTATAGCGGGGTCGGCACGCTCCTCGGGCGTCATGGAGGTTATGAGTGCCTCTATCCTGCCCATCTGGCTGTCGTCCACATCCACATCCTTTATCTTTTCGCCCACACCCGGGAGCATTGAGGCAAGCTGCTTTATGCTGCCCATTTTCTTTATCTGCTTCATCTGCTCCAGCAGGTCGTTGAGGTCGAAGCCCTTGTCCTCCTGCAGCTTGTTTGCCAG
Source organism: Oscillospiraceae bacterium (assembly GCA_018110985.1). Classification (GTDB taxonomy): domain Bacteria; phylum Bacillota; class Clostridia; order Oscillospirales; family Ruminococcaceae; genus Huintestinicola. The sequence continues at coordinate 2,304 of JAGAWT010000021.1, forward strand.
CTTCTGCACCTTGGACTGATCCAGAGATTGCTCCGCTCTTTCTATAAGGGTGAGCATATCGCCCATGCCCAGGATCCTGGATGCCATCCTCTTGGGGTGGAAAACTTCAAGGTCGTCCAGCTTTTCGCCCGTACCCACGAACTTGACGGGCTTGCCCGTAACAGCAAGTACGGAAAGAGCCGCACCGCCTCTGGTATCGGAATCCAGCTTGGACATGAGCACGCCCGTGATGCCAAGGGCATCGTCAAAGGCTTTAGCCACGTTCACAGCATCCTGACCGGTCATGGCATCCACCACAAGGATTATCTCATGGGGCTGTGTCTCCTCCTTGATGTTCTTCAGCTCGTCCATAAGCTCTTCGTCTATATGCAGACGACCTGCCGTATCAAGGATGACTATCTCGTTGCCATGCTCCCTTGCGTGCTTTACAGCTTCTCTTGCAATGACCACAGGGTTTATCTGCCCCATCTCAAAGACCTTGACACCCGCCTTTTCGCCTACTACCTGCAGCTGGTTTATAGCTGCGGGACGGTAAACGTCGCAGGCTGCAAGGAGCGGTCTCTTGTCCTGTTCCTTGAAATACTTTGCCAGCTTTGCGGCGTGGGTGGTCTTACCCGAACCCTGAAGACCTACCATCATAATGATGCAGGGGGGCTTTGAGGGGTACTCTATACGGGCGTTTTCGCTGCCCATGAGCTCCACCAGTTCATCATTTACTATCTTTATGACCTGCTGACCCGGCGTAAGACTTGTGAGCACGTCCGAGCCCACGGCTCTGACCGTTACCCTGTCTACAAAGTCCTTTACCACCTTGTAGTTTACATCCGCCTCAAGGAGGGCGAGCTTTACCTCACGCATAGCCTCCTTGACATCGTTCTCGGAGAGAACGCCTCTGCCCTTTAACCGTTTGAAAACTTCGGCAAGCTTTTCCGAAAGGCCTTCAAAAGCCATTGCGTACACCTCTTTTCACTGTGAAAGAACGCCCGGAGCACATCAGATGATGTTCCTTATCTGCTCCGCAATGCCGCATATCTCCTCTTTGGTGCCCTCATCCGGCACATCCAGACCTTCAAGCCTGTCGCACAGAGCCTCCAGGCTCCTAAACCTGCCCGCAAGACCCAGCTTTTCCTCCAGACCCGTCAGTATCTGCTCTCCTCTTTTTATGATCTCCCTGACCCCCTGACGGGTTATGCCCCACTGCTCGGATATCTCCGACAGGGACAGATCCTCGTTGTAGTAAAGGTCAAGAGCCTCATGCTGCTTTTCGGTGAGCATTGGAGAATAAAAGTCAAGAAGAAAGGAGATATAGATGTCTTTTCCCTTGCGCATAGCATTCACCACATCATGTAAATCAAATCGCCTTTACATTATACCATAACTGTGAGATTTGTCAAGGAAAACCCCTTTGGCGTTCTGCACAATTTTTTCGTTCTTTTCTCCAAGAGTTTTAGAGCTCTCATCATTTGGCGAGTTCTTTCATTTAATATAGGAATATTCCCGCAGTGCAATGAGGATATGCTCAATTTGTAGACTTACATTCATAATAAATTTAATTTATAGAAAGATTTTGTGCTATATTTGAGATATCCAAAGTGCTATAATAGCAATGTTGCTGATTTAGCTCAGTTGGTAGAGCACATCCTTGGTAAGGATGAGGTCGCCGGTTCAAATCCGGCAATCAGCTCCATTTTTTTACCCGGCAGACATTGCTGAAATAGCTCAGTTGGTAGAGCAGCGCATTCGTAATGCGCAGGTCGCGTGTTCGAGTCACGTTTTCAGCTCCAGATGAAATAAGCCCGATAGCTGTGGGATATCCGCAGCTATCGGGCTTGCTGTTATTCTTGGCGGTTCAGACCGCAGCAAATCTCTTCTCTGCCACGGACCAGTCCAGCACCTCAAAGAAGTTCTTTATATACTCTCCTCTGAGGTTCCTGTATTTAAGGTAATAGGCGTGCTCCCAGACATCAAGCGCCACAAGGGGCGTGCCGAGATCAAGAGAATAGGGGTTGTCCTGATTGGGTGTGGAGACCACTTCAAGCTCACCCTTTTTGCTGACCGTGAGCCATGCCCAGCCGGAACCGAACTGTCCCAGGGCGGCAGCCGTCAGCTTTTCCTTCAGGGCATCGAGAGAGCCGAAGGTCTTGTCTATGCACTCTGCCAGTTTTCCTTCCGGTGCCTTCTTCGGGGAAGGAGAGAGAGCTTCAAAATAGATATTGTGGTTGAGATATCCGCCGCCGTTGTTGCGCAAAACCTTTCTCAAAGCTGCATCGGGAACGCTTTCAAGGTCGGACAGTATCTCCTCGGCGCTCTTTCCTTCAAGTCCTGCCTTTGCAGCAGCCTCAGAAAATACCTTGGTGTATGCGGCATGGTGCTTGCCGTAATGGGTCTCCATGGTGGCAGTGTCGATGAAGGGCTCCAGCGCATCAAAGGAATAGGGAAGCTTTACCTGTTCAAACATTGGTGTTTTCTCCTTTCTCGATTGGGGAAAATGACATTTGATCCTGTCATTACAGTATAACACACACAGAAGACGATGTCAAGCATATGCTCCTTTTCTTTATCCGTCTGCTTGTTCACTTGTCAATGATCTTGGACACTCACCCTCAAAAATATATGACATTAAGCAGATAATCGCAAAATCACCTCTTGAAGGAGCCGAAGGCGACGGAAAGAGGTGATTTTGCGGCGGCTCACCACATCACCGAAAGATGGTCTTCAAGCACTTCGTTCGGTGACTTGTATTTCAGGCAGACTTTTGGTATGCTGTTTGAACGCTTGTTGTACGCTGCCAGCTGTTTTCTGCCGTCTTCTAAGCTATACATCCGCAGTTTGCTGTAAAAACGTTTAC
>JAGAWT010000022.1 GCA_018110985.1 Oscillospiraceae bacterium
ACCTCTTTCCGTCGCCTCCGGCTCCTACAAGAGGTGATTTTGCGATTATCTGCTTAATGTCATATTTTTTGAGGGTGAGTGTCCAAGATCATTGACAAGTGAACAGCCGCAGTTGTTACAAAAGCCCCACAGTCTTGACAAAGACCCCGAAAAGGTGTATAATCAACAGAGTGACCGCAGGTCACACAAAGAGAGCGGAGGATAACAATGAGTTATACGGACAATCTGATAAAAATATCCCCTTATACTGCCGGCGAACAGCCCGACAAAAAGGATTTCATAAAGCTCAACGCCAATGAGAACCCCTTCCCCCCATCGCCCCTCGTGCAGGAGGCAGTGGAGAGGTACAAAGCAGGCGAACTGAAAAGGTACCCCGATGCCAATGCAAGACCCCTGTGCAGGGCACTGGCTGAAAGGTTCGGCGTTGATGAAAAGAACGTATTCTGCGGCAACGGCTCGGATGACGTGCTGTCTGTGGCTTTCAGAGCCTTTTTCAACTCGGACAAGCCCATCATCTTCCCGGAGATCACCTATTCCTTTTACCCCGTCTGGTGCGACCTGTACCGCATCCCGTACCGCACCTTCCCCCTGAATGAGGATCTTACTGTGAATGTGGAGGACTTCTGCACCGAAAACGGCGGCGTGGTGCTGTGCAATCCCAACGCCCCCACAAGTATCGGCGTAGGCACTGACTTTGTGGAAAGGGTGCTCAAAGCCAATCCTGACAGCGTGGTCATCGTGGATGAGGCTTATGTGGATTTCGGCGGTCGGACCTCGGTGGGGCTGCTTTCAAAATACGATAATCTGGCTGTGATCCAGACCTTCTCCAAATCCCGTTCCATGGCAGGCATGAGGATAGGCTACTGTATCTGCGGCGACACCCTTATGGGAGCCCTCAGAGCCACGAAGGACTGTGTGAACTCCTATCCTCTTGACAGCCTCCAGATAGAGGCGGGCATCGCCTCCGTCAGGGATGAGGAATATTTCAGGGCAACACTCAGAAGGGTCACGGACATAAGGGACAAAGCTAAAAAGGAGCTGCGTGAGCTGGGATTTACGGTAGCCGACAGCAGCACCAACTTCCTCTTTGCCACCCACCCCGCCCACAAGGCAGCGGATATATACACCTACCTGAAGGACAGGGACATCTACGTCCGCCACTTTGCAAAGCCCGGCACGGAAAACTACCTGCGCATCACCGTAGGCACGGAAGAACAGACCGACAAGCTGATAAAAGCACTCAAAGAGCTTATAAAAGGAGAATGAGGGATATGTCAAGAACACTTATAATAGGCTGCGGCGGCGTTGCAAGCGTTGCCATCCACAAATGCTGCCAGAACTCCGATGTATTTGATGATATAATGATAGCTTCAAGGACACTGTCAAAGTGCGACGCTCTCAAAGCAAAGCTGGAGGGCACCACAAAGACGAAGATATCCACCGCAAAGGTGGATGCTGACAGTGTAGAGGAGCTTGTTGCCCTTATGAAGTCCTACAAGCCCGACCTCTGCCTGAACCTTGCCCTCCCCTATCAGGATCTTCACATAATGGATGCCTGCCTTGAATGCGGCGTGAACTATGTGGACACTGCAAACTACGAGCCGGAGGACACCGCAAAGTTCGAGTATTCATGGCAGTGGGCTTACAGGGAGCGCTTTGAGAAGGCAGGGCTCACGGCTCTTCTGGGAAGCGGCTTCGACCCCGGCGTTACGGGGGTGTTCTGCGCCTACGCACAGAAGCACTATTTCGATGAGATACATTACATAGACATCCTTGACTGCAATGCGGGAGATCACGGCTATCCCTTTGCCACCAACTTCAACCCTGAGATAAACATCAGAGAGGTGTCCGCAAAGGGCTCCTATATTGAAAACGGCAAGTGGGTGGAAACAGAGCCTATGGAGATAAAGCGTGTGTATGATTTCCCCGAGGTCGGCGAAAAGGATATGTACCTTCTCCACCACGAGGAGCTGGAGTCCCTTGCGCTCAACATCAAAGGCATAAAGCGCATACGCTTTTTCATGACCTTCGGCCAGTCCTACCTCACACACCTGAAATGCCTTGAGAATGTGGGCATGACCTCCATCAAGCCCATAAACTTCAACGGTATGGAGATAGTTCCTCTCCAGTTCCTGAAGGCCGTTCTCCCCGACCCTGCCTCACTGGGCCCCCGCACCAAAGGAAAGACCAACATAGGCTGCATAATGCAGGGCGTAAAGGACGGAAAGCCCGTCAGGTACTATGTTTACAATGTTTGCGTCCATGAGGACTGCTATGCGGAGGTAGGCTCTCAGGCCATCTCCTACACCACCGGCGTTCCCGCCATGATAGGCGCCATGATGCTGCTCACGGGGAAGTGGAGCTTAAAGGGTGTGCGCAACATAGAGGAATTCGATCCGGATTCCTTTATGGAGGAGCTGGGCAAGTGGGGGCTTCCCTGGAAGGAAAGCTTCGATCCCGCCCTCGTAGACTGATGACCCTATACACGGCGGCACTGCTTTTTCTTATCTGGTCCTTTCTGGGCTGGGCAATGGAAGTGTGTGTCCACACCATAAAAATGGGAAAGTATTCCGACAGGGGATTTTTAAACTCCCCTGTCTGCCCTATTTACGGCTTCGGCGCCCTTATCCTCAGGATAGGTCTTGGGGGCGTGGCGGACAATATCCCCCTTGTTTTTGCACTTTCCATGGTCATATGCACCCTTTTCGAGCTTATAGTTGGCGTTGCCATGAGAAAGCTGTTCAACAATATCTGGTGGGACTACACCGACGAAAAGTTCAATTTCCACGGGTACATCTGCCTGAAAGTCAGCCTTGAATGGGGGCTTCTGGGGACTGTGGGCATCTGCGGCGCAGTTCCTCTGACAGAAAAGATAATCTCCCTGCTGCCCCGCACTCTGGGGCTTACCCTGATCTTCACCGGCGGCACGCTCCTGATAATAGACACCATAGCCTCCGTGGCAGCCGTAAACAGGTTCAACCTTAAACTGAAGGAGATCACGGAGATCACCGACCTTATGTACGAAAAGGCGGAGGAAATGGGGCTCTCTCTGGGCACGGCAGCCCTTGGAGCGCAGGAGCTGGGGCATGATGCGGAGGCGGGAGTCTATCTTGCGGCGGATGAGATATCCGGCAGGGCAAAGGGGCTCATAGACGGCATTACAGCCGATGTCACCGAAAAGCAGGAAAAGCACAGGGAGAAGATGCAAAAGCGTGCGGATGTGTACGCCGCCTTTACAAAGCACAGCATGAAGCGCTTTATAAACGCATTCCCCGGGCTCCGCTCCATTGAATACAACGACGCCCTAAACAAGGTAAGAGAGTTTCTTAAAGCCGATATTACTTCGCAGGATGCTACAAAATGAACGAGGATACAGCTAAACACTTTAATTTTTCGGATGCGGTGCTGGAGAGCATATCCCTTGAAGGACGGGATATAGTCATGGCAGTGAAAAACGTGTTCATATCCAGGTTTTCCGAATCCCTGACCGGTAAAAGGGATGTGACGGTCTCCGGCAGATATATCCTTTACGGAGCGGTGACGGAGAAGATCTGCGCCCCGTCAAGGCCTTACATACAGCCCGAACCCGCCGCAGGGAACCCTTTCAGAAGGACACGCCCGCCCATAAGGCGGAAAAGCGAGGAAAGGCTCATCTACAAAAACGAATACGGGAAGTTTCTCTCATCCCTTTCCGACAGCGATATCCTGTTTGTGAAGCACAGCGGCGAAAGGAAGATAAAGCTGGGTGTATCAAAGGACGGAACGCTTTACGAGCTGGACTTTGATGCCTCCGAGGAGAGCTTTGACATAGAGAGCTCCGAGCCCGTAAAGCGCAGCATAAGGGAGGAGGCTGTGTATCTCAACAGCCTTATACCCGTGGTCTTTTCAGCCCTTTCCCACAAAAAGACCCCCCCGGGGGCAAAGCTCCTCTGCGGCGCTGCGGCAGCTTACTTCCTCTCCCCCATAGACCTTATCCCGGACTTTATCCCCGGTGTGGGGTACCTGGACGATCTTCTGATAACTCCGCTGCTGGTGTCCATCGCAGTCAGGAGCATACCTGCCGATGTTTTCGAGGAATGCAGGGAGACACAGGTAAGGAAAGGGAGGAAGAAGAAGCTCATCTATGCCCTTCCCGTCATTATTTTCTGGGTGATAGTCCTCATAATGCTCACTGCCCTTATTTCGGGCATAATAGAAGCCGTAACGGAGGTATTTTGATGAAGGCTGTTCTTTTTGATATGGACGGTGTGCTCATAGATACGGAAAAGCTCTACAACATCTGCTGGAGACAGGCTTCCGGAGAGCTGGGCTATTCCCTTTCCGATGATGAGATACTCTCGCTGAGAAGCTGCGATATCAGCGTGGCAGCCCCCTATTTCGGCGGTGAAGATGGGTACAGGTCGGTAAGGACTCGCAGAAAGGAGCTTATGGCAGCCCTCATCGAAAAGGAGGGCATCAGCCTGAAAAAGGGTGCGGATAAGGTCTCCTCAAGGCTGCATGAAATGGGACTGGTCACCGCAGTCGTGACTGCCACGCCCCTTAAAAGAGCCATTGGGTACCTTGAAGAAACGGGGCTCAGAGACGGCTTTGACACTGTCCTCTCCGCAAAGGACGTAAAGCGGGGAAAGCCCTTTCCGGATGTGTACATCCACGCCTGCGAGATGCTGGGGCTGCCACCCTCCGAGTGCATTGCGGTGGAGGATTCACCCAACGGGCTGAGATCTGCCCATGATGCGGGGCTTTTCACCGTAATGGTGCCGGATCTTACTCCCCCGGACAGTGAGACCGAAAAATACACCCACGCTGTGGCGGAGGATCTTGATGCCCTGGTGGAAACTGTGAGGAAAATGCTATGAATGTTATCTTTGACATAGGAAAGGTACTTATAGATTTCGATTTCAACGGCTTTGTCAGGGGATACTTTGACGAGGAGACTGCCGTAAAGGTGATAGGAGCCACCTGGGGAAACCCCGCCTGGAGAGAGCTGGACAGAGGGGTGATGAGCGACGAGGAGGTGCTGAGGCTGTTCATTGCGTCCGCACCCGAGGCAGAGACGGAGATCAGGTTCATCTTTGCGAAGCTGGGAGAATGCCCGAAGCTGAAAGCCTCCACCATACCCCTCATACAAAAGCTGAAAGAGCAGGGGTATAATGTATACTACCTGTCAAACTACTTCTCATACCTGCTGCACACAGCCCCGTGGGTGATGACATTCACAAAATACTGCGACGGGGGGATATACTCCTGCGATGTAAAGGTGACAAAGCCCGACAGGAGGATATATGAGCTCCTCTGCGAAAAGTATTCCCTGGATCCCGCAGAATGTGTGTTTATAGACGATGTGCAGGAAAATGTGGACGGTGCGGTCGAAGCGGGTATGAGGGGCATACTCTACACGGGACAGGAAACGGACGAGCTTTGCGAGGAGATAGGCTGATCGGAGAAAATGGAAGAGATAATCACTATACAGGATGCGGATATACTCAGCAGAGTATTCGGCAGATTCGATGAAAATGTAAACAGGCTCCAGAGGCAGTACGGCGTTGCCATACTGGGAAGAGGAGAAGATGTGCGCATAAGCGGTGACGAGGACGGGGTGAAGAAGTGTGCCATGGCCATAAGAGCCCTGTGCACCGCAGCAGAGAAAGAGGAGCTGACTGAGCAGTCCCTTGAAAACATCTTTTCCGCAGTTGAGGAGGACAGCGTAAACGAAGTGCTGAAAGCTACGGCAGACGGTATATGTGTCAGCTCCTCCGGAAAGGTGGTAAGGGCAAAGACCATCGGTCAGAAGAGATATGTGGAGAAGATCGCCGAAAACACCATCGTTATGGGAATAGGTCCTGCGGGTACGGGAAAGACCTACCTGGCTGTGGCTATGGCTGTAAAGGCATTCCGAAACCATGAGGTGAACCGCATAATCCTCACCCGCCCCGCCGTTGAGGCAGGGGAAAAGCTGGGCTTTCTTCCGGGAGATATGCAGAACAAGGTCGACCCCTATCTCAGACCCCTCTACGATGCTCTTTTCGACATGATGGGTCCTGAAAACTTCGCAAGGAACATGGAAAAGGGCGTGATCGAGGTGGCACCCCTTGCCTACATGAGAGGACGCACCCTGGACGATGCCTTTATCATCCTTGATGAGGCGCAGAACACCACAAGAGAACAGATAAAGATGTTCCTCACCCGCCTCGGCACGGGAAGCAAAATGGTCATCACAGGAGACATCACACAGATAGACCTGCCGGAGAGCAGAAAGTCCGGTCTTATAGATGCCATGAGGATACTCAAGGGAATAGATGATATCTCCATCAACAGGTTCACAGACAAGGATGTGGTGCGCCACAAGCTGGTAACGGAGATAATACGGGCCTATGAAAGAGACCACAAGCCCGAAAGGCTTTAGAAAAAGAGATGCCCCGCCCAAAGGTCTGCTGACCCTTGGACGGGGATCTTTTCGTTTTTATTATACCGATCTCTGACCAATGTACAGACAAGAAACAAGCTGCAACGCTTGGATATAAGAGACTTGAGGGATCGTATATACATCGGGGAAGGATCAGTATCAGCGTCAGAATGCGTTTTTCATCACAAATCTGACAGAGCTTAAGTTTATGCCGCCCTGAGCAAAGTACAGCTTCAGGGTGGTGTATCTGGAGAAGAAGGGTGCTGATGCCGTGAAGCTCACATCCCTGCCCTCCGTTCCGCTAAAGGTGAAGGTACCCATATGGCTCCCCATGGAGAACACCGACACCGCAGACTGCGCCTTTTCGCTCAGCTCCGTGGAGCCTGTGAGGACTATGTCGTAAAATCCGGTTTTCTCCACGTCAAGTACGAATATGGCGGTGCTTCCCTTTGAGGTGTCTATCCAGGAAACATCTATGCCGCCGTCTCCGCCCTTTATCTCAAAGTAATGCAGACCCTCAGTGTCGTCATGGTCGGTTTCCCTGCGGTTTATAAGCTCTATATCGGTCTTTATGCCGCAAATGCGTTCATAGGCATGGGACTTTTTCAGAAAGCCCAGTATATTCATGGCATTTCTTGCCAGCTCTCCCCTTGTGACCGTGCCGTTTTCAAGCCCGCTCTCCAGATCGTCCGAGGCCTTCTCCGCATCCGCAAAGACCATGTAGGTATCATTACCAGCTGCTGCCATTTCGGCGGTGCAGTAAGCTCCCACAGGCTTGTTGTTTTCGTCCAGTCCGGTATCTGCCCACCAGTCGGTCATGGCAAAGCCTTCAAAGCACCATTCCTTTCTCAGGACAGTGGTGCAGAGGTCGTACTTGGCGGAGGTGTAGGTGCCGTTCAGCCTGCCGTAGGTGGTCATCACAGAGGTGGCTCCGCCCTCCCTTACGGCAGTCTCAAAGCCTTTGAGGTAGATCTCACGGAGAGCTCTTTCCGAAACTATACTGTCAATAGTGTGGCGGCCGTACTCCTGATTGTTGGCGCAGAAATGCTTTATTGTCCCCGTAACGCCTGCGCTTGTCAGTCCCCTCAGCTCCGCAGCCCCCATTTTCCCTGTCAGGAAAGGATCCTCCGAAAAATACTCGAAGTTCCTGCCGCAAAGTGGGTGACGGTGTATGTTCATGCCGGGTCCCAGCAGACAGTCCACCTTATTGTAAGCCACTTCAAGACCCGTATACCCGAAAAGCTCCTCTGTAAGCTCCGTGTTGAAGGTGGCAGCGATAAGAGTGCCTATGGGCAGGGAAAATGCCTGTGTACCGCAGTCGAACCGCAGTCCTGAGGGGCCGTCGGAGGTACAGCCCACGGGGATGAGATAGTGCTTGTTCAGGTGCTCCGTAATGCCGCCGAAGGCAGAGGTGGTGCCTGGAGTCACCTTGGGGCTGCCGCAGCCCTCTCCCCTTGCCATTTCGCAAAGCTCCCTGTCCGTGAGCTGAGACACAAAATCCTCCATGGTGCAGGAATCCCCCACATCCGTGAATTTATATCCCTTGTCACCTGTGAACGGGAATGAAAGGGGTCTTTCAGCCATACGCCTTTCATCTTCCGACACCTTCTGCAGGGGTACCGACTCAAATACACATTTTCCGTCTCTTTCGGTCATCCTGTCAAAGGGAGCGACGGGAGCCAGAGCCTGTGTGAGCCGACATACGCACTTAGTTTTTTCAAGAGTGAACTCTCCCGCCTTTTCCGCACTTCTCACGTCGCTGCCCACATATATCTCATAGGTGCCGGCTTCAAGTACATAGGCGCTCTCAAAGCCGCTCGCTCCCGTTTCGTCGTAGGAGGAATAGGCATACTCCGGCACCTTTATCGTCATGGTCTCCTTTTCGGAGGGAGAGAGGAGCTTTGTTTTTCCGAAGCCGCAGAGCACTCTTGCAGCCTTCCCCAGCTTTCCCGAGGGAGCCTTCACATAGACCTGCACTACCTCCTTGCCCGCAGTGTCACCCGTGTTCTTTACCGAGACCCTTACGGAAAAGCCGCTGTCTGAGGGCTCTGTATCCGCCTTTATCCCGAATGTGGTGTAGGAAAGGCCGTAGCCGAAGGGGTAGAGCACCTTATCCGGAGCAAAGGTCTCAAAGTAGCGGTAGCCCACAAAAATATCCTCCGCATAGACGGCTTTCATGGGATCGCCGAAGTTCCTGTCCGAGGGGATGTCCTTTATATCGAGGGGTATGGTGTCCGGCAGCTTTCCCGAGGGAGACAGCCCTGTAAGCACCTCAGCCGCTCCCGTGCCGCCTGTCATGCCCCCGTGCCAGATATACATCACCGCATCAGGGGAATACTTTTTCACAAAGGACATATCTATGATATTGCCCGCATTTATGACCACAGCCACCTTTTTGAAATGTCTGCGGATGATGCGCAGCATATCCTCCTCTTCATCCGTGAGGAGATATGAGCCCTTTTCCGCCTTGTTTTCCTGTTCCTCCCCCGCTGTGCGTGCGATCACCGCAAGAGCCGTATCACTGCGGGCAGCGGCTTTTTCCACAACAGCATCGTCAAGGGGCATCTCCGCCTGGCTCCAGGGCTCACCGCCCCAGCCGTCTGCGGTCTTTACGGGGTTTTCGCTGTCCCATTTCCTGTAGATCTCCAGCAGCTCTTCATTTATGCGGGCTCCCGCATTTTCAAGACCCTCCGGCAGGCCTGTTACCTCCGGTGCGTTCACAAGCCCGCCTGAGCCTGTACCGCTCTTGTAGTAATGGAGCTGCATCCTTCCGAATACAGACACCTCTCCCATGAGCGGTAGGGCGCTGTTCCTGTTTTCAAGGAGCACAGCACCTTCTGCCGCCAGCTGTGCGGCTTTCTCCTTATAAATGTTCCAGTCAAGTATCTTGCTCATACTTCGTCACACTCCCGTACTTCCGTCTTTTCTCTTTTCAAAAGCAGTCCGACTTCTTCCTCGTTCAGTTCCCTGCACTCGGCGGCAGCAAGGCTCTCATCAAGGCACACTCCGCCGATCCTTATGCGCTTTAAGTCCGTGACCTTGTTTCCCGCCGCCTCAAACATCCTCTTTACCTGGTGGAATTTCCCTTCATGCAGCACAAGGCGCACCAGCTTCGGGTCTCCCGTAAAGATGAGCCTTGCGGGAGCACAGCTCTCTCCGTCCTCCAGGGTGATGCCCTCTTCAAAAAGGCGGGCAGTATCTTCCTTGCAGGGATCCCGCAGACTGACCTCATACTCCTTTTCCACATGGTGCTTGGGAGAGAGCATATTGTGAGCCAGCTCCCCGTCATCCGTCATGAGCACGAAGCCGGTGGTATCTATATCCAGCCTGCCTGCGGGGAATATACCCTTTCTGAACAGGCTGGGCGGGATAAGCTCCGTCACCGTGGCGCTTTTCCTGTCCTCTGTGGCGCAGATATAGCCCTTCGGCTTATTGAGCATTATGTAGACATATTTCCTGTAGGACAGCACCTGACCTTTAAGGGTGATGACATCCTTTTCCTCATCCACTGCCGTATCGGACCTTACAGCCACCTTGCCGTTTACGCTCACAAAGCCTTTTTGTATCATCCTTTTGGCATCACTGCGGGTAAGCCCCCCCTGTGAGCAAATGAACCTGTCAAGACGCATAGCAACTTTCTCCGTTGATGATTCTTATACTGATCTCTGACCGATGTATATACAAGAAACAAGCCGCAAATGCTTGGATATAAGGGATCTGAGGCTTGGAGACGGTCTATACATCGAGGAAGGATCAGTATTATTATACATGATACAACAAGAGCCCTGTTATTTAGTGAAATCAAAATGACCTTTTTGTAAAATTGTTTGTTTTCAATAAAAAGGCGGGCTCAGATGACCCGCCTTTGATATTATTTTACAAAGCTTGAAACTATCCTGTCTATGTCACGCACTGTCTGCTTGTTCCTGCTGATGTAGTCATCCAGCTGCCTTACTGTCTCGTAGAGCCTGCGTGTCTTTTCGTCGATGTCCGCCGCTCCCTTTTCGTTTTCCTCCACGAGGGCGCCCAGAGTGGAGGTCTCTGCGTGTATGCACTCAATGATCTCCGACATCCTGTCCATGTCCCCGTTGACTTCATCCACCGAAGCTCTCAGCTTTTCGGCAGTGTCCCTCATGTCCTCGAAAATTACCGATATATCCTGCTTTATAAAGGTGACTATCTCATCAAAGCACTTCTTGATGGTGCCGATGTTGTCGTTCATCTTGACGCATATGGCTGAGATATTGTCCGCCGCATTTGAGGAAAGGGAGGAAAGCTCCTTTATCTCCGATGCTATTACCCCGAAGCCCGTTCCCGCATCCCCTGCCCTTGCAGCCTCGATGGATGCGTTTATGGCAAGGAAATTGGTGTTTCCTGCTATCTCCCTTATGACCTGTACATTGTCGCTTATTATCCCCAGAGAGTCAAGGTAGCCCACAGACCTTTCTATATCCTTTTCCGTCTTTTCCGTGCTCTTCTTTACCGAAAGGAATTTTTCATCTATTGATGCTATCATGGAGGCAGCCTCATCCACACGCTGCCCCGTGGCATCCCTGCTCTCCCTTACTATCTCGGTCATGGTGCCTATCCTGTCATTTACGGCATGGATGGAGCGGTTTGCGGAAACTGCGCCTGCGGATATCTTCTCGGTGGTCTTCCTGTTTGTGTCGGCACTTTCGGAAAGGGCTGCCACCGTGCCTGTCATAAGCTCGGAGCCCCTGCCCAGAGAAGCGGAGCAGTCCGAAAGGGTGTTGACTATGTTTTTGAGCACCCCATTCAGTGAATCCACGGAATCGGCTATCCTGCCCACTTCGCTCTTTGCCCCGGAATAACGCTTGATATCCGTCTTTTCCTCAAGGGAGAGCCTTCCCAGACTGTCAACTGCCCTTGTGACCCTGTTGAGAGGCCTTGTGATGAAGAGAGAGGCAGCGGCAGTGCCTACGATGATGAGTATCTCCGTAACAGCCGCAAAGAAGATGAAAGTCTGCCTTGTCTTGTAAACGCTGCTCATAAGCTCATCCGTGTCGTAGCTCATGGTGAGTATCAGGTTGTAGTCGGAAAGAAAGCGGTAGGCTATGGTGTCGTTTTCATCCTCCAGAACGCCCTCATTCTCCCCTGCATTCACCCTTTCCATAACGGCAATGTGGCTGTCATACTCTATGGGTGCCATGATAAGGGATTCATCGCTGTTGTAAGCGTAGATGTAGTGGGCGGAGTCGATGACGGCATACCTTTCGCTTTTCACATCCGAAGCGTTCATCCGCACAAGGAGCTCATTGAGCCCCGAAAGGAAGGGTCCGCCGCCCACAAGTCCCAAGGGAGTACCGTCGTTGTCATAGATCGCCATGCGCAGGTTGAAGATCATCTTGTGGGAGGACGGCGAAACAAAGGCGCCGCCGTTGAAAAAGCCGTCGGGCGAATCGGTCATCGTCTTTCTGTAAGCGGTCAGCTCCCCTGTCTTGCGGGTCACCATCCCCACAAAGTTCCTGCTGTTGTGGGCAAGGACACAGGTATCCCAGTCGGAGGTGTAGATGCCCTCCCACAGGTGGAGGTTGGAGAAGAACCTTTCGGTGTACTCCTGGCACTCCTTCACCCTCTGGGGATCGGAGGGGTCCCTCAGCAGGGCAATCACCTCGCCCGCACTGGCATATTCCCTGATGATGTTCTCCGAGCTGCTGACATAGTTTTCTATGAGGTTTGCCTGACCGTTGAGAACGGACATCATGTTTTCAACGGACTTTTCCTGCACCGTTTCCGAAACTCTGGCACCGAGCACAAGGTACAGGACAGCCATGCACACAAAGGAGATGATACCCACACACAGTGATACCACTGCAGACATTTTCAGATTCTTTATCATAACGTCTCCGTTTCAAAGTATGCTGAATATGTTTTATCTGCTCATGTCAAACAGATATTGTTTGTGACTATACTATGATTATAAACCTATTTTGTTAAAATGTCAACCAAAATTATCAATCTTTGCGAAGTTGCTAATATTAGCTTTGAACAGACTAAATAATTAACTTCCCATAATTGACTATAATAAAATTTTATTTTTCATATATTGTTGATTTTTCCGAAAGGATATGCTATACTATATGGTGGGTGTGTTTACATTCACATGAAGAAAAAAGAAAGGAGCTGTGACAGCATGAGCAAATTCCATTCAAACGCCATATACTTTTCTGCTCTGGTGATCATCATAGCTTTTTTCTGTGTCTTTTTCTTCAAAAACAACTTTATCGGCAACAAATTCTCCGGAGACAGCGACTTTTCCGAGGGCTGGACCTATGATGAGGACGGCAGCCCCGTAGACTTTAAGGATCTGAGGTTCGTGGGTATGGACGGAAGAGTTATCATCACCAAGTCCATCTCCTCCTCCGAGCTGCAGGGCAGGATGCTGTCCTTTTCCTCAAACAACCTTGTGTTTGATGTCTATCTGGGCGGCACGGAGATCTATGATTTCCACCCCGGGCTTGACGGCATAGCAGGAAAGTATTACGGCCGCTTTACCCACTATGTGCATTTTCCCGACTTTGAGGGCACAAAGGAACTGAGCATAATATACTCCGACCTTCTGGGTAACTCCAGGTGGACACGCTTCAATGATTTGTCCCTCGCCTACCCCGATGAGATCATGAGGATACACATCAGGCAGAACATAGTGCCTTTCCTCATATGCGCCATCACCTTCATATTCGGACTGGGCATCTCCATAATAGGCGCCTTCTCCTCCGGAGACCGCACGGGCACCATAGCGCTCGGCACCTTTGCCATGATGCTCGCCGCCTGGACAAATTCACAGACGGGCTTTATGGAGCTCATATCCGACAACACCGCCGCCGCAAGGGTCATTGAGTATATGTCGCTGGTGCTGCTCCCCATCCCTTGCGTCCTTTATATGGCGTATATGTGCAGGGCTCAGAATTCCAGAGCCGTGAACAGCGTTATCGCAGCGGCGCTGATAAATGCGGCGGCACAGGTCTTTGCCGTCCTTTTCCTGGATCTTGACTACCACGACACCCTTATACTTTCCCACCTTGTGATACTTTACGGCGTGGGAGTGCTGGTATTCATCTGCGTAAGAGCTTTAAGAGACGACATCATGAATAAGGAGCAGAGAAAATACCTGCTCACGGCATTTTCTATCGTTGTTTTCACGGGTGCTGCGGATATGCTCTTCTGCTATATCCTCCACAGGGAGGATTCCGCAAGGTTCACCCGCATAGGTCTGCTCGTCTTCGTGGTGATACTTGCAAATTATGAGCTCAAGCAGATAATCTCCGCCAGCGTGAACGACAAGGAACTGGAGCTCATGAGGCAGGTCGCCACTACCGATGCCCTTACGGGGCTCAAGAACAGAGCCGCATTTGAAGCCTTTGAAAAGGGTGCTGCACACAGGAAAAAAGGACGGTGCTGCGTCATACACATGGATGTGAACTGTCTCAAGACCGTGAACGACAATCACGGCCACGAAGAAGGCGACAAGCATCTGAGAGGTGCGGCGGAGATAATACGCAACAGCTTCGGAGAGTACGGCGATGCATACAGGACAGGCGGCGATGAATATATAGCCTTCATAGAGGGGAACGACTGCCTTGAAAAGTATGAGACGGCAAAGGAGAAGTTCTATTCTCTGGAAGGGCTCTACAATGTCAACAACCGCCCTCCCGTAAGGATGGAGATAGCTCTGGGCATGAGCCTGTGCGAATTCGGTGTCAACGACCTGGCAGAAGCGCACCGCCTTGCCGATGAACAGATGTACGAAAACAAAGACAAGCTGAAAGAACTGAGAAAACAAGCCAAGAGGTGAAGACGTAATGTTTATTAACTCATTCGGTGACAAAAAGGATCCCGCAGTAGTGCTTTTGCCGCCAATGATGATCTCAGGCAGTTACGCTTATGAAACTGCCGCACCATATTTCAAAGGGAGGTACTTTATCATAGCCCCGGATCACGGCGGTCACGGGCAGTCCGAGCGTTATACCAATGTTCATGACGAATACCGTGTTCTCAAGCAGTTCCTTATGGACAATTCAATCGAGACCGTAAGTCTGGTGGCAGGCTTTTCACTGGGAGCCCCCATTGCATACAAGCTCTATATCGACAATGATTTCAGCGTCAGAAAGGCGTGGTTCGACGGGCTCATGTTCACGGACAATCCCGGTCTTGCGGAGTTTCTTATGAGGCAGCGCTGCCACGGCAGGAAGAGCCGTCTTGAAAAGGCAGGCACCTCCGCCATGGTATCCGAGCTTGATTCAAAGTACGGCAAGGGCCGTGGGGACGTTATGACCTCCAACCTTGCAAGGATGACCAATATCGACATAGATAACATGGTCTACGCCTATTGTCACTGCGATGTACGCCTTTTCCCGGAGAAAAAGCAGGATATGATACATCTTGATTACGGCGACAAGGATCCCGCTCTTTCGGCTTCAAAAAAGTTCATGAAGAAGTATATGCCGGAGGTAAAGCCCACCGTAAGGAGCGGCTTCGGCAGCCTGGGCTATCTTTCCGAAAATACGGGTGATTATATAAAGGAAATGGAAGAGTACGCCTTTGTGAATGTGTGATTTTTGTGTAATTTACACAAATTCGACCCCGGATTTTCTAAAAAATTGTTGTTGATTTTGGGGTAGATATTTGCTATAATATATTACAGGAGAAGGGATCACGAAGAGATCACAAAGACTTTTCCGACCAATTCTGCCTTGACCGATGAAGTGTGGTTTATGCGGATCCAACACTTACAAATAGGGATTAAGCCATCGACAGGGGATTGCAGACCTCCCGCCGCATTAGATGTGCGGAGCAACGGACGCAGGGAGCGTGAAGCTGTCGGACTTTTGCCCACCTGCTAAACGCGGGTTTCACTATCCATACGGCGGCAAGGCGGTTAAAAAAATAACGCTCCAGTCTTTCGGCCGGAGCTTTTTGTTTTACTTGGTCTCTATGGTGTCGTCTCTCTTTTTCCCCATAACGATGGTCTCAAAGGTGTGCCAGCCCAGCACCGCACACTTCACACGGGCGGGCATATGGGAAACATCCCTGAGAGCGGAGCCTTCGTCCAGCTCCTCTATCTCCTCATCCGTAGCCTCGCCCTTTATCATGCGGAAGAAGATGTCCGCAAGGCGCTTTGCCTCCTCCACAGTCTGCCCTATGATAAGGTCCAGCATTATATCCGCCGATGCCTGTGAGATAGCACATCCGTCCCCCTCAAACGCTCCGTCCTTCACCATGCCGTCCTCTATGACAAGGGAAAGGATGATATCATCCCCGCAGGAGGGGTTCACCCCTTCAAGCGAGAAATTGGCACCCTCCAGGTGGTGCTTGTGATACGGTCTGACATTGTGTTCTGTCAGCACCTCATTGTAAAATGTACCGTTCATTCCAGACCCATTCTCCTTCTAAGCTGTGAAAGGCTGTTTATGAACCTTTCTATATCCTTTTCGCTGTTGTAAATGCCAATGCTTGCCCTGGCGGTGGACATTACGCCCATGAACTTGTGGAAGGGCTGTGCGCAGTGATGGCCTGCCCTTATATACACGCCGTCATCCGCAAGAACGGCTGAAATGTCGTGGGGATGCACCCCGTCCACATAAAAGGTTATTATGCCGCAGTGCTCCTCCGGGTCCTCCGACCCTATGATGTGCACATGGGGGATACTTCTGATGCCCTCCATCGCCAAGGCACAAAGCTCCGTTTCCCTTTTGTGGATATTCTCAAAGCCTATGCCCTCGTTGAAGTCTATGGCTGCCGCAAGACCTGCGGCACCGCCCGCATTCACGGTACCCGCCTCGAATTTGTGGGGGATCTCCGCATATTTCACCCTATCGGCAGTCACATACTCTATCATCTCCCCGCCGTACATAAACGGAGGCATCTCCTCCAGCAGCTCTTTTCTGCCCCAGAGTACGCCTATGCCCATCGGAGCCCCCATCTTGTGACCGGAAAAGGCAAGGAAATCAACTCCCAGTTCCTTCACATCGACCTTCATATGGGGAACGGACTGGGCGCCGTCACACACAAAGACTGCGCCTGCGCTGTGAGCAAGGGCTGCAAGTGCGGGTATATCGTTCACCCTGCCCAGGATGTTGGAGACCTGCGCCATGGCAACGATCCTTGTCCTTTCCGTGAGGAGGGCTCTGAGTGAGTCCGGGGAGTATACCCCGTTTTCGTCACACTCCAGATACTTTACCGCAGCCCCCTTTTTTCCGGCTATGTAGCGCCACGGGAGCATATTGCTGTGGTGCTCGGAGATCGCAATTATTATCTCATCCCCCTCGGAAAGCACCTTTTCACCGTAGGTATAGGCAACAAGGTTCAGGCTCTCGGAGGCATTTCTGGTAAATATGATCTCCTCGGTCTCCCCTCCTATGAATCGGGCGGTTTTTTCCCTTGCCCCCTCATAGACCTCCGTAGCTTTCACGGAAAGGTCATAAAGACCTCTCAGAGGGTTCGCATTCTCCTCCTCATAGTACCGCCTTACAGCCTCCAAAACGGCATAGGGCTTCTGCGCCGTGGCAGATGTATCCAGATAGGCAAAGTCCCCCTTGTCTATGAGGGGAAATTCCTTTCTTATCAGCTCAAAGTCTGTCATTTTCTCACTTTCTTCCCGCAGTAATCCTTATCATTGCATTTTCGAGAACGGCAGAGGGATCTCCCCTGCCGGATTTTATATCAAGATCCGCATTCATCAGCACCTCAAGGCAGTATGCCATATGTGAAGCGGTAGTTCTGGAGGCAGAGCGGAAGGCATTTGTCACACGGAATTTCAGGTTCTTGGCGTAGCCGAAATCAGCCACCACATCATCAACGCTCTTTCTACTGTCAAGGGCAAGGCGTGCCCTGTAAATGTCCAGTATGCTCCCTGTCACGATGTACAGCAGATAGACCGTCTCTGTCCGTGCCTCTGCCAGCTTGTGGTATACGGACAGCGCCTTGTCCGTATTCCCCGATGCTATGGCATCGGAGAGCTCGTATGCCTTGGTGTCGTCGTTCTCCGGGGTCAGGAGTTCCACATCCCCGGCGGTGATGTTCTTTGAGTAGGCGGAGAGCTTGTCCGCCTCATTCATGGCAAGCACCATGTCCCCTTTTACACGCCGCATCAGAAGATCTGCCGCATCCCTTCTGATGGCTGAGCCGTTCCGGGAGCAGCGCTCCTCTATCATTTTGGCAGCCTTTGCCCCCGTAGGCACATCGAACCTGACGGTCTTTCCGTGCTTTTCCACTGCGTTTACCAGCTTGGCATTGGCGGCTGTGGGCTTCAGCTTCCCGCCGCAGATGTCCGTGGTGGCGGAGTAGAAGATGAGCACCGTAGTATCCGGCAGGGCAGCTATCTCATCAAGAAGGGGCTTCAGCTTCGGTGCAGGTACCTTGTTCACATCAAGATCAAGGTCGCAGACCGTCACCACCAGCTTTTCGGCAAAGACAGGCAGTGACTCGCACGCCTCTATGACCTCATCTATGCTGATGTTCTTTCCCTCAAAGCTGTGGAGGTTCAGCGGCTCCTCATCCTCAACAAGGCTACGCCTCAGCTCTTTGAATGTCCTTGTCACGGAAAAGTTGTCCGCACCGTAAAGGTAGTAGGCTCCCCCGGCACAGCCGGCATTTATTTCCCTTTGCAGGTCGTTGACGGTCACAGCGGGCACAGAGCTCACTTCCTTCCCATAAGTTATTTGAACACACAAACTATTTTACCATTTTTTTCCTGTCCTGTCAAGTATCATAGTATTCTTCCTCGATGTACAGAAAATCTCCAAGCCTCAAATCCCTTATATTCAAGCATTTGCGGCTTGTTTCTTGTCTATACACCGGTCAGAGATCAGTATCAGAAATAAGCGTATTCTGAGATATACAGCCGAAAAATCCCCGAAAGCATATGAACGCTTTCGGGGATAGCTTTACTTTACCGTGACCTTACTTCTTTTTGCTTGCGGAAACGGACTTCTTTACAGTGCACTCTGCCTTGTAGGACTGGCTGAGCTTGGAAGGCTCACCGTTGATGGTGTACTTTACAGCAAACTCATATGTGCCCTTCTTCTTGGCATTCTTGAACTTGTAGCCGTTCTTTTCGGTAACAGCCACTCTCTTGTACTTGCCGTCCTGCTTGATGCAAACGGTGTACTTCTCTGCGTCTTCTACCTTGTCCCACTTGATGATGATGTTGCCCTTGCCGTCAGCCTTGGCGGTAATGGTCTTGCCTTCTATGGGAGAGCTGCTTACAGACTTGCTCCATACGCTGCCGGTGGCAGTGCCTGTCTTGTTGGACTTGGATGTAGCCTTCTCTGTCTTGGTGGTAGAGGAGGTGAAGGAGGAGTCGGAGTAAGGAGAGGAGCTTGAAGACTTAGAGGTGAACACATATGCAGGAGTGTTGTACACCGGTGTAGTGTAAGCGGAAGAGGAGTAAACGGGAACTGTGGTCCTGTATACGGGAGTGTAGTAGGTAGCGGGATAAGTGGGATATACAGGGTAAACAACAGGGCTTATGGGTGACACGCTGCCGCCGCTGGTCCTTACCTGAGTAGTGAACGCAGGGTTGGTGAACTTAGCGGTGTAGGTGGAAACAGAACCGTTTACAGAAACTACGGCGCCCGCAGTCTCGCTCTCGGTCTCACCGGGGTTGTCCTTCTTTGTTCTTGTAGCTGTGCAGCTGGAGTTATCTGCCGACCATACATATGTGGGAGCGTTCCACTCGGAAGCATAGCCGTTCTCAAAGCTCTTGGTCTGGGTACCGAATGCAGGATTTGTGAACACAGCGGTATACTCTATGCCGTCGGAGGTAGTAGCTGCTACGGTCTCCTTGTCTGTAACGGCTCCGCAGTCTGTGCACCTTATCTGTGCAGTGCAGGTCTTGGCAATGGGATCCCATTCATAAACAGGTGTGGAAGCGGGAGTATGCTCCTTCTTGGGGATAACGATCTCCTCCATTGTGATCTGTACATTACCCTCTGCATCAGCATAGAAAAGTCCGTCTGTGCCCTTCCAGTACTCTCTGTTGCCTTCCTTGTAGCAGGTAGCAGGAGTGCCTGCAACATAGCTGAAGTTGAAGCCGGTCTCCTTCTCGGTAACGGAAGTCTTGCCAAGATCAAGATCCTGGAAATCCGCTGTCCATGTAGCTATGCCGCCGGAGGATGTCTTTGTTGTCGAAACGGTCTTGGTCAGCACCTCACCGCAGTCGTCACATTTGAGTGTGGCTGTGCAGGTGGACTTATCGTCGCTCCACTTGTATTCGGGCTGTGAAGTATACTTATGGGCAGCCTTGGGAAGTACGGTCTCAGCCTGAGTGATGACCTTCTTGCCCTCTGCATCGGCATAGAGCTTGCCGTCTGAGCCCTTCCAGTATGCGATATTTCCTTCTTCTTCGCAGGTTGCAGCCTTTGCAGCTACGGGGAAGTAGGTCGTGGAAGTAAGTATGTCAAAGGTCTTGCTGGTCTCAGCGATCTCATAGTTGCCATTCAGCTTGTCATTGACAGTGACTACACCTGTGCCGACTTCCTTGTTGTTCTCATAGGATACGGTGTACTCGGAAGCAGGGATCACATCCGTGCCGTCCTTCAGAGTAACAGCAGGCTTCTTCTCTGTTCCGTCATAGTCAAAGGCTTCCTGAGAAAGCTCAACTGTGGGGGTAACAGTCTTGGGCTTGATGGTAGCTTCGATGAAGGCTACGTCGGAATCCTTGTGGGAAGCGTCGCCGACTGCCTTGTAGTATACCTTGTAGGTGCCTGCATTTATGCCCTTGGGGATAGCAGTGGAGAAGTCTGTCCCGTTGGAGCTGTACCTGATGGTGCCGCCGGTGGCAGAACCGCCTGTTACCAGTTCCTGAGCCTTGCCGTTGTATGTGGGCGCTGCATCTGTGGGAGCAGTAGCCACAGCCTTTTCCTTGATAGCAACTGTCACCGTGCAGGTGGCTGTCTTTGTGCTGTCGGTCTTGCTTGCGGCTGTGATGGTAGCTGTACCGTTTGCAACTGCTACGACTCTGCCGTTGGTATTTACGGTAGCAACGGAAGTATCGGATGAAGACCACTTAACGCTCTGATCTGCGTTGGTGGGGTTTACGGCAGCGGTAAGTATAGCTGCCTGCTGCTTTTCGGTGAGGGTGACTGCGGTCTTGTTGAGAGTGATGCTGATTATCTTTGCATCATCAAGATCGTCTGCCTTGAGGGAATAGGCAACAGAGCCCTTCAGCTGAGCATTAAGGCTGTTTTCTATGTGCAGGGTATAGCTGCCTGCCTTTACCTTCCAGGTGAGGCTTGCGGAAGTCACATTTGTGCTAGTGGTGGCAAAGTGCTTCTTGCCCTCCGTGGTGGTGGTGATGGTGCAGATACCGTTCTGTCCGGATGTGGCAACTACCTTGCCATCTCCGTCCTCCAGCCAAACATCAAGACCCACACCGGCAACTCCGCCTGTGTGATCCAGTGAAAATGAAGCCGTCAGTTCACCTGCCGATGCAACGCTTATCGTATCGGTCTTAACGGCTTTATCTGCCATGGTTATGGACAAAGTACCGCCCACATCGGTAGCCCCTACGGGGACAGCCATGCAGGTCAGGCTGAGACTTGCAGCTGCAGCTATGGCAAAAACACGCTGCCTGATATCCTTCTTCATGATAACCTCCATTTACTCTCTTTTCCGAATTTACAAGGGACAGAAAGAACCACCCCTCATATAATTTCAAGATAGGATCCTACCATCGGGTAAAATCTTTCTAATCATTACAAATATATCATTTTCAGTGAAAAATGTCAATGGTTTTTTAAGATTTATCTCAATTTATAAAAATCCGACAAAAAAAGCGCCCCTGCTCTATACATTTTTGGCACAGAGCAGGAGGCAAGCCTAATTTATTCTGATGACAGCCTTAAATTTACGCAAGGCTCAGGACCTTTCTTGTCTGGGGGACCTTGATAAGAGCTGCAGCGCCCACGAGAGTAAAGATCATTTCGGGCACCATGTAAACGCCGTTGTACACAAGGCTGTAAAGCAGCTCATTGTCTGCGGGGAAGCCCGACCACAAAGCACCGGAGGAGTGCCATAGAACGACACCGGAGATCACATGGACCGCAAGGCGGAGCAGGATCGACAAGCTGATGCCCGCCATAGCCGCAGGCAGACCTTTCTTGGCGAAGAAGCCCACAAAGCCCAGCACGGAAAAAGCAAGGAAATAGTCCAGTATGCCGCAGGCGACAAGAGCCTGAGGAGTAAGTCCCCATGTGAAGATCTCACCGAGATCCAGGACAAGCTGCACCAGTGAATAAACGGCAGAGCAGGCAAGGCTCCAGGGAGCGCCTCTGCGAAGGCCGAAGATCATTATGGGCAGCATGGAGAGCAGGGTAACAGAGCCGCCGAAGGGCATCTTTATCACCTTTATCATGCTCAGTCCCGTGGCAAGAGCCACCATTACCGCACATTCCGCCAGAATGTAGATCTTTTTGTCTTTGTTCATAAAAAAATCATCCTTTCCTTTTGACGGGATAAGGACGAGGGGCAAACTACCAAAGATGCCTGCGCACAGCATCTCCTACTTTCCCTCCGTCGGCATTATCCGAATCAGGTTTAAAGGGTCGGGACCGCAAGTCCCCTCTCAGCACAGTGGGGCAGGATGCATTACACTGATTCTTCCTCTATACATCGGTCAGAAATCAGTATCAGCACACTGCCACAGGCTCCCCACATGGTATTCTATCATATCCGCAGAAATAAATCAAACCGAAAAATCAACAGATATTATGCCAAAAACAGGGACTTTTTCGACATCTGCCACAAATCCCCGTATGCCGGCAGACAGCAAAAGGGCACCCCTTTCGGGGTGCCGCCGATAATGCCGTGGATCACATATCCATCATGTCGCTCATGCTGACGCCGAGAGCCGAGGAAAGAGACTCCATGGGCTTTTCGAGCGCCTTCATGAGACCCTCAAAGCCGCCCTCAAGATAAGCCTTGGTAAGCTCGGGGGACATGAATGCCGTAAAGGACTGATCGTCGGAGACAAGGGTGAAGGCTGTGGAAGAGCCGTTGGAGTAGATGATAAGAGACATACTGTCAAGCATCTTCTGGTCTTCCTCGGAAAGGTCCTTCATCTCTTCTTCGAGAGCTGCCTTCTGCTCCTCGTCGATGCCCTCCATCTCCATGACCTCCTTGACGAGATCAGTACCGCTCTTTTCGGTGAGCTTTGCGTAGCCGATGGAATTCAGGTACTTTCTTGCCTTTGCCGCATCGGTGGTGTAGCTTGCCACATCAAGGTAGATAAGGAGCTTGTCGGAATCGGGGTCGAAGAGGAAGATCTTGCCCTCGGATTCATTCTTTGCGGCTATTACAAGACCGCCCATGTCAATGGCTTCGTCCTCGCTGTAATTCTTCAGCAGCTTGGACTTTTTGGACTTCCAGGGATCAACGCCCTTGAGAGCGCCGTCCTCACCGAAGGTATAGATAAAGCCGTTCATGCTCATCTTTCCGGTCTTCATCTCGCCCTTGGCGTTGAAGTAATAGCGCTTTCCGCCTATACCCATCCAGCCTCTCGCCATTTTGCCCTTGGCGCTCTTGATGAAGTAATAGGTCTTGCCGTCGATCTCCTTGAAGCCTGTAACGGCTGTGCCGTTCTTGTCAAAGTAATAGGTCTTCTTGCCTATCTTTGTCCAGCCCTCAGCCTTTTTGCCGCTGTCAGTCACATAGCTCCAGCTGTCCCCGTTCTGCTTCCACTCATCGGCAGATGCTCCGGGAGCCGTGCACATGAGCACGGAGCCTGCCATTACGGCAGACATTGCAAAGGAAACGATCTTCTTGTTCATTTTTATCTTCCTTTCGTTGATACATTGAAAATATGTCATCTATAATAACAGCCGTCAGAAAAGACCGCTGATATTACCATTTTCATCGCAGTCTATGGAGTTTGCCGCCGGCTTTTTGGGAAGTCCCGGCATGGTCATGATATCTCCTGTGTAGACTACCGCAAAGCCCGCACCGCTGCACACCTTCACATCACGGACGGTTATCTCGAAGTTTTCGGGCTTGCCAAGCCTTGAAGGATCGTCTGAAAGGCTGTACTGAGTCTTTGCGACACACACGGGGGTATCCGTGAACCCCAGCTTTTCAGCCTCTGCAAGAGCCTTCTCCGCAGCTGCGGTGTAAATAACACCGTCTGCACGGTAGATTTCCCTTGCGATGGTCTCTATCTTCTCCTTCAAAGGCAGCTTCTCATCATATATGGGCTTGAAATCACTTTCACCCTCCGCAGCCTCCACAACAAGGCGGGCAAGCTCCGTTCCTCCCTCGCCTCCCTTGGCAAAGACCTCGGTAAGCGCCACGGGGCAGCCCATTTCTCCGCAGAACATCCTTATGAAGTCTATCTCCTCGGATGTGTCTGTATCGAAGCGGTTGAGAGAGACTACCACGGGGATCCCGAACTTGCGCATATTCTCCACATGGGTCCTGAGATTCACGGCACCTCTGCGCAGGGCAAGGAGATCCTCCTTTTTCAGTTCCTCCTTGGGTATGCCGCCGTTGTATTTCAGCGCCCTTACGGTAGCGACTATAACGGCGCAGGAGGGCTTGAGCCCCGCCAGACGGCACTTTATGTCGCAGAACTTTTCCGCACCGAGATCCGCTCCGAAGCCCGCTTCCGTAACGCAGTAATCACCCAGCTTCAAAGCCAGCCGGGTAGCTCTCACCGAGTTGCAGCCGTGGGCAATATTTGCAAAGGGTCCGCCGTGTATAAGGACAGGATTGTTTTCAAGGGTCTGCACCAGGTTCGGGGCTATGGCATCCTTTAAAAGGGCTGTCATGGCGCCTTCGGCATCCAGATCCCTTGCATAGACGGGAGCACCATCCAGATCGTATGCCACAAGTATGTTCCCCAAACGCCTTTTCAGGTCAGAGATATCCTCCGACAGGCACAGCACAGCCATTACCTCACTGGCAACGGTTATCCTGAAGCGCTCCTCCCTCGGGAAGCCGTTCACCTTTCCGCCGAGCCCGATCACCACATTTCTCAAGGCTCTGTCGTTCATATCAAGGCAGCGGTCTGTCATTATGCGCCGCTCATCTATGCGCAGGGCGTTCCCCTGGTGGATGTGGTTGTCTATGAGCGCACAAAGAAGGTTGTTGGCAGCAGTTATGGCGTGCATATCCCCGGTGAAATGAAGGTTTATGTCCTCCATGGGCACTACCTGGGCATAGCCTCCGCCTGCGGCACCGCCCTTTATGCCGAAAACAGGTCCCAGAGAGGGCTCTCTCAAAGCAAGAACGGTCTTTTTGCCGATCCTCGCCATGGCATCCGCCAGACCCACGGAGGTGGTCGTCTTGCCCTCACCCGCAGGAGTGGGGTTTATTGCGGTAACAAGTATCAGCTTGCCGTCCTTTTCCTGTGAAAGGCGGTCGAAAAGGGGCTGTGTCAGCTTAGCCTTGTACCTGCCGTAGGGATCGTATTCCTCCGGCGTGATACCCAGAGAGGAGGCTATCTCCCCGATAGGTCTCATTTTTGCGTTCTGCGCTATCTCTATATCCGAAAGCATTGTATTTTCCTCGTGTTTAATGGATTTTAAATGAGCGTACATAAAAGCAAGCCGCAAACGGGTCCATACGCAGGCTTGCAGACCGTCGGCACCCTGAACGGTCCTATTCCTCGTAGGGCACCTCTGTGATGTATTTGAGCAGTTCCGGCGGAGACACCTTATCCTCGCTCACGCCGATAAGACGACCGAGCTCTCCCAGTTTTCCCTGCACCTTCGCCTGTTCATAGATGACGGTACAGACCACGGGCATTATCCCCGAGCTGCTTTTGGGCACCCTCTTTCCGCTCCTGAGTCTGCTTATATATGAGGCATCGACCCCGGCAGCTCTTGACAGGCGGCTCGCAGACATTTCCGTGATCTTCAGCATGGAAGAGAGCGTTTCCCCGAAATGGCGCAGCTTTGCGGTCTCAGGGATGGAATTGTCCACTTCGTCACTTATGAGCCACTCAAGGATGGCAGTTTTTACAGCCTCCGGGTCGGTCTCGCCGCACTTTATATGACCCAGTATTTCCGGCAGCATACCGTTGCCTTCGGCATAGCCGTAGATACCGTTTGCGAGGCGGTACAGGGTGGAGTTTTTCCTTATTACCGAAGAATTTACCCTGAGCCTGCCCGCTCTGCTGAGATTAGCCGAGGAGCAGCCCGCATACTCCGCAATGCCGGTGTAATCGGTCTTCATGATCCTCAGCAAGGCATAGATCCTGTTATTTAACAAAATGTCCACTTCCTTTACGATGAAATGCCATTATTGATATTATACACTGCAAATGTTAATTTTTTGTTATGATAAAAAAAGGAAATTGAAAAATTATTTTTTGTTGCTGTCATTGACCAAAAACACTTGATTTGGAGTGATATCCTGATCTTTATTGTTTTTAATATTACAGTATGTTTTAATGAACTTTTTATTATATCGTCATTGACTAAAACACTTTATTTTGACGGAATCAAATGTAAACATCTTGTTGAGATATTTCGTATTTTATATGTCCATGATTTTTGAGCAAAAAATTGACAAAAACACTTGTTTTAAGTAAAAACACGGGAAAAATAAAGATAAAAAAGCAGATCAAAAAGTGAAACGCCACCGCAAAAAGGCTAAAATACGCATTGACAAAAAGGCTTTAAAACGCCCGATAGATTTTTATACACTAAAGCATTAAATCCTGCCCCCTGTAAACTTCGACCTGTTAAAGTGCGATGCCGCTCCTGTGGTGACTGAAAAGTAAAGATTCAATTTTGCGCATTAAAGCGATAAAGTGTTATCCGCTTTAATATCTCCCCGATACACGAAAAACCGTCCTTCAAAATCAGCAATAAATGTGTAGTATTTTTTGCAATAACAGGTTATAATCAAAGGAGCATCAGTTATAAGGAAAAACAAAGGATAAACAGGCTTTACAGCCGTTATTTGTTTGGGATATACACCAAGGAAAGGAAATGTTATGAAAAAGATCTATTTTATCACAGGAAGTCAGGATCTCTACGGAGAGGCTACTCTTGCGCAGGCCGAAAAGGACAGTGCGGAGATGGCTGCTTATCTGGGCGAAAAGCTGAGCGACACCGTGGATATAGTCCACACACCCATAGTTCAGACCGCAGATGAAGCAGAGGATCTTTGCATAAAGGCAACAGCCGACAAGGAATGTACAGGCGTTATTCTCTGGATGCACACCTTCTCCCCCGCCAAAATGTGGATAAGAGCTTTACAGGCACTCAGAAAGCCCATGCTCCATCTTCACACACAGTATAACGAAAAGCTGCCATACGACAGCATAGATATGGATTTCATGAATCTCAACCAATCCGCCCACGGCGACAGGGAGTTCGGCTTTATATGCACACGCCTGGGCATAAAGCGTGAGGTCGTTGCGGGCTATTACAAAAATGAAAAGGTGATAGAGAAAATACGCCGTTTTGCAAAGGCGGCAGAAGCTGTTGCCTTCGGCAAGGGCATGAGGGTCGCCATGTTCGGCAACAATATGCGTGATGTGGCAGTTACGGACGGCGACAGGGTGGAAAGTGAGATAAGGTACGGCTGGAACGTGAATTACTACGGCATAGGCGACCTTGTAAAGATCGCAGACTCCGTGACCGATGCCGAAACAGATGAAAAGATAAAGGAATACACCGACAAGTACGACATGGACACCGATAACATTGCCGCTGTAAGGGAACAGGCAAGGTATGAGGCAGCCCTTGACAAATTCATCGCAAAGAACCGCATTTCCGCCTTTACGGATACTTTCCAGGATCTGCACGGTCTTTCGCAGCTCCCCGGCATAGCCGCACAGAACATCATGGCAAAGGGTATAGGCTTCGGCCCCGAGGGTGACTACAAGACCGCCGCTCTCAGTGCTGTACTGCAGAAAATGGCAGAAGGCAGAGAGGGTGCCACGGGCTTCATGGAGGACTACACCTACGACCTTACCGACGGCGAGGAGCTGGAGCTGGCATCCCATATGCTGGAGGTATCTCCCGTGTTTGCGGGAACAAAGCCCAGGATACAGGTGCATCCCCTCAGCATCGGCGGAAAGTCCGATCCCGCCCGTCTCGTGTTTGACGGCATAGAGGGCGAGGGCATCGCAGTTTCCATGGTGGATATGGGCGACCGCTTCAGGCTCATATGTGCAGGCATAACACTTGTAAAGCAGCCTCTGCCCATGCCGAAGCTCCCTGTTGCAAGGCTCATGTGGAAGATAAAGCCCGATCTCCAGACAGGCTCCGCAGCATGGATATATGCGGGCGGCGCACACCATGCCGTAGTTTCCACCGCACTTACGGCGGATGATATAAGGCTCTTTGCAAAGCTCACCGACACGGAGCTTGTCATAATAGACGAAAAGACAGACCTTGCCGCTTTCGAGGCACAGCTTGATCTTCTTGATCTGAAATACGGTTCAAAAAGGTGAGAAACATGACAGTAAGGGATAAAATTGAGAACGGACAGGTCTATCTCGGCATAGAACTTGGCTCCACACGCATAAAGGCTGTTCTTACAGATGACACCGCCGCCCCTGTCGCAGGGGGCTCCCACTCCTGGGAAAACCGCTACGAAAACGGTGTCTGGACCTATTCCGAAAAGGATATACACGATGGTATAGCGGCGGCATACAGAGATCTTAAAAGGGATGTATCGGAGAAGTACGGCGTAAAGCTGAAAAAGCTGTCTGCAATGGGCATTTCCGCAATGATGCACGGTTATCTTGCATTCGATGAGGATGACAGGCTCCTTGTCCCTTTCAGGACATGGAGAAACACCTCCACCGCAGAGGCAGCGGAGAAGCTGACTGCTCTTTTCGATTTCAACATCCCTCAGAGGTGGAGCATTGCCCACCTTTATCAGGCGATACTGAACAAAGAGCCCCATATCCCCGAGATCTCTCATCTGAATACTCTCGCAGGATATATACACTTCCTGCTCACAGGAAAAAGGGTGCTGGGAGTAGGAGATGCGTCGGGTATGTTCCCCATAGCTCACGGGGATTACGACAGTTCAATGATGGAGAGATTCGACCTTGCCGCAAAAGAGCATGGGTTTACGCAGCCGCTGTCAACACTTCTCCCCGCCGTGCTCACGGCAGGTGACGAGGGCGGCATACTTACGGAAAGCGGCGCAAAACTCCTTGACCCGGAGGGAGACCTTCTCCCGGGAGTTCCTCTTTGTCCCCCGGAGGGGGATGCGGGAACGGGAATGACCGCCACAAACGCCGTTCTCCCCCGCACGGGAAATGTTTCCGCAGGTACCTCCGTATTCTCCATGCTGGTACTGGAAAAGCCTCTTTCTTCCGTTTATACCGAGATCGACATGGTGACTACTCCCGACGGCGCACCTGTCGCAATGGTACACTGCAACAACTGCTGCAGCGAACTGGACACATGGATAAACCTTTTTGATGAATTTGTGGGTCTTACGGGCGGAAAGCAAAGCAAGTCCGACCTGTATGATATCCTTTATAAAAATGCGTTAAAGGGAGAAGCGGACTGCGGAGGGGTTATTTCCTACAATTTCCTTTCCGGAGAACCTGTCGCAGGTGTTGACAGCGGCAGACCCATGTACTTCCGCACCCCTGACAGCAGAATGAGTCTTGCTAATTTCTTCCGTTCACAGCTCTATTCTTCCTTCGGCGCCTTGAGAAACGGGATGGATATCCTCTTTAAAAAGGAAAATGCCTCTGCTGATAATTTTACGGGTCACGGCGGCATATTCAAGACAGAGGGGGTCGCACAGCAGTTCCTTGCGGATGCCCTTGACACTCCTGTTTCCGTGATGAAGACCGCCGGAGAGGGCGGCGCATGGGGAATGGCTCTGCTGGCGGCGTTTATGGTGCTAAAAAACGGAAAGAGCCTTCCCGAATGGCTGGACACAGTATTCTCATCCATGGAAAAAACCACCCTTTCACCCGATCCCGACGGAGTAAAGGGCTTTGCGGGATACATGGAGCTCTACAACAAGGGACTTGAGGCAGAAAGAAAGCTGAATGACGTAGATTACAACGGCTGATATAAAGTATTTTAAAATATCCGGCTCTGTGCAAAGCAGGGTCGGATGTTTTTCATTGTGACAGACACACAATTGTAAATTTTGCACAACATTTTATTAGTAATATAGTATATATAATATATTGAAAATGCTGTGTAAATAGTGTATAATACCTAAAACACCCATATATTTCAGGGAGGTGACAGGATGAAGAATTCCGATCTGACCGCATTGCTCCTTATGCTGACGCTTATGTGCGGATGCTCTTCTCAAAAGGCAGCAGATGATACTCCCCTGCCCACTCAGACATCCACGGAAAGCCTTTCGGAAAGTTCTGCTTCCGAGACATCAGGTCTTCCTCAGGAGTCGGTATCGTCAATGCCCCACATAAACTATGACAGTGTAACAGAAACTGCATATGATGAAAACGGAGAATTGTGGTATTACGATAAAGATGGTGCATGGACATACGACGAAAATGGGATGTGGTATGTGGATAATGACGGAAACATGTGGCTCACCGATAATGACGGCAATGTGGAGTATTATGGGAACTATTATTCCGATAATGAGTCTGACGATCTCACAGACGGAGATATAAATTATTCCGCCACACAGGAAACAGTGTATGTGAATGACAGTGTATATTCTCCGGAAAACCGGAATTACAGCATCAGGAATACAAAATGGGCGGAAGTAAACTGGACAACATTTGAATGTCCGTATTTTACTTTGCAGGTTCCTGAAAACTGGGAAGTCACATGGGATGGTAATTCCGAAAACCTTATGTGGACAGCACAGTCCGTGGATGAATATGTCGGCATTCAGAATATTGCTCACGGTTATGCATCAAAGGATCCAAATGCTATGACCGCACAGACTACAGCTTTTTCCATGTCCTACGGAACGGCTGAGGAGTTTTTCCGGAAGAATTACGAGCCCACCACAGATTATTTCAATATTGTTTCATCCGTGGTACCCGATGATCTGGCGCAGCTTCAGGCGGCACGACCCACAGCTGCGATAAATGACTACCGTTCGATCTTTGCATATTTCAGGCAGGACGGCGTGGATGCAGAAGGTGTGTTTTCCGCAATTGTCGTATATACCGACCCTATCATCATAAGAGGATATGACAATAACCCATGGGAAATAGACTGTATCGTTGCAAGGTGGGCACCAAAGGATGAACTTGTGAACTGGGCGGATGTACTGAATACAGTGGCAGGTTCTTTTACATATACACAGTATTACGGTGACGAATGGCTGAATATCGCAAGGCAGTCCACTGACGGCAGAGATCCTATAATGCAGGCCTTTGAGGAAAGAGATATTTCTGATAGCATAATACAGGAAAAGCGTTCTGATATGATAGGCGAATATGAGCGTGTTTACGATAACGAAACAGGCAACATCTACAGAGCTTATGACGGTTTCCTTGATGACATAGGCGAGCAGAACAGATATACGCCAATTACGGACAGCCAGTATGCTGACGGCTATACAGGATGGATAGACAAGCTCTCATAATAACATCACCCGGCAAAGAACACTTTGCCGGGTGATGCTTTACACTGTATATCTTGTATTCATGCTCCGAAAAGAGAATCCGCATATCTTACGGTAGCCATTGCATCCTTGCCGTAGAAATCAGCACCTATGGCATCGGCGTATTCCTGTGTCATTACGGCGCCGCCCACAGCCACCTTGCAGTCGGGCTTCTTTTCACGCAGCAGCTTGATAGTCTCCTCCATACTGACAACAGTAGTAGTCATAAGTGCGGAAAGCCCTACAAGCTTTATATCCTCTTTTATTGCAGTTTCAACGATGACCTCGGGCGGGACATCCTTTCCAAGGTCTATGACCTTGTACCCGTAGTTTTCCATCATGACCTTTACAATGTTCTTTCCTATATCATGGATATCGCCCTTGACAGTGGCAAGGATGACCTTTGCCTTTATATTCTGTTCCGAGCCCTGCATGGAGCTTTTGATGACCTCAAATGCAGCCTTTGCCGCATCCGCACTCATAAGGAGCTGGGGAAGGAACACCTTCCCCTTTTCAAAGCCCTTTCCCACATCGTCAAGTGCGGGTATCAGCTCATTGTCTATTATTTCAAGTGAGGGTCTTGTTTTCAGCGCTTTCTTCGTTTCTTCTGCCGCACCCTCCTTCATGCCTCTTCGCACAGCCTCTGCCACAGCTCCGCCGCTTGCCTGTGATTTTTCATCAGCAGCGGTCTGGGCAGCACCTGTATCGGCTTTTACCTCTCCCAGCTTTGAAAAAGGCACATAGGACTGATATCTTCCGATGAAATCCATACACTGTTCATCTTTGTCGAGAAGAGCATTCGTGCTGTAATAAGCCTGCATCATAGGCTCATTTCCGGGATTCATTATGGCGCATGAAAGTCCGTTCTGCATCGCCATTGTAAGGAAATTAGAGTTGATGAGCTCTCTTGCGGGAAGTCCGAAGGAGATATTTGAAACGCCAAGGATCGTATTGCCATGCAGTTCGTCCCTTACTCGTCTCAGCGTTTCCAGTGTGACCGCAGCAGATGAGGTATCCGAGGAAATAGTCATGCACAGTCCGTCAATTACGATATCCTTACGGGGTATACCGTATTTGTCGGCAGCTTCGTATATTTTTTTGGCAATGCGTATCCTGTCCTCCGCATTGTTCGGGATACCGTCCTCATCAAGGACAAGAGCAACAAGTACGCCGCCGTACTTTGCCACCAGTGGCATTACACTGTCGATTACTTCCTGCTTCCCGTTCACGGAGTTTATCATGGGCTTGCCGTTGTAAATGCGCATAGCCCTTTCAAGAGCAGTTATATCGGTGGTATCTATCTGCAAAGGCAGGGTCGTGACACCCTGCAAAGCCTTTACCACCTTTTCCATCATTTCGGGCTCATTTATTTCAGGAAGACCCACATTTACATCAAGTATATGGGCGCCCTGATCTTCCTGTCTCAGCCCCTCATTCAGGATATAGTCGATGTCATTTTCTCTGAGCGCCTGCTTGAAGCGCTTTTTTCCTGTCGGGTTGATCCGTTCTCCGATAATAACGGTCTTTTTACCGATCTCTACTCCCTGTGAATAGGATGTTACCATGCAGATATCCTTTTGCGTCTGAGGAACAAAAGGCCTTTTTTTGATATTATCCGCAAGAAGCCTGATATGGTCGGGAGTTGTCCCGCAGCATCCGCCGCAGACCTGCACCCCCATTGCTGCGATCTCCTCCATATACCTGAGGAATTCCTCAGGCCCCACATCAAAATAGGTCTTTCCCTCAAACATCTGAGGGAGCCCTGCATTAGGATTGACCACAACCGGAACAGAGGCGCAGTTTATGAGCCTTTTTACTATAGGTATCATCTGGAGGGGGCCAAGTCCGCAGTTTACTCCCACTGCATCTGCCCCAAGCCCTTCGAGCATTGCAACAGTAGTCTCAACAGTGCCGCCCGTGAGCAGCCTGCCGTTGTTGTCGTATACATTTGTAACTATCACAGGAAGATCGCAGTTTTCCTTTGCTGCAAGAAGTGCCGCCTTGCTTTCGTATCCGTCGCTCATGGTCTCAATGAGTACAAGATCGGCACCGGCACCTGCTCCTATTTTCACGATCTCCGAGAATATCTCAACAGCACTGTCAAAGCTGAGATCTCCCATAGGCTCCAGCAGCTTTCCGGTTGGGCCTATATCGAGCGCAACATACGCATCATTATCACGCCCCGCATCATGACGGGCTTTTTTTGCTATATCAACTGCGGCTGTAACTATCTGCTCCAGCTTATCTCCGAATTTCAGTCTGTTGGCACCGAAGGTGTTCGTATTTACTATATCTGCTCCTGCCTCAAAACATTTTCTGTTAAGCTCCCCTACTATATCGGGATGGAGCAGGTTCCATGTTTCGGGCAGTTCACCTCCGCTGAGACCTCTTTCCTGCAAAAAGGTGCCGGTCCCTCCGTCACATATGAGCCATTCCCTGCCAAGTCTTTCACCTATCCCCTTCATTGTCTCACTTCCTTTGAATAGCTGCAATCCCGGTACAGATCACAGTCTTTGCACTTGTTCACAGCGGTTTCAGCAGTGCTGCATTTTCCCTTTCTGATACCTACGAAAGCAGTCACCGATTTGCTTGGTACCATAAGCAGTGAATCCGTCAGGGTTATGCCGAGCTGCTGTCTCATGGAAAGGATACGCTCAAAATCCTTTTGCAGCTCCAGAGACAGGTCGCCGTATCCCGGGGAAAACCTTGCTGCACAGGAACAGCCTTTTTCCTCTGCCTTCCTTTTTATATCTTCATTTACTTCGTCGCACAAGGCCTCAACATATGCTGCGCCAACAGCCTGAAGCACCGAAGCCTTCAGCAAACTTCCAATTTCAGCCCGTCTGATGAGCATATCGACTCCATGACCTATGGTCGCCGCAAACATCGCTGTCGTTTGACAGTGTTCCATATTCCTGTACAATCCATGGGAATGAACTACCAGCCCGCCAATTTTCAGGATATCCTCATCAACAGCACACACATCAAGATACTTCACAGCATATGCGGGTCTTATTACTTTTTCAGCTTCCGAAATACATTCATCTATCAAAGAATTAACAGTGTCATCCGGTGTGATGCTCCTGTATCCCAAATACCTGTTTATCTCGCAGCGCTCCGGACGTATCATGCTTTTTCCCATGATATAATATTTGACAGCGATTCCATTATGCCCCTTGCCACATGAGGCTTATTCATGGAATAAACATGGATATGGTTCACGCCGTTTGATATCAGGTCTATTATCTGTTCCGTGGCATATATCACTCCCGCCTGCTCCATTTTTGCGGGATCGTCGCCGAACCTGTCCACCATTGTACGGAATCTCTGCGGGATAGTCGCTCCGGACAGGGCTACCGACCTTGCTACCTGCTGTTTCTTCGTTATTGGCATGATACCCGGAAGCACCGGAACATTTATCCCCTTTTCACGGATACGATACAGGAAATTATATAGAGTGTTATTGTCAAAAAACATCTGCGTGGTCAGGAAATCGCATCCTGCCTCCACCTTTTCTTTAAGGTGCATGATATCCTCGCTCTGTCTTTCACATTCTATATGCCCTTCGGGATAGCAGGCAGCCCCAATGCACATTTCAGGAGCAGTGCATTTAATGTCATAAATAAGCTGTGAAGCGTGATCGTAATCAAAGGCGATCCTTCCCTCTTTAGGTATGTCTCCACGCAGTGCCATCACATTTTCAATACCTCTGTTCTTGTAATCGGAAAGCATTTGATTTACATATTCTTTTGTCGATGATACACAGGTAAGATGAGCCAGGACCGGTGTGCGGTACTTTTCCTGTATCCTGTATGCAAGCTCCGCAGTGTTTTTGCTCGTGCCTCCCCCCGCACCGTAAGTTACACTCATAAAATGCGGATGAAGCGCAGCGATCTCTTCGGCAGCCTTTTCCACGGATTCAAATTTATCATCGGTCTTAGGCGGGAAAACCTCAAAAGAGACAGTAACTTCGTTATTATTCAGTATATCCTTGATGGTCATATAGTCCTCCGTGTCATTTCCATAGCGACAAAATGCTGTTCATATAGCCGTAGACATCCATATCATAGATGTTTTCCAGCTTCGTTTTAAAATCGATCTTATCTGTTTTTTCGTAAAGCACTATTCTTCCGTCCTTCATGAATATCATGCTGTCAGCAGTGCTCCTTGCCATGCTTATGTCATGGTATACTCCGATAAGCGTATTATCATAGCTTACACTATCTACTATCGTCTTTCCCTTTTTCCATTTCAGAAGGCTGTCTTTAAGCTCAGCCTGATATTTCAGATCAAGATAATTCATAGGTTCATCAAGCAGAATGATCGGAGTCTTTTGTGCAAAGACCCGTGCAAGACACACACGCTGCCGTTGCCCGCCTGAAAGCTCTGATATCTTTTTTTCGGCGATATCTGTAAGTCCAGCATCCTCCAAGGCACTGTCAACAGCAGCAGGTTCTTCATCCTTTCTGAACAGCCCCTTTTTATGGATGTATCTTCCCATGGCAACTGTTTCTCTCACAGTATAATCCATTGATGCGTTAAGCTCCGAGGACATAAAGGAAACAAATGACGCCAGCTCCCGTATCTTCATTTTACGGGTGTCATGTCCAAATACCTCCGATAGCCCTGTCCTGTCTGCCATGCCTGCGATGACCTTCAAAAGCGTGCTTTTCCCGGAACCGTTTGCTCCGATTATGCTAACAGTCTCTCCTGCCGGTATCTCCAGGGATATGCCTTTCAGTACGGCAGGAGTGCCCTTTCCGTAAAAGGCTTCAACACTATCAAGCTTCACAGCGGGAACACTCACATTTTTTTCCTCCCGAAAAATATGTAGGCAAAGAAAGGCACACCGATCATGGCTGTAACTGCACCGACCGATATTTCCCTCGGACTGAAAAGCGCTCTTGACACAAGATCGGAAAGTGCCATAAATGTTCCTCCGTAGAGCATGGACAAAGGAAGAAGCGCTTTGTGGGATGAGCTGAATATACGCCTTACCACATGTGGAGCGATAAGATCCACAAATCCTATTATTCCCGAAAAGCATACGGAAACACCTGTCATTACCGCCACTGTCAAGAGGAACAATATCCTTGATCGCACATTGTCAACACCCATTGCAGTGCTTTGCTGCTCTCCGAAGGTCATTATATCAAGTTCATCCGAATGTATCATCAGAAATACAAGGCAGATAATATCAACAGCAAAAAGAATTATAACATTGTCAAAGGTGCTGCCCCCAAAGGAGCCCATCTGCCAAAGCTGTATCCTTGCGGTATACTTAATGTCAAATGAAGCCACAAAGGTTATGACTGCATTCAGAAACAAAGAAAGCACCATACCCGTCAGTATTATCGCATAGTTCTGTGATGAGCCCGACACAAGGTTTGACAGTGCAATAGCAAGGAGCACCGTTCCGAAGCCGAAAACAAAACCGGACAGAGGCATAACAGCCCTGCCGGATATGGGGATGAAAGAGCCCAGCATCATTACTGCCGTCACACCCAAGGATGCCCCCGATGAAACTCCCAGCGTGTAAGAGGAGGCAAGCGGGTTTTGAAGCACAGACTGCATCACCACGCCGCTTGCGGAAAGTGCGGCACCCGAAAGAAATGCCGTAAAAACTCTGGGTATGCGTATGTTCCAGATTATGGAGACCTTGTTGGGATCCATATCCGGAGCTTTTCCTCCAAACAGCTTGTATATGGCGATGTCCGCAACTTCCTTTACCGTAACATCTATGCTGCCAAAGCGTATGCAGATGTAGACCACAAGCAGGCACAGGGCAGCAGACAACAGTGTACAGATCAAAGTCTTTTTCTTCACACGGTTTTTCATTCAAAGCTCGCTTTCAAAAAGTGATCGACAGGGGCAGACCTGCGGTCATTATTTGACAGTGTTTTCTATGTCCGCATATTCATCGGGATAGATATACTTTGCCATCTGTATCATCGCATCGGTGATATGTGCATTTGGACGGTTGCTGGCATTTTCATCCACATAGTATATCTCACCGTTCTTTACCGCCTTGACATTCTCCCAGCCCTTTCTTGAAGAGATCTCTGCCTTCACATCAGGGATGTATGTCACAGAATGAAGGATGATATCGGGGTCCAGTGCTATTGCTGCTTCTTCGGAAAATGCAGGCCAGCCTTCCTCACTTCCCCCGGCATTTACTGCTCCAATGTCGTTTATCATCTCATCAAGGAAAGTGCCCTTCCCTATAGAATAGACCGTAGGATAATCATCACCGGGTACAGACAGCCAGAACATAACGCTCTTCTTTTTGTCCTCTGGGATAGTATCTCCTATTGCTTTTATACTGTCGACCTTGTTCTGCATATCCAGCACTATCTTTTCGGCCTCCGCTTCTGTTCCCGTACATTCACCTATGAAACGGATGTCGTCCTGTATGCCCGCAATGGATGAGCTGCTGGGGATATCGGCAACGCATACACCTGCATTTACCACATTTATGTACGGGTTATCACCGCCGGCATAGACCATGCCTGAGGTAAAAACTATGTCTGCCCCGAGAGAGATGATACTTTCCTGATCGGGTTCGTACATGGAGTACACAGGGATATCCTTTGCCAGACTGTCCGCATAGGTCATAGAATATTCATCCACTGCCACTATCTTGTCTGCAAGCCCAAGGTCTATCAGTGTCTGAGTTGCTGCAGGATTCAGGGAAATTATTTTTTCTGTGGTTTCAGGCAGCTTGATAGTGTTTCCGGCTCTGTCCTCCGTTGGTCTTTCATCGGCTGCTGCGGAGGTTTCCGAGTTTTGCGACGCTGCGGTTCCTTGATCCGGTGCAGTTCCTTTTTCCGAGCAGGAGGAAAGGGTCAGGCATGAGAGTACAGCCATAATAAGTGATGCGGAGAGAGTAATCGTTTTCTCGATTTTCATTTGATCGTCCTTCTTTTAATAGTCTTTATTTTGTCAATTGTATCATATTTACTGTGCTGTGTCAAGTCTCACTTCATTTATACACTGATCACAGCGGCGATACTGTTCCCCTGTACCATTCAAAGTGTACAGGGGAAATACTTATCATTGTGCCCAGGTACCGTTTCTGAAGATCGCTGTCCTGCTGCCGTCTGCCTTTATACCGTCGATGGAAAGATCATCCGCTCCTATCATGAAATCCACATGGATGATGGAATCGTTTATCCCTTTTTCCTGCGCCTCGGCAACGCTCATATCATCCCCGCCGGGCAGCACCTCCTTGAATCCCATCCCCACCGCACAGTGACAGCAGGCGTTTTCATCAAACAGGGTCTCATAGAAAAGGAATCCGCAGAGATTTACAGGGCTTTCCTTTGGCACAAGTGCCACTTCACCCAGCATACAGGAATGGTCGTCCATTTTGAGCATCTTTTCCAGCAGTTCCTGTCCCTTTTCCGCCTTGCAGGAGACTGCCTTTCCGTCCTTGAAGGTGATGGAAAAGCCGTCAATTATCTGGCTGTTCCATGAAAGGGGCTTTACAGCCACAAGGGTTCCCTCGCACCTTCCGGCATATGGAGAAGTAAATATCTCTTCCGTAGGCATATTCGGGATGTAAGATGCACCGTTGAGAGGATTTACCATGTTGGCACCCTCCCATTTTGCTCCGGGTATCAGTTCTGTTCTGAAATCCGTTCCGTTGGAGCTTTTGTATTCAAGAGCCGTGAACTCCTGTTCGTTTATCCACCTGCACTTGTCATTGATAAATCCCAGGTGCTTTCCCCATTCCTCAACAGGATCGTTATCTTCATTTACACGAACAGTTTTAAGCACTGCATCCCACAGCTTGTCAAGAGCATTCTCATCATCCGGGAAGCATTTTTCTGCCCACTTCTGAGAGGGATATGCAGCTATCACCCACTGATGTCTGCCCTCTATCGCATTTCTGTACGGCTTTGCCACACTGCTCCTGCTCTGTGTCACAGCAGAGATCTTTTTCGGGTCTATACCGTTCAGGGCATCAGGATCCTCTGAGATAATATATATCCTGCAAGGCAGATCCTCCACCATCTGCTTTAATTTTTCTTCTTCCCAGGGCAGTACCTTTGAAAGGACTTCCTCCTCAGCATATGTGTAATTGAGCTTTTGCAGCACATCGCTGGTCCAGACAAGATCCACCTTTTTTGCTCCTGCCTTGTAGCACTCCTCTGCGATCATTTCGGCAAAACGGTGCTGCTCCACGGATATGGTGAGCTGCACTGTCTGACCCTTTTGCACATTTGCTCCCGAACGCACTATGAGCCTTGCATACTTCTGAAGCAATTCCGTAGTTATATTCATTTTGATTTACCTCTTTCTAAGACTGTTGCTGTATATTTTTCTTTCTCCTTATATACTGTCAAAGCCGCAAACCGTGAAGCTCTGGCTCCCCGGTCTGCGGTCCGTCTTTTCCCTTATTGTCCGTAATAGGCGTTTGCTCCGTGCTTCCTGAGATAATGCTTGTCAAGAAGCTCCTGCTGCATACGCTGCACACCGGGGTTCAGCCCAATGGCGTGATAATTCATAAAAGCCACTTCCTCCAGAACTACCGCATTGTGTACGGCATTGTGGGCATCGGTGCCCCATGTGAACGGACCGTGGCTTTTTACCAGAACAGCAGGCACACTCATGGGATCCGTGCCTTTGAAGGTCTCTATGATGACAGTCCCGGTCTCCTTTTCATACTCACCTGCGATCTCGGCAGGGGTCATATTCCTTGTGCAGGGGATCTCACTGTAAAAATAGTCTCCCTGTGTGGTGCCAAGAGGAACTATGCCAACGCCCGCCTGCGCAAAGGATGTAG
This sequence comes from Oscillospiraceae bacterium, assembly GCA_018110985.1. Taxonomy (GTDB): domain Bacteria; phylum Bacillota; class Clostridia; order Oscillospirales; family Ruminococcaceae; genus Huintestinicola. The sequence continues at coordinate 39,735 of JAGAWT010000022.1, forward strand.
CCCAGCGGCTGTGAGTGTGGCAGACACCGCCAATGTTTTCAAAAGCCCTGTAAAGCTCCAGATGAGTCGGAGTGTCGGAGGAGGGCTTATAGTGCCCCTCTGCCACTTCACCCGTTTCAAGGCTCACCACCACCATATCATCAGCCTTCATATCGTCGTATTCAACACCCGAAGGCTTTATGACCATAAGTCCGCTTTTCCTGTCAACACCTGAAACATTTCCCCATGTAAAGGTCACAAGGCCATGGCGGGGAAGCATCAGATTTGCCTCCAGCACTTCTTTTTTTAGGTTTTCAAGCATGATATCCAGATCCCTTTCTAAAAAGTTCGTTTCGGTCAAGCGATCGTCTGCCTTCCTTTCGCACTGCGGTGTATCGTATTCTCCGATTTAAATACGAAGACTTACACCGTTTGGCACATTCTGCGGGAAGACAGATGACACTGCCTGCGTTCATATGACATCTCATCCGATATACGGCTTTTCTCTTCTTTACCGACCCATAATAAAATTCGGGTCAAACGGTTCTTTCACCATGTATGATTATACACCCAAAAAGAGAGAATGTCAATAAAAATCGCATAAACTCTCCCATCCTTTTATCACTGCCTGAAATAAGCTCCACAGTTCTTCGCTTTTGCACTTTTCTGCTATTCAAGTCCCTTTCGCTTATATGCCGCAGCGAACACCACGTCTGCGGCAGCAAAATTTACCAGCAGGATAACAACGCTCTTTGCAGAGATATCAGTCGTGCCTATACCGTTTATCATTTCGCTCAATTGCTGGGAATATATTATGGCTGCTGCCTTTTTTATGCTCTCGTTGAACATTGAAAGCATCGGCAGAAAGGAGAACACCATCATTACAGGAACTGTTACGGAAGCAGCCGTCATCTGGCTGCGGCTGAATATGCCGATCATCGCCCCCGTAAGCTCGGAAAGCACTATCCCGGCGGACATCACTGCGGTAAAGACCGCAAGCTCTTTGCCTCTGTATTCTCCCACAACAGCAAAAACAAGTGTTCCTGCCGTACACATCAGAAAGACATATGAGCCCACCCCCAGAAGATACTCAACAGGTCTTACATTGCTCATCATCAGCACTTTCAGAGTGTTCTTTTCCCTCTCCTCGGAGATAATGGAGGACATACAGGTGAGGGGCGCCATTCCCACGAACATGACCGAAAAGAGCTTCACAAAAAAATGCTCAGGCATATTATCTATCTGTACCGCATTTTCCATTACGATGACCAGCATAGGGAACATAAGGAACTGTATGAGTATGGTCTTGTTCTTAAAGGTCTCATTCACCTGCTTCATAAACACAGCCCATGTATTTTTCATGCCGAAAGCTCCTTTCCGGTTATCTCCGTAAATACTGTTTCAAGGTCGGGCTCGGTGGTGTGTATCGTCTCCGTTTTACCCTCCTCTATAAGAGATGCAACTTTAACAGCCGCCTCTTTGTTATGAGGTATCACAATATCCCGCCCGTCACGCAGATTGATCTTCAGCATACGCTGATGATCGTACCTCCTGCATATCTCCGCCGGGCTTCCGTACTCAACTATCCTGCCGTCGCATAGCAGAGCAATATTGTCACAGAGCTTTTCGGCTTCTGCCATAGTATGTGTGGTAAGAAAGACCGTCTTCCCCCGTGCCTTTTCAGATAATATCAGCCTGTGTATCTCATTTGCTGACACAGGATCAAGCCCGCTTGCAGGCTCGTCGAGGAAAAGTATATCAGGAGCGGTCATGAATGCCCTTGCCAGCTTCAGGCGGCCTTTCATCCCCTTTGACAGCTTCCCTGCCGTGGTTTTCTGAGCCTCGGAGAGCCCCACCTTTTCAAGTGCATCCAAAACATCCTTTTGTGTCATACCGTAGATGCGGGCGAATATTTTCAGGTTATCCGCACAGCTGAGGCGCTCATAGATCCCGAAATCATCCATCGTAATTCCGATACGCCTGCGCTCATCGCCCGTAAGCCTGCGGCTGTCATTTCCGTTTATTTCAGCGCTGCCTCCGTCCTGCAAAAGCTGCCCCGTCAGTATCTTTATAAGGGTGGTCTTTCCCGCACCCGAGGGACCCAGCAGCCCGAAGATCTCCCCGCTGCCTATTTCAAGCCCGATGCTTTCAAGCACTCTTTTTTCACCAAAGCTCTTCGATATGCCTTCAGCCTTTATCATAATGCTCATTTCAGAACTCCCCCTTTGCCTTTTTAAGGGCTTTATCCAGTCTGCGGTTCTCCTCACGCTCCGCAGCAGCCGAAACTATAACGCTCACCGTGCAGCTCACAAGAAAGCACACTGTAAACATCACCCATGCAGCAGGGTCGTTTACAGGGAACCACCCGAACAGTATCACAAATGCCACTATCGACAGGAAAACGCTTGCAAACAATGCCGTTATCCTTGCCCAAAGGGGCATATCCTTTATCAGCGTGTCTGTCATGAACAACACACGCATACCCACCGCTGTTATCACGGCAAGAAGGAACTGGAGACAGGTGGATACGCTCAGACCCTCTCCCGCAAGCGAGAAGATTGATGAATACCCCGCAGCATCATTTCCGAACAAAACACAAAAAATGTTCAGCAAAAGGATCGTTATCCCATACACTGTAAAAACCTGTTGAAAAAAAGCAAAAGCAGTAAATCTCTTGTCCATTTCATCTTACCCCCAGCCGTTGTTTCAGCTCATCCGCATACTGGCGTGACACTATCATCTGTTCGCCGTTTTCAAGCGTCAGTCTCAGCTTTCTGTCAAATTCCGCCTTTATGGAGCGGATAAACCGCAGACGAACGAGACATGATCTGCTGATCCTCATGAAGCCTATGCCGCAAAGCCTTTCTTCCATTTCATAAAGCTTCATTTTTGTTTCGTAGCACTCATCCGCCGTATACACAAATGTCCTGCGGTCCACCGACTCAATATACGCTATACTTGATATATCCAGAATGATGGATTCTTCGCCTTTTGTTACCGTAAGCCTGTTGTCCATCATCCTCAGTGCGGCTATAAGATCGTTTATCTCCGGAGTAAGAGCGGAACAGTTTATTGTGATCTCCGTCTCCGTGACGGACGGATCCGTATTTATGGAAATCTTCACTGTATCACCCCTCTGTATGCCATATTAACATATATCGCAGCATGATGCAAGCGCTGTTGCGTATCTTGCCGTTATCAGGTACCAAAATGCCGTTTTCCCGCCCCATCTGCTGAATACAATTCAAATCATTTGCATTTATTATGTCAGACAATCAAAAATGTTCAGAATTAAAGTATGGACAACCGCTCAAAAGTGTGCTATTATAGGTAAAGTTTAGATCACAGAAGAAGGAATGGGGCGGAACCCGTGAAAAAATCGGTTATAGGCCTTTGTGCCCATGTAGACGCAGGAAAGACCACACTGGCAGAGGCACTGCTCTACCACACAGGTATGATAAGCTCCATGGGCAGGGTGGACAATAAAAATGCCTTTCTCGATACCACAGGCATTGAAAAGGAAAGAGGCATAACAGTCTTTTCTCATCAGGCTGTTATCAAAAATGACAAATACTACTTCACCCTGCTGGATACGCCCGGGCACTCCGACTTTCTGGTACAGGCGGAGCAGTGTTTTCGTGTGCTTGACTGTGCGATACTTCTCATATCCGCATCCGACGGGGTGCAGAGCCACACCCGCACCTTATGGAGAATGCTGAGGGAATACGATATACCTGTTTTCATCTTTGTAAACAAAACGGATATCATGTACAGGGAACGGGAAGAAATCTTTGGCTCTCTCTGCGCTGAACTCTCTCCAAAAATAGCCGACTTTTCCGGAGATATATACGAATCGGCAGCAATGACCGATGAAGGGCTGCTTGAACTGTATCTTGACGGCAAACTGGACGATCCTGCCGTAGAAGAAAGAATAAAGAAAAGAGAGCTTTTCCCGCTGTATTGGGGGAGCGCCCTGAAAGGCGAAGGAATTGACGGCTTCGTGGATATCCTCGAGCGTTTTGCCGTCCCCTGTCCCGAACGTGAGGATCTGGGAGCAAGGGTATTTAAAATAACCTCCGAAAACGGCAAAAGACTGACCCATTTCAAGGTGACGGGAGGGAGCATTTCCGTAAAGGATACGCTGAACGGGGAAAAGATAAACAATCTGTATGTTTATTCGGGCGCAGGCAGCAAGCAGGTAAACAGTGTATGCTGTGGAGAGGTCGCCGCAGCAGTTGGCCTTACAGTCGGGAGAGATGCTGTTTTCGGCTTTGAAAAAGAGGACAGCACCCAAAAGATAGTTCCTGTTATGAGGTTCTCCGTGACCTCCGACTGTGACCCTCATACTCTTGCGGACAGGCTGAAAGCCCTTGAGATACGGATACCCACTCTTGATACACAGTTTTCGGGAGAAGTTACCGTAAGCGTTATGGGGGATATGGAGCTTGAGATCCTGAGTGAGCTTTACAGAAACGCCTTCGGAGCAGAGCTTTCCTTCGGAACGCCCCGCATCCGCTATATGGAGACCATATCCGGAGAGACAGTGGGAGTAGGGCACTACGAACCTCTCAGACATTATGCGGAGGTGGTGGTGAAGATCACAGAGGCCCCTGCGGGAAGCGGCATCATCTACGGCAGCGAATGTCCCGAAGACGTGCTTTCATCTTCAAGGCAGAGGGCAGTGCTCTCCGCACTGGAATCAAAGCTGCACAAGGGAGTTCTGACGGGCTCCCCGCTTACGGATGTGAGCATTACCCTCATGAACGGCAGGATGCACATAAAGCATACGGTCGGCGGTGACTTCTTCAGGGCAGGGAGCAGAGCCGTGCGTCAGGGACTGATGAAGGCAAATAATGTGCTCCTGGAGCCCTATTACGATTTTCGGCTGTCTCTCCCCGGTGAAAACCTCGGACGTGCGCTCACAGACCTTGATAACATGGGGGCTGTGTGCGAAGCTCCCGAGATAGGCAGCACAGCCGTTATTGCCGGCTACGCTCCAGTCAGCAGGCTCATACACTATAAGACCGAAGTGAAAGCCTATACAAAGGGCGAAGGTGAGCTTGATTATGTTTTCAGGGGATACCTGCCCGCAAAGGATCCGGAAAGCATTATCGAAGGCATAGGATATGATCCTCTTGCAGACCTTGAAAACACACCGGACAGTGTTTTCTGCTCTCACGGTGCGGCCGTTTCAGTAAGATGGGACACTGTTGAGGAGCATATGCACACGAGCATAGGCAAAGAAGCATCCGAAGAACAGGAACAGGTCATCACTCCCTCACAGATAGCACGCTTTCGCACAAGGCTGTACAGTGATGAGGAGCTGATGGAGGTCTTTGAGCGCACCTACGGGAAGATACAGCGCCCCGAAAGGCAGGCCATGAGGCGTGAGAAGGACGTGACCCGGAGCTCAAAGCCGCATCCGGCTCCTGACGGTCCGGATTATCTGCTTGTGGACGGATACAATATCATATTTGCGTGGGACGAGCTGAAGGAACTGGCGAAAACATCCCTTGACCATGCACGCAAAAGGCTGGAGGATATCCTTGCTAATTTTGCGGGGTTCAGAGAATGTGAGGTCATACTTGTTTTTGATGCCTACAAGGTAAAGGGGCAGACAAGAGAGACAGAAAAAAGGGGCAGGGTCAGCACTGTTTTTACTAAAGAGGCGGAAACAGCGGATATGTACATAGAACGCACCACCCGTGAGATAAAAAAGGCACGGCGCATTCGTGTTGCCACGTCGGACTACGCAGAACAGCTCATCATTTTGGGAAACGGTGCGCTGAGAGTATCGGCAAATGAGTTTCTTGAGGAAGTCAGAAGCGTGGAAAGAGCCATTTCAAAGCTGATAGAAGAAATGAAATAGGGTGCGGCAGGTCACATATCCCCTAATACTGATTTCTGACCGATGTATAGACAAGAAACAAGCCGCAAATGCTTGGATATAAGGGATTTGAGGCTTGGAGATCGTCTATACATCGAGGAAGAACCAGTATAAGACCTTGCAGAAGATAAATACTGACAGAAGCGGAGATCATATGGAAGAAGAAATAAGATTTGAAGAAATTCCCGCAGGCGCTGTACTTGCGGATATAAGAGATAAGTATTCCTTTTCCTTCGGCAATGTGGAGGGCTCGGTAAATGTCCCGGAGGAGGATCTGGACAAGTGGGCATCCGAACTTCCCGCAGGCACCGACATAGTGCTTATATGCCGTTCGGGTGTTATAAGCAAGGATGCAGCACTGCGTCTGCGTTCAAAGGGGATAAGTGCATCCAGCCTGTGCGGCGGCTATGTCTCATGGCTTGCAGACAGCCTTTCCTCACGGGATACTCTTTCGGAGGAGGTGCTCAGATCCCTGAGAAAGACCTATGCCTACGACATCATGAGCAAGACAAAGCAGGCGATAAAAGAATACGATATGCTTCGCCCCGGAGACAGGGTAGGCATTTGTATTTCAGGCGGGAAGGATTCCATGCTCCTTGCCCTTGTTTTCAAGGAGCTGCACCTTCACGGCAATATCCCCTTTGAACCTGTGTATATGGTGATGGATCCGGGCTACAGCAGAGAAACACGGCAGCAGATAGAGGAAAACCTGCGCATACTGGACATACCCGCAGTTATATTCAACACCAATATATTCACTGCCGTGGAAAATGAAAAAAGCCCCTGTACACTGTGTGCAAAGCTGAGAAGAGGAGCCCTCTACGATCACGCAAAGCAGCTTGGATGCAACAAGATCGCACTGGGTCACCACTTTGACGATGTTATAGAGACCACCCTTATGGGAATGCTTTTCGGAGGACAGATGCAGTGCATGATGCCCCGTCTCAAAGCCGCTCATTTCGAGGATATGGAGCTTATCCGCCCCATGTACCTTGTGCGTGAAGCAGATATCATCCGTTTCAAGAATTACCACAAGCTGCATTTTATACAGTGTGCCTGCCATTTTACAGACACCTGTTCCTCCTGTGACGAACATTCCGGCTCAAAAAGGAAATACATTAAGGAGCTCATAGCTGAACTGAAAAAGGAAAACCCCCAGATAGAGATGAACATCTACCGCAGCTCCTGCAAGGTAAACCTTGCCACCCTCATTTCCTACAAGGATCTTGACGGAAAGATACGCAGCGTTCTTGACACCTGATGTATACTGTCAGCTTATATCATCTTTCCCCATTACACTGTATACTGATTCAGCCTTTTCCATGCCGCAGGGCTCATTTATGAAGATGTGTGCCATAGCATTTCGGGGCAGTATAATACTGATCCTTCCTCGATGTATAGACGATCTCCAAGCCTCAGATCCCTTATATTAAAGCATTTGCGGCTTGTTTCTTGTCTATACATCGGTCAGAGATCAGTATAAAAAAGCAGGACACCATTTTGTCCTGCTTTTCTTTTTTCAACAGTGTAATAAAACTCAGCTGTTCCCCTCTCCGAAGGTCACCTTTACAAACTTGTACCTTCCCGCCAGTTCACCGTAGAATTCAGGGATATCTGCTTTATCTTCCGGGAAAGTGACAGTGTAGGCATCTGTGTTTGCCTCTTCAAGGGCGGTGAAGTTTTCGATAAACCCATCATAGCCTGCGGGCTGCAGCTTCTTCACGGTCTCAATAACAGATTTGTATGTAAGATCGCTGAGGTCTCCGTACTCCGCAAAGGTGATCTCAACACTGTTCCTGTTTCCGAGGGAGAACATATTCACCTTTCCGCAGCTTATATAGTGGTTGATGTCGTCGTCCCCAAGAGGCTCAATGTCGGAAAGCGCCTTTTCATCTATATAAACGCCGTCCAGCACGGAAAAATCATAATCCTTTCCCGTGTACAGCTTCATCTCCGAAGAGCCGTCATCATTCATTTTAACGGAATAATACTGCCCCTCGTCCCCGGAGAATGTCAGGTAGGAAACATAAGCCCTGTAAAGGTCCTTGTCTATACCCAGCGTGTCGCAGAGCGCATAGCCTATGTAGGTGGACATAACAGCACCCATATAATCATTTTCAGGGAAGGATGCGGTTATATAGTCACCGTCATGGATAAATTCCCATCTGCCGTTTATATATTCACCCTCAGCCGCAACAGTAATGGTGCTGTCATTCAGTTCCTCACTGTAAACCGTGTAGGTATCGCTTTGCCTGAGCTGCTCCATATCCCCGCCTTCGGCATTCAGGGCATTGAAAACACCCAGCATAAGCTCATCGCTTGAAGATTTTATCACAGGCTCGCTCTGCTCCGCACCGCTTTCCTGCGGCTGTGTTTCCTCTTCGGTGACCTCTTCCGTCTCGGTCTCACCTGTCTCCTCTGCAGTCTCTGCGGTAGTCTGTGCCTCCGTTTCTTCGGACGTTACCGCAGTTTCCGCCGCCGAAGCAGCAGCCTCCGTCACGTTTTCCTCACCCTTGCTGCCGCCGCAGGCTGAAAGGCCGCAAAGCATGGCTGCCATTGCAATAACAGCAAATATCCTGTTTTTGTTCATAAAGTCCCTCCGTATGACCGACTTCTCTGAAAAGTATTCTCTATCTGTATCAGACATTCTCAATAGTAGATTATACAGCAAGGCACTCTAAAAATCAATACCCATATTTCAACAAAAAGCTCCTTTGGCACAGCCTTGTTATTGTTAAAAAGAAAAGGCAGGCCTACACCCATAACGACATCATCAGCCGTACAAAGACATGCAAAAACAAGGTCTTATGGTTTTTGCGGTGTCCTAAAACAGCATGACATATCGTTAGTATGTATTTGCCTGCCTTTTCTTTGAGAAGTTTACCAATGCACTTTCCAGCGCTCTAACAGCTTTTCTGTGTCTTCCGTGACCTTACTTTTTCTCTTTACTGACCTTTTCTTCCGCACACAGCTTTGAAAGGTGTTCCTCGAACGCCTTTTCATCAAAGGGGAGGTCGATCGTGCTGCCCGTCCATGCAGAAAGATATGCGGCATTTGATATAGTAAGGGAACGCAGTCCCTCTTCGCCCCTTGCGATAAGCTCAGCACCATCCAGTATACAGTCTGCAAAATTATTGAGCAGCAGCGGATGTCCGTCCGGTTCCTCCGCAGTAAATTCTTCGTAATCGCACTCCGGCCATACAAAGCCGTCCTTGCAGGTAAAGCAGGTAGTGCGCTCATCCTCCTTCAGTCTCCAGAAGCACAGTTTCCCGTGTTCCAGCACCAGCTTTCCCTTTGTGCCGGAGATCTCCAGCCTGTTGGTGCCGGGAGCCTCACCGGTGGTGGTGATGAATGTGGCAGTGGCGCCGTTCTCATATTCACCGAATATGGTAACATCATCCTCCACTCCGATGTTATGATACTTTCCGAAGGAGCAGAATGCCTTTATGCTCTTTGGCATACCGAATATCCACTGCCAGAGATCCAGGTTGTGAGGCGCCTGATTCAGGAGCACGCCGCCGCCCTCACCGTTCCATGTGGCACGCCAGCTTCCTGAATCATAATATGCCTGTGTCCTGTACCAGTTGGTGACGATCCAAACCAGCCTTTTCGTATCACCGAGCCCGCCGGAGGAGACTATCTCCCTTGCCTTTGCGTATATGGGGTTGGTGCGCTGATTGAACATTATGGCAAATTTCACGCCTGACTTTTCGGCTGCCTCATTCATTTCCCGCACCTGTCTTGTGTACACACCCGCAGGCTTTTCCGTCATAACGTGTATCCCTCTTTTGAAGCACTCTATGGCGAGTTTCGGATGATCGTAGTGAGGAACGGCAATAAGTGCCGCATCTGCAAGACCACTGTCAAGCATTTCCTCCGCAGTTGAAAATCCCTTTGCAGAAGGCAGCTTATCCACTGCACGCTGCAGCTTTTGGGCATCTATGTCCGCAAAGGCGGTGACCTCTATGCGGGGACACTCCCCCTTCAATATGCTGTGAAGGTGGCCGCTGCCCATATTTCCCATCCCGATAATGCCAAGTCTCAGCTTATCCATCCTTTTTACCTCCCGATAATATCCTTCAGGGCCTCCACAGCAGCAGCAAATGCAGTAAGGCTGTCCTTATAGCAGTAGTCCATCTTTGTCTTTTCCTCTCCCTCAAGCCTGTCAAAGCCTTCAAAGACCGACAGATGAGGCTCCACCGTCAGCACGCTCCCTTTATATCTGGAAATAAGGTAGGGGACATTTCCCTCTCCCTTTCCCGCCGGGACCACCGAACCGTCGGAAAGCGCATCCTTGATGTGCATATACTCCACATAGGGAGAAAGCAGCTCCCACGCCTCCTTGGTGTCCTGTCCGCACTGAACGAAGTTTGCGGGATCGAATACGGCTCTGAGCTCCGGCAGCGCCTTATGTATCTCCAGACACTTGGGAGCCGTGTCACCGTAGATGCCTTTTTCGTTCTCATGGCACAGTATGACATCACTGCCCTTTGCGGCATCTATGAAGCCTTTCAGCCCTTCAAGAACGGGTCCTGCCTCCGAAGTGCCGTAAAAGCTGAACAGCCTTATATGCTTTGCACCCAGTATGTCCGCAGTTTCAAGGGCATTTTTGAATTTTTCCGTGTGGGGATAAAGGTCCTCATTTATGCCGATCTTCCCGAAGGGTGAACCCAATGACCATACGGCAAGGCCTTTATCCTCCAGCCTTTTTCTTATCTCCCTTGCCTTTTCCTTTGTTATGTCCGCAATGTTTTCTCCGTCTACTCCCCTTATCTCCAGATACTCCACGCCGTTATCCAGCATGGCGCTTATCTGCCCGTCAAGAGAGGATGAAGCCTCATCCGCAAAAGCTGAAATGATATATTTCATAGGATCGTCCCCCGTTTTTTATTTGTTGATAAGATGATACCACAGTTTTATTTGCATTACAATTGCAAAAATCATCAAAACATATTGCAAATCCAAGCATGATATGTTAGAATAAAAAACAGGGAGTGGTGAAAAGTGAACATACTCAGAGAATACGAAGGCTCAGGGATATACACCCGATACGCAGCAGACGAATGTCCGGACACGTCTGTTTTCTCCTTTCATGTCCATGACAGGTGTGAGATCTACTACTTTGTTTCGGGAAATGCGGAGTACCTTGTGGAGGGCTCCGTATATCCTCTTAAAAAGGGGGATCTGCTGATAATGCGACCGGGGGAGGCTCACTGCGCCCATCTGCTGAGCAGCGCTCCCTATGAACGCTATGCAGTGAATTTCCAGCTGTCCATCCTTGACTTCATAGACCCTGAAAGGCGGCTGATGAAGATATACACCGACAGACCCCTGGGCAAAGGGAACCTCTTTTTTACGGAGAAGGCGGAAAGGCATTTTTCTTTTATGTGCGGCAGCTTCCCCGATGAATACGAACGCAGGCTCGGCATCACATCCACCCTGCTCTTTCTGCTGAGAGACCTGCAAAACAGCTCCTCCGGCACCAATAAAGGCTCCAAGCCCTCTCTCTCGGAAGATATCGTTGCCTTTGTGAACGATCACCTTTTCGATGAGCTATCCATAGAACTCCTGTCGGATCATTTCTTTCTTAGCAAATCCCAGTTCGGGCGCATTTTCAGACAAGCCACAGGCGCACCCCCATGGGAATACATAACCGTGAAAAGGCTCACCGCAGCCCGTGCTATGATGCTTGAAGGGTGTACCGCCAAAAAAGCCGCAGAGGAATGCGGCTTCGGGGATTATTCCGTGTTTTACCGTGCCTATGTGAAGCGCTACGGGGAAAGCCCCGCCAAGAAATGATTTTTGATAAAGCCTTGAAACAGACATGGATCTATGGTAAAATGGATGTGTCGGACACCACAGACACGGTCACCGCAGTACCGGACAGTCAAGCAGACTTTCTTCGTTTGTATACCCTGTGATGATGTTAAGGGCAGCAAAAACTGCGTTTATACAGATATAGCTATATTCTTTTCCACGCAACACAAAAGTACAGAAAGGTGCAGACATATGAAAGTATTGCTTTTCCTCGCCAAAGGCTTTGAGACAATGGAAGCCAGCGTATTCGTTGATGTATTCGGCTGGGCTAAGATCTCTTACGGATATGATGTTGAGGTAGTCACTTGCGGTGTACAGGAAACCGTTACAAGTGCCTTTGGCATTCCCGTTAAGGTCGATGTCCTGTTATCAGATGTATTTTCTGATGAGTATGATGCTTTGGCTATACCGGGCGGCTTTGAAGAATACGGGTTTTATGATGAAGCGTTTTCTGCAGAAGTTGGCAAGTTGATTAACGACTTTGATACCTGTAATAAAGCGATAGCATCAATCTGCGTCGGAGCGCTTGCACTTGCTCACAGCGGAATACTAAGAGGGAGAAAAGCAACAACCTATCACCTTAATGGTGGAATAAGGCAGAAACAGCTTGCTGCATATGATGTTGAGGTCATAAATGAACCTATGGTCATTGATAATAATATAATAACCTCTTATTGCCCGCAAACAGCTCCGTATGTAGCGTTTGATCTTCTTGAAAAACTTGTTGGAACTGAGAAAATGCTGATTGTTAAAACTGCTATGGGATTTGAATAACTTATGAAGCACTGTTTTGAAATCGACAAAATAGCGAGGAAAGCTCTGACGAATATGGTGATGGAGAAGTCAAAGGACTATCCTGAGCCGAAGCCGGAGTTTATGCAATTATAGGAGAGAAAAATATGATATTTCATACATTTGGAAACAGTGAAAATAATGCTGTTATACTTATTCACGGAATGCTTAATCCGTGGCAGATATGGGAAGATGCTGTGTCTGTTCTGTCGAAAGACTACTTTGTAATCGTTCCCGAACTTGATGCACATACCGAGGATAAGCCCAGCCGCTTTACATCGGTAGAGAAGGAAGCAGAGCAGTTAAGGGATTATCTGGTTAAAAATCATAACGGGGAGCTTTATGCCTTGTGCGGTCTGTCAATGGGCGGACGAATCGCTGCCACGCTTGCGGGTATGGATGGCATAAAAACAAAGCACCTTGTTCTTGACGGCGCACCCTTGAAGAAAATGCCGAAGATTCTTATCGGTTTCATGAAGAAAAGCTATATCAGCATCATTGAAAAATCAAAAAAGCGTGATCCGAAAGTGATAGAGAGCTGTAAACGGGATTTTCTCCCCGAAAGATATCATGAATATTTCTTCAGGGTCGCAGACAATATGGAAAACGAGTCGATAAATAATATACTTGACAGTGTGTTTGGTGAATTCCGGTATAAGACCTATGACAGCGATACAAAGATTCTGTTCATGCACGGAACTAAGGGGAACGAGATCGTTTCTAAAAAAGCCGCAATCACAATGAAAGAAGTCAATCCTCAGACAGAGATACGCTGCTTTGACGGCTACGCACACGCCCAGCTTGCCTGTTTTGAGCCGCAGAACTGGATAAAGGAAGTATCGCAGTTCTTAGCATAAAAGGACGGGTAAAAATGAAAGCTAAGTTCAGAAAAGATCTGGAATTTGTTCGGATAAACGGTCATAGGCTGCATATTTTCAGATGCGGTGATGAGAGTAAGCCGAAGCTCGTATTTATGTCAGGCTCAGGCACGGTTGCACCCATGTATGATTTCAAGGTCTTATACAAAAAGCTGCTTGACGATTTTCGGATAATCGTGATAGAGAAGTTCGGCTATGGTTATTCCGAACTGTATGAATGTCCGTGTGATATAGATTCGGTCGTATCCTATCAGAAACAGGCTTTGGAAATGATAGGTGAAAAAGCTCCGTATATACTTCTCCCCCATTCAATGAGCGGAATAGAAGCTATACGGTGGAAACAGATGTATCCGGACGATATAAAGGCGATGATCGGGCTTGATATGGCAACTCCGCTCACATATATGGAATGGAGCGATAAAGATATAAAAAAGCGTATAGACCTTATGCAGAAACTTAAGAAGCTCAATGATCATGGGCTGATGTTCTGGTACCCTGTAAACAAGAGAAGTCTGAGCAAGGACGAAATACAGCAGCTTGACCTTCTTAAAAGGCGCAATCTGATGAACAGATGCTATGTCAATGAAGCAAGGCAGGTCAAGAAAAATGCAAAGATCGTTGTCAAATCGGGAAAGGCGGAGTGTCCGACTTTAATGTTTGTATCTGACGGAAAACAGACATCACCGAACTGGATAAAGAATTCGCAAAAGTATGCCAAATCGGTAAATGCCGAGACTGTTCTGCTGGATTGCGGGCATTATATCCATTATTATGAAAGCGACAAGATCAGCTCAAAGATAAAAGCCTTTCTCTCAAAATTGGATTGAAAATATTGTTACCATAATACAGCATATTTGAACGAAAGGACGGTGAACCATGGACAAGGTATATGTAGCGATAGACCTCAAATCATTTTATGCTTCGGTAGAGTGTGCAGAGCTTGGGCTTGATCCGCTGAACACAAATCTTGTGGTAGCAGATAAGAGCCGTACCGAAAAGACAATATGCCTTGCCGTTTCGCCGTCACTCAAAAGCTATGGTATTTCGGGCAGAGCAAGGCTGTTTGAGGTCGTACAGCGTGTGAAAGAAGTCAATGAGCAGCGGCAGCGGAAAGCTCCCCACAGACAGCTTACGGACAAGAGCTTCATTTACTCGGAGCTTATTTCAAACCCTTACCTCGCCGTTGATTATGTGGTGGCAACTCCGAAAATGGCGCACTATATGAAAGTTAGCGCCGATATTTACGGCATTTACCTGAAATACGTTGCTCCGGAAGATATTTTCGCATACTCGGTGGACGAGGTTTTCATTGATGCCACAGGGTATCTTGGCACCTATCACACGGACGGTCACGGTTTTGCCCGTATGCTGATACAAGATGTGCTTGACACAACGGGTATCACGGCTACGGCAGGAGTCGGCACAAATATGTTTCTGTGCAAGGTCGCTATGGATATTGTGGCGAAGCATATCCCTGCGGACAAAGACGGTGTGCGTATCGCAGAGCTTGACGAGCAGACCTTCAAGGATAAATGGTGGCCGCACAAACCGATCACGGACTTCTGGAGAGTGGGCGCAGGCACGGCAAAGCGCCTTGAAACGCTCCATATCTACACAATGGGCGATATTGCGAGATATTCCCTTGACCGCTGTCATATCGGCAAGCTGTATAAGCTACTCGGCAAAAATGCGGAGCTGCTGATAGATCATGCGTGGGGCATTGAACCTACTACCATAGCCGATGTGAAAGCCTACAAGCCGTCAAACAATAGTATCACATCGGGGCAGGTGCTTCAAGAGCCTTGCGGCTATGAGCGCACACGGCTGATCGTGTGGGAAATGGCGGATATGCTCTCCCTCGACTTGGTGGACAAGGGGCTTGTGACAAATCAGATAGTGCTGACCATCGGCTATGACCGTGAAAGCCTTGCGGACGGTCACTACCGGGGCGAAGTGGTTTCCGACCGCTACGGCAGACAAGTTCCGAAACACGCCCACGGTACGCAGAATCTTGATAAGCACACATCGTCCACAAGAAAAATGATCGATGCGACAATGACGCTCTTTGACCGTATCTTTGATAAAACTCTGCTTGCAAGGCGGATAAACCTTGTTGCCTGCAATGTCATCAGGGAAAGCGATGTACCTGAGAGCGAGAGCTACGAACAGCTTTCCCTGTTCGATACGGAGGAAACGATTGGGGACCGTGCGGACGATGAGAAGGCGCTTGAAAAAGAGAGGGCATTGCAGGAAGCGATGCTCACGATAAAGCACAAATTCGGAAAGAATGCCGTTCTGAAAGGCACGAACTTCACAGAGGGTGCAACGGCAAAGGAGCGTAATTCCCAGATTGGTGGGCACAAGGCTTGAAAAGAGTAGGATACATGATTAATGAGTTTGTTAAATCGCAGATAATGAGATAAAACGCTGTTCAACGGAGAGATGCTATATGATCAATATAAACGAGGGCTATCTTAAAGAAACTGAAACGATCGATTACAAGAATCCGATCATACAGGATAAGGTTGAAGAAATTAAGCGCATTTCGCAGTCACAATTGAGTTACATTGAAAATGCATACAGATTTGTAAGGGATGAAATACCTCATTCGTGGGACATCAGATCAGAAATTGTATCTCGCAAAGCAAGTGAGGTTCTGATAAACAAAACGGGTATCTGTTGGACAAAATCCTGCCTGCTTGCAGCATTGCTGCGAGCGAATGGAATCCCGGCAGGGATCTCCTATCAATCCCTTACAAGAGCTGATGACGATGACAGCGAGGGATATATTATTCATGCCCTCAACACTGTATTTATAAAAGAACTGAATAAGTGGATAAGGCTGGATGCAAGAGGAAATAAGGAGAATGTTCATGCTGAGTTTTCGCTATATGAAGAAAGATTGGCTTTTCCGATAAGAACCCAATTTGGCGAAGTTGATTATAGAGATAATAATACGGATTTAGATGAACGGTTGATTACTATATTGAAAGAAAGCAAGAGAATTCTGGAGGTTTCAGCAAACTTTAATATGTATGAATAGCACAACTTCCTGTTCTTTAGGCAAAGAGGTGAACCCACTATGCCCGATAATTACGACGATATAAAACACCTCTCCCGTCCGCAGTATGACGATCTGCCCCCGATGTCAATGCACGACAGGGCGGCACAGTTCTCGCCCTTTGCGGCACTTGTTGGCTATGATGATGCCGTTGCCGAGACTGCAAGGCTGACCGACAAAAGGATAGAGCTTTCCGAAGAGCACATGGAGGAACTGGACCGCATCACAGCCGGTATAAGGGAGATCATAGACACACGCCCCCTCCTGACCCTTACCCGCTTTGTCCCCGACAAAAGAAAGGATGGAGGCAGCTATGTTGACTTTACGGGGGAACTGCGGCGTATTGACGACATACAAAGGCTGTTTATCTTCACCGACAAAACAGAGATACCCATGGATGACATAATAGCCATAAGACAGGGCAGCGGGCAGGGATAAGCGCTGCCCGCAAAGAAAACAGGGGTGATAAGATGAAAAAGGAGATACTGAGATTTCTGGGGCGGGGCTCCGATCTTTCCGATGAACAGAACTGCGCATTCTTTACACAGGAAAACGAGCTTGTTCTCATCGGCTGCGGCGTGACCGCCTTCCACAAGTTAAGGCGGTTCGGTCTTAAGACACTTGCGGGAACCTCTGATGCAGATGTGACCGTCCTTGTGACTCATACCCATTCCGCCCATACAGGCGGCATACCCATGTTGATACATTATGTGTACTGTATGCTTCACAAAAAGGTGACTGTGATAGCTCCGTCGGCGGAAGTGGCTGATGATCTGCGGCTCCTCATGGGAAGGCTGAACGGCTGCGAGGATGATGCCTACGATATCATCACCGCAGACAGGGCGGGGCGCAACTGGCTGGTACATTCCATCCCCACCGCCCATTCGCCTGAGCTTGAAGGCAGGTGTTTCGGCTATCACCTGCTCATAAACGGCGAAAAGGTGATCTACACGGGGGATACTGCGGTCATAGAGCCCTTTCTCCCCTACCTCACCACAGGCTGCTTCCTTTACAGCGATGCTGCCGCTTCTCCCACCACGATCCACATAAAGGCAGAGGAGCTAGTAAGAAAAACAGTGGGGCACGGGATCCGCCTGTACCTTATGCACACCGATGATGAGGAAACGCTCAGTGCCTATATCAAGGAGCCTTATATCCGTTTTGCGCCTTTGTTTGAGGATAAGCAGTAAAATATCACGGGCGGGTCAGACGACCCGCCCGTGTCCGTTCCTGTTATTTTCTACCTGCATGGTGCCTTTTCTTGCACTCATACATCATGGCATCCGCTGCCTTCATGGCAATGTCGATGTTCTCCCTGTCGGTTATGCAGAGGGCTGCATTCCCTATGCTGAGCCCCAGCTCAAAGGGTTCCTCATGGGAGCTGTTAAAGGCTTCCGTCATCTCGTTTACCCTGTCAGCGTAGCTGCCTGCATCCTCCTCATCCGGTATAACGACAACGAACTCATCCCCGCCGAATCGGGCACAGACCCCGTTCGGACCCGCTGCCCTGCTGACTATATCTGCGGCTGCGATGATAGCCTTGTCACCCGTGTAATGACCGAAGGTATCGTTTATGGATTTCAGCTTGTCCAGATCGACGGAGAACAGAGTGAACCTTCCTGAGCCGCCTGTGGTAAGCTCCGACATCCTTATATAAAAGCCCCTGCGGTTGTAGATCCCTGTCATGGGGTCTCTCATGTGCATATCCGCCACCTTGGCATATGCCTTCTGAAGGCGTATCCTGGTCTTCAGCGTTTCAAATATCTGGCAGGTATTGGCAGCGAACCTCTGCGCAAAAAGATAGTTGAAGCCCTTGCTGTCTATGGCCTGACAGATATAACCCATGCTCTCCCCCTGATAGCTCATGGGAGCACACAGCAAAGCATCATATTCGTCGAGCACCGCTTCAAAGTCCGGGATGATCTCATCCTCTGCCACATCTTTGTCATAGGAATAGGTCTCGGGATGCTGTACCTCCTCCTCGTTTTTGCAACTCATTATCATTCTGATGCTTTTGTCGTACTGTGTGCCATCCTCATCGCCGTCATCATCCGAGAGTATACCCTTTTCCAGGCAGCACCATGCGGCACATTCACAGAATTCCGGCATCAGCCTTGAAAGATCCTCGTAGCTGTTGAGAGTACCCGTAAAGGCACTGTAACGGAACATTCTCCTTTCGTGCCGTTCCAGATTCTTGCGCTCTATATGCATATGCATCAGCTTGTTCGCCCTCTCGCCCTCTGCCACGGGGACACAGCCGCAGGACTGGGACACTCTCAGGGCGTAGTGGATGACACTGAGCCTTTTTTCCGGCTTTTCCCCCTTCAGCAGGGTCTCAAGAAGGTCAAGAGCGGTATCCGCCATTCCCTCAAGGTCGCAGACAGCCGTAGTCAGGCGAGGGACATTGTACTTTTCCTCCTCTATACCGTCAAAGCCGCTGACGATAACATCTTCCGGTATCCTTATGTCTCTGTCCCTAAGATAATTGCTGACGGTGATAGCCTCCGTATCGTTGACACAAAGGATGGCATCGGGGGGCTCGGTCTCTCCGTCATAGAATCTGTCAAGGACTCCTGTGGTGGGAGCTTCCCAGAACTGACCGTAGCCGAAGCGTCCGGGGTCGAATTCTCTGCCGTTGTCCGCCAGCACCTTTTTGAAAACGGCGAGCCTTTCCTCGGAAAAGCTGTTGTCCTTTATCCCTCCGATAAAATTTATCCTCTTGGGCTTGTGTACCTCCACCATATGCCTCATCACCTGCTCAAAAGCCCCGCCGTAATCAAAGGTGATGCTCACGCAGTCAGGCACGTCCCTGTCGATGCACACAAAAGGCAGACCCGTCTTTTTGGCATCACTGAGCACCTTTTCCCACACGCTGCCGCTCTTGATGGATTCGGGCATGAGTATAAGGCCGTCGTACACAGGCTTGTTGAGAAGGTCGAATATAGCCGTATCCGCATGGGTGTATTCTATTCCGTAGTAGGTAAAATTGGTCAGGACCACTACCTTGTACCCCCGTGACACAGCCTCATCTACAAGGGCGTGCATGGAGTTCTGGGTACCCGTATCTATTATGGTCGCACAAACAATGCCTATGACCTTGTGTCTGCTTTCATTCTTCATCATTTATATGCCTGCCTTGACAGTAATATATGTATACACCCGTATATCATTATTTTATCAGTTATTTGCAAAGAATACAATTATATAAACCTAACAAATATATAACGGCGTTTTTAGTGAATTTTCCGGAGCGGCAGCCTGCTCTCACGGGAACCTGTCAACAGGATATTTACGCAACGTGCATCTGCCCTTGACATTATCACGAAAGCGTGATATAATCTGAAAAATCATGTCGGGAGATGGTTTCATGAACAAGCCGGAACATTCACTGCGCAATGAGGTCCTTTCCTATGCCAAAAGCAGGTACGGCACAGACCCGGAGTACCTGTGGACAAGGTTCCCCGATTATGCGGTAATGCGGCACAGCGACAACAGCAAATGGTACGGTATCATCATGAACATAGACTATTCCAAAATAGACAGAGAAAAAAGCGGGACGGTGGATATTCTTGATATAAAGCTGACAGATCCTCTTTACAGGGATATGCTTGCCGAACAGAAGGGCTTTTACAGAGGCTACCATATCAGCAGAGGGAACTGGCTCACGGCGGTGCTTGACGGCACCGTGAACATAAAGGAAGTAAAAAGGCTCCTTGACATGAGCTTTGAGGCAACATCAGTAAAGAAGAAAAAGAACGGTGAACATAAGACATGACGGAGGGTACACACATGGACAGATTTGAAAAGCGTGCCGCAGAGATAGTTTCAAGGCTTGAGACCGAGGAAAAGCTCGGACTGCTCTCCACCCACCATTTTAGGATCGGCAGAATGTGCATGGAGGAGTTCTACATAGGCACGGAAGTGGCAAGAGGATATGTGGGGAGAGAGCCCGAAAAGGTGTCAACCGTATTCCCGCAGCCCATAGGACTGGCATCCACCTTTGACAGAGAGCTTCTTGAAAAGCTGGGAAGGATAGCGGGTCTTGAAGCGAGAGCCTACTACAACAGGGACAGAAAAGGCGGACTTATGCTCTGGGGGCCTACGGTTGATATGGAGCGTGACCCCCGCTGGGGGCGCACTGAGGAAGCCTACGGCGAGGATGTTTTCCTCACGGGAGAGCTGAGCGCTGCCTATACAAGGGGAATGGCGGATGAGGGAGAGGACGGCACCTACATGACAGTCCCCACCCTGAAGCATTTCTGCGCCGACAACAACGAGGAGGGCAGAGGTCACTGCGATGCCTATCTTCCTCCGAGACTAAAGCACGAATATTACTATGCGGCCTTTGAGAATGCAGTGGTAAACGGCGGCGCCCGCAGCATGATGGCAGCCTACAACGAAATAAACGGTCAGCCTGCCATTATGAACGGAGAGATGGAGAGCATAGTCAAGGATGAGTGGGGACTGTGGTTCACGGTGAGCGACGGCGGAGACCTTTCACAGAATGTCACCTACCACAAATACTGTGACGATATGTCAGATGCATTTGCTCTTTCCCTTAAAGGCGGCTGCGACATCATGACGGATGATGCGGAAATGGTCCGTGAAGCAGCGAAAAAAGCTCTCGAAAAGGGGATCGTCACCGAAGAAGATATAGACCGCTCCCTTGTGCGCACCCTTGCCGCAAGACTGAGAACGGGGCAGGAACTGGATGGAACAAAGCTCACGGACAGGTTCGATCATATAGACATGAGCGTGGTGGACTGCGAGAGCCACAGGGGGATAAACCGCAGAGCAGCGGAGGAACAGCTGGTACTGCTGAAAAACGACGGTCTGCTCCCGCTAAAAGGCACACCCGATACCATAGCCGTCCTGGGGCCTATGGCGGATGAGAACCACAGAGACTGGTACACAGGCTACCCCGCCTATGAGACCACTGTCCTGGAGGCCGTAAAGGAAGCCTTTCCCCGCAGCAGAGTGATCTCTCACCCTCTCTGGGACAAAGTCATCCTGAAAACACAGGACGGAAGGCTGCTTTCGGTAAATGATGCAGGAGAAGCCTTTCTCTGCGGGGAAAGCGCCCCGACAGACAACAGTGTATTCTTCCTTCAGGACTGGGGAGAAAACTGGAAAAACCTTTACAGTCCTTCAAAGGGGCGCTATCTCAGGCTGTCCGAAGACGGGACTCTCAGGCTCCACAACAGAAAGATATACGACTGGTTCACACGGGAGACTTTCAACTTCCGTCAGGTCGGTGAAAACAAGGTCATCATAGAAGAATTTCTGAACCACCGCAGACTCACCGTCACAAAAGAGGGCAGGCTCATTTTTAAGGCAGGTCCCGTGTCAGAAGAAAACACCTTTACGGCGGAGATCGTCGAAAAAGGGACAAAGGCAGCAGAGGAGCTTGCAAAGGATGCCGACCTTGTTATCTACTGCACGGGGAACCACCCTGTTCAGACCGCAAAGGAATGTTATGACAGGAAGACCCTTGCCCTGAACATACAGGAGGGAATGGCAGTCCGCCTCGGAAAGCACAGCAAAAAACTGATGCTGATGCTGATATCAAGCTATCCCTATGCTGTCTGTGAAGAGAGCAGAGCCGCAGATGCGGTGATGTGGTCATCCCATGCGGGTGCGGAGCTGGGAAATGTGATCGCCGCTGCCGTAAAGGGAGATATATCCCCCACAGGCAGGCTGCCCATGACATGGTACCGTTCGGAGCTCGATCTCCCGGACATACTGAATTATGACATAGAGACCGCAGGCAGCACCTATATGTATTTCGGGGGAACTCCCCTGTACCCCTTCGGCTACGGGCTCACATACTCCGGGTTCAGCTACGGCAGGCTGCGCATAGAGGAAAATGGGGACAGGCTGACGGCATACACAGACATCACCAACACATCCGACAGGGACGGCACGGAAACTGTCCAGATCTACTTCACCGTTGAGGATTCTGCCGTGAAAAGAGCGTCCAAAAAGCTCTGCGGCTTTGAGCGTGTCTTTGTAAAAAGCGGAGAGACCGTGACCGCCGCCGTAAGCATACCCCGATATATCCTGAGGATATACGATGTGCGCTGCGGGAAGATGATAGTGGAGGACGGCATCTACACCTTTATGGCAGGCTCCTCGTCCGCACATATACACAGCACCGCAGAGCACCGTGTAAAGGGCGCCCTGCTGTCGAAAAGGGAAAGCTCATTTTCGTCTGCTGCCTTTGACAGGGGCGAAAACATCCGCATTTACCGCTCAAAACGCACGGGAAAGGATGCCGTACGACCCACTGCATATTCGGGAACAGCGGTCTACGGCGGCATAGACGGGGCAAGGCAGGTCACATTGAAGGTCTCATCCCTTATGGGGTCAAGAAAGCTGACGGTATCCTCCGGAGAGGATATACATGAGGCGATAGTTCCCCCCTGTGATTCCTATGACGACACAAGAGACTTCACCTTTTCCTTTGAAAAGCCTGTGACTGAGCTGGAAGTCACTCTTGCGGAGGGCATGAGCCTGTCCCGCATAGAAACAAGATAGTTTTTTCAGACAGACCCGGAGGGCTTTTCTTCCGGGTCATTTATTTATCATTGACAAATTGTTAAACACAGGTTATAATCATAATAAAGATACGATTTCCGTATCCCCTTGCAGTTTTGGTGTAAGGGTCATTGGTGGGGAGGAACAGGTATGCAGGAGCTTCTTAAACGCAAAAAAGGACTTCACAGAAAGGTAATAATAGTGGATGATGAGTTCATCCAGCGTGAAATGCTTGGGGCTATGCTCTCCGACCTGTACGAGGTGGATTTTGCCGAAAACGGTGCGGTGGCTCTTGAAATGATACGGCGGGAGCAGAATACCCTCTCCCTGATAATACTGGATCTGCATATGCCGGAGATGGACGGCTACAGCCTTCTTTCCGTCATAAAGAATGAACCGGAACTCAGCCGCATTCCCGTGATAGTGCTGACCTCCGAAAGGGAGGCAGAGGCAAAAAGCCTGCGCATGGGTGCATCGGACTTTATCACCAAGCCCTATGATATGCCTGATGTGATACGGGCGAGAGTCAGCCGTTCCATAGAGCTGGCAGAAAACAGCATCATAATCCACGAGACCGAAAGAGACGAGCTTACAGGCCTTTTTCACAAGGAATTCTTCTTTGAATACGGCAAGATGGTGGATAAGCAGAACGACTATGCCCCCATGGATGCCATTGTTCTGGATGTGAACCGCTTTCATGTGATAAACGAGCTCTACGGCCGCAGCTACGGTGACCTTGTGCTGAGAAGGCTGGGGAACTTCATACACGACATTGTAAACGGTTCGGGCGGGCTCGCCTGCCGCAGCGACAGCAACTGCTTCTATGTGTACATCCCCCACAGCGATGATATAGACGGTCTGCTAAACAAGTATACCGAACTCCTGAAAAAAATCATAGGAGACAGCAAGATAAGCATTAGGATAGGCGCCTGCTCCGACGACAGGACAGAGCTTGATATGGAGCAGCGCTTTGACAGGGCACGCCTTGCGTGCAGGAAGCTCCGCAGAACGTACACCACATCTTTCAGCATATACGACTCGGTGCTGCACGACAAGGAGCTCCACTCCGAGAGGCTCATAAGCGACATGGACAGGGCTCTTGAAGAAAAGCAGTTCATAGTCGTGTATCAGCCGAAATATGATATCAGAGGGGATAAGCCTATACTCTCCAGTGCAGAGGCACTTGTAAGGTGGAAGCACCCCGATCTCGGTATGATAGGTCCCGGAGAGTTCATCTCACTTTTCGAGGACAACGGTCTTATACAGAAGCTGGACCGCTATGTGTGGAGCGAGACTGCCGCAAATATCCGCAGCTGGAAGGAATGCTTCGGTCATAGCGTGCCTGTTTCGGTAAATGTTTCAAGGGTGGATATATTCAATCCCCTGCTGTCGGAGATACTGACCGGCATTATGAAAACGGCAGGGCTTGAAAACGGAGAGCTGCTGCTGGAGATAACCGAATCCGCCTACACCGACAATTCCGAGCGCATAATCGACACTGTATCGTCACTGAGGCAGATGGGCTTCAGGATAGAAATGGATGATTTCGGCTGCGGCTATTCCTCCCTGAATATGCTCACATCTCTCCCCATAGATGCGCTGAAGCTCGATATGAAATTTATACACAATATCTGTGTTTCACCGAAGGATCTTCGCCTTGTAGAGATCATGATAGAAATCGCCCGTCTTCTGGAGGTGCCTGTGATCGCCGAGGGAGTTGAGACCGCAGAACAAATGGAGCTGCTGAAAAATGCAGGCTGCGACATAATACAGGGCTACTATTTTTCAAGACCCCTCCCTCCGGAGGATTTTGCAAAGCTCTTGGAAAAGGAGAAGGAAAATGCTTAGTACGGAAAAGCTCGAAGAGTTCGGCGCAGACACCCGCACAGGGATCTCCCGCTGCATGGGCAACGAGGATTTCTACCTTATGCTGGTAAAAAAGGCCGTAGGAGACAACAGGCTCCCACTCCTCAGAAAGGCAATAGAGGAAAACGATCTCAAAGGAGCATTTGAAAATGCCCACGCCCTGAAGGGGATGTATGCAAACCTTTCCCTGACCCCGCTTCTTGCTCCTGTAAGCGAAATGACCGAGCTTCTCAGGGCGGGTACACGGACAGATTACTTCCCGCTCCTTGAGGAGGCGGAAAAACAATTTGAAAGGCTTTGCAGCCTGTGATCCCGAAGCATTACCGAAAAGCCGGCACAAACACCGGTTTTTCGGTTAATTTTTTTCTAAGACTTGCATTTTAAAAAAATCTATGATATAATCATTATGGTATGGTGTGCCCATATATATGCACACCTGCGGGAGCAGAGCAGCGGTACCTGCCGGATCGGCTCTTCCCCTGCCGCTGATACTGATCCTTCCTCGATGTACAGACGATCTCCAAACCTCAGATCCCTTATATTCAAGCATTTGCGGCTTGTTTCTTGTCTATACATCGGTCAGAGATCAGTATAAAGATATATCGAGGGCGGTCTGCCTTTGACATAGCTTGTTTTATCCAATGTGAGGAATGGTCTCTATGAATAAAAAGCGTAAATGGTACAATACCTTTATCGGAATACTTGAGATCTGCTTTGTGGCAGGCTCTGCGGTGGCAGTCGCCGCAGCAGTCACCCTTGCCACCAAGAGCCCCAACGCCTATGTGACAGTCGGGATATGCGCCCTTATCATAATCATCTATGCCGTGGTAGCACGCATCGCAGGAAAGATACTCAGCAGGAGCATAAGCTCCATGGTAGAGAACCTGCGTGCCATAAACGACGGCACCCTGAGATCTCATCCTCCTGCGGGAAGCTTCAACGAGCTTGATGAGCTGACAGAGGATCTCGGAAAGACCATAGACAACCTTTCCGTAATCATCAAGGATACCGCAACAGGTCTTGACAAGCTGGCTGCGGGGGATCTCAGCTACACCCTCCCCACCGACTGGAAGGGTGAATATTCAGAGATAAGCCGCAAATACAACGAGATCACAGCCTCTCTGAGAGAGACCTTCCGTGACATTTACAGCGCATCCGGTCAGGTGATGACAGGTTCGGAACAGGTGGCAAACGGAGCGCAGGCGCTCTCCCAGGGCTCCGCCCAGCAGACGGATGCCATTCTGGGGCTCACTTCCCAGATAGAGGATATTTCCGAACGTGTGAACAACACCGCTGCCGCCGCAAGGAACACCTCCTACATCGTCAAGGAGACAGGCAAGCGCATAGAGGAATGCAGTGCGGAAATGAAAAATATGCTCTCCTCCATGCAGGACATAAACGAAAGCTCTGCCGAGATCTCCAAGATAATCAAGGTCATAGATGACATAGCCTTCCAGACAAACATACTGGCTCTCAATGCCGCCGTGGAAGCGGCAAGAGCAGGCTCTGCGGGAAAGGGCTTTGCGGTGGTCGCCGACGAGGTGCGAAACCTGGCAGCCAAAAGCGCCGAAGCCGCAAACCGCACTACTTCTCTTATAGAGCGCTCCGTTGCCAATGTGGAAAAGGGCTCTCTCATAGCACAGGACACCGCAAGGGTGCTGCAGCTCGTAGTTGACAGCCAGGCAAGCATAGATACGGAGGTCACAAGGATATCCAGCGAGAGCGACTTTCAGGCCGAGGAGATACGCCGTGTGACAATGGGCGTAGAGCAGATCTCCTCCGTGGTACAGTCCAACACCGCCACCGCCGAGGAATCGGCTGCGGCATCCGAACAGCTTTCCGGTCAGTCCAACACTCTGCGCATACTGCTCTCACACTTCAGATTCGACCATTCCGACGATGCGGCATCCCATGAGCTCAACAGTCCGAAGGAGCCTTCCTTTGACTTCTCCTCATACAGCAGCCCCGAGACCGACACCACGGGATTTTCCCCATACACCGCTGCTGACAGCAGCGAAGCGGTCTATTCCCCGGAGATACCGGCATCCCCTGAGGATGAGGACGGAAACTACAGCTTTTTCAGTGTCCTTGCCCATGAGGATGATAAGTATACCGCTCCGGAAAAGGATGAAGCGGCTGCGGCGGCACCTGCCGCTCCCGCAGCCGGCGATGATGATTTCACCCCCATCAGCTTTGATGTCCCGGATGAAGACGATTTTGAGAACGTGAAGAGCAAATACTGATCTGCCGAAGATATATGCCATCGTTTCATCACGCTGTCCCGTACCTTGCAAAAGCCGAGGCTGATGCTCGTATTGAGCCGGCTGATGATACCGTTATCTGGCAGAGGACACTTACCAAGTCGGAAGGAATATTATGATCAAAAGGAAAAACGGTTTGACCTTCGGTGGTCTTGAACAAAAGATGTTCAATTTCAGTCTGGCGCTTATACTGGTAGTCGCTCTCTGCTTTACGGGGGTATCCGTATGGCAGCTGAGAGCCATAACCGGAGTGCTCAGCAGAACAGTAGACAAGCAGAAGGAAAGCATCACTGCCACTTCTACCCGGACCATGGATGTTGTCGTGAAGCAGTCCCTCTCCAACACCGTCCAGCTCGAAGCTTTTGCGGTGAACAAGGTGGTGGAGGCTGCCCACAGGGACGGCAGCGAGCCTTCTCTTGAGGATATGCCGGACATTGGTGCCATAGCATCATCGGGCTATGTTTTCGCCATAGACTCTTCCGGAAAGATAGTCTACTCAAACGCTGCCTTCGGTCCCTTTGCGGCATCGGACAACGACATCAGGAACATGGGCGGCTCCGATCTTGCCGGCTTTGCAGAGAAGGCGATATCGGGAGAGACCATCACAGGCTCGGTCACGGAGGGCGATAAGACCTATTACATAGCCTGTTCCCCCATCCCCGCCCTTGAATGTTCTCTTGTGGTCGCCATGGATCACGATGTGGCGCACAGTCCCACCAGACAGCTCATAGCAGACTATGATACACAGTCGGCGGAAGCACAGGCGGAGCTGACAAAAAGCATCGGTGAATCCCGCAGGCTCATCCTTGTGCTCATGACCCTTATAGTCCTTTTCACCATACAGCTTTCCATAAGCGGCGGCAGAAGGATAGTAAAGCCTCTGAACAAAATGGTGGACAGGATCACCAATTTCAAGACCGGGGATATCCAGTTCAGGATGGAGGACACCTACCGCACGGGAGACGAGATAGAGGAGCTGGCACAGGCTTTTGCCGACATCTCCGAAAAGACCATGAACTATGTGAAGAAGATCACCACCATCACGGCGGAAAAGGAAAGGATAGGTGCGGAGCTGGGAGTTGCCACTCAGATTCAGGAGGATATGCTCCCAAACATCTTCCCTCCCTATCCCGAACGCTCCGAATTTGATATCTACGCCACCATGAACCCCGCCAAGGAGGTAGGCGGCGACTTCTACGACTTCTACATGATAGACCACGACCATGTGGCACTGACCATAGCCGATGTTTCCGGAAAGGGTGTGCCTGCGGCGCTTTTCATGGTGATATCCAAGACCCTTATGCAGAACCACGCTCTTATGGGCGGTTCCCCCAAGGAGATCCTTGAATATGTGAACCACCAGCTTTGCCAGCACAACAAGGCAGACATGTTCGTTACTGTATGGCTTGCCATCGTGGAGCTTTCAACCGGCAAGGTAACAGCCGCCAATGCAGGTCACGAATTCCCCGCTATCCGCAGGAGCGGCAGCAAGTTCGACCTTATGAAGGACAAGCACGGCTTTGTGGTAGGCGGCATGGACGGTATGCAGTACAAGGAGTATACATTTGAGTTGAAAAAAGGAGATTCCCTGTACGTTTACACCGACGGCGTACCGGAGGCTACGGATGCCAACTGTGAGCTTTTCGGCACCGACAGGATGATACACTCTCTGAACAAGCACATGAAGGATCCTCCGCAGGATCTTCTGAAAAACATCCGCAGCGACATAGATGAATTTGTGGGTGATGCGCCCCAGTTTGACGACATCACCATGCTGGTATTCAACTATTACGGCACCAACAACGAAAAGAAGACCATGGTCATGGAAAAGACCGTGGATGCCGTCGTGGAGAGCATCAACGCCGTGACCGAATTCGTGGATGAGATACTCAGCGAAAAGGCAGTCCCCTTGAAGATCATAACCAAGATAAACATCGTCATAGACGAGATACTGGGGAATATCGCCCATTATGCCTATGAGGACGGCACTGTGGGCAAGGCAAAGGTGACCGTGGAGATGCCCGGCGACTACTCAGCCGTGACCCTGCGCTTCGAGGACAGCGGAAAACCATACGATCCTCTGTCCGCTGCGGATCCCGAGCTGGGACTTTCGGCGGATGATATGGAGATAGGCGGACTTGGGATATTCATCACCAAGAAGTTCATGGATGACCTGAAATACGAATACAAGGACGGCAGGAACATCCTGAGCCTCACCAAGAAACTGGTCTGACCTATCAAAGTTAATAGAACGTACACAAACAATGGTTGATAAATTCAACTTATTTAAGATATAATTGATATTTGCACGGTAGAAACCACCATTCATACATACAACGGAGCAGATAATGACTGTTTATTTATGCGGATTTATGGGCTGCGGGAAATCCACCGTAGGAAAGCTTCTTGCAAAGAACCTGGGGCAGCGTTTTACAGATATGGATGCTTATATCGTCCAGTGTGAGCGTATGTCCATACCCGATATATTCTCCTTCAGGGGAGAAGAGTATTTCAGGGACAGAGAGACCGCCGCCATTGAGCAGCTGGGTCTTCAGGGCGGTGTCATAGCCTGCGGAGGCGGAGCCATGCTCAGAGAGGAAAATGCTGCCCTTGCGGCACACCACGGCAGGACTGTCTTTATAGATGTCCCCTTTGAGACCTGCTATGAGCGCATAAAGAACGACAGCAACAGACCGCTTGTTGTGAACAATACCAGAGCTTCTCTGGAGGAGCTTTTCAACAAGCGCCGTGTCATCTACCTGAAAAACACCGCCGTACACATTGCGGGGACAGGTTCCCCTATGGAGATCGCCAAACGTATAGCGGCAGATATCTGATACTGACTTCTGACCGATGCATAGACAAGAAACAAGCCGCAAATGCTTGAATATAAGGGATCTGAGGCTTGGAGATCGTCTATACATGGAGGAAGGATCAGTATGAGTACCACAAAAGAGGAGTTATATGAGCAATATTTATCAGCTTGGCATAGATGTAGGGTCCACCACCGTAAAGACGGTCATCCTTGAAGACGGAAAGATCATTTATTCCAAGTACCAGAGGCACTTTTCAAAGGTCAGAGAGACCACCGCAGAACAGGTGGCGGAGGTAGGAAGGCTGTACCCTGAAGCCAAATTCAGACCTGCGGTCACCGGCTCGGCGGGTCTGGGTCTTGCTAACGCTGCGGGTCTCCCCTTCGTGCAGGAGGTACACTCCGCTTTCATTTCCGTCAAAAGAGATTTCCCCGATGCAGACTGCGTTATAGAGCTGGGCGGAGAGGATGCAAAGCTGATCTTTCTCACAGGCGGCGTAGAGCAGAGGATGAACGGTTCCTGTGCAGGCGGCACGGGCGCATTCATCGACCAGATGGCAACTCTCCTGGGAATAACCGTTGATGAAATGGACGAGCTTTCCTCCCATGCGGAGAAGAAATATCCCATAGCTTCAAGGTGCGGAGTTTTTGCAAAATCGGATATACAGCCCCTTATCAATCAGGGTGCCAGAAGAGAGGATATAGCTGCCTCCATTTTCCAGGCAGTCGTGGATCAGACGGTGGCAGGTCTTGCACAGGGCCGTGAGATCAAGGGCAAGGTGCTTTTCCTCGGCGGTCCCCTCACCTTCATAAAGGGTCTTCGCAAGGCTTTCATCGACACTCTCGGTCTTGACAGCGAGCACGCAGTCTTCCCGGAAAACGCCCAGTGCTTCATGGCATACGGCAGCGCCCTCTATGCCCAGCAGACAGAGGATGAGGTCCTTACCGCCGCAGAGATAGTGGACAAGATAAGAGCCGCAAAAGTCTCCGACTCCATCATCACGGGAAAAAGGCTCTTTGAGAACGAAAGCCAGTACAATGAATTCGTAAAGAGCCATGCAAAGTACGATCTCCCCAAAGCAGATGCGGACTCCTACACGGGAGACGCTTATCTCGGCATAGATGCGGGCTCCACCACCACAAAGCTGATACTTGTCACCCCCAAGGGCGAGATGCTTTACAGCCACTATCAGCCGAACAAAGGACAGCCCCTCAGCGTGGTGTGCGACCAGCTCACAAAGATATACGAAAAATTCGGAGATCGTATAAATATCCGTTCCTCCGCAGTCACGGGCTACGGTGAGGAGCTGATAAAAGCAGGTCTGGG
Source organism: Oscillospiraceae bacterium (assembly GCA_018110985.1). Lineage (GTDB taxonomy): Bacteria > Bacillota > Clostridia > Oscillospirales > Ruminococcaceae > Huintestinicola. The sequence goes on from JAGAWT010000022.1 coordinate 70,952, forward strand.
AGTGGATTACGGTCTTGTGGAGACTGTTGCCCACTACAAGGCTGCCTCCTATTTCTGTCCGGATGTGGATTTCATCATCGACATCGGCGGGCAGGACATGAAATGCTTCAAGATAAGAAACAAGGCTATCGACGGTATTATGCTGAATGAAGCCTGTTCTTCGGGCTGCGGCTCCTTCATACAGACTTTTGCCGAAGCCCTAGGCTACAATATAGCCGACTTTGCAAAGCTGGGTCTTTATGCTGAAAGACCTGTGGATCTGGGCTCACGCTGCACGGTGTTCATGAACTCCTCCGTAAAGCAGGCTCAGAAGGATGGTGCCACAGTGGAAGATATCTCTGCGGGTCTTTCATCTTCCATCATCAAGAATGCCATTTACAAGGTAATAAGAGCAAACTCCGCAGAGGAGCTGGGAAAGAACATCGTCGTACAGGGCGGCACCTTCCTCAATGATGCGGTGCTCAGAGCCTTTGAGCTTGAGATAGGCCATGAAGTGCTCCGTCCCGCAGTGGCAGGTCTTATGGGTGCTCTGGGTGCAGCCCTCTATTCGATGGACGCATCCGCAAATGACAACACCGAAAAGTCCACGCTCATCAGCCGTGACGACCTTAAAGGCTTCTCCTACAAGACCAAGCAGATAAAATGCGGCAGATGCACTGCCAACTGCTCTCTGAACCTTGTGACCTTCTCCGGCGGCAGAAAGTATATCAGCGGGAACAAATGCGAAAAGGGTGCGGGCATAAAGAATGCGGTAAAGGCGCCCTCTCTCTATGAATACAAGTACGAAAAGCTCCTGGAGATAGCAAATTCCCCCAACCCCGAAAAGCCGAAGGCTGTGGTGGGCATCCCCTTCGTGCTCAACTTCTATGAGCAGCTTCCTTTCTGGAAGGCAGTGTTCAACAAGCTGGGCTTTGCGGTGATGGTATCATCCGAGAGCACGAGAAAGACCTATTTCAAGGGACAGCACACCATTCCCTCCGATACGGTCTGCTACCCTGCAAAGCTTGCCCACGGCCACATCATAGACCTGCTTGAACGGGGCGCAGATATGATATTCTACCCCTGTGAGACCTACAATGTGGACGAAAAGAAGGGCGACAACTGCTACAACTGCCCTGTTGTAGCCTATTATCCGGAGCTGCTCAAGGCAAATATACCGGAGCTCAACTCCGAAAACTTCATCTACCCCTACATGAACATCAACCTGAAAAAGCACATCATACAGTCCATGTGCAAGTCCTTTGCAAAGTACGGTCTGAAAAAGAAGGATGTGGGCGAGGCATGGGAAGAGGGCATGAAGGTGCTTGAGAGCTTCAGGAACGATGTCACCGAAATGGGCAGACAGATAATCCGTGAGGCAAGAGAGATGAAGGTGCCCATTATCGTCATAAGCGGACGCCCCTACCACCTTGATCCCGAGATAAACCACGGCATACACAAGCTGATAACCTCCCTCGGCATGGCAGTCATCACCGAGGACAGCATATGCGATATGTCCGAGACTCCCCTGCTCCATGTTTTCAACCAGTGGACCTATCATTCAAGGCTTTACCGTGCGGCAGGCTATGTGGCAACACAGCCCGATATGCAGCTGGTGCAGCTTGTATCCTTCGGCTGCGGCATAGATGCCATCACCACCGACGAGGTGCGCTCCATCCTTGAATCCAAGGGGAAGCTCTACACCCAGATAAAGATCGACGAGATCAGCAATCTCGGAGCCGCAAAGATAAGGCTCAGAAGTCTTGAAGCCGCTATCAGGGGCACAGGGCAGAAAAGCTCAAAAATTGGATAAAGATTAGAATTTATTAACAGATTTTTGTACAATTTGCCGTGCAAGTAATTTGAAAAAAGCCTTGAAATTTATTCTCATTTGATGTATAATAATTTGAGGGTATGTGTACTTTTCGGGCATACCTGGAGCTGTGGATCATTCCCGCTTCCCATAAAGGAGTGTGATAGCTTAATATGACCACAAAGCAGTACAGAAAAGCAAGTGCCGAGATCAAACGGCAGTACAGGCGCAAAATGCGCAAGCAGCGTCCTCTCCTTACAAGAGTTGGGCTCCCCGTGGTACTCACCATACTGGTGGCAGCCTGCGGCGTTTCCATTATCAAGAACAAGGTAGAGCTTGAGCATAAAAAGCAGGAGCTTGCTGCCATTGAGGAACAGGCTGCTCTTCTCGAAGCTGAGAACGCTTCATATCAGAGCATCCTCGACGAAGAGGACGAAAGAAGATATATGGAAAGGATCGCTACGGAGCGTCTCGGATATGCCTATCCCGACGAAAGGCGTTTCTACGACACCGTACAGATCAGTTGAGCAAAGACACAAGAAAGGAATCACCGGATCAATTTATGCAGCCTGAAATCGGAAAAATTTATGACGGCAAGGTGACAGGGATCACCAAATTCGGAGCATTTGTGGACATTGGCGAGGGCACATCGGGAATGGTCCACATTTCGGAAGTATCAAACACCTTTGTAAACGACATCAACGACCACCTGAACATAGGTCAGGAGGTCAAGGTCAAGGTGATCGGCATCAATGAGGGAAAGGTCTCTCTTTCCATAAAGAAGGCACTCGGCGATGACCGCAGACCTCCCCGCAGAGAACCCCGTCAGGGGAGACAGGACGGCGCACAGGGCGACGGCTCCCCGAGAGGCGGACAGGGGGGACAAGGCGGACAGGGAGGCCAAGGCGGACAGGGCAGCTCCGGCAGACAATGGCAGAAGGACAGCGACAAGCAGGGTGACCGTCCCGGCGGGCGTCCCTCCGGCAGATCCTCCTATCCCCGTACTCTTGCAGCCGACTTTTCCGGAAAGCCCGCAGCGCCTGCATCCTTTGAGGATATGCTCAGCAAGTTCAAGGCAAGTTCCGATGAAAAGATGGGCGACATAAAGAGAAACATGGACAGCAAAAGAAGAAATACATCCAGAAAAAGGTAGCGTCAAGAGATCAAAAATGGCGTCCGGAAGCCACCGGACGCCTTTTAAAGCCCTATATCATCATTTTACGGCTGCCTCTTCGGGGACTGTTTCCACCGCAGCAGGAACTGCCGCATCCTCGGTCTCCTCACCAAGGATCTCTCTTTCAAAGCGGACATCATCCGCATGATCCATAAGGTATTTCTTGTTTCTCTTGCCGATGAGCTCCAAAAACTTCTTGCTGAACCGTGGTATCCTCAGCCTCTTTCTTATGGCTCTTATCGCTCTTGCATACCTGCGTGTGATGGTACGGGGGAAGGAAAGCAGCAGTCTGTTGGAGAATGAATCACCGACCAGCAGCTTTTCATACTCTGCCTTCAGCTTCTCCAGATTCTCGGCATTCATCTCTGCCACCTTGGCACGGACATCATCTGCCTGTTCCTTCATGGCATCGTAGGCATTTCCTGCCTTGTCCTTCGCAAGGTCGTAGATGTTGCCCGCAGAATCCTTTGCCTTGTACAGTCCGCTCTTTACAGCCAGTGTACCGTCTGCCAGCTTCATCCCCGTCTTTTCGGAAACAGCCAGCATTATGCGGGATATCTCATCGAGCCTTTTTATCCTGTTTTTCAGCTTTGCAGCAGCCATGGCGGATGCCACCGTATCTATGACAATGAGCACGGACATGAGTATGATAAATCCCCAGCCCGCCCTGACAGGTATCATCGCCACGGCACCCTCGAGCCATGGCTCGAAGAAATGGTACATCAGCACACATCCGGTGCCGAAGAAAAGAGAGTTTCTCAGGCATATATAACCCTTTATGTTGAATTTCATGTGAGAATAGTCCCACCAGCGGGTGTGGAAGAGAGTCTCCATGAGCCACCCCATGAAAAACTCGAAGGCAGTGCAGAGAGTGGTGGACAGTACCCCCAGCAGCAGGTATGTATCCTTGAACGGTCTGAATATCACAAGTATCATCAGGACTCCCACACCGTAGATAGGGCATATGGGCATATTGAGAAAGCCCCTGTTCTGGAAAGCGCCTGTCTCATAGGACATATCCACTATCTCTATCATCCACCCTATGAAGCTCCAGAAAATAAATATAAAAAACATCTGGTAAAAGCTGTACTCTATTATGGGTATAACAGTCATACCTGATTGCTCCTTTTGAACGACACGAATTGATACAACAAACATTTTAAGTATACATCATTTGAAGCTGTTTGTCAATGTCAATTTTCTACAATATAGAGGAACACACATAAAAATGGACTACAAGACCGTATACGAAACGGCATCCGATGCCTTTACGGAAAAGAAAAGCGACTTCATCGGCACCATTGCCCCCGTAAAGTCGGAAGAGGAAGCCGTCGCCTTCATAGAGCGCATAAAGAGCGGGAACCGCAAGGCAAGGCACAATGTGTATGCCTATGTGCTCAGAGAGGGGAACATTTCCCGGTACAGCGACGACGGAGAGCCCCAGGGAACGGGGGGAGTGCCCGTTCTGGAAGTGATAAAGGGCAGGGGGCTCAGTGATGTATGTATCGTGGTCACCCGCTATTTCGGAGGCATCCTCCTCGGAACGGGAGGGCTTTCACGGGCGTACTCCAGAGCCGCCTGTATAGCCTGCGATGCCGCAAGGGTAATGGAGATGTGCGAGTGTACCCTTATTTCCTTTGAATGTGATTATTCCATGTACGGTCTTCTTACAGGGCTTTTGTCCCAAAGCTGCCTGAAAGTGAAAAGCTGCGATTTTGAAGACAGGGTGCGCATAAGGCTGATGTGCAAAAACGCTTTTGCGGACAGCCTTGCAGATGATATCACCGAGATCTCCAACGGCACGGTGAAAGTCATAAAAGGCGGCTGCGGCTGGGAGGATCTTTCATCTTGAAGCTGATAAAAACGAGCGTGGAGGTAATGTATGACCATAAGAGAACAGATCGAAATAGTTGAGCTGGGTACTCTCTGTGAGGATGCCTGCACATCAAAGCACACGGGCAAAAGGCGGATGCCGGAGCAGAAATGCCCCATAAGGACGGATTTCCAGCGTGACAGGGACAGGATACTCCACAGCAATTCCTTCAGAAGGCTGAAGCACAAGACGCAGGTCTTTCTCGATCCCATAGGAGATCATTACCGCACAAGGCTCACCCATTCACTTGAAGTCTCCCAGATAGCACGCACCATTTCCAGAGCGCTGCGGCTCAACGAAGATCTGACAGAAGCCATTGCCCTGGGGCACGATCTTGGCCATACTCCCTTCGGTCATGCGGGAGAGGCTGCCCTCAACGAGGTGAGCAACTGCGGCTTCAAGCACTATCTCCAGAGCCTGCGTGTAGTGGACTATATCGAGCGCAACGGTCAGGGTCTGAACCTTACCTACGAGGTCAAAAACGGCATAGTCTGCCACACGGACAAAATGGCTGTCACCAAAGAGGGCTACATAGTGCGTGTTGCCGACAGGATAGCATATATCAACCATGATATAGACGATGCCATAAGAGCGGGAGTGCTGAAGGAGAGCGACCTCCCCAAGGGGCCTGTGAGCGTGCTGGGACACACAAAGAGCGAGAGGATAACCTCCGCCATAATGTCCATAGTGGAAAACGGTGTCAAGGAGATCAAAATGTCCCCTGATATCCTGAGCGCTCAGGATGAGCTCCACGCCTTTATGTTTGAATATGTGTACCATTCAAAGGTGGCAAAGGCAGAGGAACAGAAGGCAAAGCAGCTGGTGCAGCGCCTTTACCAGTATTATCTGAAATACCCCGAAAAGATGCCCGAGCTTTACAGGAACATAGCAGAGAAGTTCTCCAGGGAGAGAGCGGTCTGCGACTATATTTCCGGAATGTCGGACAGCTATGCGGTGGGACTTTACAAGGATCTTTACATACCCAAAAGCTGGGCGGTAAAAGGATAATGGCATTCTTTAACGATGATTTTATTTATCAGCTCAAGGACAATAACCGCATTGAGGATGTGATGTCCTCCTATGCGGTGCTGAAAAAGAGCGGCCGTTCAAACTTCGTTTGCCTTTGTCCCTTCCATTCCGAAAAGACCCCCTCCTGCAATATAAACGTGGCAAACCAGTATTTCCACTGCTTCGGCTGCGATACGGGCGGAGACGTGATAACCTTCATCATGAAGGCGGAGAACCTTGACTACGTTGAAGCTGTCAGATTTCTGGCGCAGCGGGCGGGGATGACTGTCCCGGAGGACGGCGGTGATTCGGAAAAAGCAAAGCTAAGGATGCGCATTTATGAGGCAAACAGAGAGGCAGCCCGTTTCTACAACCGCATACTGACAAAGGAGAGAGCCGGCGAAAAGGGACGCTACTACCTTAATGACAGGCAGCTTGAACCCAGGACTGTTATCAAATACGGTCTGGGCTACGCCCCGGACGAATGGACGATGCTGACGGATCATCTGCTCTCCAAGGGCTTTTCCGAGTTTGAGATAACCTCCGCAGACCTTGCACGGCGTGGAAGAAATGACAGCCTGTACGACTTTTTCAGGGACAGGCTCATCTTCCCAATCATCGACCTTCGGGGAAATGTCATAGCATTCGGAGGCAGGACCATTGACGGAAACGGTCCGAAATACCTGAATTCCGCCGACACCCCCGTTTTCAAAAAAAGCCGTCACCTTTTTTCCCTCAATTTTGCAAAAAACTCCTCCGACAGGCGCATAATACTTGCGGAGGGTTATATGGATGTCATATCTCTCAATCAGGCGGGCTTTGACAACGCAGTGGCTTCACTGGGCACCGCACTCACTCCCGAACAGGTAAGAGAGATCAACAAATACGCCTCGGAGGTCATATTGTCCTACGACAGTGACGAAGCGGGGCAGAAAGCCACCATGCGTGCCCTGAACCTTTTCGGGGAAACGGGCATCACCACCAAGATACTTCGCATAGACGGAGCCAAGGACCCGGACGAGTACATCAAGAAATACGGCGCTCAGCGTTTCAGGATGCTGCTTGACAGATCCGACGGAGCGGTAAACTTTGAACTGGAACGTCTCGCACAGGGTCTCGACATGACTTCCGACGAAGGAAAGGTGGAATACCTGAAACGCTGCGCAAAGCTGCTTTCGGGTCTCACATCCCCCATAGAGAGGGATTATTACATTTCCCGTCTTGCCGAAAGGCAGGAGGTCTCCGCTGAGGCGATAAAGGCTCAGATAGAGGGCATCAGGAAAAGGGCGGAGCGCAGGGAGAAGAATGAGGAGTGGAACAGAGCCAGGGAAATGTCCCTGAGAGCAAAAGACCCTGCCCAGAGAAAGGATCCCGGAAAATTCAGGGCGGAGCAGCAGCTGATCGTCAGCCTCTACAAGGATCCGGGAGAGCTGAAAACAGTTGCCGGGCGTATCTCCCCGGAGGATATCTCCTCGGAAAAGTACAGGCAGATCTACGAAGGGATGAAGCGCCTTTACGACGAAGGCGGAGACCTTAACAACCTGCAGGCGGTGCTTTCCGTTGAACTTATGTCGGAGCTTACGTCCGCACTGTACAAAAACGAACAGATAGAGCTTACACCAAAGGTGCGTGAAGAGCTGATAGAAAGGATCAAGAGCAAGCGCACGGGAACCGGTGAAATACCCGATCTTGCAGCTATAGCCGCAAGGAAGAAGAAAGGAAGATAGTATTGGCAAATCCATTGGAACAGCTTCTTGAACGAGGCCGTCAGGCGGGAAAGCTTACCACCACCGAGATAAATGAATTTCTCGAAAAGCATGATATGGATCCCGAGCAGCTTGATACCCTCTACGAGAACTTTCATGCAAACAACATCGAGATAATCGACGATTACGATCCCAATGCGGATATTGACCTGTCGGAGACCGCCATTGTGGAGGAAGCCGAGGGCTCTGCGGGAGAGATAGCCATTGACGACCCGGTAAAAATATACCTCAAGGATATAGGCCGTGTGGCTCTCCTCAGTCCGGATGAGGAAAAGGATCTGGCAAATCTCATCAAATCCGGGGATCCCAAGGAAGCAAAAAGGGCAAAGAAGCGCCTTTCCGAGGCTAACCTGAGGCTCGTGGTGTCCATTGCAAAAAGGTATGTGGGCAGGGGGATGCAGTTTCTCGACCTCATACAGGAGGGCAACCTGGGTCTTATAAAGGCAGTTGAGAAATTCGATCCCGAAAAGGGATTCAAGTTCTCAACCTACGCCACCTGGTGGATAAGGCAGGCAATAACAAGAGCCATAGCCGATCAGGCAAGGACCATCCGTATCCCCGTTCATATGGTCGAGACCATCACCAAGGTGAAAAAGGCTTCCTCACAGCTCCTGCACCAGAACGGACACGATCCCACACCCGAAGAGATAGCCAAGGAACTGGAGATCCCCGTTGAGCGTGTACGGGAGATCATGAGGATAGCACAGGATCCCGTTTCTCTGGAAACTCCCATAGGCGAGGAGGAGGACAGCCACTTAGGCGACTTTATCCCGGACGAGGATGCTCCCGCACCTGCGGATGCGGCTTCCCTGCTGCTTCTGAAGGAAAAGCTGGGAGAGGTGCTGGGAACGCTTACGGAGCGTGAGGAAAAGGTGCTTCGCCTGCGCTTCGGTCTGGAGGACGGCAGGGCACGGACTCTTGAAGAAGTGGGCAAGGAATTTGATGTTACAAGAGAGCGTATACGCCAGATAGAGGCAAAGGCTCTCAGAAAGCTCAGACACCCCTCACGCAGCAAAAAAGTAAAGGATTTTCTCGACTAAGGTAAAGGAGCAATTAAAATGGAAGATTGTCTTTTCTGTAAGATAATAAAGGGTGAGATCCCCTCATCAAAGGTCTATGAGGATGATATGTGCTATGCCTTCAATGACATAGACCCGAAAGCACCCACACATTTTCTTGTGATACCCAAGGAGCATATCCCCTCTGCGGCAGCCATAACCCCCGAAAACTCCGTCTATGTTGCACATATCTTTGAGGTGATAGCAAAGCTCGCCAAGGAAAAGGGCATGGACAAGGGCTTCAGAGTCGTTTCCAACTGCGGCGAAAGCGCAGGTCAGAGCGTTTTCCATCTTCATTTCCATGTTATGAGCGGCAGAGACTTCACATGGCCCGCAGGCTGATACTGATCCTTCCTCGATGTATAGACGATCTCCAAGCCTCAGATCCCTTATATCCAAACATTTGCGGCATGTTTCTTGTCTATACATCGGTCTGAAATCAGTATGATAGGATAAACCGCAGGGTACTGTCCTGATAGGATAAGCCATAGTATTTCCGATGTGTGTCGGAGATACTATGGTTTTTTAATGATCCGCAGCCGATAAGAAAAGCAAGCGCCGATCGTTTTTTCAAAAACACAGGAGACAAGCCCGTGTTTTGGCAAAAAAACTCACCGGAGCCCTACACAAAGCCCCGGTGAATAAGGAAGGTCCGTATTTTTAAAAATCTATAAGCTCCTTGACGGTCATGGTGTAAAGATCAACTGTGGCTATCTTGCCTGAACCCATAAGTATGAGCTCGTTCCCGTCTATCACACACCTGTCAAACTCGAAGCTCTCGTCAAAACCGTCAAACTGAGCCGTACCGATGGTGTAAAGCGTACCGTCAGCCGTGCTGAAAAGGCAGAACCTGTTGACCGTTATCCCGTCCTTTATACCGCTTACGGGGAAACCTACCAGCATTCTTTCCTCATCAACGAGCAAAGCCTTGCTGTCATTTACAGCGGCACTGTACGGCATTTCAAGATCATCCACGAAATACTGACCGCTTATCTCCCCGTTCTCTCCGTAGAGAGTGGCAGTAAGCACATCACCATCTGCTGTGAGTGCCATGGAAAGACCGCTGCCCACCGAGGTGGTGTTTATGACCGGCGCAGTCTGTGTTTCGGCTGTGCTTTCGTCGGGCTCCTCCTCATGATCCAGATCAACGGAGAGGAAAGGCTCGCCGCCGCATATGAGCACCGCACTGCTGCCCTCAAACTTTGCCTTGACATCATTCTGACCCTTTAAGAGACCCTTCTTTGAAGAGACCACATTAAGGGAGCTGTCAAGAGTATAAACATCGGTCACAGTCAGACCGCTTTCATCATAGGAACGGCAGGCTATACGGAAATACCCGCCGGTAACGCCCATGCTGTGACGGCTGAGAAGCGCACCGTCCACCACTCCCTGAGCCTTGTACTCAAGTACGCCCTCATACACCGCAAAGGATGTGATGTAGGTCCTGTCCGTGCTGGAGGTATTGTCAACGCCGGTGACATAAAGAGTATCATCGGTGCAGTAAACATTGGCACCACCGCCAAGAACAGCCTTCACAGTTACGGAGGAGCCGTTCAGAGGAACAGTGGAAATAACGGTGTAATCCACATTGCTGGCAGTCTGAGGAACATAAACATCGGACGCATCTATGTAGAAACACTCACCGTCTATATAATATCTCGGAACATAGCTTTCTATTCCGGGATAGACCCCGTTTCCTCCGGACACCTTGGAACAGGAGGTAACTATCATGAGATAGCCTCTTTCATCCGTCCGTGTGGAAACATAGTTGCCGTTTTGCCTGTAAGACCTTTGTGCCACGGGGACACCGCCGGATATGTCATATATCTCGGCTGTTACATAATCCCCGCCGCTGTCACGGTCGCTCCCTATAAGCAGGAGCTTGTCACCGTAAATATCCATTTCAAAGGGGGAATAGCTGCTGTCAGCCTCTGCGGTAACGGACATATCATTCTTGTCCACACAATAAAGTGTGCCGCCGCACAGGTAATAAACAAAGCTGCCGCTGCTCTTTACGATATCCGCATCCGAAAAGTCCGAACGCACGGGCTCATCGTCCGTATCATCAGTGATGCTCTCTTCCGGACTGCCCACCGTCACGGGAGCCGTGCCGGATACCGCTGTCTCGGCTTCTCCCGGAACAGCAGCTGCAGTAGTCTGAGAGGGTGCTGCCGAGGGATCGTTGGTTATTATCTCCTCGCCGTCTCCTATTTCCTCTCTTGAAAGCACATGGTCATTGTAGATACCGGAATAGATGCTGTAAAGCTCATCGTAGGAGGACACCTGCTGTACGGCTTCGTATGTCTTTTCGCTCTCTATGGTGCCTATGCTCCCTCTGTTGGAATTCATCACAACAGCACCGCCCGCAACAGCAACACAAGCCGCCACCGCAGCCACGGTACGCATAACGGAGAGCCTTCTCGATCTTGCAGGCATCTTCTCCAGTTTGCCGGAAATAAGCACTTCGGGCACATTATCCGCAGGCTCCTGAACTATGTCCATGCTGTCAAGCATGGCCTTCATGTTTTCGGGGCTCAGTTCGAGCGGGACCTCTATCCCGTCTATTGCAGAAAAAAGCCTGTCGTCAAAGCTCATAACAGTCTATCCTCCTTTCCCATTGATCTATTTTCTCTCTATAAATGTTTTCTCAGCTTGGCCTTGGCCCGTGCGATCTTTGAACGGACGGTATTTGCAGATATACCCGTCGTCTGTGAGATCTCTTCACTTGTGAAGCCGGAGACTACCGAGAGGGTGAGCACCATTCTTTCTTCTTCCGAAAGCACCTGCATCGCCTGCTGAAGTTCGATCATGCCGAACTCGCTCTGAAAATCGCTGTCAGGCAGGGATCCCTCAAGATCTTCTATATCTTCCTCAAGGTTTCTTTGCCGCACATACTCTCTCAGCTTTTTATTTATCTGCGCCGTGAGTATAGCGGTGATCCACGCCTTAAAGGCTGCAGGGTCTCTGAGCTTACGGATCTTCTGATATGCCTCAAGAACTGTGTCGCTAACCACATCCGAGGCGTCGTGCTCGTTATTTAGGTTTAACAGTGCCACACGGTACAGATCCTTGTATACAAGGGAGTAAAGTTGGGCAAATGCTTGTGTATCTCCGTTCTGTGCACGCTCCACAGCGGCGGAAAGCTCCAAGCTCATATCAGCAAATCACCTCGCAGCCGCTTTGATTGCAGAATGCGGTCTTGCAGTCATTTATTTTTTTCTCCGACTGCAATGTAGGATGAGCTACCGTTACACTTTTAAGCCTTTCGTATATATAGTGTCTTTTGGAGCTCATTTTGTTGCATCAAATTTCAAAAAATTTTCACTTTGGATATCTGCACAAATATCGAATGTATTACTCGCTTATCATTGGTTGTTTTTCACAGTTTTCCTGTTTGCCATATAAATATAAACCGCAAGCACTGCCGCACTCACAACAGAGATGATTCCGCCTGCTGTCACATAGGGGTTTTTGTACTCAAAGCGGATGATATTCTCGCCGGGCACCGTCCTTATCGCCATAAATCCGAAGCTGACCTTTTCGATGTCCGTTTCCACGCCGTTAACGGTACAGGACCATCCCTTGTTGTAGGGTATGCTCACAAAGAGGAGTTCCTCCTTATCTCCCGTGAACAGGGCATCTACGCCCTTTTCATCCGTGCGGAAATATTCACAGCAGTTTGATGCCTTTTCCGTGCAGATACGCCTCAGCTCCGCTTCATCATAGCCCGCAAGCGAGGTATCATAGGGTGTGAGTATGTCTGAGAAGCGGCTTATCTGTTCATCCGTCAGCACCACTCCGCACAGCAGGGACTGGAGCCTGTCATACCTGCTCTCAATGCTGTCAAACCCGCTTTCCGTAATGTACTTGTCGTAGGTGAAGCCCATGGGTATGAAACACTCATTCTCATACACCAGCACATTGGAAAGAGTTGTCTTGTAGTCAAAGATATCCAGACCCACAGGATGCTCAAAAGGCTCCTTGTAGGTGCCGTCATCGTTCAGGTAGGGGTAGTCAAGGTAGTATTTGACAGACAGCAGACACCTGTAAGCAAGGAAGTTTGTAGGTATGGACGAACTCGTCCCCCTTTCAAAGCCCGCCTTTGTCATTATCTCCTGCACCGAAGGGTCAACAATGCTTATGAAGCTCTTTGCAGAGCCCATATTCCACATAAGGTTCAGGTTCATCAGGTTCTCACACTGATCCACCCTGAAAAGATCCGTTCCCCTGATGCTCTGTGCCTGCTCCGGAGAGCCAAGGAAGGCCTCGTTGTAGATGCGCTCGTTGTGTTCTATGAGGTGTACATTTCCCTCTGTGAGGAGAAGTATCAGGAAGGAGGTGACACAGCTCCTGATGATGATACCCGAAACTATGGCCGACTCCGTGACAACGTTCTTGTCGTTGAAAAGGGAATACATCATCATGATGCAGCCTATGGGCAGTATGCACTGGCAAAGCTCAAAGGAAACGGAGCTCATGTCAAAGCCCGACCCATCCTTCAGCATGGTGTATACTATGTAAAAGCTCATTACCGCAAATGCAGCGGCAACAGAGGGTATCATGCCCCTTTTGAAAGCCCTTACGTCCGTGTCTGCACATACAGATGTCATGGTACACATGATAAGGATGGGTGCAAAGAGCCATCTTGTGTAGAACTGGGCATTGAACATGGAAAATGCCGAATTGAGGACAGGCACAAAAAGAAACACAAGGGAGACTATGAATGTAACGGACAGCATATCCTTCTTTTTGTCCCTTACAAAGAAATAGCCTATGACACCGCACATCGAGACAAAGGGCAGATACGCCGCCGTACTGGACTCCGAAAGCTCCACTGAGGTGTCCAGGTACATATGGAGCGCTATGTCGGAGGAGGTGAAAAAGCTCTTGAACAGCACGAAATACTTCTGCCATTCATCGTAAATAAGCGGGTTGCCCGCAAAATGCTCCGCTGCTCTGCCGTTCCCTATGACGGCATTGGCGGAGGGCAGCAGTATCACCGCAGCACAAAGCACGCCCAGCACCGCTTCACATCCGTATACAAGGAACTTCCTTGCAGTAAGGCCGTACCGCCCGCAGATACAGTTTATCACGAAATATATGACCGTGAAAAGCACCATATGTGCAAAAAGGAAGTAGTTGGTGCAGGCACACAAAGCCACCACAGCCGCAAAAAGCCCCTTCCTCCCCTTGATAAAGAGCCTGTCAGAGGAATAGAGCAGCAGGGGGAAAAAGGCAGTGGCATCGTGAAAATGATTGAATATCAGGTTGTAGATCTGGAAGCCCGAAAAGGCGTAAAGTATACCGCCCAGAAATGCCGCCTTGGTGCTTTTGGTGAATCCCCTTATGTAGATATAAGCAAAGAGAGCCGCAAGCCCCGTTTTAAGGGCTAAGAGCCAGGGCATAAGGTGAGGCAGTGCGGCATTGGGGAATGGCAGGGTGATCCAGAAAAAGGGACTGCCCAACAGGTAGAAGGAATAGGATCCCACCAGGTCAGAGCCCAGATCAGTCACATGATCCCAGCCGAAGATACCCTCTCTCACTGCCTCATGGACATGGTAATAGAAAGGGATCTGCTGCAGGTTGTAATCCCCGTAATATGTGTATACACCGCCGTTTGCGGCTGCAAAGAGCAGAAAGGTGAGCAGGCTCATCAGAAAGGCGGTCAGAAACACCCCTGCCTTCTTTTCAAGGGTGTCGCTGCCAAAATACTCTTTCAGCCCGAATTTATTTTTTTCCATACGGGTCTTATACTATCTTTCCGTCGGATATGGTGATGACCCTGTCTGCATGACGGGCTATCTCCTTATCATGGGTTATGAGGATGAGAGTCTGATCGTATTCTTTGATGGAGGATCTGAGCAGCTCTATTATCTGCTCTCCGGCTGTGGAATCAAGGTTTCCCGTAGGTTCATCCGCCAGTATGACGGAGGGCTTTGCTATCATGGCTCTTGCAATAGCCACCCTCTGCTGCTGACCGCCGGAAAGCTGGTGGGGATAATGGGCAAGGCGGTCGGTTATCTCCAGTGTGGCAGCCAGCTTTTCAAGGTACTCCATATCTGCCGTTGCACCGTCCAGAGCCACGGGAACGAGTATATTCTCCTTTGCGGTCATTACCGGGAGAAGATTGAAAAACTGGAACACAAAGCCCACCTTCTCACGGCGGTACTTTGCCAGCTCCTCCTCCTTTTTGGAGAAGATATCCTCTCCGTCCACAGTCAGAGAACCGCTGTCGGGTCTGTCCATGGCTCCCAGCATATGGAGCAGAGTTGACTTTCCGCTGCCGCTCTTTCCCACTACTGCCACAAATTCGCCCTTTTCGACGGAAAGGCTCACATTGTCAAGGGCAGTTACCCTTGACTCGCCCTTTCCGTAATACTTTACAAGATCCTTAGCTTCCAGTATAGCCATATCTATCTTCCTTTCAGTTTATGTCAAAGCGTCATACAAGCCGTTTCTGATACCGTGGAAAAGGTACTGCTGGGCTATGCCCTCATACCCCTTCATACAGGCGGGGAGGCCGTCGGGATACAACTTTTCGTTCACTCTTTTCATCCAGACATCGACAGGGTAGGCATCGAGCCTGTGAAAGCCGAACAGCAGCACACAGGATGCCACCTTCTCCCCCACTCCTTTTATCTTTTTGAGCTCCGCCTTTGCCTCCTCAAGGGGCATTTCTGCCGCCCTGTCAAGGGAGACCTCTCCATCTGTGACCCTGCGGCCGCAGTCTATAAGGTATTTAGCCCTGAAACCCGCCCGCAGGGGAGCAAGATCCTCCTCATTCATCTCAGAGAGCATCTCAAGGGTGGGAAAGCAGCCGAAAAGCTCTGTCATGCGTCCTATTATCCCCTTTATGCGAGGGATATTATTGTTCTGTGAGATCACAAAGGAAATAAGAGCTTCCTCCCTGTCCTGCCTGAGTATGCGTATGCCCCTGTACTTTTCTATCGCCATCCTCAGATACTTATCCTCGCAAAGCTGCCTCAGTATGGGCTCCTGATCCGTGTCCAGATCGAAATAGTCCTTCCACAGCTCCAGAAACTCCTTTTCCCCTTTATCCCGCAGAAGAAAGCGGCTCCCGTCCTGTGAGATATGCAGAAAGGTATCCTTCACATATCCCTCAAAGGCGCAGCCCTGACGGGACGGCACCCTTGCCCACCTGAACGCCTGACCGCAGTCAAGGGTAAGTGCAAGGTCAAAGCAGCTGCATTCAAACTCTACGCCCTTTTCAGTTACAATGTAATTCATATTATCTGCGGCACATCAAAGACCGCCCTGTACTTTCCGGGTATACGCACATCCTTGTGAAGTCTGCCGAAATACCACTTTTCAAATTTAAAGTTCCCTTTCAGCCTGTCAAAGAGAAAGCCCAGCTTCCCCGACTCATATTCCCCGCAGAGAAATTCACCCACGGAAAAAGGCGGTTCATAGGTTATCACACCGTAGACCTCATTATCTGCGGCAGACAGCACCCTTTTAAGGTACTCTTCCTCTTCATCCTCTGTTCTGTCCCCGCCGTTGCCGCAAAGCAGCAGCTTTTTGCCCTCTGCCTCGTAGATGCCCTCTGCTGCCATAAAAAGGTTCCCGCCCAGACAAAGCACCCTGTTGCCGTCTATCTCCGCTTCGGGAAAGGCTTCGTAAAGGGCGGGGGCATCGTTTTCCCCCAGAGAAAACACGGTCCTGTGTTTTCGGGCGCCTATCTTTTTGAGAGCCTTTCTCTCCCTGTCGTTATCCTCCCAGAGAAAGCCGAAATCCCCTGCTATAATGAGAGTATCCTCCGCTTTCAGGCTGCGGAAGGCCTTTGAGGAAAAGACTGACATATCTCCGTGAGTGTCGGATGCAACATAGATCATACTTTTGCCCTCCGGATCAAAGCCAGCCGTTGAATGTCCTGCGGCTGTCCTCTCCCACAAATTTCAGCATTTTGAAATTGAAGCTGAGACGGGAGATTATCCTCGGATTGTACAGCTTTTTCAGATCTGCCACACTGTTGTTGGAAGTGATGATGGTGGGAAGCGAGGAATTGAGCCTGGTGCCTATGATATTGTAGATCACCGCTTCGGAAAAGCTGTTGGCTGATTCCGCACCGAGTTCATCCATTATGAGAAGGTCGCACTTTTTCATGCTTTCAAGAGTGTCCGAAACATGGGCGGAGGAATAGTTCTCCTTGGAGATGCTCATTATCTGGTCAAAGACGGTGCCGTAGATGACATTGTAGCCTTTCATGGTGATCTCACCTGCGCACGCCATGGCAAGGTGAGTTTTTCCGAGCCCCGGAGAGCCTATGAAAAAAAGGTTCTCCTTCTTTGTCTCAAAATCACGGCAAAAGCCCTTTGCCGCCGCAAGCACGCCGCTCATGACATCCTTTGCGCTCATACCGTCCACATACACATTGTCAAAGCGGGAAAGGTCAAAGGTGTCAAAGCTTTTGAAATCAAGCCCCGACTCACGGTTGAGCTGTTCGGAGGCATACTGCCTTTCCGCTTCCCTCAGGCAGTCGCAGATCCCGTAAAGAGTCTGCCCCGTATCGCCGCATTTTTCGCACCTGTAACGGACCTCAAGGTAATCCTCCGGGTATCCAGCCCTCACAAGCTCCCTCTTTATCTCCGATGAAGCCTGACGGTTCCTTGCCCTTATTTTTTCTATCTCATCCTTTATGCTGCCGCCCTTGTGCTTTATTATGGCAGAGGTGAGCTCCACGCTCGACCTTGCCAGCTCCGCCTTGTATTCTGCGATGTGCGGCAGCTTTTTCAGCACCTCTTCCTCATGGCTCTTTTGTATATCAAGTGCATTCTGCCGGCGTCTGTTCAGTATCTCGTAGGCTCCGTGCCTTATCTGTGCTTTGTCCATTCCGAGCTTTCCTCTTTTTAAAAATAAAGCCTCTCCGTCAAAGAGAGGCTTGTAAGTGGTGTGCCATTGGGGATTTGAACCCCAGACCCCCTGATTAAAAGTCAGATGCTCTGCCGACTGAGCTAATGGCACGCAATGCAACTCTATTATTATATGTTATTTTTTTGGATTTGTCAAGGGGATTTTTTATAAATATTCAGAGTTCGCTGCTTAATTTTTGTTTACATCGATGTTTTTTCTGAGCTCTCTCACAAGATATCCCAGAGTGAAATCCTTTTGGGGTTCGGAATGTCTTTTTCCCTCCAGCTCCTTTTCAAGTGAAGAAAGGTATGCTTCAAGGTAAGCCCTGTCCCCTTCACGCTCCACGGACAGCTTTCCCGTATGCCGGAACAGCCCTCCCACAGCAGGCTCACCGGTGTATTCCCACACCATTACGGTGTATATATGTCTGCCCACTGCCACTCCCTTTTCCGAGAGCAGAGAAAACCCGTTGGCATCAAGGCTTTGGCGTAGGTAAGGCGCTTTGGTCATAGGCTGGAGGATGAGCCTTTTTCCTTTCAGCCTTTCGTCCGAAAGGACTATCCTTGATATAAGCTCTCCGCCCATACCGGCACAGATAACATCCGTCACCCCATCAAGAGGGGCTCCCTCCGTACCGTCACAGAGAAAAAGACGGATACTGTTTTCAAGGCCGTGCGAGAGAACGGTCTGCCGTGCCCTTTCAAGGGGGCCTTCGTTTATATCGGAAGCACAGGCTGTGCTGCATATCCCGTTTTCCACCAGATACACCGGAAGGTATGCGTGATCCGTGCCCACATCAAAGACTGCCTCTCCCCGCACCTCCTCCGCCACAGCGGAAAGCCTCTTGTCAAGTTTCAGCAGCGGCATCGGCAAGCCCTTTTTTCTCTTCTTCCTTCTTGCGGAAATAATCGTTCAGGTCATCCACCAGATCCTCGGGATCGGTGCCGTGGACCATGCACGCTTCCTCGATAGTCTCGAACATGGATGCCCCGCAGCCCAGACAATACATCCCTATATCAAAGAAAAAGGGTGCAACATCCATATCCTCTTCAAGTAGATCGTTTATTATAGTATCTTTCGTAACTACCATTATATATCCTTCTTTGCCTGTTATGTCAATTATATGGGTAAGGGAGAAAAACTCCCTTACCCATAGCTCCATTTACTTTCCGGGTGCCACATAGAAGCATACGGTGCCGAAGGGGAACACCACGGCTATCCTGTATGCGGGACCGGGTATGATGCCGCCCCTGCGGTACTCCTGAGGCACCAGCTTTATCTCCAGGCCGTGCTCGTTTGAAACATTCACGGAGAAAAGACCGTTGTGGAGATTGAGAAATTCGCCGTTGGCGCCGTCTGCCATCTCATCCGCATCCGTAAGGCTCTCCCCCGCATACCTTGAAGCGAAGGAAACATAGGCGTTCTCCGAAGCGTCAAAGGCGGTAGATGAAACAAAAGCACCTTCCGTCCTCTGTACAGCCGTGTAGGAGGAACGGGCAGAGGGTATTTTCTCCGGGGAAAGTGGCGTAAAGTCATCACCTATGAACCTGATGAGATTCTTGAACAGAAGGGTCACATATTCGGTGAGGAGCTCCTTCTGCGGCTCATCAGTGAAGCTGTAGAAGTTGGCGATTATCTCATTAACCTTGTTGCCGGTCTTGTCGGTGAAGTCCACATCCGTAAGGCTGTTTTCCGCCTTGTAGCTGCTGAGGGCTTCGGCAAATCCGGCATTGGTCATAACTCCGCTGTCCACCAGCGTCTGTCCGAGAGCAAGGTGAGCCAGTCCCTGCTGGGAAAGGAGCTCATCCACCTGTTCGCCGGTGAGAAAGCCCATCTTTACCGCAAGGTCTCCCATTCTCATATCCACTCTCTGCTGCTCTGCATGGACCTTATCCACCTGTTCGGGGGTCATATAGCCTGCATTTATAGCCAGAACACCGAGCTTTGCCCTTGTATTCTTCTGCTCCGAAAGAGCCCTCGAAAGCTGTGAAGAGCTTACAAGACCTTTGTTGAGCAGGTAATTTCCGAAAAATTGTGTAAACATTCAAAAGCTCCTTTACTTTGCCAGTTTCTTGATGAGCATCTCAAGCTGTGAGTCGGAGATCGGCTTCTGCAAAAAGTCGAATGCGCCTATGTTTATAGCCTCTTTAAGGTTTTCCTGAGTGCCCACGGAGGAAGCCATCACGACCTTTGCCTTGGGATCCTTTTCAAGTATAGCTTTCAGAGCCTCCACACCGCTCATTTTGGGCATAACTATGTCCATGAGGGTAAGGTCGGGAGAACACTCCTCAAACATCTGTACAGCCTGCTCGCCGTCTCCCGCTTCGACTATCTCCGCCACGCCGCAGTTTTTGAGTACCGCAGCCAGCTTCTTTCTCACGAAGATGGAATCATCGCAGATCAGTACCTTCATTTCCTCGACAGCCATATCCATTATCTCCTTTTAAAAGGTTTTACACACTTCAGCGCCATTGGCGGAGCAAAAAAAGTCTGTGTTTACATACAATTTTGCTTATAATATTATAATACTTTTGCCTTTAATATTTGTGAACATAAAATGAATTTTCTCATAGTTTCGCTATTTTCTTTATTATTGCTCAATTTTGCTGCGGTAATTTGTGCAGATTACCAAAAGTGTACCGAAAATGTTGAATTTTCCTTTGAAATGTGGTACACTATAGCACATAGTATGTAAAGTCATGCCAAGGAGGATCATGTGATGAAGCATATCGTTACCATCAACAAGGCTAATCTCAAGAAGAGCTGTGAAAAGGGCGGCTGCGGACAGTGCCAGGCATCATGTCAGTCAGCCTGCAAGACATCCTGCACAGTCGCAAACCAGAAGTGCGAAAATCTCGAAAGAGACTGAGCATTCCGGAATGATCGGCAGAAAAAGGACAGGGGGCCCGACTCTTGTCCTTTTTGTTTACATACAGGCATCACATCTTACAAAAGCAAAGGAGCTTTTCCATGATACACAAATACAAGCTGGGCGGACTCAATATCGTTCTCGATGTAAACAGCGGCGGTGTCCATGTGGTGGATGACATCACATTTGACCTCCTTGACAATATAGATCCTCCCCTTTCGGAGGAATGTCCCCCCAAGGCAGTGGAGAAGCTCATGCGCTTCTATTCAAAGGATGATATCCTTTCCTGCTATGAAGAGGTAAAGGAGCTGTGGAGGCAGAAGACCCTCTTTTCGGAAGATGATTACGAAACATTCACCGAAAAGCAGTCTGCAGCTCCCATAAAATCCATGTGCCTTCTTGCCGCAATGGACTGCAATATGCACTGCGACTACTGCTTTGCGGGAGACGGCGAATACTCCATCGGCAAAAAGCTGATGAGTGCGGAAGTGGGCAAGGCCGCCCTTGACTATCTCCTGGAACATTCCGGCAACAGGCGCTTTCTGGAGGTGGATTTCTTCGGGGGTGAGCCTCTCATGAACTGGAAGGCTCTCAAGGAGATAATAGCCTACGGCAGGGAAAGGGAAAAGGAGTACAAAAAGACCTTCAGATTCACTGTCACCACCAACGGCACCCTTCTTGACGACGAAAAGATAGATTTCATAAACAGGGAAATGTCAAACGTGGTGCTTTCCATCGACGGGCGCAGGATCGTAAACGACCGTATGCGCCACAGGCACGACGGCAAAAGCGTATACGACACCATCGTTCCAAAGTACAAGGAACTGGTGGAAAAGAGAAACTACCAGAATTACTATGTAAGGGGCACCTTTACAAAATACAACCTTGATTTTTCGGAGGATGTTTTCCACCTGAACGAGCTGGGCTTCGACCAGATATCGGTGGAGCCCGTTGTGAGCAGCCCGAAGGATCCCTATGCGCTCACGGAGAAGGAACTGCCCGCTGTGTTCAAGGAATATGAAAAGCTGGCAGAACGGCTCCTGGAAAACGACAAAAAGGGCAGCCACTTCAACTTCTTCCACTTCATGCTGGAGCTGGATCAGGGTCCATGCGCCATCAAAAGGCTCAGAGGCTGCGGCTGCGGCAACGAATATGTAGCCGTCACCCCGGACGGAGATATTTACCCCTGCCACCAGTTCGTAGGCAAGGAAGGCTATAAAATGGGAAATATCCTCACAGGTGAGCTGGACACCTCCATGAAGGAAAAATTCGCCTCAGCCCATATCTACTCCAAGGAGGACTGCAAGCGCTGCTGGGCAAGGTTCTACTGCTCGGGCGGCTGCGATGCCAACAACTACGAATACATGGGAGATATCCTCAAGGCATTCAAGCTCTCCTGCGAAATGGAAAAGAAGAGAGTCGAATGTGCAGTCTATATACAGGCTGTAAAGGCAATGGAGGCCGCCGAAAATGAACTATAAGCTCAGGCGGGCTCTGAATAAGATCTCCCTCCCCGGCCTCATGACCTATATCTGCTTTGCGCAGGGTCTGGTCTATGTGGCAAACCTGCTGACCGGAGGGAATGTGGGCGCTGCCATGTCCTTTTCGGCTCCGCTCATCATGCAGGGAGAGGTGTGGAGAGCCTTCACCTTTCTTTTCGAGCCTGTAAACACAAACCCCATCTGGATCGTGGTCTCCATAATCTTCTATACATCCATAGGACGCACGGTGGAAACGGTCTGGGGCTCCGACAAGCTGACCCATTTCATCATAGTCGGCTGGTTTTTTACCGTGATACTGGGGATGATCTCCGGGAGCGCCCACAATTACTATGTTTTTCTGTCGCTCATAATGGTATGCGGCACAGTCTGTCCGAGAGAAAATGTCAACCTCTATATGGTGCTGCCCATCGAGATGCGCTACCTGGGCATGGCATATGCGGCAATACTTGTGATATTCCTCATCGTAAGGAGAGACATTACCGCTCTGGCTCCCATAGCGGCGTACCTTGTGTTTTTCGGCAGATCGCAGATCTTTGCTCCGCTCATCAACAAGATAAAGCACAGAAATTTCAGGAACTGAGCATCGGAGCCTGTCCCGTATGACAGCAAAGCGAAAGGAGTTTTCGGAATGGATATACTCATAGCGGTGGATCTTCAGAATGATTTTATCACCGGTGCCCTGGGAAATGAGCAGTGCGCCGCCGCCGCAGAGAATGCGGCAAAGTACATACGCAGCTTCAGGGAAAAGGGCGGCCGTATATACGCCACTCTTGACACTCACCTTGAAAACTACCTTGAAACAAGAGAGGGGAAGGATCTTCCCGTACCTCACTGCATAAAGGGCAGCAGGGGGCATGAGCTTACAGATGAGATCAAGTCCGCCCTGGGAGAGGATTACACTCCCGTGGAAAAGAACACCTTCGGCTCAAAGGATCTCCCCCTCATAATAAAGGAAGACATAGGAGACGGGAAGATAGACAGCTTCATCCTGATCGGGGTCTGCACCGACATCTGTGTTATATCCAACGCAATGGTGCTGAGAGCATTTTTCCCGGAAGTGCCCATAAGGGTGGCAGCCTCCTGCTGCGGCGGCGTGACCCCCGAAAGCCATGAGAATGCCCTTGCAGCCATGAAGTCCTGCCAGATCATCGTGGAATAGAGCATGAAAAAAGATAATCTCTGCGACAAGAAAACTGCCCTTATCACCGGGGCTACATCCGGCATAGGGGCAGAATTTGCAAAACAGCTAAGTGCCATGGGCTTTTCCCTCATACTGACGGGACGAAACAGGGAGAAGCTGCTGCGGCTGTCGAAAAAATACCCCGGCTCTGTGACTGTAGAGGCAGATCTCAGAAAAAAAGAGGACTGTTTCCGTCTTATCGAAGAAGGAAAACGGTTTTCTGCGGATATACTCATAAACTGTGCGGGCATGGGAGTCTTCGGAAAGTTTTCCGAAACAGACATAAAGAAAGAAACGGATATGATAGATCTTAATGTCCGTGCCTGTCACATCCTCTTCAAGGGCTTTCTCGAACTCTTTGAAAGCCGTGGAAAGGGGTATATCCTCAATGTGGGCTCCGTGGCGGGTTTTCTTCCGGGTCCTCTCATGTCCGGATACTACGCTTCAAAGTCCTATGTGCTGCGGCAGACGGAGGCAGTGTATCTGGAGCTTCTTTATAACAAGAGCCCCGTAAAGGTCTCTGTGCTGTGCCCGGGGCCCGTTCAGACGGACTTCAACAGGAATGCGGGCATTACAGGCTCCTTTAAGGGCATAACTGCCGAAGAATGTGTAAGGCACACAATAGAGGGAATGAAAAAGGGACGCCTCCTCATCATCCCCGCTCTTTACACAAAGGCTGTGGCTCTGGGTTCAAAGCTGCTGCCTGCTGCAGTTTCGGGTTCTGTATGCTACATAGCACAAAAGGGAAAGAAAAGGATAACGGACATCTGACATATGAACAAGGAATTTTTTCGGAAAATATACCGTATACTGCCAAAGCCGCTGTGCGAGCTTTGCATGAAGTTTGAAAATGCCATCATATACATTTTCTACGGTGCTCTGGCAACTCTTATAAACTATGTTTCTCATTTCGGCATACGCCTTGCCTTTACGGACATTCCCAAGGGAACGGGGCTGCTTGATGCCCTGCGGCTGGCGGAGGAGACCTCAAGGATCCCCTCTATCGGTGCTACGGGCTTTGCCTGGGTGACTGCCGTCATATTCGCCTTTTTCACCAACAAATACTTCGTGTTTGAAAAGCCCGGCAGGGAGGGTATGGGAAAGGAATTCCTGGAGTTTACCGGAGGAAGGCTCTTTTCCCTCGGATGCGAGCTGCTCATCATGTGGCTTTTCGTGGATGTGCTGCATCTCAACGAGCTTGTGATAAAGCTCGCAGCAAATGTGGTGGTGCTCATTCTCAACTACTTCATAAGCAAGCTCATAGTTTTTAAGGCAAAAAAAGAATGAAACGAAAGCTTATCCCCTTACTCTGTCTCCTGCTGCTGGGCGGCTGCTTTTCCGAGGGCAGAAGAGATGACATAGTGACCCCGGACATCCGCCCCCGCTATTCCTACAGCGACACTGCCTCCCCCTTTGAATCCTATTCCTTCAATCTTTCGGGGGAAAAAAACAATTATATTGCAACTGTAAGCTCTGACGGCAGTGGCGGGATGAAATGCGTCCTTGAAAACTCCGACTTTGAGACAGATGAGTTTTTCTTCTCTCCGCCGGAGGGGTACAGCTGCATACTTCCGGAATCATCCGCCAATGCGGACAGAGCCGTAAATGTCATCAGAAACGACTTTGACGACACACCTATACCCGATCTTATAGAGGTCATGTTCTCAAAGGACGACGGAAAGGGCGGCACCCTCAACGCCGCAAAGTATTTCGCTCCGGATAATGAGGGCAAGCTCCGTGAGATAGTCATCTACGACAAAACGGGCGAAACAGGCACAGTCATCAGCCGTTACCTTGACAGGATACACCCGAACCACACCGAAGCCGACAAGTTCATCTATGAGATAACCGTCGGTGATTACACCGACGATGAGGGTCATCTGCTCACCCCCGAGGAAAGGGTGGGTATCAAGACCATAGCCTACGACCCCATGCAGTTTCGCTTTGTCATCGACTATGAGATGATCCATGAGTCAAACCCCCTTTATTTCGGCTATGCCTACCTTGCCGCAGCAAACACCGCCGCCAGATATATGACCGTTGAGCTCATGCCGGGCTTTGACCGCAGCGACCACATAGAGATGACGGATGAGAACGGAGAGACCGTTTTCTATTATTCCACAGGCTCTAAGCTCAAAAGCATGAAGAACCTCCGTGACACTCTGTGCACCGTCTTTTCGTCCACCTTTGCGGACAGGCTCATAGAAAACGCTCCCCAGTGCTACATTGAAAAAAACGGAAAGCTCTATTCAAGAGAGAACACCCTCTCCCCCGACACCTCCTACGGCATACTTACCTTTACGGACACGGAGATCTCGAAAAACTCCATGCTTTTCAGATCCAGACAGGAAAAGTACAGCGAGAGCGGCAGCTTTACCGGCTATACCGACGGGGGGAATTTTGTCATAAGTGCCACCCCTTCCGGCAGGTGGTATGTTACGGAATACAGGTTCCCGTACCTGTAAGAGCAAAAGCCATGCTCCTGACAGGACAAGGACATACAAAGTGTGATATTATGAGATTCAGAAAACTTGACCCCGCAAGGGATATGAACGAATTTCTTGTGCTGCTGACGGAGTCCCTGCGGGATCATCCTGTCTACAGTGCTGCAAAGGAGCTTTTTGCGGACAACGGAGACTATATGTACTTCCTGCGTACCATGCTCGCAACTTTCCTGCGCATACAGGTAAAGTACAACACTGTCATACTTGGAACAGAAGGAGACAGGATAGTCTGCGGCGCAATACTCCGCACCCCAAAGGATGAGACCCCTTCAAAAAAGGACTTTCTCCTTTCCATGGGGCTCAATGAGAAGCTGCCCGCCTCTCCCCGTGAAACGGCGGAATTCTACAACATGGTGATGCACCTTGACGACATGACCCTTTCGGTGGGGAAGGAGGACAACTGGACCCTTACCATGCTTTCCGTGAAAAGGGATATGCGATCCAGGGGCGCAGGCTCCTATTTCATGAAAAACTGCGTTATTCCCTATGTAAGGCACCACGGCGGCAGAGTGCTCACCCTTACCGCTCACACCTCAAAGACTGCGGAGTTTTACGAAAAGATGGGGTTTGAGGTCTTTGACTCCACTCCTGCGGATTACAGAGGGCGGCAGCTTTACAGCCGCTGCATGAAGCTCTCTCTTGACAACGGAGAATGATATGATATATGCAGACTGCGCTGCCACGCTGCCGGTAAGCCCCCCGGTATACGAGGAAGTATGCAGGGTGATGAAGGAATGTTGGGGAAATCCCTCCTCCATATACTCTGCCGGGCGGCAGGCAAAAAACATCATAGAGGATGCACGGGAGCGCTGCGCTGCCCTTATCGGGGCATATCCGGATGAGGTCTTTTTCACCTCCGGTGGCAGTGAATCCAACAACCACGCAATAAAGACCACCTTCCTTTCGGCAAAAAGCAGCGAAAACACCTCGCCCCGCATCATCATATCCGCCACCTCTCACCATTCTGCTTTAAATGCTGCCGGAGCCGTGAAGGAACAGGGGGCTGAGGTAACACAGCTTTATCCCGATAAAGACGGGCTCCTTCCCCTGTCCTTTCCCACAGCAGATGATACCGTGCTTTTGTCTGCGGAGCTTATCAACAACGAAACAGGGGTCATACAGGATGTTAAGAGCCTCTCGGACAGGGCTCACGGATGCGGTGCCGTCTTCCATGCGGACTGTGTGGCAGCACTCGGACACATAAAGATAGACTGTCACGCTATGGGTCTCGATATCGCCAGCTTTTCCGGGCACAAGGTAGGCGCCCCGAAAGGCATCGGTATCCTGTACTGCAAAAGGGGTCTGAAAAGGCACAGCTTCATTCACGGAGGCGGACAGGAAAGAGGCATCAGGGCAGGCACGGAAAACACCGCCTATATAGCAGGTCTTGCCGCAGCCCTTGAAGAAAACGCCCGCAGCCTTGAAGAAAGGGAAAAAAATCTCCTTTCCCAAAAGGAATGCCTTATCCGTACACTTGGGGGATGCTTTCCCGATATGAGGGTAAACGGCAGTACACAACGATCCACAGGCGGCATACTGAACATTTCCTTTGAGGGTATCAGCGGTGATGAGCTGGTGCTCATGCTGGACAGGGAAGAGATCTGTATATCAAGCGGCTCTGCCTGTGCCGCAGGCGCCCTGACCCCCTCTCATGTGCTGAGAGCCATGGGTGTAAAGCAGGCAGGAAATGCCGTGAGGCTCTCTTTCTATTCACCTCTCGGTGAGGATGAAAGGGACAGACTTTGCAGCTGCATCATAAGATCGGTGCAGAAAATAAGGGAAACGGGAGGAATAAATCTATCTTAAAAATTTTCAATTTATTCATACAATCGTACAAAATACTTATTGACCATAAGGCGTTTATGTGTTAGTATTATACATAGAAATGCCTTTTCAGGCGATTTTTTTGGGGATATGTTACGAATAGAAGGAGGGTATCGCATGGAAACTGTTTTTGTGACAGGAGCAGCCGGTCTTATAGGCTCTGCGGTCTGCGATATGCTTTTGAAAAAAGGCTTTGCGGTCATAGGCACCGACAGCAGACCTTTGAAGATATACGACCATAATTTCAGGTTCGTACAGTGTGAGATAACCGACAAGGATACCGTAACCGCTGCAATGAGAGATGCCACCATTCTGGTACACCTGGCGTGCTCTGTTGACAACGACTTCACAGCCATTCTCTCCTCGGCGGACGAAAAGATAGCCACCCAGGTGGACAAGTATCTGTATAAAACTGCTGTACAGTATGAATACACCCGTATACTTATGCTCAGCAGCCATCAGGTATATATGGTCCCCAAGACCCGTGAGCCCGTCCGTGAATCCTTTGATCTCAAGCCCGTCACCATTTACGGAAAGATAAAGCTTGACAGTGAGAATGCACTTAAAAATGCGGTAAAGAAGACCAAGAACATCACAGTCATAATGAGGACCACCCCCATTTACACAAAGACCTTCCTTGACAATCTCCGCTCCAAGGTGCAGGATCCGAAGGACGGCAGCTATTTTGTGTACGGCTACGGAGATTACGGATATTCATTCTGCTGCCTGTACAATCTGGTGGATTTCATTTCGGCAGTGCTCGCTGCCGAGGACACAGCAAAGCTCTCCGGGGAGTACAATGTAACGGACACCAAGCCCATTATGGCAAAGGATCTGATGGAGGTCCTGAAAACAGAGCTCAACATCAGCATTGTCCAGTCCAGGAATTACAGCTCAGACAACATAAAGGGTCAGTTCTCCCTTTTCGGAACGAGGAACCTGCGGACGGACTACCGTTTTTCCGACCCCTCCATCGCCTGCAGCAATATTTCCTACGACAACACAAAGGCTCAGAGGATAAGCGCCTTCCGCTGGAAGCTGAGCAATACCAAGTAAAGATACGGTGCACCTTTCCGGGTGCACCTTTTTGTAAAAGGACAAATAAATGGATAACAGAAACATCAAAGAACATTTGGACGAGCTTCTGAGAGCTTCCCGCCTTGAAGAAGCCGAAAGATTCATGCTGAGCACTCTGAAGGAAGCACGGGATCAGGAAGATGTCCCCGTGCAGCTTTTCATCCTCTCCGAGCTGGCGGGCTTTTACAGGGACTGCGGCCGTTTTGAGGAATCCGTAAAAAGTGCGGAGATATGCAGGGAGTATTTCGACCGTGAGGGGATAAATGAGGGGGAGGACTTCATTTCCATGGAGCTCAACCTTGCAAATGCCTACCGTGCGGCAGGACGTCACAAGGATGCCCACAGGGTCTATGATGAGGTATATCCCGTGATACGCCCCTTTTCAGAGAAATACTGTCCCGCTTACTACAATAACCTTGCCCTGCTTTACGAGGATGAGGGCGATCTCAGGAGCGCTGCCGACGCTTTCAGATCTGCCATAGGCTGCCTTTCCCGCAGCGACCCCGACTATGAGCGCAGGCTCGCCATAACAAGGGCAAACCTTTCCTCGGTGCAGACCCTTCTGGGAGAGGACGGAGAAGAAAACGCAAAGCTGTCCCTTGAATACTTCAGAGGTCTTTCCCCCTCGGATTTCCATTACAGTGCCGCACTTTCGGCAATGGGGGATGTTCTGCTCTCAAAGGGAGACACAAAAAAAGCCGCTCTCTTCTTTGAAGCTGCCCTTTCGGAAATGCTCCTTCATATGGGCGAATGTCCCTTCTGCGACACTGTAAGAGAAAAGATAGGTCTTTGCCGCAGAGGTGAACAGACCGAAAGAGTGACGGGTCTGACACTATCAAGGATGTACTATGAGATGTTCGGCAAGCCCATGCTGAAAAGGAATTTCCCGGACGAGACCAAGTACCTTGCCTGCGGTCTCTGCGGAGAAGGCTCCGAATGTTTCGGCTTCGATGACCGGCAGTCGGAGGATCACGACTTCGGCCCTTCCTTCTGTATATTTGTTTCCGACAATGCACCGGAGGGCTTGCAGGAACGGCTTGAAAAGGCGTATTCCCTGCTGCCTCCCGTATTTATGGGGAAAAGGCACACAGAGAGCCCCAACACATCCGGCAGACGGGGCGTTATGACTGTTTCAGACTTTTACAGGCGTGTACTGGGCTGTATACCCGAAACCGCAGAGGATTTCCAGTCCGTCCCCGATGACAGGCTGGCAGCAGCCGTGAACGGTGAGATATACTTTGACTACTGCGGGGAATTCAGCGCTATCCGCCGTCGGATAATACACCGCCCACTGGCGGACAGGCTGGCAAAGCTGGCGGCAGAGCTTGAAATGATGAGCAAGTGCGGCGAATACAATCTCCCCCGCATCACTGCCAGAGGCGACAGAGCCGCAGCCCTTGTGTGCAGGGCGCAGTTCCTTCTGGCTTGTGCACGGGCTTATCACCTTTGCGAAAACAAGCTTGCTCCCTACGAAAAGTGGATATTCGAGAGCCTGCGCAGGCTTTCCCCCGAATTTGCCCGCAGCCTTGAAGAAAACGCCCTGTTGTCGGACGATCACGGAAAGGTCATAGAGCTTGTAAAGGACAGGATACTGTCATCCGGTCTGCTGAAAGAAAGGGAGCCGCTTGCGGTCATGGCGGAAAGGCTCACGGAAAGGGCAAGGCAGGTAAACACGGCGGACAAGATAGCCTCTCTGGAGTGGCAGCTTTTTGACAAGGTGCAGAACAGGGGCGGCAGGGCAGACTGTCAGGACGACCCCTACACCTTTTTCCACATGAGGCGCAGCCAGTATTACTCCTATGACACTGAGCTCCTTGAAAGCATATACCGTGATTTCAGGACAGCCGCAGAGAGCGGCAGGAATGTTATCACCGAAAAATACGGATATATGATGGAAAGCACCTTCCCGGAGGAATTCAGGGAGATACAAGGCTCCCTCCCCGAAGTGGATGATGAAAAAAAGAAGCTGGCTGAGGCGATAATCCCAATACAGGTTGGGATGATGGAAGACTTTGCAAAGGAAGAGCCCGATACGGCTCTCAGAGCACGTCCTATACACACATGGGAGGACTCCCCCGCACAGACCTCCTATGAGACCTACCTGAGAGGTGAGCTGTACACCTACTCCACAGACACCCTTGCACTCTACGGCGCCTTTATCGTAAGGCTGGTGAGAGAGGGCAGGAACCTGGCACGGGAGATAATCGAAAAGGAAAAGGGACCGCTCCTGTAAGCAAAAAGCAGTGGGACATATGACGGATACCCATATAGAAGTTTTGCCCCCAAGCGTTTATTCGCTTAGGGGCATTATTTTTTATACGGTTGATAAGATAAATCAGAATTTGCCGGTCTATTTCTTGTAGGTGACTACCATTGTATCAGACAGTTTTTTCCCGACCAGGTAAATCAACCATCCCAAAAATCTCTTCAACGGAGTCAAGGGTACACCCGGCGCATATCTCATCCCCTTGTATTTCGGCCAAAAGTTATTATCCTCAGTCGGATAGTCTTTTTCTCCCTTATTACCGACACACATGGCCTGAAAAAGATTAAACGGGATCAGTACACCTATTCCGGGGATATGTGCTTTTCCGGATTTCACATCAAGATAAAATCGCTTCGTGACTTCATATGTCCTTCGCAGATCCTTTTTCGTTGGCTTATAGTCATTCCAACTCAGTGCAGTTACCGGAAGCTGATAGCATTTATTAAAACCCCATCCCGGCAGTGTTGCCGCTAAGGCCTTAGTCGTACTCTCGGCTGACACACCTCCGGTTGTACTGATTATAAGTGCCTTCTTTGTAAAATATCTCGGTCGGTGTAACATAAATGCCATATGATCCGTAAAGTTTTTCATAATTCCGGGCAAATGTCCCTGAAAACATGGGACAGAGAAAATAACTGCATCGCATTCTTCTATTGTATCTATTATCGGCTGCACTTTCTTATGATGTGGACAGAATTTATGACCTCTGCGAAAACAATTGCTGCATCCTGTGCAAAATGGAAGATCTATTTCTGATAAATGCACTTCGCAAAACTCAACCGTATTATCAATTTTATGAATATACTTCTTTGCAGCCAAAGTCAGCCGCCATGTATTCCCTTTGTGTGGTCCGCCATTGAATATTAATATTTTCATACGCTCTCACCTTCCTCCCCAAATCCCGATTTGTTTAACTATTCCCAAGGGTTTTATACTGGAATATATCTCCTAATATATTTTACTATGTGAAATCACCTGTTACAATAACTATTTTTGAAGCAAAAAAGGGGTTGTCGCTTTAGATGTGATAATTAGTGCGACAGCCCCTTTGCAATTATGTATTTTTTTCGATTTACCCGCAACAAGACTTATACATCATCCTTCATAGCACTTCTGATTCTGCTTAAAGATTCAGGGGTAATGCCCAGATATGTCGCGATATGTTTTTGAGGAGCACGGTTGCAGACATTCGGAAATACCTTTTTGAAATGAATATATCTCTCAGTAGCATTCTCTACCAAAAATCTATTCTCCCTATATAGCTTATAACGCACGGCGCTCTCAAGAATTACTATCCATAAATCCTTGAAAGCTGCATTACTATGGATTAGTTTCCTCACTTTGGATGTCTCACAGAGCATGATGGTGGAGTCTTCCAAAGCCTCCCACATGCACATACGCTCTTCGTATCCGAAGAAGCCCTCATCCATTAAGAGCGACCCTTCCACAG
>JAGAWT010000023.1 GCA_018110985.1 Oscillospiraceae bacterium
ATACACCGATTGTCGGCACACTTTGAACCGTATTGAAGCTGCCGTAGCTCCATGTTTGTAAAAATATTTCACTACCCGTTGACGAAACCTTGCTTCCTGTGCTATACTATTCATGGAACAACTCTCTTTTCATGATATTTTGGTTGGTTAGCGCTTTACATTATATCATATTGAGAGTTGTTTTTCTATTACTTTGTCCAAGATCTATTGTAACATAACAATGCTCCTTTTCTTTACCCGTCTGCTGCTCACTGTCAGTCCTCCTGCCTGTCAGCCGTTCTGGCTGCAAGGGCGGAGTTGAGCTCATCCGCATCACGCTTTGATGAGAGATAGGAGACCGCAAAGGTAAAAATATAGACTGCTGCCGTCGATACTGCCATTGTAAGTATGCCACTGATGTCAAAGTCTATCCACCCGCAGAATATACCGTAAGCGGTCATGACTGCCCATAGGGCTGCATAGTGGATAAATATGCCGAAGAAGTATTTTCCCCTTGTGCCGGATTCATTTGGGAACAGCAGCAGGGTCAAAAGAGAAGTGATGAGAGATGCCGCCGGTATGCTGATGAGCATGGACATACTTATGCTCCCATAGCCGAAAATAAGGCACACGACGATAAACACCATGACTATGCCCGTGGTAATGTTCGCAAAAAGTGCCAGAAATGAAGTCAGTTTTTTCATCTGTATCACCCCTCCGAAAGTCCCAGCTTCTTTTTGAGCCCGGGCACATACTGTCTTGAGATTATGACCTTTTCACCGTTCATGAGGGTAGCCTCCAGCCTTGAACCCAGCATGGGGGAAATGTACTGTATAAAGGCGATGTTCACGATGACCGATTTGGAGATACGCTTGAAATCTCCCCGTTCAAAGGTCTCCTCCAGCTCATACAGCTTCTGCCTTACCTCGAACACGTCCTTTTCGCAGCAGGCGAACACCTTGTTGTCCACAGCCTCAAAATAGTATATCTCCTTCGGCAAAAGCTGCCTTATCCCCTTGTCTGAATAGCCTGTGATACGGGTCTTTCCCTTTTTCAGCAGGTTGATCAGGTGCAGCAGCTCCTCATCGAGCTCACTGCACCTGATTATCACCTCATCCTCCTCACCCGGAGCGGGTGTCTCTATGAGTATCCTCATTATCTGTCCCTTCTTTTGGCATAGGCTGTCAGCAGCGCACCTATGAGGGTAAAGGCTGCACCGAAGGCAAGCACGGCAGCAAGACAGCCCCCTGCGGAAACCGTTCTTCCGAAGGCTTCGCAGTCGATCCCCATTATGAGCCTGTATTTTTCGGTCATTGCAGCGGGCGCATCCGCAAAGGTCTTTCCAAGGATGCTGTCAGTCATGACGTTCCTGAACATAACGGTGCCGTAGAAAACAGGAAAGAGCTTGATTATACCCGCCACTGTGTCCGACAGTGTCCCGACGGGAAGATATATGCCGCCGAGAAAGCCCACAAGCGTGCCTGCTACCGTTCCGAAACCGCTCCATGCACCCGCATTCTTTATAAGCATCGCAAAAAAGTACATAACGGCGGAATAAGTAAAGGAGTTTGCAAGTATCATACCAAAAAGTCTGATGTGCTCACCCGGAGAAAACATTTCCATGCCTTTTGAGCAGAGTATAGCCTCGCATACGCCCAGAGTGAACACACACATTATCACGGAGGCTGTCCACGCCGAAACAATGTAGGAAAGAGTTATGGAAAGCCTGCTGACAGGTGCGGTATATACAGAATTTATGCGTCCTGTCTCCCTGTCCTTTATCATGGAGGAAAGGGACGAAAGAGTGACCATCACCCCATTTACCGGGATGATGCCCGCCGCTGTCCATGCAAAGACAAGAAGCTCCGCATTTTTCCCGTCCTGTGCCGTGTCGTGGCCGGGGAGGCCTTCAAGCAGCTCTGTTACCGACTCCGTGTTCATATCCCCCAGAAAGAACACCATCAGCATAATGATTATCAGCATGGAGAGCAGCGAAAAGAACAGCGCCCCCACATCCCTGAAATATATCCTCAGATTTCTTCTTGTAAGCTCAGCAAACTGTATCATTGCCTGTCCTCCCCCGTAACATCGAGAAAAACATCGTCAAGAGTACCCTCTATTACCTCAAAGCCGTCGCATTTTCTCCCCACCTTTTCGAGAATGGGCAGTGCATCCTTTGTGGAGCGCAGCCTGATGACCACCCCGAAGCTCTCACGGCTCATATCCGTTCCTTCAAGAAGCCGCTCCGTCTCTTCCCTGTTCTTTCCCGTGCAGTAGATCCTGAGCCTGTCGGCGGCGTACCTTTCCTTCAGCTGGTGGGGAGTGCCTCGTGCAGCTATCCTGCCCCTGTTCAGTATCATAACATCCTCCGACTCTGCTGCCTCCTCCATATAATGGGTGGTGAGGAACACTGTCATCCCCGTGTCTTTCCGAAGTCCGGTCACAGTGCTCCAGACTTCCTTTCTTGAAGCGGGATCAAGACCTGTGGTAGGTTCGTCGAGAATAAGTATCTCCGGGGTGTGCATAAGGGCGGCAGCTATCTCACATTTCCTTTTCTGCCCCCCCGAAAGGGTCCTGTACCTTCTGGAAAGCAGCCCGTCGAGGGAGAAGATGCGGCTCAGCTCCGCAAGCCTTTCAGCGGCACGCCTGCCGGCAGTTCCGTGTATCGTTCCCCTGCAGATAAGGTTCTCCTTTACGCTGAGACAGTCATCAAGGACATTGCCCTGGCTCACCATGCCTATCTTCTTCCTTACGGCTGCACCATCCTTCCTGACATCGCTGCCGCAGATCTCCATCTCCCCGGAGGTGGGTGTGAGCAGAGTAGACATCATGTTGATGGTGGTGGATTTCCCAGCCCCGTTCACTCCGAGAAAGCCGATGAGCTGACCCTTTTCCACGGAAAAGGAAATGTTGTCCACGGCGGTGAATTCGCCGAATTTTTTCGTAAGTCCCTGTACCTTTATTATTTTCATATCCTTACCCCCCTGTCCCTGATATGATGATAACACAGACAGTTCCCCGTGGTCAAGGCTTTTTCTGTAAGTTGCAGGTGAGAGGCCGTAAGTTGCACACAGAGGGCGTGAACGGAAAAACAGGACAGTGCAGATGCGGCAGGACGGATAAATTGTTTGATCTATATGTGCAAATTTTACATAGACAATTATATTTATTTAGGAGTTTCATAAAAAATATTTTAAAACTATTGACTTTTATGTCGAAATTTACTAAAATGGTATAAGGGTATATTGCCCATCCTATGTAACAGCGAGGTAACTAACATGAGAATAGAATGCAGAAAAATATTCGCACTTGGCGCTGCCCTTCTTTCACTGGGTCTTGCAGGATGTCAGGGAGGCAACACCTCCTCCGCTCCCGCCGAAACCTCCGTACAGGTACAGCAGTTCAACAAGATACAGGATCTTGACGGCAAGCGTATAGGCCTCCAGGCGGGCACCAACATGGATTCCACCGTGCTGGCCGTTCTCCCGAATGTGCAGTTCAGGAACTACAAGTCCTACTCCGATCTGGTGGATGCCCTCAAGGACGGCAAGATAGACGCTATCCCCGGTGATGAACCCGTTATGATGGAGATGTGCGCAAAGGATGACAGGCTGAAGATGCTTGACGGCTATCTGGAGACCTTTGATTTCGGCTATGCCTTCGCCAAGACGGACGAGGGTCAGAAGCTTTGCGACGAATTCAGCGAATACCTTGATGAGATACGCTCCAACGGCGAGCTCAACAAGTTAAAGGACAAGTGGATGGGTGCGGACGAAAGTGCCAAGGTCACCGAGGACTACACTCAGCTCCCTGCCACCAACGGCTCTCTCGTCATGGTAACCGAAGGCGACTACGCTCCCTTCAACTATTTCAAGGACGGCAAGCTCACGGGCTATGATATAGATATTGCCATTAACTTCTGCAAGGAAAAGGGCTATGCTCTTCAGGTGAACACCATCGAGTTCTCCAAGGTGCTGGACACTGTTTCAAGCGGCTCCGCAGACTTTGCGGGAGCAGGCATCACCATAACCGAAGAGCGTGCGGAGCAGGTCCTGTTCTCCTCTCCCAACTACTCCGGCGGTGTTTCGCTGGTAGTTCTCGATCACTGATCCCCGGGGGCTGACAGGGGCAGACGGGAGCGGACAAAGGCGCACAGGTCGGACAAAGGCTGACAGGAGGCTGACAGACCGGATCCGGCAAGGCGGCTGTACGGCAGATACAGTGACTGCCCTTTCCCTATCGGATATGTAAAATATGCCATGGTATCCTTTCACGGATGCCATGGCATTTTCTGTGCCGCCGGGACTTATTTTGTAAACACGAAGGCGGAAAGCTCGAAAAGGCTGCGTCCCTTGAAATAATCCCCCATCCAGTCGGTGGGATAGTCGGTGGTTATCCTGAAATAAACGGCGTGCCTTCCTGTAACGTTCTTCACCGTTGTTGAGTATTCTCCGTCACCGTGACCTATCACAAGGTCGCCTATCTCCTCATCATCCGCATAGATGTGCATATGGCAGTCGCATCCGAGACCGTGTACCTTGGCTGTAAAGCCCATGGTCCTGCTGGAATAGTCCTCACCGAAATCAAAGTACTTGTATCCTATCTCATCGCCCTCGGAAATACCCGTGATGACACGCTCCATAATGCTCTTTTCGGTGATATAGCCCTTTCCCTTGAGCACGCAGGCAATGTCCGCAGGAGTTATGTTATAGGGGTCAAGACTGTCCTCAAAGCCGAGAGAGGTAGTCTCCACGGGAGGTATGCTGCCGTCCGGAAGGATAGTTACCTTTTCCACACAGCCCCTTCTTGACATTATGGTGCCGTTGGTCATGCGGTGGTAGAAGATGTACCACTGACCGTTTATGCAGGCAAGAGAACCGTGATCGTTGCCGCCGGGATAATCCACGCCGCTGTCCACTATATACCCTCTGTATGTAAATGGACCCGTGGGAGAATCGGAGGTAGCGTAGGCAAGGCGGGAGCCCCTTTTGGGAGAGTAGATCATGTAGTAGGTGCCGTTTATCTTTCGGGGAGAGCAGGCCTCAAAGAAGAGACTGTCATTTTCCGTAAAGCCTCCCTCCTCTGTGGGTTCACAGGGGATAAAATGCTCCTTGCAACTTCCCTTTACGGTCTCGTACATATTGTCGCTGTTTATCTCCGCCATAAAGGAGCGCAGGTATCCGCAGTAGATATATGTCCTGCCGTCATCGTCCACCAGTACGCCGGGGTCGATGAACCAGCCGTTGCAAGTGATGCTGTCGGGGATGTCGGTCTTGTATTGGGATACAAGCCTGAAAGGGCCTTCCGGTCTGTCACTCACTGCCACACAGCCCTTTGCATTGACTATATAGGCATAGAGATAGTATTTCCCGTCCTTTCCCTGCACCACATCGGGAGCAAAAAGCCTTGTGCTGTCATTGCCCCAGCTGATGTCGGACTCATGGTCACGGTCTGCACGGGTGTGGAAGATGTCGCCGTGACACACCCACTTGTTAAGGTCGTTTACGGGAGCGCTCCAGCATTTGAGCACATAGTCGCAGAACTGACCTGATCCTGCGGTGTCGTGGGAGCCGTAGATATAAACTCTGTCGCCGAATACTCTGGGCTCGCCGTCGGGGATGTATTCCCAGAGGGGAAGATATGGATTCATATTGCTGCCTCTTTTCGTTTTTTCTTATCATAGCAGAAAAAAGCGTTCATGTCTAACTGTTTTTTGCCATAAAAGGACTGTTTTCGGCACATGAGTATGCCGAAAGGCATACAGCCGTTTTCCTTTAGCTGTCGGTGCCGTAAGGGTCGTCGGATGCGGGTGTCAGCTGCCAGTAGGTCTTTTCATAGCCGAAATACGGGGTGGTTCTTACACTGTCCCCGCTGCTGCACAACGCCTTATGATTCCTGCTGCATATCCTGAAATCCGATTCACGATTGACCTGCATCTCTATATTTACCGTCCTGCCGTCCACATCCGGCTTAAGGTCAAGCCTGCTGAACTTCCGGTCAATGTTTTCTGGAGTAAGCTCCACTTTGTATCCCCCGAAAAAAAATTTCTTCGATTAAAGGTTCTTTTAAGATATGTGTGCTAACATCATAACATCAAATAAAGCAAAGGAGAACAGTTATGAGATTCGGAAAGATAACAAATATAGCTTTGACAGCACTTATGATAGCATCCGTGACAGCAGCCATCCCCACCACCACATATGCCGCAGCATCACAGCCTGCAGCTTCACAGTCCGCATCGACCCGTATAAAGTACGGAAAGGTGACGGCAGTCACCTCCTCCAAACTGACCCTTTCCCTTGGCACAGTTGAAATGCCGGAGCCTCCTGCTGGAGCGCAGGGCGGAAACGGTATGCAGGCTGCGGGAAACACACCTGCGGGCGCCTTCGGCGGGATGCAGGGAACACCTCCCGACGGCATGAACGGCGGCGGACAGACACCTCCGGACGGGTTCGGAGGCGGAAACACAGCACAGCCTCCCCGTATGCCCTCAGGTGAAGCTGCCTTTACTCCGAGCGGCAAGAAGCTGACTGTAGATCTCAGCGGGGTGAGCATAACAAAAATGGGGCAGACCGCATCCCTATCCGACATCTCAAAGGGAGACATAATCACCCTTGTGTACTCAGGCTCAAAGCTGAGCGAAATAAAGATAGGCACCGATCCCTTCGGAGGACAGGGTGTTGATGCTCCCGGTGCTCCTGGTGCTTCCGGTGCTGCCGGCGGGCAGGGAAAACCGGGCGGTCAGGATGCCAAGTCCGATGTGACAGCAAAATACACTGCCGACAGTACATCCAAGTCCATAACTTCCAAAAAGATAAGCTCATCGGCAGCGGATACATCCGTCATACTTGCAACAAACGGGGGCAGGTACACCGTAAAGAACAGCAGCCTTACAAAAAGCGGCAGCACATCAAGCGAGGACGGCTCCAACTTCTACGGCCTCAATGCGGCTGCAGTGGCGCAGAGCGGCAGCAGCATAGCTGTCACCGGTTCAAGGATAACTACCGATGCAGACGGTGCGAATGCGGTCTTTGCGGCAGGTGAGGGTGCAAAGGTAACGGTGAAGGACACCACCATCACCACAAAGCAGGATTCATCCCGTGGACTTGATGCCACACTGGGAGGCACCATAGACGCCTCCGATGTGAAGATAAGTACGAGCGGCGCCCACTGTGCGGCCCTTGCCACCGACAGAGGCGGCGGAACAGTCACTGCATCGGATTCCGTGCTGAACACCGCAGGCGAAGGCTCACCCTGTATCTACTCCACAGGGGACATAAAAGCTGTATCCTGCACAGGAAAGGCTTCCGGTGCACAGATAGCCGTCGTGGAGGGGAAGAACTCCGTTACACTTGAAAAGTGCAGCCTTACGGGGGCAGGCTCCGACGGCGTTATGCTCTATCAGTCCACCTCCGGTGATGCGGATGTGGGTACAGCCACATTTACCGCAAAGTCAAGCACACTGAAAAGCACATCCTCCGGACCCATGTTCTATGTTACGAATACGGACGCAGTCATAGACCTGATCTCTGTAAAGCTGAGCTATAAGTCCGGCGTGCTGCTCCGGGCATCAGGCAACGACGGAGCCCGCAACTGGGGCAAGGTGGGGGCAAACGGAGGAAATGTGGTGCTGAAAGCAAAGAAACAGACTTTGAAGGGAGATATCACCTGCGACAGCATCAGCACTGTTGATGTTTCTCTGACAGGCTCTTCAAAGCTGACAGGCACCATAGACGGGGACAACACAGGTGATGTTTCCGTAAGCCTTGACAGCACATCCGTCTGGAATGTTACGGGTGATTCCTATGTGACATCCGTCACATCCGCCAAATCGGACCTTTCCAACATCAAGTCCAACGGGCACACTGTCTACTACGACAGCAGCAAATGCACCGCTCTCGGCGGAAAGACCTATGCTCTCCCCGGAGGCGGCAGTCTGACCCCCGCAAAGTGACAAGTTTATAACGGCTGCTGACCGATGTACAGAGAAAAACCGCTAAGACCCCGATATATGCGGTCTTGCGGGCAGAGATCCCCTGTATCGGTATCATACCTGCATTTACTCTCCTCTTTTAAAAATACCGCCGTGAGACCGAAAGTCCCGCGGCGGTATGTCTATCTGTCAGGGAACTTGTTCATATTCCCCGTTTTATAGCCCCCCAGATCCAAGGAGGTGTAAGAAAAGCCGATGTCTGAAAAAGCCCTGTTTATCTCATCCGCATGAGCTATGACCTTTTCAAAGTCCTTCTGCTCCGTCTCTATCCTTGCCATATCCCCGTGTATGCGGACACGGAGCTGACCTATGCCCATTCCCGCAAGGTGCTCCTCTGCCTTTTCCACCATTTCCAAACCACGGGGGCTTATCACCTCACCGTAGGGAAAGCGGGATGCAAGACAGGCGTAGGAGGGCTTGTCCCATGTGCTAAGCCCCAGCTCTCTTGACAGTGTCCTTATATCGGATTTAGAAAGTCCCGCATCACGGAGAGGACTTATGATACCCAGCTCGGACAGTGCCCTCATCCCCGGTCGGTAGTCCCCCATATCATCTGTGTTGGAGCCGTCCGCAAGGGTCATCCCTCTTTCGGCGGCTATCTCCTTCATGGATGAAAACAGTGCCTTTTTGCAGATGTAGCACCTGTGGGGCGGGTTTTCCGCAAAGCCCTGCACGGAGAAAACATCCTTTGTGAGGATGATCTGCTCTACTCCCTCTTTCCCGCAGAACTCCTCGGACTCCCTTCTTTCCCTCAGCGGCACCACATTGGCATACACTGTCAGCGCTATTGCCCTGTCTCCAAGGGTATCGTGGGCGGCTTTCAGGAGAAATGCCGAATCAACGCCTCCCGAAAAAGCCACGGCTATCCCGCCCAAGCTCCTTATCCTGTCTCTCAGTATGTCAAACCTGCGGTGCAGCTCATCCATTGTCTATTTCCTTCCGCACATCCTCTATGCTCATGCACTTTTCTGCTGCGATGAACTCCAGATCGTCATGCTCGTACTTTACCTTTGTGACACCGTAGCCCTGCGATACCTTTCTCCTCACCTTTCCCAGAGGTGTATCAAGGGTCTCCGTCCTGCGTGAAAGGGTATAGCGCTTCACAGGTATCTCCCGCAGGCCTATGGTGGAGGTGTGCTTGAAGATAGTCTTGATTATCTCTTCCTTCTGTGCCGTGCTGCAAATGACCCTCACAAGGGTGCCGGCACGGGATTTCTTCCCGCATACGGGAATGGTGTACACCTCTCTTGCACCCGCACTGAACATCATCCTCTCCGCAAAGGACAGATCCTCGGCGGTCATGTCATCCACATTGAAGGAGAGAACGGCAACGTCCTCGTCCACATCCTCCGTGGTGCCCGACATAAGGCGGACACAGTTTGCCTGGGGGAAGTCCTTCTTGCCCATGCCGTAGCCCGTGTTCTGCACAGCCATCACAGGCATATCACCGAATTCGTCGCCGAAGTATTTCAGCAAAGCCGCACCGGTGGGAGTACACAGCTCTCCCTCTGTCCTGCCGTAAACGGGTATGCCCCTGAGTATGTATTCTGTGGCAGGTGCAGGTACGGGAAGAATGCCGTGAGCACAGTGTACGGTGCCTTTTCCGACGTGTACGGGAGAGACCACAACCCTGTCAAAGGACAGCTCCCTCATGGCAAGGCACACTGCCGTAACATCCGCCACTGCATCCATCGTGCCTACCTCATGGAAGTGTATCTCCGTCACATCCTTTCCGTGTACATGGCTCTCCGCCTCCGCTATGAGCCTGTACACCGCCATAACATCCTCCCTGACCTTCGGGGGTATGTCCAGAGCGGAGACTATCCTCTCTATATCCGCCATTCCCGCATGATGATGATGACCGTGTTCATGGTCATGATGATGATCGTGGTCATGATGGTGTTCGTGTTCATGATCGTGATGGTGTTCATGATCGTGTTCGTGGTGATGCTCACATTCACCCTCTTCAACACCGCCCACCCTGACAGACATACAGGTCCCGGTGATACCGCATTTCTCAGCCTTTTGAGCAGTATAGGTCACATCGGGGATACCCAGTGAATTGAGCTTTTC
Organism: Oscillospiraceae bacterium; assembly: GCA_018110985.1. Lineage (GTDB taxonomy): Bacteria > Bacillota > Clostridia > Oscillospirales > Ruminococcaceae > Huintestinicola. The sequence continues at coordinate 10,046 of JAGAWT010000023.1, forward strand.
CACAAAGGCTGCAGGGTCGGGCATAAGCTCCGTAAGAGCGGCTGTGAGCATATCTCCTGCGGCACCCATGGATGCGTCTATGTAAAGTATTCTCATTTTGTTCTCCTTTTGTCTGTGGTCAGTTATGCCATATGGTTTATCATGCTTGCAAGGTACCCGGCTCCGAAGCCGTTGTCTATATTTACCACCGAAATGCCGCCGGCACAGGAATTGAGCATGGAGAGGAGAGCTGCCAGTCCTCCGAAGGATGCACCGTAGCCCACGGAGGTGGGGACGGCTATAACGGGGCAGTCCGCAAGGCCGCCTATGACTCCCGCAAGAGCTCCCTCCATACCCGCACACACCACTATGACCGATGCGGACATTATCTCATCCTTATAGGACAGGAGCCTGTGTATGCCCGAAACTCCCACATCATAGAGCCGCAGCACCTCATTCCCGTAGAAGCCTGCTGTAAGTGCCGCCTCCTCTGCCACGGGCATATCCGATGTACCTGCCGTTGCCACCAGCACCTTTCCCAGACCGTCCGCAGGGGGATCCTCTCCCAGTATGCCTATGCGTGATACCGGGTCGTAGGAAATATCATGCTTATCTGCCACATCCTTTGCCTTATCACTGTCAAGGCGGGTGACAAGGATGTGTTTCAGCCCTTTTTCCCGCATCGTGTCCATTATCCCGATTATCTGGGCGACTGTCTTTCCCTCTCCGTAGATGACCTCATGGGCTCCCTGTCTCAGCCCACGGTGAGTATCCACCTTTGCAAAGCCTATATCTTCAAACGGCTCTGTTTTCAGTCGGAGAAGCGCATCATCCACGGATATCTCCCCGTCTCTGACCGCCGTCAGCAGTTGTCTTGCCTGTGTGTTCAAGATGTCTCCTTTCCAAAAACGGCCCCGTGAAAATGCGGGACCGTTCATTTCTTACTTATTTCTGACCGATGTATAGACAAGAAACAAGCAGCAAATGCTTGAACATATGGGATCTGAGGCTTGGAGATCGTCTATACATCGAGGAAGGATCAGTATCAAGCTACTTTACACTTACAGCCTTTCGTACAACTCCCTTAGGGTCCTTTACCAGCAGCATCACCAGCCAGATCACAAGGCCAAGCGCCACTGCGCACGCCCCAAGAAAGGTGTCGTTGAGCATATCTTCGGAAGAAGGAAGGAAATAATCCGCACCCAGCTCAATGAATCCGCTGACTGCATCCACAGTCCACATAAGGGCTGCACCCCAGTACATAAGGCACAGAGTACCAAGACCGTACTTTTTATCGTTCATGCCGAAATACCACACGATGGTAGAGACAATGGCAGCAAGGAAGGTGATGAGCAGTGTCATGCCGTTACCTCCGATTCGGGTGTGTCCTTTCTCTTTTCGATGGCAGCGGCTACGGCGGACATTATAATCCATGCACCCGTGACCACACACGCCATGCCAACGCCCACCACTGACATCTCATGGAGCATCTCCGATGCTGACACAGGGTCGGAAGCTGCGGTAAGGAACGGGAACCAAGGCACGACCTCTCCGTGCCATATATGCTCGAAGGCAAGAAGAGCAGAGCCGCCCCACAGCATAGTGTTGAGGTACTTGAGACGGGGCAGGAATATGCCCTTGCTCTTTTCGCTGTCGGTGTGTGTCTTTTCTATTATCTTTTCCGCAACTGTGGTGATTATAGCCTCACCTGCGGGAACTAAGAAACATGCCATAGTATCCTCCTTGTTATGTCCTTGTTTGCGTTCGTCGATACATAGTATTTATAAAAGTTTACCATATCCGGAGAGATTTGTCAATAACTTTTCGTAAAAAAACCATAGTCGGTAGCACCGACAGGCACTTGGTCGGCAGCACCCACAGGCACTTAGGCGGCAGCACCGACAGCGGTACTTCTAAAAAACAAGATCGGCCGACATTACATCGGTCGATCAGCAATAATTGGTCTACCCGGCAGGATTCGAACCTGTGGCCTTCAGAGTCGGAGTCTGACGCTCTATCCAGCTGAGCTACGGATAGGTAAGCCCCCGTGGGGGCGTCCTTTTTTATAAAGTCTCACAAGAGAGGGAACAGCGCCCGTGGGGATGTGCTGCCTGCTGTCCGGCGATCACAGGTCGCTCATCCTTTTCAGCAGGTCGTTCTTCATATCCCATACGCTCTGGGAAAGGTCAACATAATACTCATGGGGGTTCTCGAAGCGCTTTACTTCATCCCACAGGGTCTCAAGCTGATTTTCGCAGTATTCCCTTATGTCCGATGCGGAGGGAGAGTCGTAGACCCTTGTGCCTCTGTCGAATATCTTCACCGTAAGGCGCTTTGCCGTAAAGTTTTTCAGTCTCTTGCGCTTGTAGGGGAAGTTGGGGTCGAAGATGGTAAGCTCCTTGGTGTCGTCCACCGTCTCGTCCTTCATGGTGAGCAGATCCGCCAGAGCCTTTCCGGAGCGGGTGTCGAAGAAACGCCACACCTCCTTGAAGCCGGGGGTGGTGATCTTTGCGGCATTCTCCGAGAGCTTGATGCGGGGTTCGAGAGTGCCGTTCTTCTCCACGGCAGTCAGCTTGTACACACCGCCGAAAACAGGCTCGCTGCGGGAGGTTATGAGCCTTTCGCCCACGCCGAAGCTGTCTATGCAGGCACCCTGATTGAGTATATCCTCGATGATGTATTCGTCAAGTGAGTTGGAGATGCAGATCTTTGCTTCCGGGAATCCCGCCTCATCAAGCATCTCCCTTGCCTTTTTGGAAAGATAGGTGATATCGCCGCTGTCTATGCGGATGCCTGCGGGAGTATGTCCTGCTGCTTTCAGCTCCTCAAAGACCTTTATGGCATTGGGTATGCCCGAGTGGAGCACATTGTAGGTGTCCACCAGGAGGAGACAGTTATCCGGATAGCAGTCCGCATACGCCCTGAAAGCCTCCAGCTCGCTGTCGAACATCTGTACCCAGGAATGAGCCATGGTGCCCAGTGCGGGAGCACCCAGCAGCTTGTCGGAAATGGTGCAGGCAGTACCGGCACATCCGCCGATATATGAGGCTCTCGCCCCGTAAATGGCACCGTCACCGCCCTGTGCACGGCGTGAGCCGAACTCCATCACCGCTCTTCCCTTTGCAGCCTTGCATATCCTTGCAGCCTTGGTAGCTATAAGCGTCTGGTGGTTTATGCACAAAAGCAGCATAGTCTCCACGAACTGCGCCTGTATAGCCGGACCCTTGACTGTCACAAGGGGCTCGTTGGGGAAAACGGGAGTACCCTCCGGTATGGCCCACACATCGCAGGAGAATTTGAAATCCCTCAGATAGGAGAGGAAATCCTCCGTAAAGATGCCCTTTGAGCGGAGAAAATCTATATCATCCTCATCAAAATGAAGATCCTCCAGATACTCTATCGCCTGTTCAAGGCCGCACATCACAGCAAAGCCGCCGTTGTCGGGTATCTTGCGGAAGTAGAGGTCAAAGACACACTCCGTGTCTCCCATACCGTTGGCAAGATAGCCGTTTCCCATCGTCATTTCGTAGAAATCCACCAGCATGGTAAGATTCCGGGACTGTTTCATGGCTCAGACACCACCTTCAGAGGTAAAAAGCAGGCGCAGGACCTTTACACAAAAGCGGCTCCGGTCACAGAGCCGCCTACACTGTCGCTTCGCTTACTTGAAGTTCACGCCCCACCTTGCGGAGCCGATCTTTTTGTACAGGTCCAGCTTTATCTTGGACTTGCTGTGCTTGTAGAAGAATATAGTCCCGCCTATGGCAGCCACCGACAGGATGATGCCCAGCACCACACCCGCAGTACCCTTTACCACAGCGCCGAAGATGATCCAGATGACCACAAGTGCTATCACCATTATAGGCAGGCAGAAATTGAGGAATGTCCTCTGATTGATCTTGATATACTTGGAGACTTCGGAGATCTCGAAGCACTCATAGTACCTGGCAATGAATGAATCGGGCTTCACCCAGTCGCAGAATTCCTTCAGTCCGTCAAAGGTGTCGCTGAAATCCTGACCGGTGCCGGTAACTCTGTAGCCTACGGTGTAGGTGCCGTTCCCGTTGTCACGGGAGCTCATGATGTGTACAAGAGTACCACACTTTGCCTGATTCTTCCTGTCCTTGACCACAAGATACTTTCCGTCCACAGCCTCATCTATAGAGCTGATCATATATGCCATTAAGATCTTCCTTCCGATCACCGGCAAGATGCCTGATCTGATTTATCGGTAAAAAGTTTTGGAAATTACATCCTAAAACAATTATGCTAATAAATTATAACATATTTCTTTTGAAATTGCAATTGAAAAACTTATCATATGACCACAAATAATTCACAAATAATGTGGCCATAAATAGTCAATATGCACAAAGAACCTGTCAAGTCCTTGCAAGAACAGTCTTGATCTCATCCACAAGCCCGCCGATACGGACGATGGATTCGTTGATGGCTTCGGAGCTCTCGTTTGTCCTTGTAACGTTCTTGTCCAGCGACTTGAACGCCTTCTGTGTGGTGGCAAGTATCTCCACGAGCTGTGTAACGCTCTCCTCGTCCATGGTGGAGTTGGCGTTGCAGAACTCGATAACGCTCTGGAGCAGGTCGTTTACCTCCGTTGCCCTGGTGCTGGTCTTGGAGTTGGAGCCCTTTATCACTTCCATGTTCTCGTTTATCTCGGAAACATTGGACTTCAGCTTCTCGGAGATATCTATGCAGTCGGAGGTGATCTCCGCCAGTCTGGTGTTGTCTACGGAAAGCTCCGTGGAGGAGGTCTGGAGCACGTCATGCTCGTGTACTATGCAGTTTTCGGGGATATTGATGCCCCTGTATATGGCGATAGCCATATCACGGCAGGACTTGTAGCCGCAGGCGTGACAGTCGTGCTTGCGCTTTTCGGGTGTATCCTTGCCCATCCTGATGTACACTTCTTCGAGCTGGTTGTCATTGGGGATGACAGACATCACGCCGGGCTTGTAGTGCCTGATGAAGTCCTGGAGCTGGAGCTCATCGTCAAACTGCTTGAAGAGCCTGTCCTCTCCTCTTCCGAAGAGGCCGCCGCCCTTTCTCTTGCTCTCTGCGTTGTCCCTTACCTGCTTCATGACCGCCAGCATATCGAAGTTGTTCTGCTTTGTTCCCGTGCCGGGGCCGGAGTTGCAGCCGAATTCGCAGGAGAGCACGTCGAACACCTGGGGGTGCTTGTTGTCGCCGATGGCAGCATAGGTATCAAGCTGTCCGTAAACGCTCTGCACGCCCTCTGCCGTTACGATGTTCAGGTCGGGGTCGTGGGCAAGGAGGCAGTCCTTCAGACCGCCGGGACGGGGATAAATGCCGCCCAGCTGACCCTGAGTGTCGTCGAAGTCATAATCAAAGTCGGTGACGGGGGCTGCGGGTATCCTTATCTCGTTTTTGTCGAAATACTCCATCAGCTTCTTTATGGTCACATTGTAGTCCACAAGGCCTGTGTCCGTAAATTCCATCTTCTTGGCGATGCACGGGCTGAGGACTGCGATGGGGTTCGTTCTGCGCTGATACTTCCTGATGTAGGTGGCAGAGCAGAGGATAGGGCTGTGTATGGGCGAGATGTTCTGCAGCAGCTTGGGCTGATAGGTCTCTATATAGCGCACTATGGCTGCGCAGGGCTGGGATATGACATTTCCCACCTGCTTCGACTCTATTGCACGCAGATGTGCCCATGTGCAGATATCCGCACCGAAGGATACGTCGTATACCAGACAGCCCTTCTTCTTGAACCAGTCGAGAACGCCCTTCCACTGTCTGGGCAGAGCGGACTTGATGGACGGAGTGGCAAGGATTATAATCTTGTCTGTCTCCAGCCGCTGCATACAAGCCTCGGTATCGTCGATGTAGTCTCTTGCATCGTGTACGCAGGTGCGGACACATTCGCCGCAGGCTATGCACTTGTCGGGATTTACATTCACTACCATGCGCCCGTCTTCAAGCACCTTCACAACATTGGCTTCGGGGGCGGGACAAGCTCTTATACAGGCATTGCACCCCTGACATTTATCGGGCTTGACTATAATTACTTCGTTCATACCAACACTCCATCATACAGTAAAATACTTTATCGTTTCTCTCAGTCGTCATCCTCAAGGCTGCTGGCTCTCTTTGCCAGATCCGCAAGGGATATCTTCTTTCCGCCCTTGTCATCCGCCTTGGTCTCTGCGGGCTTTTTCTCAGTCTCGCCGCCGTCCTTGCTGCCGTCTGCGTTAAGAGAATCCGCCATTTCCATTATGGCGCCCAGATCATTCTTCTTGACAGCCTTCTTTGCGGCAGCCTTCGGGTCGGTGTAGGTGTTGTCCACATGGATGAGCTCCGGTATCTCGGGCAGCTTTATCTCCTTGCGGACGGGAGCCGAAAACTCGGGTATTCCGTCGGCTGTCAGCTTAGCCTTTGCGCCCTTCAGCATCTCCTCGGACTGCTCTATGCCCTCACGGCTGTTCTTTTCAAAGCTCTCGATGGTCTTGCGGAGAACGGCGAAGTTGGACAGGTGCTCTTCCACATCAGCAAGCAGCAGGGTCTTTAGATTCCCCCGTGCCACCTTTGCGGCTTCCTCCTGCTCGGAGATCTTTGCTTCTGCCTCTGCAGCATGCTTCTCGGCCTCGTATATTATGGTCTTTGCCTTGTTGTTGGCTTCAACCACGGTGTTTTCAGCCAGCTTCCTGGCGTTTTCCTCTATCTGTTCGGCCTCTGCCGCAGCCTTCTTCTTTTCCGCATCCGCTGCGTTCTGCGCACCGATGAGTATGGCGCCCAGAGCGGAGGCATCGGAGCCTGCGGAGAGGAGCGACAGCTTGGACTCGGATTCCTCCAGCTTTGCCCTGCAGCCTTCCAGCTCTTCCCTGAGAGCTGCTATCTCCGTATCCTTCGCCTTCATTTCGTCGTCGGCGGCCTTCAGCTTGTCGGAAAGGGTCTCCTTCTGCACCTGTGCGGCGGTCAGCATGGATCTTTCACCGGAAAGGACGGTCTCGTGAGCCTTTTCCTCATCCGTTCCCTTTTTGTACTCCTCCATAAGGAGCTTTACTTCACGGAGCTCGTTCTTTAGATCGAATACCTGCGAATAAAGGGTCTCAAGGCGGGCATCGACTTCTTCCTTGTCGTATCCGCCGAAGGTCACTGTTGTGATAAAGCGTGAGTCTGCCATAGTGTTTAAGAACTCCCTCCGAAATAGATTGAAGCCGTCTGCCGAAGCTGCCCCCACGGGGCTTTAAGGCAGAGACGGAAACTTTTGTGTGACATTTAAGATTATTATACTACATATTTTACAGGTTGTCAAGCGGATATTACACAAAATTTTAACAATTTGGCTATGACTGTTGTGGATATCTACATATAACCGCCAGAAACGGTCAGTATATATGGTAAAAAAGCCGACTGACACCAATACTCACCGGCACGCACCGTCAGGCTCTGCCTAACGGCTTTCCAGAACTACCGCTTCCGTCCAGAACATACTGTTGTAGATATCGGTGAATCTGTATGTCACAAGGGCATTGCCTGAACCTATGTCCATATTGGCGATGTCCATATCCTCCGAATAGTAGGTGGGCTGACCCAGATAGTAGGTGTCCAGACGCTCGCCGGAGTAGGAGTAGAAGTCGCAGAGGAAGCGTATCTCGTCCCCGTCATTGAGCTCCGTCAGGTTCTTGGGAGAGGTCTCGGTCTCGCCCTCGATGTAATCGGTCTGTGCGCCTGTGATATGGCCGTAGGGATGGGCATTGTCGAACACCACCATGAGCCTTACCCTTTCGCCGTTGAGCTCTGCGGGTATGAAGCCTGTGATTATGGTATCATCCTCGGTAACGGAGGTATCCGTGCGGTAGTAGGCAACGATGTTGTCGTTTACGGCCAGCCATGTACGGTCATCCTCCATCACAAGGCAGCCCTCCTCATCAAAGGTGAGAGTGTTGTCATAGCCCAGATCCACATAGCCCTCTCCCGTGTCGTAGAAGATGTTCAGATCCAGGTCGTGGACGAGGCTCCACTGCTCCTCGGAGAGCCTCAGCTTGTACTTCCCGTTCTCCTGTGTCCACACAAGGGCGGAGTTGTCCAGAGAATTGAGGGAAACATAGTCGGTGATGGTCTCATCGGGGATGGCTCTGTCGGAAAGGAAGGAAGTGTTGCCGCCGAGACCCGATACTATGTCAAAGCCGCCGGAGAGGAAGGAGTTCAGCAGGTCGCCGGAGGAGCTGCCCAGTGCCTGACCCAGCAGGGAGGAGACGGGTGAGTAGGAGCCGCCGGAAGCCGCCTGACCTCCTGTTTCGAGAGCCGCAAACTGCTTGATACAGGTGGCATAGTCATCATCAAAGCCGATGGCATCGTATTCGCTCACCGCATTGTCCACATTGGAGACCTTCTTGTAGGGGAAGTAGATGGAAACGCCGTAGGCATTGGTCATATCCCTTGATGTGCGATTGTACTTCACCGCACCTTTCAGGGCATCGCAGAGCTCCTTTCCCTCGGGGGTGCCCAGATTTGAGGCAAAATGTACCAGGTCTATCTGGTCTATGCCTGTGGAGGGCGCAAACTCCCTTGTGGTATAGCGTGCGTTGGAAACGGTCTTGTAGCTGTTTTCCGTGATGAGCCCCGAAACTGACTTGGAGAATGCGCTGAGCTTCGAGGGAACGGTGGCGGAAAACTCGGCCAGATCTATGAGGGAGAGAGTGGTCTTCTGTCCCCTGCACTGCTGTGCGCAGGCATTGGTGTAGTCGTCGATGATGTTCTTTCCGATCTCGGTGGTGGGCATGGAGGTGTTGTCCCCCAGCTTGCTGAGCCATTCGGTGTAGTACCAGCCTATGCCCGGCTCCGTTTCCTCGGAGGCTATCATATAGTCGGCGTATCTGTCCATCAGCAGTGCAGTTTCCGCAGTTGCCATCAGGCAGGCATCAAAGCCGATGAAGTCAAATGTGACGCCGCCCGCATCAAGGGCTTTGCCCAGTTCGCCCAGACCCATGGAGCCGGATCTTCTGTATTTCTCGTCGTAGCCGTAGCCGCTGACGGATCCTCCGCCGTGATCCCAGAGTATGAGGTCGTAGCGGGTAGCGGGGAAGTTTTCCGCACAATATCTTATGAAGGAGGACAGGGTGGCAGGGTCGGTCATGGCCTTTGCGCCGTCATCACGCACAAGGTTCTCCAGTCCGCCGTTCCTCACTCTGTATATCTGATTGACCGATGAGCTTATGGAGGGGGTCTTCCACTGGCTGCATCCGCCTGTATAGACTATTATCCTGACATTGTCACCGTAGCGTGCGGATGCCATTTCCCGCAGGTCGTTGGTAGCCATGCCGTACTTGGATTCAAGGTCGGTGCCGCACATATACACCATGAGGGTGACCGTATCATTGCCGCCGCCCTGTATATTCGTGCGCTTTGCTCTTGCGCCCGCAGCCACGCTGTTGTCCACCGCCGTATAGTATGTGGCGGACTGAGGGGAGGGAGCCTCATACTGATACCCGCCGCTAAGACCTGTACTGCTTCCTGAGCCGCCCGTAAGACCGCTCAGGGCATCAAGCGCACCGCCAAGGGGGGATGAGCCGCTGTCGGATGAATAGCCGTAGCTGCCGCTGCTGCCGCTGTCTCCCGTGCTGCCCGTGCCCGGGGCGCTGCCGCCTTTCATCATGAATATCACGACAAGTATGATTATGACGGGCAGTGATATGCCGCCTCCCATGGCTGCTCTCCTGCCGAAATTATTTCCCGAAGATGGTCTTCTTCCTCCGCCGCCTGCGGGGCCTCCGCCCGCACTGCCGCCAAGCTGAACGCCGCTGCCGCCGTTCTTGACACGTTTTTCTCTTCCCACAGGTCTGTTTGCCATTTTCATCAACCTCGTTATTTATAGTTTTGTATGCCGCCCATCCGATGCGGCAAAAGCAGGATATTTTTTTACTACACAAAAAGCCGCTCCCCAAAAGGCTTTGAGGGCTGACGCAGCAGATCCCGTCAGATGCCGCAGCAGCTTTTACTACACTCCGTCCCGCTCCTGTAAAGGCTTCAAGGGATATGTAGTAAAATTTTCGGAAAAAAGCTCTGTATCATATTATTTTTTTCTTTTTTCTTAAAGTAAGAAAAAATAAGGATAATTCTACTACATAACACTGATGACCCGCATCACATCCGCATTTTTTCCGTAGTAAAACCGAAAACGGATTTTACTACACTGCGGGAGAAAGCCCTGTATACAGGCATTTGTGTGTAGTAAAGATTTCTACTGCATTTCGCCGTTTTTACTACATCAGCATTACCGGCTCTCCCACGGACGCTCTGCCCCGTAGTGTATTATAGCATATTTTGCCTGCCCATTCAATAGGGTCCCGTAATATTTTGCGCAAATCATTATTTTTGTAGGACTGCACAAAATACCATCCGCTTACCTGTCTATTTCCGCCGTAAAGTTCCCCTCTGCATTTATCCTCAGCCTGATAGTCTTTATGTAGCGGTTGTAGAATATCTCCATTTCCTTTTCGCTGGCTGTTATGCGGGTATCTGTGTACACCTTTTCCAGAAGCTCCTTTGCGTTCATGGACAGCAGGTGCGGCAGGTATTTTTCCATTGCCGCAAAGAGCACGGCACGCTTGAACTCATCGGTGTTGCCGGTGCAGAAGTCGTCCATTGCGCAATAGTATATATCCCTTGTCTCAAGAGCATCCTTTATCGCCTGTCCGCACTTGGAATACTCGTACATTACAAGGAAATCCGCTTCCGGCAGCGAGGATATGAGCCCCCAGTAATCCGAATCGCTGGAGCAGAGTATGAATGATGTGATGTCGTTTTTGTAGAAATCCTTGGTGACGCCTGCGGTCATCTTTATATCCACCAGCGATTTGCCGTCGGTGACCCTGTCCACCTCTATGTGCTCTATGGGTATCTTTACGAATTTTTCAAGGGAATCCCAGCCCGAACCCGTGTGGTAATCATCGTAGAGTACTATCTTTTCTATCTTCGCCAGCTCGTCCTGATTGAGGTTTTTCAGCACCCCGTACAGCTTGTAGGCATCTGAGTTCTCGCAGTCCACCGCTATGGCTATCCTGTCCGCATCCTCTATAAAGCTGTATATGGTGGTCTTGGTCTCCTCGTGGGCATCCCTGTATTTGGAGCTGTCCTCTATGAAATCATTGTGGAGCGCATAGAGGAACTTGAAAAATTTCTTGTCGGAAAGCAGTATATTCCCCGCATCATAGGGCTGATCCCAGTAGATATACATCTGGAACGGATAGAAGCTCCTGTATTTCTGGTATTTGTCGTGCTCCTGTCTCATCACGTTGGGCTTGGTGTACTTGGGGACCACGAAAAGCTCCTTCAGGTAATCCCAGTCCACCCAGTCGTAGAACAGGTCTCTGCATTTGTCGATGTTTTCGTTTATGAGACGGGTAAATTCCTGCATATACTCCTCGGAACGGGTGTTGGACTTTACCACGCTTATGCCCCATTCCTCCAGCTTTTTGATGTTTTCGTGGTCGAACCATTCGATGGAGTTGATGTTTTTCAGATTGAAGCGCATCTCATCATCTGTCTTTTTGAATTTCTGCATCAGTGCCGTTCTCAGCTTGCAAAGATAGCGTATAACCGTGGCAGAGCGGGAGTTTTCGGCTAGCTCCAGCTTTGCCGGATCCATATGTTCTTTCAGTATATGCTTCTTTACTCCGATCATATACGCCACCAGTGCCACGCTTTCGGTGATATCCGTTGTCATCAGAACACTTCCTTTCCTTGCCTTTTCTATGAGCAGCCTTATCCGGGGCTGCGGAGGAGATGGTCGCTTCTCCCCATAATGATGTTACCACATATAAGGCTTTTTGTCAAGGAGTTTAAAAGCCCGGCTCTTTTTGTGTAAATTTTACAAAGGGACAAAATAAGAGGTAGAAAATTTCATATATTTATGTTAAAATGCAAAAAAGGTACTATATATTGTGCGAAAAGGGGGGGCTGATGATATGCTGAGAACTTCATATTCCGTTGTTTTCCTGCTGCTTATCATCGGCCTTTTCTTCTGCGGTGTATCCTGCATGAGGAACGGGAAGAAGGTGCCGAAGGCAGTGGCGCTCCTTGAATGGCCCCTGCTGGCGCCTGTCACGGGGAACCTTATCATAATAAGCTCCTCCCGCCCCGGCTTTACTCTTGCGGGCAGCTATATCCTCTTTGTGGGGATGGATCTTTCCATAATAGCCCTGCTGCATTTCTCCGTGGAGTACTGCAAAGGTGCGGGAAAGGGTCAGAAGGTGCCAAAAGCCCTTTATGTCATACTGGGGCTGGATATCCTCCAGATCCTTGCGGATATCTTCACCCACCATGTATTCACCCTTGAAGAGATCATGGTGGAGGATATGCCCTATTTCAGGCCTTACCCCTCCTGGGGGATGTATCTGCACCGTGCCGTGGATCTCGGCATCATGCTCTCCGTAATGCTCGTCTATGTGGTCATCATCCGCCGCACCTCCCGTATCAACAGGGAAAAGTACAGCGTCATATTCGGCGTTATGGTGGCTGTGACCCTGTGGCAGATGTTCTACATCTTTTCGGGGAGCCCCATCGACCGCTCCATGATAGGCTTCGGGATATACGGGCTGCTGGTGTACTATTTTGCAGTCCACTATCGCCCTGTGCGGCTCCTGGACAGGATGCTGTCGGAGGTGGTGTCGGATATGGAGGATGCCCTCTTTCTCTTCGACCCCGCCATGGAATGCTTCTGGGCTAACAGGAAGGGTCAGGAGCTTACGGGGCTTTCGGACAGCGAGACCGAGAAAATGCCCGACAGACTGGGGGAGGTACTTGGCAGGAACCATCTCTCTGCGGACATGAAAAACCTGAAGGTGGTAACGGGCACTGCGGACCAGGTGCGTTACTACACTGTCAATATGATAGCTTTCCGTGAGAATGACAGTCGCTTTTCGGGTCATCTTCTCAGGATATCCGACGATACAAGGGAGCAGCGGCGCATCAGGAATGAGATATACAACGCCACCCATGACACCCTCACCGACCTGTACACCCGAGAATACCTCTACGAGCGCATTCGCTATACTCTCGACAAGAACCCCCGTGTGCCCTACTACATCGTCTTTGTGGACGTGAAGAATTTCAAGCTGGTAAACGATGTTTTCAGCGCCGCTTTCGGTGACTGCGCCCTTATGCAGGTGGCTGACCTTATCCGCAGGAATATGTCGAAGCGCTGTGTCTACGGCCGCCTTGCAGGGGATACCTTCGGTGTGCTGGTGCCCTGCGATGAATTCGACAAGAATGCCCTTGACCGTGAGCTGGAAAGCTTTACCGTCAGCAGCGGCGGCGTGGAGTATCACCTTGTGATACATCTGGGAGTTTACCGCAGCTCCGGCATCATCACCGATGTTTCCGTCATGTTCGACAGGGCTCATCTTGCACTTTCATCCATCACCGACGATTACATGACCCATATCGCCTTCTACGACGACAGGCTGAGAGAGAGCGTGCTCTGGGCGCAGCAGATAAGCTCCGAGCTGGACAGGGCTCTCACGGGTATGCAGCTTCGCCCCTACCTCCAGCCCATAGCCGACACACACGGACACATAATCGGTGCGGAAGCTCTTGCACGCTGGATACACCCTGTTTTCGGCTTTATGTCTCCCGCCGCCTTCATCCCCGTTTTCGAGAAAAACGGCATGATAGTTGAGGTTGACAGGCATATGTGGCGCTGCGCCTGCGAGATACTCTCCCGCTGGGACAATGATATGTTCATTTCCGTCAACATCTCCCCCAAGGATTTCTATTTCATAGACGTAGCTGCGGAGCTCAAAAGCCTTGTGAAGCAGTACGGCGTGTCCCCCTCCCGCCTGAGGATAGAGATCACCGAGACCGTTATGATGGATGAGCCCCGCAGCAGGATGAAGATACTGGACGACCTGCGGCAATACGGCTTTATAGTTGAGATGGACGACTTCGGCAGCGGCTACTCATCCCTCAGTATGCTTAAGGATATGCCTGTGGATGTGCTGAAAATAGATATGCGCTTCCTGTCCGAGACCGATTCGGAGCAAAAGTCAAGGACCATCATCCGCAACATGATACGCCTTTCCGACGAGCTGGGAATAGCAGCCCTTACAGAGGGCGTAGAGACAAAGGATCAGTATGCGTTCCTGTCGGATATGGGCTGCAAGCTCTTTCAAGGCTTCTATTTCGCCCGTCCCATGCCTGTGGATGACTTTGAGAGCAGCTTTCTGGATCAGGCTCCCCGGCGGCTGTGACCCCGATAATATCACAGGGCACGGTGTTATCCGTGCCCTGTTTTGCTTTTGTATGCTGTTATACTGATCTCTGACCGATGCACAGACAAGAAGCAAGCCGCAAATGCTTGGATATAAGGGGTTTGAGGCTTGGAGACCGTATATACATCGGGGAAGGATCGGTATTATGCGGTAACTGTGCTCTGTACGGGTGCAGCCTGTTCCTTCTTTTCGGGTCTTCTGCCCTGTCTGCCGCCGTCGGGTCTGCCGTGCCTGCCTATGCTTACTTCGGTGATGTTCTCCCCGTCATATACCAGAGTGATGATGTCGCCTGCCGCAATATCGGAAAGAGCAGCAGCCTGACCGTTCTTTGTCACCTTTACTCCTGCGGGAACGGTAACGGTCTCACCGCTTGAAGTGAACTGCTTTTCAGCCTTGTCCTTCTTCACGGGTCTCTGTACGGCATCGGTACCATCGGCTGTACCATTGGCAGTGATGCCCTCCGCAGACTTCCTTACCTTCTTTGCGGGCTTCTGTGCATTGGTGCCGTCGGCAGCGGTATCAGCGGGCTTTTCCTTCTTTTCGGGAGCTGCTCCCAGCTCAACGGTCATACCCGCATCGGACACGCTTATCACCTTAGCGATCCTTATGTCCCTGCGGGCAGCCTTTGCACCGGGTGCCTTTGCCACATCAGCCGCTGCCTGTGTGCCTGCTGCTCCGGGCGCAGTCTGTACGGGGGTCTCCGCAGAGACGCTCATTGCGGGGATAGTGCTCATCGCTGCTGCAATGGCTGCGGCAGCCAGTACCTTTGATACTTTCTTCATGCTTTTCATTTCATATTGCTCCTTTTGTTGATATAGGGCGGTCTTTCCCGTCCTGTAAAGAGAATACCACAGCTTCCTTAAAATAGTCTTTAAGCGGAAAAAAAATTTGAAATACTGTCAGAAAAGCACTTCGTTCCCGAAAACAGCGAAGCCCCCTGTAAAGGGGGCTGTACTTTTTTGGCTTTTGCTCCTATTTGGTGATAAGCTCAAAGGTAACGCTGATGGTCTGTATGGTCACCTTGTCGGAAAGCTCCAGCACCTGTGCGGATATCCCGTCCGTACTGCCGTCTGCCGTGCGGCCGTCGGCAGGTGCAGCAGGCACCCACTGGTTGAAGAAATTGACCCTTGTGCATATGCCGTCGTCGGAGGTGGTGTAGGGCTTGGCTGTCAGCTCCACATCCTTGTCATTGACCTTTACCGACTTGATGTCCATCACGCAGCCGGGGAAGAGCTTCTCTCCGTTTGCAAGACCCAGCGCACAGAACTGTGTCCCCTTGGGCTTGCCCGCCTGTGTGAAGTCAAGGGATACGGTGTATTCACCTGCTCCTGTCACAACGGGGTTTTCAGCCTTTATGCCCTCGGTGCAGGCAGTGGGGTCGTAAACATCACCCACGCTGTAGGAAATGCCCCAGTCGCCGGACTGGTACATGAGCCATGCCACAGCCGTATTTTCGTCGGGCATGGGCACATCCGCATCAACGCCCCTGTTTTCGGACTCCTTGAGGGCTGCCGCCATTTTCTCCTCGGCGTTCTTCTTCACCTGCTCGTAGTCCTCACCCTCATTTGCATGGGACCTTGAAAGGAACATCTCTGCCACATCTTCATTCTGTATCTTGCAGGCAGTCTTGCTGTAAAGGGCGTTGCAGTCCCAGAGAACGGGGACATAATCGTAGAGGTCGCAGTTGTTGAGGAAATTGTCGAACCACAGGTCACTGTCCTCTCTGGGCTCGCTGGAACCGTCGGTAAGCACACCGTATTCGCCGATGATGACGCCGTAGCCCTCATCCGTGAATTTCTTCATCTTGGCAAGGAGACTGTTCATCTCCTCATACTGCCTCTTGTTGCCCCAGTGGGAAACGCTGCCCGTCAGACAGTAGTCGGCGGGGGTGTAGTAGTGTACGGAAACGAAGAGCTTTCCCTCTGCGGTGTCCTCCGGCATCTTGTAGGCGGAGTTCACGGTATGCTCTATGTCCGTGTTGTAGCCTGCGATAAGCAGGAAGCGGTCACTGTTCCTGCTCCCCTGCCCCCTTATGGTGTCTACAAAGGTCTGGTTTATAAGGTTCGTGGTGGTGTAGCATTCGGCTTTGGACAGGCTGCCGGAATCCTTTGCCACATCCTTGTCGTTGAGCCTGTCCCCAAGCTCCTCGTTGGCGCTCTCGAATATGAGGTTGTGGGGATAGTCCTTGAAATTCTCCCCTATCTGCGTCCACATGGAGACATACATATCCATCGCCTTCTGCCTTGTCTCTTCGTCGGCAGAGCCGAACATCCCCCACCATGAGCCGTCCCAGTGGTCGTTGAGGACAACGAACATATCCGATTCCACAGCGTAGTCCACAACCTGTGTGATGCGCTCCATAAAGGCGGGATTGATAGTGTAGTCGCCACTTTCGTAGTTCATGGCGTTCGTCCACGCCACAGGTATGCGCACGGTATCGAAGCCCGCAGCCTTCATGCCCTCGAACATTTCCTTGGTGGTGTTGGGCTGTCCCCACAGCCTTTCAAAAACAAGGGGATCCGAATCCCATGGTGTGCTGCCGTGTCCGTAAGCCTCGTGGGTGTTGCCGAGATCTATGCCGTTGCCCATGTACACCGACAGTTCAAGGGCGTTCATGGAGCCTGTGTCAAGGGTAGTGCCTGCGGGAACGGTGTGATCCTTTGCAAGGAGCTCCTGTGCCCGTGCATCCCCGGCGGGAGCCTCCGTTTCGCTCCCTGCGGGATCCGTTTCCGCCGCCTGAGTATTCTCCGTGATGCCGCTCACAGTGATGCCGCTCTCAGCCGGAGATGCCGTGGTCTCTCCGCCGCTGCCTGCGCTGCCGCATGATGACAGCAGCATCGCACAAACCGCAAGTGCTGCCGCCGGCTTTGCTTTTTTGTCCATAACTTTTCCTCCGTGGGGTCGTCCCCTGTCACTCATACTTTGCTCTTTCTCCGCCTATGTACTTGGGTCTGGTCCTTGCCGCCGCTACATGGGCGCTTCCTATGGTATCGTTTTCAAGGCGGAGCGGGACTGCCACAGCCTTCAGGTGCATACCGATAAGGGTCTCCCCGATGTCAAGGCCTGCATGAGCCTTTATCTCCTCCACGACTACGGGATCTTCCGTCCGCAGGAAAGCAGCCGCCGCAAAAGAGCCACCCGCCTTGGGCTTCGGCACGACGCACACCTCATCCGCAAAGGGCACTGCCCTGCGGCTGATGACTATTGCCCTGTTGAGATGCTCGCAGCACTGAGCTGCAAGGTATATCCCTCTCGGAGCAAATACGGATGTGAGCCCTTCAAACACTACCTCCGCAGCCTCCGGCACCGACGCCTTACCTATGACGCCACCGCATATCTCGGAGGTGGAGCAGCCTACCACTGCTATCTGCCCCGCTTTCAGGAACGCCTTTTCGCACAGCTCCTCTGCCGTGCGCACCGCCTGATCGTAAAGAAGTTTACTGTCCATCTTCGCCTCACCTCATTTTATGAAAACGATTACTTTACCATTATACTACAACTTTATTGGTTTGTCCATAGGAAAAATAATAAATTTCTGTGTACGGAAAAGTCAGTGCAGTTCAGCTCATACTGATCTCTGACCGATGTATAGACAAGAAACAAACCGCAAATACTTGGATATAAAGGATCTGAGGTATGGAGATCGTCTATGCATCGAGGAAGGATCAGTATAATATCAGCTTTCGGATGTAGCAGTCAAGCATCTCCTTTTTCTGCTCCTTATCCATCCTTTTGCAGCTTTCCGAGTGGATCGCTGCGGATATGCCGCCGATAAGCTGTGCCGCCAGTATGTCCGCAGGGACCGTGCTTTTTATGCCCCACCTCTCTATGACCGCCACAACAGCGGGTACCATGGCATTGAGTGTCCTCTGGTGCATGGCACACTGTATCGTCCAGTGCATCCTGCTGCCGATGAGGGCGTACTGCTCCATTGAGCTGTCATACAGCTCTATGAACCGTTCCGTGAACTCCTCCGGGGAAGCGCATCCCTCCGCAAGAGCCTCAAATCTCCTTTGAAAATCCCTGAAAAACCTGTCCGCCACGGCATCAAAGAGCATATCCTTCGACTTGAAATAGTGGTAGAACATCCCTATCTCTCCGCCGACCCTGTCGGTTATCATGCGGACGGACGTGGCTTCATACCCCTTTTCAAAGAAAAGCTCCGCAGCCGCAGCAATTATCTCATCCCTTTTCCCGCCTTCAAGTACAGCCTTTCGTGCCATATCCTCATCTCCTCCGCACCAGTTCCTCTATCCGCTCCGTGACGGCTGCCATTCCTGCCTGAGCTTGCAGGGCAGAGCGCATCCTTTCCGCCTTTTCTCTGTACCCTGCATCCCTGTACACGGTGCAGACCGCTTCGTACATCTTCTTCCCGCTCATGGGGAACGAAGGCACGCTTTTCCCAAGCCCCATCTCGCAGACACGGCGGGCATTAGTGATCTGATCGTTCAGAAATGGCATGGTCACCATGGGCACACCTGCGTAAAGCGCTTCGTTTATGCTGTTCATGCCGCAGTGGGTCAGGAAAACATCCGCATGGCTCAGCACCTCCACCTGGGGCACAAAGGGATAGGCAAAGATATTTGAGGGTATGCTCCCAAGTGTGGACGGGTCTACCTTTCCGGTGTTGAGTATCACGGAGAAGGGCTTGTTACCGAAGGCTGATATGCACTTCCTGCAAAAGCCCCTGTCGCTGATGATACTGCCCAGAGATATGTATACTATGGGGTGCTCTATCTTCCCGTAAGGTATACGGACGGTGCATGATGATGGTGCCGGCGGCGGCACAAAGAAAACATAGCTTTCATCAAAGGAAGAAAGGCAGCTCTGGAACTCCTTCGGCACATAGACGATGTTGAGATCGGGCCTGCAACTTATTATGCCGTCTTTCAGGCAGGAGCGCTCATAGCCCATGCGGCGGGCATCCCTCCCTGTCAGCACCTGCATATCTATCAGCCGTGAGGACAGCTTGAAAAGCCGTGGAGCGGTACTCCATGTCTGCTCCGACCATGCGGGCTGGGAAAACTGCCTTACACAGGGTATGCCCATTCGCTCCGCCGCCTTTGCGCCGGGGTAGAAGAACATCTCATAGATAAGGATGTCGAATCTCTCATCAAGGGACATGGCAGTGTCAAAGGCGGCACGGAAGCTGAGGCGCTTTTTCTCATTCTCCGACGGAGAAAGCGGGAAATCCGCATAGGGAACGAACTCCGCCCCTGCGGCGGCTATCCTCTCACGGAAAGGCTCCGCATTTATGTAGGTGACCCTGTGCCCCCTTTCCGCAAGAGCCTTTGTCAGCGGCAGCGTGGGGTTCGTGTGTCCCGCAAAGGGCAGGTTTATCATAAGTATTTTCATTTTGTGCATCTCCCCTCGTCATGCAAAATAAACCGAATATCGTTCTGTTAATTCTATGATAGCATTATGGGAGCACATCTGTCAATCGTCATAATGCACAAATCGTTCTGCTCCGCCGCAGTTGTTACAAAAGCCCCACTGTTATGTTACAATAGATCTTGGACAAAGTAATAGAAAAACAACTCTCAATATGATATAATGTTAAGTGCTAACCAACCAAAATATCATGAAAAGAGAGTTGTTCCATGAATAGTATAGCACAGGAAGCACGGTTTCGTCA
>JAGAWT010000024.1 GCA_018110985.1 Oscillospiraceae bacterium
AATAATGCCCTTTGCTCCGCAGCCACCTCAGCCAACACTTTCACCAACATCATGGGTCCTGTTTCAAATAACCTGGGTCACATCCTTTATGCCATTGTTGCCGTGGCAGGCTCCGTACTTGCCATAAACGGTGCATCAGGCTTTGCGGGCGTGATAGGTATAGGAACGGTGGTAGCTTTCCTGACCTATGTGCGCAGCTTCATAATGCCCCTTTCCCAGGTGGCTCAGCTTTTCAACACGGTCCTGTCGGCGCTTGCCGGTGCGGAAAGAGTGTTCGCCCTTATCGACGAGAAGCCTGAAGAGGATGATGGCTATGTTACCCTTGTAAATGCAGTCATAGACGAACAGGGGAATGTTACCGAATCCGATGCTCGCACAGGTCAGTGGGCTTGGAAACATCCCCATAAGGCAGAGGGCACTGTTACCTATACTCCCGTAAGAGGAGAGGTGACCTTCAATGATGTGACCTTCGGGTATGTTCCCGAAAAGACAGTCCTTCACGACATTTCCCTCTGGGCAAAGCCCGGACAGAAAATCGCCTTCGTTGGCTCTACGGGAGCGGGAAAGACCACTATCACAAACCTTATAAACCGCTTCTATGATGTTCCCGACGGTAAGATACGCTACGACGGAATAAACATAAACAAGATCAAAAAAGCCGACCTGAGGCGATCTCTTTCCATGGTGCTTCAGGACACACACCTTTTCACGGGCACAGTCATGGACAATATCCGCTACGGAAAGCTGGATGCCACGGATGAAGAATGTATCGCCGCAGCAAAGCTGGCAAACGCCCACAGCTTCATCAAGCACCTGCCGGAAGGCTATGATACCATGCTTTATTCCGACGGTGCCAACCTTTCACAGGGACAGAGACAGCTCCTTGCCATTGCAAGAGCAGCGGTCGCCGATCCTCCTGTGCTCATACTTGATGAGGCTACATCCTCTATTGATACAAGAACGGAATCCCTTGTGGAAAAGGGAATGGACAGCCTTATGGAGGGCAGGACGGTGTTTGTCATAGCCCACAGGCTCTCCACTGTAAGGAACTCCAATGCTATCATGGTGCTTGAAAACGGCAATATCATCGAAAGAGGAGACCATAACACCCTTATAGAGAAAAAAGGAAAGTACTACCAGCTATACACGGGTATGTTTGAACTTGATTAAAAAAACGAACACCCATATAGAATTCTTGCCCCAAAGCACTTCAAAGTGCTTTGGGGCATCGTAGTTATTTATGTTGCAAAGATAAAACAAAACTTGGTTTATTCCTCCCAATGCTCAAGTTTATCGGCAGGGAATGCTTTTGTCCAATGGTACGGTTGCAGTTCTTCGAGTGTGACAAATCTTAACGAACAGTCTTCTGTGGTAACTGCCACTTGCACATTCTCTCCCCAGAATCTCAGACGCTCCTGACATATTCCGCAAGGAGATAAAACTTTATAGGGAGAATTCTCATCATCTCGAACCAGACACATACAATGCGTAACTTTTTCATTATACTTGTGAGCTTCCAACATTGCCCCGGTTTCAATACAAAGAACAGCGGAAGCATTTGCTGTGTCTATACTGACACTTGTATAATAGTGCCCGTTTGCAGTATGTACTACGCCGGCACCACCCCAACCGACAGGATAGCGTTTTTCAATCAGATTGACAGCCAAACGATACATTTCACGCTCTATTTCTAAATCGCTCATACTGTACCTCCACAAACCGTGATTTATGTTAGAAAAATTATATCACAACATCAAAGTGCTGTCAATAGAAAAAAGCCATAGTACTTCTGACTTTACATCAGAAATACTATGGCTTAAACTTCTTTATGCGTACCGCTTTTTTCGGTGTCCATTTTTTCTTTTATATGTGGCGGGATCAGGCGGGGCAGGGGAGGGGAGCCGATACTCTACGTTTTAGTTGCAGCAGCCCCTGCGTATCCTTTCGTGTACATATCCGTGTTCTTCCTCACGCCTTCCGCAGCGGGGGCAAACATCGTTTATTATACCGGAGTAGCCGCAGTAGGGGTCTCTGTCTACGGGATGGTTTATGGAACCGTAGCCTATGCCGGATTCCTTCATGCAGCGGACTATCTTCTCGAAGGCATCAAGATTGCTCATGGGATCACCGTCAAGCTCCACATAGCTGATATGACCGCCGTTTGTGAGGGCATGGTAGGGAGCTTCTATCTTTATTTTGTCAAAGGCACTGATAGGATAGTATACGGGAACATGGAAGGAATTTGTATAGTAATTCTTGTCCGTAACGCCTTCAATGACACCGAACATCTTCCTGTCAAGGCGTACAAAGCGTCCGGAAAGACCCTCGGCGGGGGTAGCGATAATGGAGAAATTCAGACCCGTCCTGATCGACTCCTCATCCATTCTCTTGCGCATCCTGCCTATGATCTCAAGTCCCAGTTCCCTTGCTTCCTCATCTTCTCCGTGGTGTTTTCCTATAAGCGCCTTCAGACACTCTGCAAGGCCTATAAAGCCTATGGTAAGGGTACCGTGCTTGAACACTTCTCCCACCTGCTCATCGGGACCCAGCTTCTCTGAATCTATCCATATTCCCTGACCCATGAGGAACGGGAAATTACGCACGGTCTTCTGAGATTGTATGGAGAACCTGTGGAGCAGCTGTCTGCACACCAGATCCATTACATCCTCAAGAGAATCAAAGAATGCGCCCACATTGTGATCCGCCTTTATGGCAAGTCTGGGAAGGTTCACAGATGTAAAGGAAAGGTTTCCTCTCCCGCAGACAACTTCCTTGGTAGGATCGAAATGATTTGCCATTACACGGGTACGGCAGCCCATATATGCCACCTCAGTATTGTAATCGCCCTTCTTGTAATAGGGGAGATTAAAGGGAGCATCAATGAAGGAAAAGTTGGGGAAAAGCCTCTTTGCGGAAACTCTGCACGCCAGCTTGAACAGATCGTAGTTGGGGTCTTCGGGGTTGTAGTTTATACCTTCCTTTATCTTGAAGATATGTATGGGGAATATAGGCGTCTCACCGTTTCCAAGACCTGCTTCCTGTGCAAGGAGCACATTCTTTATGACCATACGTCCCTCGCTGGAGGTATCAAGACCGTAATTTATGGATGAAAAGGGGACCTGCGCACCTGCACGGCTGTTCATGGTATTCAGGTTATGAATAAGAGCTTCCATCGCCTGATAGGTGGCACGCTCCACCTCCTTGACGGTGTTCTTCGCAGTGTATTCCTGTATCCTGTCGGCAGTCTTTTCATCTACGTGCTCCAGCAGGAGAGCCCTTTCAGCCTCCCTGTAGCCGTTGTTATTGTCAAGGACCGGATAAACGCCCTTTTCATCAAGGATCTTCTTTGCGATACTGTCGGCTATTTCCTGACCGTTGTCAAGGAGACCCATCATTTCCAGACAGCGGGCACAATTATATACATAGCGGCGCTTATAGGTCTTTTTCACGCCGTCCACCATAGCATAATCGAAATTGGGTATGCTCTGACCGCCGTGCTGATCGTTCTGGTTGGATTGTATGGCTATGCAGGCAAGAGCGGCATAACTGGAGATGTCATTGGGTTCCCTGAGATAGCCGTGACCCGTAGAAAAGCCGCCCTTGAACAGCTTTATAAGGTCTATCTGGCAGCAGGTGGAGGTAAGGGTATAATAATCCAGATCGTGGATGTGGATATCACCCTCACGGTGAGCCTTTGCCACATCCTTTTCAAGTATATACATCTCATAGAACTGCTTTGCGCCCTCGGAGCCGTATTTGAGCATGGTGCCCATGGCAGTGTCTCCGTTGATATTGGCGTTTTCACGCTTTATATCGCTTTGTTTTGCGGGCTTGAAGGTAAGATCCTCATAGATCTTCATGAGCTTTGTGTTCATCTCACGCATTCTTGTGCGTTCCGAACGGTAAAGTATATACGCCTTTGCTGTGCGGGCGTGGCCTTCCTCCACAAGCAGCTTTTCCACTGCATCCTGGATCTCTTCGACCGTAGGCGTGCTGTGCGCACCGTAGATCTTTTCACAGTAATCGCAGACCTTGACAGCAAGCTCCATTGCCGTATCATAATTGCTTCCGCCAACAGCCTCCGCAGCCTTATATATGGCACGGGCTATTTTCTCAACATTAAAAGTATCCTTGCGTCCGTCCCTTTTGATTATATGGGTTATCATGAAAAGACCTCCAACCACAACATATAGTATTCGCAAAAGAGCTCAACCACAATATATTGTGGTTGAGGTATAGATAATAGTATATAACATTAAAAATGATTTGTCAATAGGAATTTTGACACTCTAATTTCGCATAACTTGTATTATGCGAAATTAGAGTGTTTCTGTCCAAGGGCTGTTCTGAGTCTATCCTCTCCTATCAGCTTTGCAAAAACCATTATACTCCATGAGCGGACTTTGCTTCAATAGGCATGGTCTATCTGTAACCAAATTGTAATTGATATGTAATCAAAACAAAATGAACTTACGACCCTTTATTGATAAAATATAATAGTATTTTTATGTGTATTTGAAAATCTACCACCGAAGGGAGAAAATGTTTAGGATAAAGGGCTCGGCAAAGCCTTTTATCAAAACATCACAGTTTTTATCATGACTATTACTGATGCAGTTATACAAGGTATAATACAAGGTCTGACCGAATTTCTTCCGGTGTCAAGCTCCGGTCATCTGTCCGTTTATCAGCACCTTACGGGCATTTCGGGCGAAAACTCCGCTCTGATAACGGTCTCGCTCCACCTTGGCACCCTTTTTGCGGTGATCGTGGCTTTTCGCCAAAAAGTCCTGAATCTTCTGAAAGCCTTTTTTTCCATGGCAGCAGACATCTTCACAGGCAAATTCAAATGGAAGGAAATGAGCGGCGACAGGCGCATCCTTCTTATGATAGTCATCTCTATATTTCCCCTGCTGCTCTTCTACCCTTTCAGGCACATCTTTACAGGCATATCAGAGGATAATGACATCA
Organism: Oscillospiraceae bacterium; assembly: GCA_018110985.1. GTDB lineage: Bacteria > Bacillota > Clostridia > Oscillospirales > Ruminococcaceae > Huintestinicola. The sequence goes on from JAGAWT010000024.1 coordinate 4,972, forward strand.
TAGCCGAGGGAATATGCTTTATCTACACTTCCGTACTGCTTTTTGTGGGCTGTGTCATTTCCAAAAAGAACATAAAGACCGGCGGAACACTGAAATCCGCCCAGGATCTTGAACCCTTTGATGCCCTGGTCATAGGCATATTCCAGGGAGTTGCCCTGCTGCCTGGCGTATCACGCTCAGGCTCCACCATAGCGGGCGCACAGATAACCGGGATGAAGCGTGAGGATTCCATAGAATACAGCTTTATACTGGGGATACCCGTAATCATGGCAGGAGCACTTTCGGAATATCTTGATGCCGCAAAAAGCGGTGCTCAGCAGCTCACAGAGCCTGTTCCCATCCTTGTGGGCATGGCGGTGGCGGCTGTAGTCGGATACCTTGCCATCATCCTTGTAAAATGGCTCACAAAGACCGACAGGTTCATAGTCTTCTCGGTGTACACCCTGATACTTGGTCTTGCGGTGACAGGGCTCGGTATTTACGAGCATATATCCGGCAACTTTATTTATTTTATGATAAGTCAGAATATGTGATTTTCGGTTCAAAGGCATTTAACTGCCTTTGAACGCATTTTTACAGGTCGATAACAAAAAGAGGGCTTATGGCACAGACTAAAAAAAACGGCAGCAAGAGGAGCAGCACATCCTCCTCCCGCTCCAAAAAAAGCAGCAGCAAAGGAAACAGCGGCGACAGGAAGGTATTCTGGTCAGCGCTGCTGCTCATAACAGGCATTTTGATATTGGCTTTTACGCTCATCACAGGTGAAAGTGTATGGTATTTCATACATAATACCCTGCTCGGCGCCTTCGGTGTGGCAGTGGTACTGGTCCCCATAGTGCTTATTTACGCCTCTGTGATGATCGGTCTTGATAAGGAAAAGGACAAGGTCATAGGAAAGGTGCTGCAGGGTGCGGTACTGGTCATACTGGTATGTGCGGCTGCACAGATATTCTCCGACTATACCATAGACCGCAGCCTTGCTCTGAGCAAAATTGCCGATGACCTTATGGAAAACGGCAAGCAGTTCAAGGGCGGCGGCATCTTCTCCGTGGCAGTAGGCATTCCCCTGCTCATGGCATTCGGAAAGATAGGCGCAGGCATCATTATAGTGCTGGCAGTGCTGTTCTTTGTGCTGCTTCTGGCAAACAAGACCGTCATAGATGTTTTCAGGCTGATAGGAAATGCCTTTGCAAAAATGAGGGATGCAAGACCGGAATATGTGGAAACAGAGGTATATATCCCTGAAAACAAGACAGGGCACAGAGAAAAGGCCGTACAGCAGAGCGTTGATATCCCTCTGCCCTCTCATGCGGTTTCTCAGCCTCTCCCGGCAAAGGAGAAAAACAGGAGAAAAAAGGCAGGACCCGTGAGCATACCCGTTCCTGCTGTACAGATTTCATCAGAGCCGGCAGTGCCCAATTCCGATGTACCAGGCTCTATCGCCAAAAAAGCACAGGATTCATTTGACATAGATATACCCATACACGGTGAGATGCTCTCCGCCGATGTGCCAGACAATTTTGCAAAGGAAAAAACTCCCCAAGAGGAGATACAATACGAGGTAGAAAGCTACAGAAAGGCTCTGAGAGAACAGCAGGCAAGGAAAAAGAAGAAAATATCTATCGCAGATCTCCCTTTCTCCCTTGACCCCATAGGCTCGGACAAAGATCCGAAGGAAGCGTTCACTCCCCAGTCCGAGGAGCTTTTCAGCTTCCTTGACAAGGACATCACCTCCGTTCCATCACCTGCCGTGAAAGAGACTGTACTCTCCGATGAAAATGACGGCAGTGACGGTAAAAAGACCGCAGCCCTCTCCCCTGCCACGGATGCTGAAACGGCCAGTGATGCGGCAATGGAGGATGAAAATCCCGACAGCATCGCAGGATCCTCCCAACCGGCTGCATCTTCCGATGAAAATGATGACGGCAGGGAAAGGATGTCTCTTTCCAAGATAATCGAAAAAGCCGCCATGAGTGCGGGGGCAGTGTCCAAGGCACCCTTAGCAGCAGAGCTGTCTCCCGTTCGGGAGATCAGAGAAGCACCAAAGAGCTATCCACCGGCTTCTGCTGAAAAGAAGATAATCAAGACCTCCAGCCTTGCATCCAACAAAATAGGTGACGATGAGGATCTTGACCTTCCCGAGACCACAGCACAGGACATACAGGAAGAGATTGCAGAAAACTCCAGAGAGGTCATAGAATATATCATCCCTCCCATAGAGCTTCTGAAAAAGTCCGCAAACGACATGAATGTTACGGAGGCATCCGCAGAAATGAGAGAAAATGCGGATATACTCCTGAAAACGCTTGAAAGCTTCGGCATAGCTGCCGAGATCGTCAATATCAACAGAGGTCCCTCCGTTACAAGGTACGAGCTTCTTCCAAAGGCGGGCATAAAGCTCTCTAAGATACGCTCACTTGCGGATGATATAGCCCTCAGACTGGCAGCCATGGGCGGCATAAGGATAGAGGCTCCCATACCCGGAAAGGCTGCTGTGGGCATTGAAGTGCCAAACCGTGTCAAGGATGTCGTAACGCTGAGGGATGTACTTGATACCAAGGAATTTGCCAACAACAAATCAAAGCTCACCTTTGCGGTGGGAAAGAACATCGACGGAGATATCATACTCGGAGACATAGCATCCCTGCCCCATATCATTATCGCAGGCACAACGGGCTCCGGTAAATCCGTCTGCACCAACGGTATAATCATGAGCATACTTTACAATGCCACCCCCGAAGAGGTGCGCCTTGTGCTCATAGACCCCAAAATGGTGGAATTCAAGATCTACAACGGCATACCTCACCTCCTTCTGCCGGTGGTGACCGACCCCAGAAAGGCTGCGGGCGCCCTTTCATGGGCTGTTCAGGAAATGCTCAAAAGGTATAAGCTGTTTTCGGACAACAGTGTGCGTGATCTTAATGACTACAACGAGCTTGCACGCACAAGGGACGATCTTGATACCATCCCCCGCATAGTTATAGTCATAGATGAGCTTGCCGACCTTATGATGGCTGCCAAGTCCGAAGTTGAGGACAGTATCTGCCGCCTTGCACAGATGGCAAGAGCTGCCGGTATGCACCTTATCATCGCTACCCAGCGCCCCACCGTGGATGTCGTCACAGGCCTTATAAAGTCGAACATACCCTCACGAATAGCGCTGAGGGTTGCATCGGGCGTGGATTCGAGGACCATCCTGGATGAAGTCGGAGCAGAAAAACTGCTCGGAAACGGCGACCTTCTCTACTTCCCCACAGGCTTTCCGAAGCCTCTTCGTGTGCAGAACAGCTATACATCCTCCAAGGAAGTGGCGGCAGTGGTGGATTTCATCAAGAACGGTGCAGGAAATGTAGTTTATGATGAGGATATCATCAAGGCGGTGGAAGAAAGCATCCCTGCTGTAAAGGGCGAGAAGACATCCACTCCTGCGGATAACAAGACCTATGAGGGCTCGGACGAGGAAAAGCTGGATCTTGCCATAGAATGTTGTGTGGACTCAGCATCTGTAGGTGTGAGCGTCACCTATTTACAGAAAAAGCTGAAGCTGGGCTATGCACGAGCCTCAAGAATAATGGATGAGCTGGAGGATATGGGAGTGGTAGGTCCCCCGGACGGTGCAAAGCCCAGGCGTGTGCTCATGTCCCCCGAAATGTATGCGGAGTATAAGCTGTCACATATGGACGATGATACCTCCGCCGAATAAAGCAGCTATAGCATGAAAAAAGGAAGTTCTAAAAAGAAGGCTCTGAAAAAGGGTATAGACAAGGATATGCTCCCAATTGCGGTGATACTCATCATCTTTGCGGCGGGCATTGCCTTTGCTGCCCTTTCCGAAGCGGGAATAGACACGGGAAATGCTCTGGGCAGGGTATTTGACAAGGTCTGGCAGCCCCGTATAAGCTACAATGACGAGACCCCGGAAAACACACTGCTGACCGTGAGCTTCATAGACGTGGGACAGGGTGACTGCATACTCATAGAGGGTGAAAGAACGGTGCTCATAGACACCGGAGAATACGAAAGCATAAACGATGTAAAGCGTTACCTCAAGTCAAGGAAGGTGGAACATATCGACCTTGCGGTGGTGACTCATCAGCATACGGATCACATGGGAGGCATGAGTGAGATCATAGAAAGCTATGATGTGGACAGGATAATAATGCCGAGAGCGCCGGAAGGGCTCATTCCCTCCACAAGAGGCTACGAAAAAATGCTCATTGCCGCATCGGAAAAAGGACTTCGCTTCACTCCCGCAAAGGTGGGCTATGTGTATACCGTTACAGACGGAGACACTGAGGCAAAGCTCAGCTTTCTCTCTCCCCTGCCCGATGAGGATTCGACTGATCTTAATGACTATTCTGCGGTGTGCAGGCTTGAATGTGGGAATGTGTCGTGGCTTTTCACGGGAGACCTTACGGAAAACACTGAAAAAAAGCTGGCAGAAAGCGGAGCAGAGCTCAAAAGCACTGTTCTGAAGGTGGCACATCACGGCTCCTCCGGCTCCTCATGCAGAGAGTTTCTTGCCAAGGTGAAGCCCTCTCTTTCGGTGATATCGGTGGGAAAAGACAATGAATACGGTCACCCGAAGGAAGAAACCTTAAAAAGGCTGGAGCGTTTCGGAAAAGTTCTCCGGACCGACGAAAACGGCACCATAGTCATGTATACGGACGGACACACACTCACCGTAAAATGCAGTGGGACAACGGAGGACAAACAGCAGTAAGACCTTTAGGTACAAAAGGAGAAAAACGTTTATGGACAAGGAAGAAAGAAAACTTATAATAAACATTGTGTGGAAGCCTCTTTTTGCTGCGATAATGACCGCTGTGCTTATTATGGGCACCGGGATCCATCCCATCGTGATAGGCGTTACCCTCGGTATAGCCTCGGCAGCAGCCTGCTTCCTTGATCTTAAAAAGTTCCTTGAAAAAAGTGATGTTTCAGCTCCCCTGCCATTCAAAGGACAGTGACCATATGCCAAAAAAACATTTTACCGCTCTCCTTGCAGTCCTTCCCTTGGTGATCGCAGCTGTTGATATGCTGCTGATAAAAGGTCTTACGGTACTTAATGCCGAACATGGAGATACAGCAAATGAAGCTGTCATGAAAGCTGCAGCAGCGGCAGTTGTGATAACAGCACCCGTTCTTTGCTTTATACCGGAGATCATAGGGCTTTTCACCTCGGTAAGGATGCACAAATCGCTCGACATAGATGCTCCGTATATCACAGTACGGAACAGTATAGGAAGGATATCCCTGTTTGCTGCGGAGATACTGCTTACACTTCTATGGCTCATTGCCTCTGTTTACATCACCATTGAGTTTTTCCGTACTTAAAAACATTTCCCCCTCCCCTGCCCCGGTGAGCGCAAGCTCATTATGACATCCCAAAATGGGCATACCCAAAAAGCCGTGATATAAAAAAACTGCCGTTCTATGTCAAGATCCATAGAATGGCAGTTTATTTCATATACGAAATATTATGTATGATGCCTCATAGATACGGTCCTGAGACCGTCCTAACACTCATTGACCGATCAGAGAGCCAACTGCAAATTACGATTTATTTCAAAAAGACACGAAGTTTTTTGTAACGAAATCACTTTTTCTCCGTCTAATATATGAAAGCAAAGATCATGTTATTACGGAGGAAAAAATGGACAAGAAACGTTTTAAATTATTGGCAGCAGCAGGTGCCTTTTTGCTGAATATAGTGCTGCTCGGGGCGGTCGGAAAGCTGATCGTTCCCGAAGAATGGGGCAATGATTTTACATTGCAGCGTATAGTGCTTATCATTCAGGAGATCGAGATCACATCCGTGATCGTTCTGTTGTCGGTAAAGATATTCAAGATAAAGATAGACATAGGCAGGGAAAATATTGTAAAGGGTATCTTTTGGTATGGGCTCGTGGTATGTATAGCTGTCATTGTAGATCTTGCAATGGCCTATACCGCCCCCGAAAAGAGCATAACTGCCGCTCTGCCGCATATTCTGCTGTCATTCGTCACACAGATATGTGTCGGCGTTGCGGAGGAGGTCACGTGCAGAGGCTTTCTGTTCGGTGCGTGCAGGGAGTATTTCGGTGAGAGCAAAAAGGGGATCTGCCTGTCCGTATTTATATCGGCTCTTATCTTTGGCTGCTGGCATTTAGGAAATCTGATCAGCTCACCGGATCTTGTCATTGCGACGGCAGCACAGGTGATATATGCAACAGAGTTCGGCATTATCTTTGCGGTTATATACTATCGCTCCAAAAATCTTGTTCCATGTATCGTACTTCACGGTCTGTTCGATTTCGCCAGCGACTTCTGGACCTGCTTTGCAGGAGATGTGAATGAAGCTGTGACTGCAACCCGCACGGCTGATATTGATATAGTTTCCGCCCTCGTTGTGATAGCTTTATGTTCACCTTTCGTAATATCTGGGCTGTGGCAGCTCAGAAATGTTTTTAAAACCAAAGCTGTGGAAGAAACGGCAAACGGATAAACAGCTTCTGCCAAATGCGGATATACAGCCATTTTCAAATATTGTTTTGTGAATATCCGCATCTATGTGGCATCTGTATGATATCCTTTTTCATCGGGATGTTTTTTCCAGACTGCTTACGGTTATCTGCGGGAACGGTATGTCTATTCCCTCTGCCGTAAACTCCTTGTATACATTCTCTATAAGGTCGTAATATACCTCCCAGTAATCTCCCACATTTGTCCATGCTCTCATTGTGATGACCACGCTGCTGTCGGCAAGATCCGTTATGCGTGCAAATTTATCCTTGTCCTGCAGCACCTTAGGGTGCTCCGTCATCACCTTTAACACGATGGACTTTGCTTTTTCCGTGTCACTGCCGTAGGCAACGGAAAAATTATAATCCACACGCCTTACCTTTCCCTTGCTGTAATTTATCAGCGTGGAAGAGGACACCTGCCCGTTGGGAATATAGATCAGCTTGTTGTCAAGGGAGACTATCTCCGTAGTCATTATGGATATACGTGAAACAGTTCCCGCAACTCCGCAAAGCTCCACATAATGCCCCTTTTCAAAGGGCTTGGTATAGAGTATTATAAGTCCTCCCGCAACATTTGAAAGGCTGCCCTGGAGCGCCAGACCTACTGCCACGGAAGCAGCACCCATAACCGTTATTATGGAAGTCATGGGTACGCCCAACACAGAAAGGGCTATTACTATCACAAGAGACGAGAGCACCACTCTGAGAGCCGATCCCACAAAATCCTGCGCCGTCTTGTCTACCTTTGTGCGGCCTGCCGCCTTGTCTATCAGCTTTATGATGAGCCTTGTTATGAGCATCCCCACTATATAGATGACTATCGCACAGATGACAGTGGGTATATAAGCCACAAGTGTATCCGCAAAGTCCTTCAGTATATCCTTGTCTGCTCTCCCGTGGGTAACAGCATCCATGACTTCTCCCGCCATTCTTGCCACATCTTCTCCGCCGGGAGATGCGGTGCTTATCTCCGTACCGTCCAATTTACTTCCTCCTTGTCACATACTGTCGATCATGCTTCTTATCTGCTCTTCCGATTCCTCCGGAGATAAAAGCACACCGTACTCCTCCGCATTTACTATAAAATCCTCGAAGGCAGCTACCACAGCAGGATCCTTTACAAGTATCATCTTCTTTTCGTTTTCTCTGGAATAGGCGATGCAAAGCCTGTTCCGGTCTATCAATATCTGTGAGTCCCTGGGTATCTGCGTAAGGGACGAGCGTATTATCCTGCATCCTCCGTGCCTGATGATGTTTTCAAGCACCTCTTTCCTTGCGGGGATATCCGGAGGTTCAAAAAGCATTTCCGAGATATAGCCCATTTTACCTGTCCGAACAAGATCCGCAAGTCCTTCAGGGGTGAAGTAGTAATACACCGCTCCCGCAGAAGATATCCTCTTTTCGTCCAGCAGCTTGTCCACGGAACCTACACCCATGCTCCTGACCATTTTCGATGTCATGTGTTCCTTTTTGAGAAATCTTTCCACAGTGTTTTCGCTCATAAAGGGAAAGACCTCCGGGCGGTATTCTATGATATGATCCGCTCCGAATTCCCCGCTCAGGAACATTTTCTGTATATCCGGAGCATCATATTTTTCAAATAAGGGGTTGGAAATACTGACAAGAAAATCCGAATGGACTTCAAGCCTGCGCCGCAGCTCCGGAGAATCACTGCACATACAGTTCCTTATATCCTTTGAAAAAACTGCTCCATAGTCGGATGAAAGAAGAAAATAGGGGTAGGGCGAGAAATTGTCATCGTATACCCTTTCACCCACGGAATAGGTGTAGGGAGTGTAGTTTATATTGTTCTGCACTGCCACCTTTATGGCAGACCTGAACGCCTCCAGATCGTGATAGCGCCTCATGTCGTTGACTACTCTGCCGAAATGCACTATCTCCACTTTTTTCCCGCTGTTTGCCACAAGAGCCAGTATAAAGGAAAAAAGGTTCCCCGACACAAAGGGAAGTGAGGTCAATAGCCTTGGCTTTTCCTTTGAAAGCTCCTTTGACAGGACACGGTATATGGTCTCCACACTGTCGGAAAGCTCGTCTGAAAAGGCTTTCGGAAGAGGAAGGGGTTCTTCATCCCTTATCAGGGGAGCGGAATCTATCCCCCACATGGAGATACTCAGTTCCTTGAGAAGGCTCATTATCATCCTGCCGGAAAGATACCGCTCCTCCCCTACTTTAAGCCTGATATAGAGCTCGGTAAGGTCGAAGCGTTCATCCGGTGACAGCGGGAGCACGGAAATGAGCTTTCTTACAAAATTCCTTGAGGGGAGAAGCGTCCCCGCAAGGAGTCTCTGTATGGATGTTCTTCCCAGACCCGTCTGGTCTGCCAGCTTTGAAACGGAGATATCATTCTTGCGGAGGATCGCATTTATTTTTTCTATAAACTGCGCCGTTATGGCGGGAGTATTCTGTTTGTTCATACCTACCTCGGAAAAGACATATCAATAATCCGTGTACTCTTCTCCCTCATTTTTCACAAGCCTGATTATGGCTTTTACAAGATCCACCACATATCTGATGCAATTGACCATAAATGTAGCAGCAAAAAGCATTACGAAGCCATCTGTATCGGTATTCATTATCTCCCCTGCGACCCCGGCGATCATAAATATGGCAGGGATATACCAGAGCGCTCCCTTAAAGCCCTTATTCTCATAAAAATTATGTCCGCCGAACATACCCAGCAAAAGCGTGAGGATGAAGTATATCCATTTGTTCTTTGGAGCCTTTCCCGGTCTCTGCACCTGATATTCGGGCATTGGTGCGCTCATAAATCCCTGTGCATAAGGATCTGCCTCGGCTCCCACCTCTGTTTGCCTCTGCCTTGCAGGTGCTCTTTTTTTCGTCCTGACAGGAGGCGGGACCGTCTCGGAATTCTGCTGTACCCGTCCACCGCAGCTGGGACAGAATAAATTCCCGGGTGACAGAGGGGCACCGCAGAATACACAAAAGCTGTCATCCACCACCACATTCAGATCCTTGTTTCTTTCGGCGTAAGTGACCGTATCTCTGTCTTCACTGTAAAATTCGCTCATATCTTTACCTTTCGGAAGAAAATCTTATCTCATAAGCCTCTCCCTTTTCTGTCGGGAGGCTTATTACCCCATTGTCGGGAATGTACTCACTGCCGTTTACAACAAGCGGACCGTTATGCCTTATATTAAGGGCATTACCGCAGAGAGATGTTACGACAGCCTTTACAGGCCTGCTGTCCTGCCATTTGAGAGAAACTTCAAAACCGCCTCTTGCACGAAGCCCCGAAAAGCTCCCCTCAGAGAAAGACGGCGGAAGTGCGGGAAGGAACTCCATGATCTCACCTGCGCTCTGGAAAAGGCTTTCGGCTATGCCGGCACCTCCTCCGAAATTGCCGTCTATCTGGAAGGGCGGGTGCATATCCAACAAAGAATCTGCCGTAGAATGGGTGAGAAGGGCAGAAATGTTTTCTTCTGTCTTTTCACCGTCGTGGAGCCTTGCCCACATATTTATTATCCATGCCCTTGACCAGCCCGTATGACCGCCGCCGTGTGACAGCCTGCGTTCAAGAGTGGCTCTTGCGGCACCCGAAAGGCGCTTGTCATCATATTTTATAAGTTCACCCGGGTACAGTCCGTAAAGCTGAGATATATGACGGTGACCTATCTCCACTTCATCGTAATCCACAGCCCATTCCATTATCTGACCGTGTTTTCCTATGGAGGGAGCGGGTATGCGCTCCTTGACCCTCTTTATCTGCCCGACTGTCTGCCTCTGTTCGTCACTTATGTCTAACAGATCTGCTGCCTCAATGACTGCACCGAAAAGAGTATGGAGTATCTGTGAATCCATGGAAGGACCCTCAGCCAGAGTCCCCACTGCTCCGCCTGCGGTGCGATAAGTGTTTTCGGGTGAAAGGGAGGGATTTGTCACCAGCTCTCCCCTGCTGTTCTCGGTCAGGAAATCAAGGAAAAATTCCGAAGCCTCCAGCATACTGTCAAAGTGCTCTGCAAGGAATCCCCTGTCTCCCGTGAAACGATAATGCTCCCAGATGTGGGTACACAGCCATGCAAGCCCCATGGGCCAGAGAGTGGCAGGGAGCCATTTATCCTGGGGAGCGGTATCTCCCCAGATATCAGTGTTGTGATGGCACACTGCTCCCTTGCAGCCGTACATCTCCCTTGCGGTGACCCTGCCGTGCTCCCTCATCCTTTCTATGTGGTCGAAAAGAGGCATATGGCATTCCGAAAGGTTTAGCACCTCTGCACCCCAGTAATTCATTTCCGTATTGATGTTGATAGTGTATTTGCAACCCCATGCAGGCCACATATCCTTGTTCCATATTCCCTGCAGGTTCATGGGGAGAGTACCCTCTCTCGACCCGGCTATCATAAGGTAGCGTGAAAAGTCAAAGTACAGCTCTGCAAGCGGGGCAAGGAAGGATACATCCCCGTCCTTGAGAGCACTCAGCATACCATCTGTTGCAAGTCCCTTATCCTCATATCCGAGAGAAAGCTCACAGCGGTCAAACAGTGCCCTGTGATCTGCGGTATGCTCTGACAGAAGGCTTTCGTACTTCATCCTTGCCGCCTTCTTCACATCCGATACCGCAGCATTTTTATGATCCCCTGTGCGGTAAGCGGTGCGGCAGCCTATAATAATAAGCGCCTCCGTTCCGTTTTCGCAGACGATCCTGTTGGCATCAGTGCGGCAGCCGTCCCCCGCTGCTGTAATGGCGCAGGTATAAGGTATACAGTCGCTGACAGTGAAAAGAAGAGTATTTTCGTCGTAGGCACGGTTCTCATCATAATAATCGTCTCTTCCGTCTATAAGGGCTGTGAAATTCAGTTCTCCCTGTCGGGATGCTGTCAGCCTGATGACTATAACATCACGGGGGCAGGAGGCAAAGCTCTCCCGCTTTATGCCCACGCCTTTTTCCGTAACAAAGGAAACACGGTCTATTCCATTCTGAAGGTCAAGTGTATGTTCATAGGAAGAGGTCTCCCCCGTGTCTGTGTATATATGCAGATCGCCAAGCGGCATATAATGGCGCTGCTGCTCATTCGTGCCGTAAAAGGAGTCCTCGCAGAGGGCAGAGGCTTTCTCCGTCTCTCCGTTCCTTATCGCCTCTCTTATGGTCTCCAGGGCACCGAGTGCCTTCGGATTGTCCCTTTTTCTGAAGCTGCCCGACCAGATACTGTCTTCGTTGAGAGAGATGATCTCATGGTCTGTTTTCCCGTATATCATGGCACCAAGGCGCCCGTTTCCTATGGGAAGTGCGTTGTGCCATTCCTCGGCGGGGTGTTCGTATCTCAGGATATGTCTCATATTATCGACCTCGCTAAATCGGTTGTATACAGTAGTATCATTATAATAATACCACATCCGGAAGTGGATTTCAAGAGATAACGAAAATTTGTGGGAAAAGGGGCGCCCGTATTTTCTGTACTGCCGCTGTGTATCCGCGCCCCGCAGGATCCTGCATTAAAATTTGATTAGAACAGGATCAGCTGCCTTGACTTGCGGTATTCGCTGCTGTATAATCATCATATGGAGCACAGGAGGTCAGAGCGATATGAACAGAACAAAAGCAAAAACAGCAGTTATAGTGCTTACAGCTATGTTTATCTTCAGCATCCTGGGTCTTGTAAGAGACATGAGCAGATGGAAGGTATTTTACAGCCACAGCATCACGGTAGAGGCAACAGTAACAGGAAACGAGCGCAAGTACAGCAGGGGCGGGTATCATTACAAGCCCATACTTTCGTACACCGTAAACGGTGTGCGCTATGAAAACGTGAGGATCGACGACGGCAGTGTATCATCAGGAATGCCTGCTGACATAGGGACACTGCGATACATAACAGTGGATGTCCGTGATCCGCGCAAAATGCTGAGAGACCCCAACCCCGAGACTTTAGTATTCGCTGCCCTCGGTTTCTTCTGCGGTACCTTCGCATTTCTCATCAAGAAGAAGCTGTCTGAATACTGAGCAGGAAAGACAGATGTATAGCAGCATTATCCTGACGGATCTTCGTCTGTCCCCCTGCCTTTTTCTCCCTTTGATCCAGGGTCTGAGGCAGATAAAGATCAAAAATTTAATATCTACGGACATATCCCGTAAAAAGTCCTCTTTTTTGGAAAAGCCGCCTTATTTGTCAGAAATGAACAAAATAAGGCGGCTTTTCCTAAACCATATTGACTTTATTGCTCAGAAAGTGTATAATAATATAACGATATTGTTAAATAAGGAGATGATGGGATGCTCAGAAAACGACTGTCTGCGATCATGGCGGCATTGCTTTTGCTTTCTTCCGCAGGGTGTGTTCAGCAGAAAGACGATGAAGTAAAGACCGTTGGCTTGGCTATGCCCTCAAAGGCACTTGAAAGATGGAACCGTGACGGTGAATATCTGAAGCAGGTTTTTGAATCTGAGGGGTATAATGTGGAGCTGAAATACTCCGACAACAATATAGACCAGCAGATAAACGATCTGCAGGTACTCATTGCGGATGATGTTGATGTACTTATTGTTGCTGCCGTTGACGGCGCCACCCTGTTCCGCACTCTTGAGGATGCAAAGATAAAGAATATCCCGGTAATAGCCTATGACCGCCTTATACTGAACACGGATACCGTAGACTGCTATATTTCCTTTGACAACTTCAAGGTCGGTGAACTGCAGGCACAGTTCATTTTGGATTCCCTGTCACCCGATACATCGGACAGACCCTTAAATATAGAACTGGTGTCCGGAGACACGGCCGACAACAATGCCCGTTTCTTCTACAACGGCTTTATGAGCGTCATGGAGCCTTATCTGGAGTCCGGCAGATTTGTTATCCCTTCAAACAAGATCACCTTTGAACAGACCGCCACTCCCCAGTGGTCTACGGTAAAGGCATATGAGAATATGCAGAATACACTTGCATCCTATTATGCAGGAGGCACTCCTCTCGATGCCGTACACTGCGCATCGGATTGTCTCACCGTAGGTGTCACACAGGCTATAGCTTCGGATTATACCGGCAAGACACCTGTAGTCACCGGTCAGGACGGAGATATAGCAGCCCTCAGGGACATAGTGGAGGGACAGCAGTCCATGACGATCTACAAAAATGTCAGGGATGAGGCCAATGTGACCGTAGAAGTGGCAAAGGCTATACTTGAGGAAGAGGACATAGATGAGGAGCTTATAGAAGAATTTGAGGTGCCCTGTGCTTTTGACACAGACTCTTATGACAACGGAGTGAAAAAAGTGCCTTCTTACCTTCTGACACCGAATGTTATCACCTTGGAAAACCTTGATCTGCTGACAGAGATAGGCCCCTACGAGTGGGATGAAGATCACAGGTATCTGGTCGAAAAGTAAAAAGGGGGATAAGGAATGGACGAGATCATTCTTGAAATGAAAGACATTGTCAAGGAATTTCCGGGAGTGAAGGCTCTTAACGGGGTCAATCTGAAGGTAAAAAAAGGAGAGATACACGCTCTTGTGGGAGAAAACGGAGCCGGCAAATCCACCCTCATGAATATACTCAGCGGTATCTATCCCTTTGGCAGCTACTCCGGAGATATCATTTACAAGGGGCAGGTGTGCAGGTTCAGGGGCTTGAAGGACAGTGAGGGTATGGGGATAGTCATAATCCACCAGGAGCTTGCCCTTATACCGGAACTGTCCATCGGAGAGAATATGTTTCTCGGAAACGAAAGAAAGGGTCCTCTCGGTATAGACTGGGACAGGACCTACAAGGAAGCAGAGGAGCATATGGATACCGTGGGTCTCAGGGAAGACCCTAAGACCCTTATCAAGGACATAGGCGCCGGCAAAGCACAGCTTGTGGAGATAGCAAAGGCACTGAGCAAGAATGTGGAGCTGCTTATACTGGATGAGCCCACATCATCCCTCAATGAGAAGGATTCAAAGATGCTTCTGGATCTCCTTCTGAGCATGAAGGAGAAGGGTATGACCTCGATCATCATCTCCCATAAGCTCAATGAATTGTCCTACTGTGCGGATAACATGACTGTTATCCGTGACGGAGCCTCTATAGAGACTATATCGAATGAAAACCACGATATAGACGAAGACAGGATAATCCGTGGAATGGTAGGAAGAGAACTGAGTGATCGTTATCCCTCCCGAAAGCACCGGTCTGACGGAGAGATAGCCCTTGAGGTGGAGGGCCGCACGGTCTATCACCCTGTTTACACAGAAAGAAAGGTAGTGGATAACGTCTCCTTCAATGTGCGCAGAGGTGAGATGGTCGGTTTCTACGGACTTCAGGGAGCGGGAAGGACAGAGCTTGCAATGTCCGTTTTCGGAAAGTCCTACGGCACGGAGATCAGCGGCACAGTAAAAATACTGGGAAAAGAAGTGGATCTGCCCGACCCGAGATCAGCCATAGAGGCAGGACTTGCATATGTGACCGAAGCACGGATGGTAAACGGACTGGTCCTGTCTGACAGCATCTCAATGAACACTACTCTTGCAAGGCTTGAAAAGGTCTGCCGAAACGGCAGGATAAACAAGGACGAGGAAAAGGCTATCGCAGAGGATTACAGAGAGAAGCTGAGGATAAAGTCTGTGTCTGTGGACCAGGATGTGGGAAAGCTTTCGGGAGGCAACCAGCAGAAGGTTCTTCTCTCAAAGTGGATGTTTGCCGAGCCTGAGATACTGATAGTGGATGAACCTACCAGAGGTATAGATGTGGGCGCAAAGTACGAGATATACAGGATCCTGAATGAGCAGGCCGAAAAAGGCAAGGCGATAGTCATTATAACATCGGAAATGCCGGAACTGCTCGGAATGTGCGACAGGATATATATAATGAACGAAGGCAGGATCGTGGGAGAAATGCCTGTACAAGAGGCTACACAGGAAAAAATAATGGCTGCGATACTCGCATCCCCGGTGTAAAGGTGGAGGAAAGTATGATAAAAAAGACTGGGATAACGAATAATGCGATAAGGAAATATACCATGCTGATAGCACTTGCGGTGGTATTTGTGGTATTCGCCATAGCTACGGAAGGAAGGCTCCTTGTGCCTCAGAACCTTTCAAATCTGCTGCTGCAGAATTCCTATGTGCTGATAATGGCCTGCGGTATGCTGCTTTGCATACTGACAGGAGGAAATGTCGATCTTTCCGTAGGCTCCACCGTATGCCTCGTCGGCGCTGTGGCAGCACAGCTCATGGCAGCCGGGGTCAATGCACTGATAGTCATTCCCCTTTGTATCGTGATTTCTCTGCTGATAGGTATCTGGCAGGGCTTCTGGATAGGTCATGTCCATGTGCCGCCCTTCATATGCACACTTGCGGGAATGTTCCTGTTCAGGGGTCTTGGACGTGCCATACTGGGCTCCAAAACAGTTACCGTTGAAAACAACACCTTCTTTGATATTTTCACCGCCTACATAAATATCCCCTCCCTTGACAGCGGGGATGTGAAATGGTCAGCTTTCCTGCTGGGGTGCATCGTTTCGGCAGCCATAGCAGCAAAAGCCGTACTCGACCACAAAAGGAAGGGACAAAAGGGCTACAAGCAGGAACCCATCGTTCATATAGTATTGCGCAGCTCCCTTTTCATACTTCTGATACTTGCTTACACATGGCAGCTCGCTCATTACAGGGGCGTTTCTGTAATGGCTCTGTGGGTCATCGCCGTCATACTTGTTTACAGCTATATCACGTCGAGCACCGCCATAGGAAGGTATTTTTACGCTGTGGGCGGCAATGAGAAGGCTGCAAGTCTTTCGGGCATAAACACCAAAAAAGTATATTTTCTGGCATATGTCTCCATGTCTGTTCTGGCAGGTCTCTCAGGTCTCATGGTAATAGCAAGGATAGGTTCTGTAAACAGCGATACGGGCAGTTCCTTTGAAATGGATGCCATAGGAGCCTGCTTCATAGGCGGAGCTTCTGCCTACGGCGGCAGCGGCAATATACGGGGTGTCATAATAGGTGCCATACTTCTCGGTGTAATAAACCAGGGTATGTCCATTATGGGCATCAACAACAATTTCCAGTATGTTATCAAGGGAGCGGTACTTCTTACAGCAGTCATCTTTGATGTCCTTTCCAACCGTAAATCCGGAAAGGCATGATAATGCCGCTCCGAAAAACAAATGACCGTCATCAGGGATAGAACATGATGTATCTGCATGTTAAATGATCCTTGCAGAACGCACTGACATGAATTTGGACACATTATGATCCTCCGGATCCAAATGACAGCCTTGCCGTCGGTTTTGTCGGCAGGGCTGTCATTTCATGAGCTGATGCACGGCCGCAGCGCATATTATCCATATGCTGCCGCTCATGATATAGTCACGGCTAATACGGAAAAGCAGGTCGGGCAAGAAAACAAAAAGGGCTGTGTACAGCGTTGTGAGCCTTTGGAGAAACTGTGAATTTTAATGATTTTTTAATTGACATCACAGCATTTTTATGATAGAATCAAATCAATTGGTCATGAATGTCAAAAGCGCATAATGTCGCTTTGGATCGGTAAATATCTTATCTGTTTACATAAGTATGGTGGGAGATATTATGGAAAACACTGAAAAGAAGACAAGGATCATCACCGTGGGCAGACGGTTCGGCAGCGGTGGAAGGCTCATTGCAAAGGCAGTTGCCGAAAAGCTGGGCATCCCCTTTTTTGACAAGGATATTATTACCAATGCCGCCAAGGAGAGCGGTCTTTGCGACAGCTTCATAGAGGAGTTCGAGCAGACCCCTGCCCAGAGTATGCTTTTTTCTTTGGTGATGAACATGAGAAACGGTCAGTCCTATGCGGACAAGCCCGTTATGCTCATGGCATACGAAGCTCAGATCGAGGCTGTGTGCCGTGCGGCAGCCGGCGGAGAATGTGTCATAGTGGGGCGCTGTGCGGATTATATCCTGAGAGATGATTATGATGTGGCGAGCTTCTTCATAACCGCATCCTTAGACAGGCGTGCGCAAAATGTGGCAAAGCGTGAAAATATCACAGTCAAAGAGGCTCTGACAAAGATAAACAAAATGGACAGAGCAAGGGCTTCTTTCCACAATTACCACGCAGAAACAAGGTGGGGCTCCTCAGACAGCTATGAGATGTGCATAAGCACCGACAGGATAACCGACGAACAGGCGGCACAGCAGATAATCAGCTACCTTGAAATGAGAAAATAAAAAGTCTTTCATCAAAGTGACAAAAAGACATACAAAATATTATATAAAATGCTGATTGAAAAAAATTGTAAATAATGTTATAATGTATAGACGACGTGTTTTGACCTTCTGTTAAAGGTCAGCGACCGGAAGAATGTAAACGAGGTACCATGTTTTATTGCTGCGGACTGACAGAATGCGGAGTCCCCATTGGCAATGAGGACTCTTTCCTTATTGGTAAGGCTTTGATAAGCGAGCAGGCTCACAAAAGCCATGAAGCTTTGTTTGACGCCCCGTTTCTGGTCGCCCTTGCCGACGGTGTGGGCGGTGAAAAAGGCGGAGAGACGGCTTCAAGGACAGTCCTTGAAGATCTTGCGGGATTTGTGCCGTCAAAAAAACAAGGTATAGAGCAGAAGCTCCTGTCCGTTCACGAAAAAGTCAAAAAACAAGGTGAGAAAAAAGGACTTGAAGGTATGCAAAGCACCGTTTGCGTGCTGTGCGGCGACGGTAAGGTCCTGTATGCCGCAAACTGCGGTGATTCAAAGATATTTCGTTTCAATTGCGGTGACATGGAGCAGATAAGCACGGATCACTCCCTTACGGGGCTGCTTCGCACACAGGGAAAGCTGTCCGGAGCGGAAGCCCGTTCCCATTCTCACAAGAACCTGATCCTCCCTGTTTTGGGCAATACAAAGGAAAAGCCGCTGATATCGGCAGTTTGTATCGAGGAAGGGCTGAAAAACGGCGATCTGTACTTCATGTGCAGTGACGGTGTGACCGATGTACTGGACACAGCCGAGATAAGCAGGATACTGTCCATGCCGAAACGGCTGTCAAAGCGCCTTGAAATAATTACCGAGACCGCTCTTTCAAGAGGCGGCAGGGATAACATGACCGTTATGGGTCTTTGCTTTGCATGATAAAAGACATACTTTCCCCGCTTTCCTGCGCCGGGTGCAGGCTCTGCTGCTCCTTTGACAAATATGAGATATGGCAGACACCCACGATAAGCCGGGAACTGAAGGAGCGCATACAAAGATCATTCCCCCACATCGGGTTTACGGAAAACGGCAGTTCCGGATCCTATCTTTTTGACATGAGAGACACATGGGATGAGGAAAGGGAATTGTTCCTCTGCCCTGCCCTGGATCCTCGGAAAGGGTGCATCTTAGGCGATGACAAGCCCTTTGAATGCAGGATATGGCCCTACAAGGCAATGGATCTGAACGGCACCTTGGTCATAAGCATCGACCCTATATGCAGGGAAATGTACGAAAAGCCCCTTTCTGTTCTTGTGGGCGAGCTTGAAAAGATAACAGAGGGCGATAAGACCCTTGAAGAATATATATACGGGGAGGCGGAGAAGACACCCGCCCTTGTAAAGCCCTGCGAAAAGGGCTTCCCCATACTGAAAGTAAGGTAAGCATATTGAGGATGATAGCCCCCTCCTACGAGATACTGTTTGATCCGGACGGAAAAGAGATGCTCAGACACATCGAGCTTTGCGGCAGGGTCTGCTACAAAAGTGAAGACAGGATCACCGACGGCAGCGCCGAAAAGTTCATTTCCATGATACTCAAAAGCGGTCATGAAAGTGTTCTCGAGCATGAAAAAATAAGTGTCAGGGTCGTTTGCGACAGAGGTGTTACCCATGAGATAGTGCGTCACAGGGTGGCAAGCTATTCACAGGAGAGCACCCGTTACTGCAACTACGGGAAAGAGAAATTCGGATCCGAGATCACCTGCATAAGGCCCTGCTTCTTTGAAGAGGGCAGCGAGGGGATGCGGCTCTGGAAGGAAAGCATGGAGGCAGCGGAAAAGTATTATTTTGCTCTGCTTGATGCGGGAGCCAGACCCGAAGAGGCAAGGGGCGTACTTCCCAACTCTCTGAAAACCGAACTCATGATTACCATGAATATAAGAGAATGGCGGCACTTTTTCAGGCTGCGCACAGCCGGCAGAGCTCATCCCCAGATGAGAGAGCTTGCCTGCATGATGCTTGAAGGCTTCAAGGAGCGTTTCCCCGTTCTTTTCGATGATATAGGTGAATGATATGCCTGTAAGCGTAGCTATAGACGGTCCTGCGGGAGCAGGAAAATCAACTGTTGCAAAGAAGGCAGCCGCAGTTCTTGGTTTTACCTATGTGGACACAGGCGCTGTCTACCGTTCCGTCACCTTTTTCTGTGACAGGGCGGGTGTGAACAAGGATGATGATGCAGCAGTTTCCAAAGCTCTTGAGGGGCTGAGTGCAGACATATCCTTCAAAGACGGCGCACAGCACGTCAGTGTGAACGGTGAAGATGTCACCGATATGATACGCACTCCGAAAATCTCATCTCTCACCTCTTTTTATGCCGCAAAGCCCTGTGTGAGAGCCTTTCTTCTGGAACTCCAGCGGGAAATGGCACGCAGCAGGGATGTTATAATGGACGGGCGTGATATAGGCACGGTAGTGCTCCCGGATGCAGATGTAAAGATATTTCTTACCGCATCTCCCGAAGTAAGGGCAAAGAGAAGATACGACGAGCTGAGAGCAAAGGGCGAAAATGTAAGCTTTGATGATATACTTTCATCCGTAAATCAGCGTGACAGGCAGGACAGCGAACGTTCCGCAGCACCCCTCAAACAGGCAGAGGATGCCATTTACCTGGATACCGGGGATATGGACATTGATGCTGCCGTACAGAGAGTTGTGGACATAGTCAGAAATGAGGTCTGTAAATGAATCCTCTGAGAAAGACCGTGACTTTCCTGCTGGGTCTGTACTTTGATCTTCATATAGAGGGCAGGGAAAATATCCCGGAAGGCGAGGGAGTTGTGATCGCCTCAAATCACAGAGGCTATGCAGATCCCGTTTTCAACACCATGCCCATGAAAAAGCGTGTCCGCTACATGGCGAAGGAGGAACTTTTCAAGAATCCTCTTTTTGCAAGGTTCATCACATCTCTGGGTGCTTTCCCTGTAAGAAGGGGCGCAGGAGATATGGCTCTTATAAATGACTGTGCAGAAATGGTAAAGAGCGGGCAGAATCTGGTCATCTATCCCGAGGGCACAAGATCCAAGACAGGGAAGCTGGGCAGGCTCAAAACAGGCGTTGTCATCATAGCTTCCAAAGCGAATGCCGATATACTTCCCATGGGCATAAACTATGAGGGAGAAAAGCTCCGTTTCCGCACAAAGGTCACGCTTCGTGTGGGAAAGGTCATCCCCGCTTCTGAGGTACACGCCGAAGAGGGCGACAGAAAGAGCATAAATGCCGCAAAACAGCGTATACTTTCGGCTCTGAAGGAAGTAGTGGACGAACCTGTGGACACAGAGATCCCCGAAAACGGCGCATCGGACAGCAGCGATGTCTGAGATAAGGATAGCAAAGTCAGCGGGCTTTTGCTTCGGAGTAAAGCGAGCCGTGAAAATGGCGGAGGAAGCCGAAAATGCCTGTACCCTGGGAGAGGTCATCCACAACAGGGATGTGGTGGAGGCTCTGAAAAAAAGAGGCACTCCCCCGATAGACAGCCTCGATGAGGCAGAAGGCAGAACGGTGATAATCCGTTCTCACGGTGTCCCGAAAAGCGTTTTTAACGAGCTTGAGGAAAAAGGGATAAGCTATATCGACAGCACCTGTCCCTTTGTAAAGCGTATACAGCAACTTGCGGAAAAGGCATCCCATGAAGGCTTGCAGGTCATTATTGTTGGTGACGGCGACCATGCGGAGGTAAAGGGCATAGCAGGCCACTGCAAGGATCCTGTGATCGTTTCCGATGCCACTGCACTGGATGATTTTCTGGAAGCTTTTTACAGGAGCAGAAAGGATCCCTGTGCGGTGATGCCCCAGACCACCTACAGTATGAGTGTCTGGGAGGAGTGCCGCAGCATTGCGGAAAAATACCCTCTTGTATCCGTCTACGATACTATATGCAAAGCCACCTGTCAGAGACAGGAGGAAGCAGAGGAGCTTTCAAAGCAGTGTGACCTGATGATTGTCATAGGCGGTCACCACAGTTCAAACACCAAAAAGCTTGCCGAAGTCTGCGGCAGGCACTGCGAGACCATCCATGCGGAGGATCTTGCGGAACTTAAGATGTTGATGCCCCAAGGGCGTTTACATAAAGATACCGTAATAGGTATCACCGCCGGTGCTTCTACGCCGGCACATATAATCAAGGAGGTTGCAAACCACATGAGCGAGCAGATTTTGAACGAGGAGAACTTTAACTTTGAGGAGGCACTGGACGCTTCACTCAAAAGAATATATACCGGTAACAGGGTGAAAGGAACGGTCATTTCGGTAGGTCCTACCGAGATCGCAGTTGATCTCGGAACAAAGCAGTCAGGCTTTGTATCCCTCGATGAGCTTACAGACGATCCTACTCTCAAGACCACCGACATTGTAAGTGTTGGCGATGAGATAGACCTTATCGTTGTTAAGATCAACGATGCAGAGGGCACCGTACAGCTCTCCAAGAAGAAGGTAGATGCTATGAAGGGCTTTGACGATATCGTTAAGGCCAAGGAGACCGGCGACATCCTTACAGGCACCGTTACAGGTCTTGTAAAGGGCGGCGCTATCATCCTCTATCAGGGCGTAAGAGTGTTCATCCCCAAGTCTCAGGCTAATCTGAGAAGAGACGACAAGATCGAGGATCTGGTAAAGACCACTCAGAAGTTCAAGGTAATAGAGGTAAACGAGCAGCGCAACAGAGCCGTTGGTTCTATCCGTCAGGTACTGGCTGCCGAGAGAGAGGCTGCAAAGGATAAGTTCTGGGAGACCGCAGCAGTCGGCGATGTATTCAAGGGTGAGGTAAAGAGCCTTACAAACTACGGTGCATTTGTTGATCTCGGCGGTATAGACGGAATGGTGCATATTTCCGAGCTCAGCTGGGATAGAATCAAGCATCCCTCCGAGGTTGTAAGCGTAGGCGACGAGCTTGAAGTTTACATCAAGGATCTTGATCGTGAGAAGAACCGTATCTCTCTCGGATTCAAGAAGGATGACGAGAATCCCTGGGTCAAGTTTGAGAACGAGTACAGCGTTGGCGATGTAGTTACAGGCAAGGTAGTATCCATCCAGCCTTTCGGCGCTTTCGTAAGGATCATGCCCGGTATAGACGGTCTGGTCCACATCTCTCAGCTTGCTGACAGAAAGGTGAACGATGTCAAGGAAGTTGTAAGCATCGGCGATGAGGTCACTGCAAAGATCACAGGTGCAGACATAGACAAGCAGCGCATAAGCCTTTCCATCAGAGCTCTTTCTCAGGACGGCGAAGAGGATGCTGCAGAGGACGAAGAATGATCATTTCTTCATCTGAAAATATCAAAAATACCCCTGCTGCTTGAAGATAAGACAACAGAGGTATAGCAACACTGCTTACAATAAGGGCTGCCGTTTCTTTACGGATCGGCAGCCCTTGATATTTACAGGAGGCGGGTATGTGGGCAGGATGTA
Source organism: Oscillospiraceae bacterium (assembly GCA_018110985.1). GTDB lineage: Bacteria > Bacillota > Clostridia > Oscillospirales > Ruminococcaceae > Huintestinicola. The sequence goes on from JAGAWT010000024.1 coordinate 28,061, forward strand.
CTTTTCTGTACTGGAAAGCGAGTATAATACTAATTCTTCCTCGATATATAGACAATCTCCAAGCCGCAAATCCCTTATATTCAAGCATTTGCGGCTTTTTTCTTGTCTATACATCGGTCAGAAATTAGTATAAGAGGGATTAACAGCCGATACCAAGGCATCACCGCAAGAAAACACACCTGTATAGATCCCCGCAGAATACACTGACAGGGCGGCAGAGTTCCCGCTCCGAAAACACAAGCCTCAGGACCTGCCGATCCCGAGGCTCTTATCATTTGCTTTCGATCGTAAGATCTACACGGTTCCCTTTGCTGCTGTCAAAGCTGTATCCTATTTCCTTAACGGCACTTTTCAGCACTGCCAGAGCCAATGTATCGTCGGTCTTCCTTATGTCAAAGGCATCCCCTCCGTATTCAGCGGATATGAAGCAGCTTTTGTCTTCGCACTCTGCTCTGAAACGGACAGCGGTCATCCCCGGACGGGAAAGAAGTATCTGCTGCACAAGCTCCTCCACTGCAAGCCTTACATAGCGCATTCCGTCGGATGATATGCCGTTTAGTCGGAGATACCTTTCAAACTGAGCCCAGAAGCCGATAAGATCAAAGCCCTTTCCTTCAATGATGACCTCAAAGACCTTCAATCCCCGGATAAAACGGCTCGTAAGCTCCCTTTTGGGGGAATCGAATATCTCATCTGGAGTCCCCTCCTCGTATATCCCGCCATCATCAAAATAGAACACCCTGTTTGACACAGCACGGGCAAAGCTCATCTCATGTGTTACTATTATCATGGTCTTCCCGCTTTCGGCAAGTTCCTTTATCACAGCCTGTACTTCTGCGGTCATAGCAGGATCCAGTGCGCTTGTGGGCTCGTCGAAAAGCAATACCTCTGGATCCATGCAAAGCGTCCTCGCAATGGCTGCCCTTTGCTTCTGCCCGCCGGAAAGCTCATCGGGATAGCTCAGCGCCTTTTCCCTCAGACCTACCCTGTCAAGGAGCTCCATACCCTTGTCGTAAGCCTCCTGCTTTGACTTTTTCAGCAGATCCATAGGTGCAAGCATCAGATTCTCTATCACCGTCAGGTGTCCGAAAAGATTGAAGCTCTGAAAGACCATGCCCATTTTCCTGCGGGCTGCTTTTATATTATAGCCCTTTTCGGTGATCTCCTCATCGTTCAGCAGTATCTGACCTTTGGTGGGACGTTCAAGAAGGTTTATACACCGTATAAAGGTGGATTTTCCCACGCCCGACGGTCCTATGACAGCTATAACGTCTCCGTCATTGATATCAACGGTCACATCCCTGAGGGGGATCGCTTCGCCGTATTCCTTTCTAAGACCTCTGATCTTTATCATCCGTCTTCACTCCCTTCAGGATCTGCTCTCTGCTGCGCTTTTTGGGATCAGCCAGAAACCGTATATTCTTTATTATCACAGTCATCAGACCGCCAAGCACAAAGTAAATAACAGCCACTGATATGAGCGGGAAAAAGGCATCGTAGGTACGCCCTCTGACGATATCTCCCATTTTGGTAAGGTCCTGTACAGCTATATAGCCTACTACCGCAGTAGCCTTTATAAGGGTTATCACCTGCGCATTGAATGCAGGAAGGAAATGCGGTATCGCCTGCGGAAGTATGATGCGGAAAAATGAATGGATGTCACCGTATCCCAGGGAATAGGCTGCCTCTGTCTGCCCCTTGTCTACGGCTCCCACTCCCGAAACCAGCATCCCGTAGACCCCTGAGCCGAACACCATCGTAAAAGCGGCAACAGATACTGCCGTACCGCTTATGTTCGCCTTTGCGAAGATTATGTAGTAAAGTATCATGAGGAGCACCACCATGGGCATTCCCTGTACAAGCCACACAAATATCCCTGCCGCCGCATTAGCGGCTCTGTTTCCCTTACGGGTGAGCATATAGATGACAAAGCCCAGCACTGTGCCGCAGACAATGGAAAGCACCGTTATGAGTACAGTCGTAATGATACCCGAAACAAACAGCTTGTATCTGTCCTCCCGTATAAAGGTCTTTTCAAAGCTCTCCTTAAGAGAGACCCAGAAGCTCCTCTCTGACACGGCTTCGGAAGCGATCGCCAGATCGGAGGCTTTGACCGCCAGGACTATACCGCCGCTGTCAGTCGGGTCCGAAAAAAGTATCTCCTCCATGCGTTCGGGAGTAACACGCATATCTGTGGAAAAATCGTATTTTCCCGACTGCACTGCGGGTATACGCCCTGTAAAATCCGTATCCCCTATTTCCAAAGAGTAGCCCCTTTCTTTGCAGAAGCGCACCGTAAGGTCTATATCGTAGCCGACATTCTTCCCGTCCTTTATATAGGAATAGGGCATATCCGCAGAGGTGGTGACCACCTTTATTTTTCCGTTTTCTCCGGTCAAAACGGACATATCCACGGTCTTTCGTGCCTCATCCTCACCGAACCATACCTCCCGCAGCTCCTCCATAGTCCCGTCGCTGCGGCACCTTGCAAGGAAATCGTTGAACTCACTGCAAAGGGCTGCGGCACGGTCATCATCCTTTTTAAAGCCGAAGCTGTACTCATCATAGCTGATGTATTCATCTATATAGTCTATTTCGGGCTGTTCCTTGTGGATGGATATTATCTCCGCTTCATCTGCGGTATAGGCATCTATATGTCCGGTCAGCAAAGCGGCATTCAGATCGTGATAATTATTGTAATAAAAGAGCTTGCTGTCAGGAAAAGCCTTGACAGCCGCATCCTCCGTGGGAGTCCCGCCTATGACACCTATGTTCTTGCCGTTATAATCCCTCAATGATACCGGCGCTGTCTCCCCTGCCCCATTATCCGCTACCATGACACCGTTTTCCACAGTAAAAAGATCATCCGAAAAGGTGATGACTTCGGCTCTTTCGGGTGTTTTATTAAGGTTTGAGGATACTATGTCCACCTTTCCCGTCTGACAGGCGGGAACGATCGAATCCCAGTTATAGGGCACGATCTCCAGATTGGCATCAAGATACAGGGCAAGTCTGCGAGAAAGCTCTATATCATAGCCGGTAATAGTGTCACCCGAGTAAAAACTGTAGGGTTCAACATCTCCTGCGGTGCCTACCTTTAAGGTGTATTTCGGAGAGGAAGGGCTTTCTATATCGGGCATGGTATAATCGCCTTTCATGACCCACCGTTCATACATATCATCCAAGAGACCGTCTGCCTTATGCTCTGCTATAAAACCGTTTACCTTTTTCTCCAGATCGGGAATCTCCGAATATTCGGAGATTCCCAGCGCTATGCTTACGGATTCGCCCACAGTGCTGTCCAGCACCCTGACACCCGAGACACCGTTTTTTATTGCGATCTCCATCTGTTTCTTTTCATAGAGATAGGCATCCAGCCTGCCTTCCTCCACTGCCTTATAGCCCTCATATTTACCATAATAAAAGAGCTGTGCATCCGGAAGCTCTTCACGGACAAACTGCTCCGACATGGTGCCTGTACCCACACCTATCCTGATCCCTTTTTCATACAGAAAATCCGTTTCTCCGGCTTCTGCGGAAGCATTGAAATAAAAAAGCGGCGAAAAGGCAAGGAGAACGGCTGTGACCATTCCCGCAGACCTTTTTACCGCTTTTGTTTTAAAGGCTGTTCTCAGCATATACAGCATCCCTTTTTTCGGCAGTTCGATCATCGTTTATTAAAACAAAAAATCCCCGAAAGCACAAAGGCTCCGGGAACTGGTGCCGCCGACCGGACTTGAACCGGTACTCCGGTTAAGGAAAGGGATTTTAAGTCCCTCGTGTATGCCTGTTTCACCACGGCGGCCTGGTATCTGAAAGCCGGAGGGGACTCCGGCTTTGTGGCGGAGTGGGTGGGATTCGAACCCACGGAGCATTTCACTGCTCAAACGATTTCGAGTCGTTCCCGTTATGACCACTTCGATACCACTCCGTAAAGTACCAGATAATTTTACCACAATCCCGTATCAAAATCAAGCAAATTTGAGAAATTTAATATTTTATTCAAATTCACAGACAGGTCTTCGGTGAACTTCCATTTTGTTCAAAAAACTGCTGTTTTTAGATATGTGTCTGTAATATGTCGATATATTTACATTTATTTGTACAGAATTTCGTTAAATTACATATCAGAATATGTGGTTCTTTGTACAACACATCCAAAATTCGTTAAATTCTACAAATCGGAATAAGGTTTTCAAAGATAAATAATTCAAATAGCAGAAATTCCGTCCAAAGAAATTTTTTTACAGTTTTTACTGTTGACTAAATCAGTTTGATGGTTTATAATGATAATCAGCAGGTCCGGCGAAAACCGGGTCACGCAGGGTGTTGTGATACAGTTATGCAGGTGTGAGGGCTCAGGTGTGATGAACGACGGTGCGTAAAGGAGCATCGGCGGGCAGCGCAGATATGCCGGATACACGGGCAAGGCTTGTGCGGCGGCACTCGGACCCGGCGCTATCTGTAGATCCGGAGCGATCTATACGGACAGCTTATTATTGTATCTACTATGAGATAGGAGAGACGCGAAATGTACGTAAAAGATGTGATGGTTCAGAATCAGGTTGGATTGCATGCTCGTCCTGCTACTTTTTTCATTCAGAAAGCTAACGAGTTCAAGTCATCTATCTGGATCGAAAAGGAAGAAAGAAGAGTAAACGCAAAGAGCCTTCTTGGTATTCTTTCTTTGGGCATCGTAGGGGGAACATCCATTAGGATCATTGCCGACGGTTCCGATGAGCAGGATGCTGTAAACGGACTTATAGAGCTGGTAGACAGCGGTTTTGCAGAGGAATCGAGATAAATCCGAATATCAAGCACATTTATCACAAGGAGTGCGTTCAGCGCTCCTTGTTTTTTCACCCGAACTTGTAGTTATTTCTGTTGTCAAATTATGATAAAAAGGTGAAATCTGAACTTTTTTACTAAAATTAACATTTTTTTAACAACTCTTTGTTGCTATTGTGCTAAAATGATACTGTACGTTTGTACAATTTTAAGCATATTAACATTGTTACAATACGCACTATGACCTGTACCAAGCGAACATAAGCCGGAGAAGCCTTTGCTGCCGCCGTTTGCAGGTAATATCCCGCATTAAAGCTTCTGTCAGCTTCGTATAAAATCACAAAATAAGTGAAAGGATGTCAAGGGATGTCAAACAGATTGTTTCAGGGACTTATCCATCAGTTGAGAGATACTATGGATTGTATCATCGGTGTTGTAGATTCCACCGGCACTATCATTGCCTGCAGTGAGCTTGCAAGGATAGGCACATCAAACGAGCTTGTGACTATGGATCTCAACGATTCGAGGGACACATTCGTAAGAGACGGTTATACCTACAAGGCTTTCGGCTCTCACATCAAGCCGGATTATGCCGTTTTTGTGGAAGGTGCTGACGAGACTGCCGCTAAGTACGCCAATATAATGTCAGTTTCTCTTTCGAGCATAAAGCAGTATTATGACGAAAAGTACGACCGCAACAACTTCATAAAGAATGTAGTCCTCGACAATGTTCTCCCCGGAGACATAGTTGTAAAGGCAAGAGAGCTGCACTTTGCGGCAGAGGTGACAAGAGTCGTATTCCTCATCAGGGTAGTTGCCACCAATGATGTTTCCGCATATGATGTTATACAGAACCTTTTCCCCGACAAGACCAAGGATTTTGTTTTCAATATCTCCGAAACAGATATCGTCCTTGTCAAGGAAGTCAAAGCCAATGTAGAGCCCAAGGATCTGGAAAAGCTGGCAAGAAGCATAGCGGACACCCTTACAGGAGAGTTCTACACAAGGGTGAACGTGGGCATAGGCACTCCCACGGTAGGCGTCAAGGATCTTGCGCGCTCCTTCAAGGAAGCGCAGACCTCTCTTGAAGTCGGAAAGGTATTTGACACCGAAAAGACTATCGTCTCCTATGACAATCTGGGCATTGCAAGGCTTATATACCATCTGCCCACAACTCTCTGCGAGACCTTCCTCCAGGAGGTATTCAAGAAAAACTCCATCGAATCCCTCGATCACGAGACACTCTTTACCATACAGAAGTTTTTCGAGAACAGCCTGAATGTTTCGGAGACCTCCAGAAAGCTCTTCGTACACAGGAACACACTGGTGTACAGGCTTGAAAAGATAAAGAAACTGACAGGTCTGGATCTCAGGGAATTCGACCACGCCATCATATTCAAGATCGCACTGATGGTAAAGAAATACCTGTCCTCCAATCCCACAAAATTCTAAGGACAAGATATACCGAAATTGATTGAAGGTGATATTTTGGTTGATGTTGATCACGTTTCGGTAACATACAGCAGTGATACTCCCGCTCTGAGGGATGTATCCCTCAGGATAGATGACGGCGAATTCGCCTTTGTGGTAGGCGAGAACGGCGCCGGCAAGAGTACGCTCATAAAGCTTCTCATAAGAGAAGTTACTGCGGATGAGGGCACCGAACACAAGCCCTCCATCCATGTGAACGGCTACGATCTTATGACCCTGAAGCAGAAGGATGTTCCTCTCCTGCGCAGGACCATAGGCTTTGTGTTCCAGGACTTCAAGCTGATAAACTCAATGAATGTGTTCGACAATGTTGCCTTTGTGCTCCGCAGCATAGATGCACCTGCAAAGTACATCAGGAAGAGAGTGCCGCAGGTGATAGGCCTCATGGGTCTGGGCAGCAAGATAAACCAGTATCCCAATGAGCTTTCGGGAGGCGAGCAGCAGCGTGTTGCGATAGCAAGGGCGCTGGTGAACAATCCTCAGCTCATAATCGCAGACGAGCCTACGGGAAATCTTGACCCGAGAGCAAAGATAGAGACCATGAAGCTCCTTAAAGAGATAAACGACAAGGGCACCACGGTCATGATAGTCACTCACGAGCACGACCTTGTAAAGAGGTTCGGCGGAAGGCTCATCAACATAAAGGAAGGCAGGATAGCCTTTGACGGCATGATATGACCGCAGGTCATATCTTCTGTCTCTCAGGAAGCAGATCCCGTGTTTTCGTTCATTTCGGGACACTGTCACACTGAGCGAAAGACAGGCTGTGAAGACCCGACTTCTTTCCGGCGCTCTCCCCTTTCGGCGATCTCGGAAGGGCGGCTGTCCGGCATAAATTAAGTGAGGCAGCTCACAAGGAGATCTTTTTAACAAATGAGACTAAGCAGTATAGGCTACCTGATAAAGCAGGGAGCCGGAAATATCTGGCATAACAGGATAATGTCTATCGCTTCGTTCTGTATAATGACGGTCTCGCTCCTGCTCATAGGCTTTACGGTCATTTTCTCCGCAAATGTCAATATGGTCATCAGCAGCGTTGAGGACAAGAATGAAGTTATCATATATATAAAGGACGGCACTCTTGAACAGGACATAGATGTTCTGGGCGAAAAGCTCAGTCAGACGCCAAATGTTTCAGCCGTCACTTTTTACTCAAAGGAACAGGCCTTTGAAGATATAAAGAAGGACATGACAGATGCAGAGGAGATCTTCGGCTATCTGGGAGATGAAAGCCCTCTGCCTGATGCATACAGGATAAGGATAACCGACATAGACAACATGAGCTCCACACTTATGACCATAGGCACCTATGAGAACATCGAAAAGGTAAAGGCACCCTATGACTTCGTAAATGTGCTCACCGGTCTTAACACGGTCATCACCATAGTATGCTTTGTTATACTTGCCGCACTTATAGTGGTAAGCTTCGTAATAATCTCAAATGCCACAAGGGCAAGCGTGGATATACGCAAGCGTGAGATATCCATCATGAAGTTTGTGGGAGCCACCAACTCCTTCATAAAGATACCCTTCTTCATCGAGGGTCTCATAATGGGTCTGGTAGCAGGCGTTGTAGCCTATTTCCTTACATGGTTGGGCTATGACAGTCTTGTGAACATCCTCTCCTCGGAGACCACGCTTTTTGCCGCTATGGGCACCTCCGGGTTTATCCCTTTCAACACCTTCGCCCTTTATGTACTTGGGGGCTATGTACTCACAGGAGCCGTTATCAGTTCCGTGGGAACAGTGCTCAGCACCAGGAAGTATGTCAAGGTGTGACGGAGCTTTCGGATCCCGGACAGACAGATATATACCGATATTGTATATCACAGCCGCTGCGTGTTTCTTTTGATGCAGCACAGCGGCCGAAGAAAGAAAAGTATCGACATTATGTTGACACATCTTTTTGAAGTAAAATGTGCTTTGCACATTTAAAGCGAAAGGAATGGTCTTACAGATGGATCGCACAAAAAGAGCAGCGAATGTCCGCAAAAAGCTGCTTGCGGTAGCCGTGTCGGGGTTTATCTCCCTTTCGGCATTCACATATTTTGCCCCCGTGAGGGTGGGCGCAGATTTCACATCGGAGATCGCCGAGCTTGAAGCTAAGCAGTCCGAGCTGGCAGGTGAAAGAGCAGAACTGGAACAAAAGCTCCGTTCCTTTGAGGAAAGCGCACGGGAAAGTGCGGAATACATGGAGCTTTACAATGAGAAGATGAAAAAGCAGGAGGCTGAGATCCGCAACATCAAGGAACAGATAGGTCTTCTCAACATAAGAATAGAAAGCATCAGCGGTATGGTCAAGGACAAAAAAGCCGAGATCGATACCGATATAGTGGAATTCAAAAAGAGGATCCGCACCATCTATATGGAAGGGAACGACAGCATGGCGTCCATCCTGGTGGGTTCCGTTGATTTCTACGACATACTCATGCGCTCGGAGCTGATGGAAAGAGTTTCGAGACATGACAAGGAAATGATAGATTCTCTCAGGGAAAAGATCCTTACTCTCAATTCCGAAAAGGAAGAGCTGGAGCAGTCCATGACCGCTCTTGAGGATAAAAGGACACAGGCTGAGTCGATCCTGGAGGATCTTAAAGACACCTACAACAACCACGCCGACATGAAAGCCTATTATGAGGCGGCTGCCGAGGCTCAGAGGGAAAAGACCGATGAGATGAGGGAGCAGGAGGCGGAATTTGAGGATGAGCTGCAGGCATTTATCCGTGCCCAGCAGGAGGAAAACGACAAGCTCCGTGAGGAGCAGGAGGCACGGCGCCGTGCCGAGCGTGAGGAACAGGAGCGCATAGAAAGAGAACGGCGTGAAGAAGAAGAACGTGCCGAAAGAGAAAAGGAAGAGGAGCAGAGAAGGATACGTGCCGAAAGGCTCCAGCGCCAGGCAGATCAGCAGGAGGCACAGCGTCTGAAGGAGCAGGAGTCCCGTCAGCGCCTTGTGGATGAAGCCGAAGCCGCCATGGAGGAGGAACGCAGGCTGGAGGAAGAAAGGAAAGCCGCAGAGGCCGCAGGCACCAACTACGGCGACAGCTATTCCGACCAGTTCCAGGATCCGTCCTCTTATCGTGAACCTATAAGCGAAGATACACCCTCCTTTGAGGAAAAGGAGTTTGACGACAGCAGCTTTGAGGATCTTGAGGAATTCCGCCGGGAGGAAGAGGAAAGAAACGAGCCTCAGCCCCGGTATGAAGAAGAAGATTACGACACCTACAGCTATGATTCTTCCTCCGCAGGCTCTGTCAGCATGGTCTGGCCCTGCCCCAATGTCTACAACATGACTGACGGCTACGGTCACAGAACGGTCGATGAGGAGGGCGGTGCAGGAGAATTCCACAAGGGTATAGACATCACCAAGCCCGGATGTGCGGGTGAGGACATAGTAGCCGCAGCTTCCGGGACCGTCATAACCGCCAGCAACACAGGAAACGGCTATGGTATACACGTTATCATAGATCACGGCGGGAAGCTCTCCACCCTTTACGGACATATGTCCGACTGCGTTGTGAATGTGGGCGACTATGTGGAGCAGGGACAGCTCATAGGCTATATAGGCTGCACAGGTCAGGCCTACGGCAACCATCTCCATTTTGAAGTAAGAGTGAACGGTCAGCACACCGATCCTCTGAACTATGTAAGTATGTAAACATATGACCTGTACACGGCTGCACTGCCTGTACAGGTCTGTTTTGTGCATACACCGCCCCCGAAACATTATGCGCAGGCTGTATGTTTCTCAGCATTGCACAAAATGAGCTGAACTGACAGCTAAATTAACCTGTTTTTGCTCTTCAATCGTCAAAAAAACTAAATTTTATTGATAATATGCTTGACATTTCAGAAAAAATATAGTAATATAGTATCTATAATAGATGAATTGTGTGAAGAATTGCGACTGACAATATCTTTACACTTACTCTGTCAGGATAAAATACACCGAGAACGGTAATGTCAGGAGAGTAGTATTATGCAATGTGAAAGCTGTCATGCTGAATTTGAATCCAATCTGTTTTCATGCCCTGAGTGCGGCGCACCTGTATTGCAGACTATCGCAGGCTTTGACAGCACCAAAGAGATACAGAGGAAAATGAAGCATATGCACGATGAGTACGGCGATGAGCTGGTCATCGACCGCAAAAAGTTCATTTCCCTTATACACGACTTTCTGCCGGAGTACGAAAAGGAACGCAGACTGCTGATATTTGTCTACAAGGTGGGCATTTTAAGGCTGATGTTCAAGGAAGGGAACAAGCCGGGCGGCAACAGAGAGATCGCCACCATGAGGGCGAAGAGCCTCCTGCTCTCCGATCTCTTCCTTTCCGAAGCGGCATCGGAGTTTGTAGTCGCATGCTACACATATATGCTCGGCTGGCCTTTTGAAGCAAAGCTGAGAGTCCCGGAGCGGGACGGCACCGAGGTGGAGGAAGAGGAAGAAAAGCAGCCTCGCAGACCCCTCAATATCGACGAAATGACATTCTATCCCGTAGATGCATTCTGGTACAGGCTCAGACCCAATGTGGTGCTGAAGGACGGATACACCAAGATAGAGAGCTTTTCCTTTGACGGGTTTACGGGTATCAGAACTGTAAAGCTCCCGGATACTCTGCTTGCCATAGGTGAGTATGCCTTCTCCGGCTGCAAGAATCTAAAGGGGCTCGAACTTCCCGAAACTATGAAGATAATCAGGCAGGGTGCCTTCTCCGGCTGCTCCAGCCTGTCCTATGTAAAGATACCCAAGGGCATCCTTGAGATAGAGGATCACACCTTTGAATTCTGCACAAGCCTTGAAACGGTGGAGATCCCGCCCAGTGTCGGTTCCATCGGATCGGCAGCCTTCTCAGGCTGCGAGAAGCTGAAAAAGCTGCTCATGCCCGACAGTATCAAGTTTATAGATGATGATGCTTTTTCCTATTGTCCGGAGCTCGTTATCACCTGCTATGAAAATTCCTATGTACACAAATACTGCATAGCCAACGGCATAGAGGTAGAGACCACTCAGAAGGGCATAGAGCTCAACAAGAAGCGTCGCTTGTAATTTTTTCGGTTAAGTTATATCAAGGCGGGCCGCAACGACCTGCTTGAGGAGGATATTGATGGTTGAGTTAAAAATTGGCCAGGAAGTCGAAATGGAGTACGGCGGCAAGGCCAAAGTAATCAATGAGATCGGCAGAGGCGGACAGGGTATCGTTTATCTTGTAGAGTTCAACGGTATGAAGTGGGCTCTCAAATGGTATGACGTAGACAAGATCAAGCGTCCCAAGGACTTCAGGAAGAATATAAAGGACAACATCAACGACGGTGCTCCTTCAAATAAGTTCCTGTGGCCCAAGTACCTCACCAAGGAGAATGAGGACGGCACATTCGGTTACCTTATGGAACTCAAGCCCGCAAGCTTTGATTCCTTTGTGGATATCCTCAACACCTACAAGCTTGAAGTCGATCCCCAGACAGGCAGAGCCGTAAAGAGGCCCGTAAGGTTCACAAACCTTTACGCAATGGTAACTGCGGTCATCAACATAGTAAACGCATTCAGACAGCTCCACCGTGCAGGTAAGAGCTATCAGGACCTGAACGACGGCGGTTTCTTCATAAATGTGAACACCGGTGCCGTACTTGTCTGCGACTGCGACAATATCGCTCCCGACGGCTCCAACTTCGGCATAGGCGGTAAGCCCGGCTATATGGCTCCCGAGATCGTAAGAGGCGTAGCGAAGCCCAATGTTCAGACGGATAAATATTCCCTTGCGGTAGTTCTTTTCAAGCTCCTTTTCAGAGGCGACCCGATGGAGGGCGAAAAGGTGGTAAAGGACATCTGCCTGACAGAATCCTCCGAGCTCAAGCACTACGGTCAGAACGCAGTTTTTGTATACGATCCCAACGATGCGTCCAACAGACCCGTAAGGGGGATCCACGACAATGTTATCAAATTCTGGAGACTTTATCCGGACTACATAAAGGATGCTTTCATCCAGTCCTTTACGGTAGGTCTTTCCGAGCCCAACAAGAGGATCATTGAGAACGAGTGGCAGAAGCTCTTCATCAGGCTCCGCTCGGAGATCATCATGTGCGGCTGCGGCAGAACGAATTTCACATCCATGTTCGTAAAGACAGACGAAAAGACATATCGCTGCCCCAAGTGCGGCATGGAATTCTCCTCTCTCGGCTTCTCCGACAGGGACTACCGTATGCCCCTGTACCTCGGATGCAGGTTCTACGAGTGCGAGATAGACAAGGATTCCGATGATTTCCTGGCAGTAGCCGGAGAGCTTGTTGAAAACAAGGTGAAGGCGGGACTTCTGGGTATCAAGAACACCTCCGGAAAGACATGGAAGGTAAAGATGCCCGACGGAAACAACTATGAGATCTCACCGGGTAAGGGCTTCCCCGTATGGCCCGGTCTTGAGATAGATTTTGGCAGCGGAATACAGGCGAAGATCTGAGACGGTGCCCTTTTAAAGCTGAAAAGCTATTACTTGTAAATAAATGACAAGGAGAGTTTTTATATGAGCAAGAAAAATAATGATGCGGCAGAAAAGGAGATCACCACTGCAGCACAGGCCGATCTGGATGACGATCTTCTGGATTTTGACGATGACGATCCCCTGTCCGCTACAAGCGTTTCCAAAAAGAGCCTTGTTATCTTTTTCCTTATAGATACATCCGGCTCCATGAGAGGAAAGAAAATAGGTGAGCTCAATACCGTTATGGAGGAGCTTATCCCCGAGATCAGAAGAGTGGGCGAGGCTGATACCGATGTTAAGGTCGCAGTCCTCACATTCTCTACCGATGTTACATGGATGTACTCCGAGCCTATCTCCATCGAGGATTTTGAATGGTCAAGGCTGAGAGCGGACGGCGTTACCAGCATGGGTGAAGCTTTCAAGGAGCTTTCTTCAAGAATGTCAAGAAACAGCTACCTCAACTCCCCCTCCCTTTCCTTCGCACCCGTTATATTCCTTATGACAGACGGTTATCCTTCCGATGACTACAAGGCAGGCCTTGAGGCACTCCAGGCTAATTCCTGGTACAAGTTCGGTCTGAAGGCTGCTCTTGGTATAGGAAGCGAAGCAAACGACGATATGCTGGCAGAGTTTACCGGCACAAAGGATACGGTCGTTCATGCTTACTCCGGCGGACAGCTGGCTCAGATGATAAAGGTCGTAGCCGTTACCGCATCTCAGATCGGTTCCAAGTCCATGACCCTTTCCGATGAGACCAACGAAGAGCTTGGTGCAGAGGATGTATTCGCCGCCAAGCAGAAGCTCCTGGGTCAGCAGATACAGGAATTTATAAATAATCAGGACGAGGCAGACACGGTTTCCTTCGACACCGGTTGGTGATCCGTACCCAGACTCACCCTATAAATCGTTGAAGGGAGCTTATATATGTTCAACGCATTCAGCCATTCTGTAAGAGGTGCCAGCCACGAGAAAAGAGACCTTGTGTGTCAGGATGCCTCCTCGTGCAGACCGGGCGACAGGTATGCTGTGGCCGTCGTAGCAGACGGACACGGCAGCAAAAAGCATTTCAGGAGCAACTTCGGGTCACAGTTTGCGGTGGAGGCTACTCTTGAGACTATTGACCGCTTTTATGAGGATGCGGATTCCTTTGAGCAGGAATTTCCCAAGAACCATAAGATGGTCATTAAGAATATCGAAAAGCAGATAATCTCCGTCTGGAACGAAAAGGTAAAGGCTCATCTGGAGGCAAACCCTGTTACCGTAGCGGAGAAGAAGGTATTTTCCGACAAGGAGTTTGCGGATATATCCCCCGAATCTTACTACGGCACCACCCTCGTAGCTGCGGTGGCAGGAAAAGGCTATACCTTCGGCATACAGATAGGAGACGGCTCTCTTGTAGCTATTTTCGAGGACGGTCGGGCTGTGGAGCCGATGAACTATGATGAATCTGCGCCTGCGAACGTGACCTCCTCCATGTGTAATGCAAACGCATCCGGCTACTTCAACAGTTTTTATGTTGAGGGCAGGAAACTCATCGCACTTTTTGCATCCACCGACGGTCTGTATACCACCTTTGCCAATGAGCATGATTTCCAGGACTATCATGTAATACTTGCAAGCAAGCTCGACGACATAGAGACCTTCAAGCAGATAGCCGTAAAGAATATCACAAAGCGTTCAAGATTCGGAACGGAGGATGATATATCTCTGTCCTGTGTTTTCGATGAAGAAATGGTAAAGGCTAACATAGATCTTCTGAAGGAGACCATAGAAAGCAACAAGAAGAAGGCAGCAGAGAGGAAATCCGAGCTGCTTTCCAAGAAAAACATAAAGGCAGCTATGCAGGACGACTGAGAGGCAGCCATACTTTAGGGTGCCACTCAACATTATGTTTATCTTGTTCCCGGTCCTCTCCGGGAAATGGGGATAATAAGTTTTACAGAAAGGAAACTGTTGGCTTATGGAAATCAGTGCATTTTACAATATTGCCAAGGAATATGCGGAAACCCTCAAAAAGGAAAGACCCGATGCTGTTTCCGGTGAGGGCGCACAGATCGCTCTCATACTTACCGCAAATAAAGAAATGATAACCGGTACTACCGGTGTGAGGATCTCAAAGGATGTAGCGGAGACTGTCAGCGCCGCCGAAAATGCGGTCAGCTATCTTGCAGCATCCGGAAAGAACAAGGCCGAGCAGTTCATCGTTGTGAACTTTTCCGACCTTAGTGTGGCAGAGGCTCCTTCTGATGCTCTCCAGCTCCTTTACAAAATAACTCCCGATAACGAGAAGTGCCGTGTCTGTGTTTCCGAGCAGGAGGACAAGGCAGCATCCGAGATCGCAGCTCCTGAAAAAGCAGATCTTGGCGCTCCCGCAGAGTTTGTAAGCGGATTTGATTTCGACGAGTCCAATCCTTTCTTTGAGCCTGAAACAGATGAAGCTCCTCAGCCCTCTGTGGCTCATCCCAACACCGCCGATCCCAAGTTCCTCTACAACCAGCCCTCCCAGTCTCAGACAGATGTCAACGGGTTCCAGAACGCTGCACCTCAGGCACAGGGCTATCCTCAGCAGGGCGGCTATCCCGGTCAGCCTCAGGGCTATCCTCAGCAGGGCGGCTATCCCGGTCAGCCCCAGGGTTATCCCCAGCAGGGCAGCTATCCCGGTCAGCCCCAGGGTTATCCCATGCAGGGCGGTTATCCCGGTCAGCCCCAGGGTTATCCTCAGCAGGGCTTCAGAGCAGGCGGCGGCTACAACGCACAGCCTATACAGGGCGGCTTCCAGGCAGGACAGACCCGTTCCACTTATCTGGGCGGCGGTACTGCACAGACTGCTAATGCCAGCAGGACAGCAGGCTCTGTAATGCTCCCCAATGTAGGCGGCGGCAGCGCATATGAAGCGAGTGCAATGCTTTCCCAGTCTCTGGGCGGCAGCGGCGGTGCCTTCAAGAAGAGGTTTGCCAACTTCGTGGGCGACGACGACGAAGAGGATATAGATGATATAATGAATGACGGCGGCGATGACAGCAACAACGCCACCATGTCCAGAGACGAGCTGAGAAAGCGTGCTGCAGAGCAGAAAAAGCTGGCAAAGCAGATCTCCAAGGATAAGAACAGATAAAACAGATAAAAGAGCCGGTCTGCAAGCCGGCTCTTTTTTGAGTTATTTAGCAAAGAAACTGCTGTCCAAAAAAGATCACCGGCATTTTGTCTGTATGAGAGTAATTGCAGACCCGAAAGCGCAGGCCGCACTTGTTACATACTTTTAAGCTATTATGAATTTTTCTTTGCAATATATGTAATTTTTCTATATAAATATCATTATTGACAATCCCCTGTCATTGTGATATAATCTATTACGTATGATTATTTCCAAAGGGGATATTGTTATGAAAAAAAACCTTGAAAAGACTTACGATCCCTCTCAGTTTGAGGACAGGATCTATAAATACTGGGTGCAGAAGGGCTGTTTCAGAGCGGAGGTTGACTCCAAAAAGAAGCCCTACACCATCGTCATCCCTCCCCCGAACATAACAGGTCAGCTCCATATGGGTCATGCCCTTGACGAGACTCTTCAGGACATACTCATCCGCTACAAGAGAATGTCCGGCTTCAGCGCACTGTGGCTCCCCGGCACAGACCATGCCGCTCTTGCCACCGAGGTAAAGATCGTTGAAGCTATGCGCAAGGAAGGCATCACCAAAGAAGAGATCGGCAGAGATGCCTTTATGGAACGTGCATGGAAGTGGAAGGAGCAGTACGGCGGAAGGATCGTTGAACAGCTCAAAAAGCTGGGCTCCTCCTGCGACTGGTCAAGAGAACGCTTTACCATGGACGAGGGCTGCTCTCAGGCGGTAAAGGATGTTTTTGTAAGGTACTACGAGAAAGGTCTTATATACAGAGGGGAAAGGCTCATCAACTGGTGCCCATGCTGCAAGACCTCCCTTTCCGACGCTGAAGTAAATTATGAGGATCAGGCGGGACATTTCTGGCACCTGCGCTATCCTTTCAAGGACGGCAGCGGATATCTGGAGCTGGCTACCACCCGTCCCGAGACCCTTCTGGGAGATACTGCCGTAGCTGTGAATCCCAATGATGAACGGTACAAGGATGTTGTGGGCAAGACCCTTATCCTGCCGCTTGTAGGGCGTGAGATACCCGTAGTGGCAGACGAATATGTTGAAACAGATTTCGGTACCGGTGTGGTAAAGATCACCCCCGCTCATGACCCCAATGACTTTGAGGTCGGTCTGAGGCACGATCTGCCTGTTATTACCGTTCTCACCGAGGATGCAAAGATAACGGCGGATTATCCTGCATATGCCGGCATGGACAGATATGAAGCCCGCAAGAAGATCGTAGAGGATCTTGACAAGGGCGGTTATCTTGTAAAGACTGAGGATCATTCTCACAATGTCGGTGTCTGCTACCGCTGCGGCACCACGGTCGAGCCCAGAGTATCGACCCAGTGGTTCGTTCGCATGAAGGAACTGGCACAGCCTGCTATCGAGGCTGTAAAGAAGGGCGACACCAAATTCGTTCCCGCCCGCTTTGACAAGATCTATTTCCACTGGTTGGAAAACATCAAGGACTGGTGTATCTCCAGGCAGATATGGTGGGGTCACCGCATACCTGCTTTCTACTGTGATGAATGCGGCGAGACTGTGGTCACTAAGGAAGAAAGCTGCAATTGTCCCAAGTGCGGCAGGCCTATGAGACAGGACGAGGACACCCTTGACACATGGTTCTCCTCCGCTCTCTGGCCGTTCTCCACACTGGGCTGGCCCGATACCGAAAACCCGGATTACAAGTATTTCTACCCCACAAACACCCTTGTTACGGGCTATGATATCATTTTCTTCTGGGTAATAAGGATGATGTTCTCCGCTCTGGAAAACACGGGCAAGGTACCCTTTGACACCGTGCTCATACACGGTCTTGTTCGTGATGCCGAAGGCAGGAAGATGTCCAAATCCCTCGGAAACGGCATAGACCCGCTGGAGATCATAGCTACCTACGGTGCGGATGCCCTCCGATTCATGCTTGCCCACGGAAACGCTCCCGGAAACGATATGCGCTTTACAGAGGACAAGGTAAAGGCCGCCCGCAACTTTGCAAACAAGCTGTGGAACGCTTCCCGCTTTATACTTATGAATCTCCCCGAAGACTTTGTTTACGAAGGTCTTCCCGCAGAGCTCACAGCGGAGGAGAAATGGATAGTAAGCAAGTTCAACACCCTTGCAAAGGAAGTAAACCAGAATATGGATTCCTTTGAGCTCGGTGTTGCTTGTGCCAAGATATATTACTTTATCTGGGATGTATACTGCGACTGGTTCATTGAACTGGCAAAGCCTCTCATACAGGCTGGCGGAGAGACAGCAAAATCTGCTCAAAATGTCCTTTTGTGGGTAATAAGAGGCGCAATAAAGCTCCTTCATCCCTTTATGCCATATATCACGGAGGAAATATGGCAGGCGCTCTCCGATGATGATTCCTCCATCATGCTGGAGCCCTACCCCGTATATGACGAAAAGCTCGTATTTACCGCCGAGGAGAACAGCTTTGAAAAGATAGTGGATGCTGTAAAGGCTGTAAGGAACCTTAGAACTCAGATGAATGTAGTGCCCTCCGTAAAGGCTAAGCTCTTTATAGAGACAAAGGACACCGAGATCTTCAGCTCCGGCATATTGTTCTTTGAAAGACTGGCATTTGCTTCGGCAGCAGAGGTAGCCGAATCCTTTGATGTGGCTGACAGTGTCTGCGCAGTTACGGACAGTGCCAAGATCTACATTCCCCTTTCCGAACTTATAGACAGGGAAAAGGAGCTTGCCCGCCTGAACAAGGAAAAGGCGAAGGTACAGAAGGACATAGACTTTTCCAGCGGAAAGCTCTCAAACCCCGGATTTATCTCCAAGGCTCCCGAGGCTCAGATAAATGCAGAGAGGGACAAGCTGGCAAAGGCACAGGAAAAGATGAACAAGATAGAGGAAAGCATTGCAAAGCTCAACTGAAACAGATGCCCCGGGTGATCTCGGGGCATTTGCTGAAAACATTCAAAAGAAACGGGAGACAATATGTTAAGAATATCAGGTGAGACCTACAAAAAACTGTACGAGGAATACAGGAGTGCCACGACCCTGTATTTCGTGGTGTCCGTCATAAGCGGTGTGT
This sequence comes from Oscillospiraceae bacterium, assembly GCA_018110985.1. Lineage (GTDB taxonomy): Bacteria > Bacillota > Clostridia > Oscillospirales > Ruminococcaceae > Huintestinicola. The sequence goes on from JAGAWT010000024.1 coordinate 46,975, forward strand.
TGGGGATACTGCTCTTTCTGTTCCTGCCCTTCGGGTGGAAATTCATCACGCTGCTGTTTTTCGCTTTTCCATTTGCTCTGAGTATGTACATGAGAAAAAAGCTCCTTCCCGAAGGGAACGGTAAACCGGTGCGTGACATTATACCCTTTCTCAAAAGAGACCTGTTCAGCGGAAATATGGAAAACCTTATAAAGTCCAAAATAAGGCAGGCAGGCAGCTTCCCGGACAAGGTGACACTTATATGCGCCCTTTCGGATGTATACCTGAGACGCAACGAGATGACAGAAGCCGTAAACACTCTGAATTCCATTGACAGATCTCAGTTTATGAGGTACCCCGACAGTGCGGTGCTGTTTTTCTCAAAGGTCATCTACATCTACTTTATCTCCGGGGACTATGCAAGCGTGGAACACGCCTATGCGGATGCAGAGGAATATATAGATGCAGCATTGAAAAAAGGCTTTCTGTTTGCCAAAAACGGTATTGCGGCTTTGATATACGCCTTCCTTGCAGCGGGAAAGCCCTACGATGCACTGGAGCTTGCGCTTGCAGATAATGACATTTCAGTAAAGGAGACAGAAAGGTCCAAGGTGCTGAAGGGCAGTGCCCTGAGCAAGGAGAGCATAGGCGCCTCATACCTTACGGTAGCACAATGCTATTATAAATGCGGGGGAATGGCAGAATCAGCCAGGTACTGCGATATAGCCGGACCACTTATAGATTTTGTCCCTCATCGTCTCAAAGTGGCAAACGATCTTTCACAAAAGATAAGGGAGAACAAAAATGACTGAAAAGCTGCAGTCACTGCTTGACCGCTTTACAAGGAGCGGAACACCGGTAAAGGATCTTTCACGGTTCAAAAGGCTCTGTTCCCTTTTCGGAGATCCTCAGGACGAACTCAGATATGTCCATGTGGCAGGCACCAACGGGAAGGGCTCCACCGTAAGGATGATAGCCTCTTCGTGTATAAACGCCGGGCTCAGAACAGGAGAATTCACATCCCCATATATTATTACCTACAATGACAGGATACGCATAAACAACGAAAATATCCCGGATGACAGACTGGAGGAGCTGGCTGAAAGGGTTTCACATAAGACAGATCCTGCGGACGGCTATTCACAGTTTGAAATAAGCAATATCATCGCATTTTTGTATTTCAAAGAAGAAAAAACAGATATAGTCGTTCTCGAAGCGGGTCTCGGCGGTCTGCTGGATTCCACCAATGTGATAAGGGACAATATCTGCTCGGTCATGACCTCAATCTCTCTCGATCATATGGCTGTTCTCGGTGATACTCCCGAAAAGATAGCCGCCCAAAAGGCGGGCATAATAAAACCGGGATGCCCCGTCGTCATCTCTCCCCAGAACACCGAAAGTGTAGCGGAAGTCATAAGCAGGTATGCAGAAAAAAACAACTCCCCTGTTATATTTCCCGATACGGAGAGTGTGAGCGATCTTTGGTTTGAGGACGAGGGTGACAGATACGGCGGTTTTGTGTACGAAAAGGTGGGCTACGATCTTTCCATGCCCGGTCATCACCAGCTTTACAATGCCCTTACTGCCATAGAAGCAGTGAAGCTGCTGCAAAGGAGATTCCCGCAGATAAGTGAATATGACCGAGTAAAGGGTATCAGTAAAGCAAAACTCCCCTGCCGCCTTGAGATACACAAGGGCGAGCCGGATATAATAATAGACGGAGCCCACAATCCTGATGCAATGAAAAAGCTGTCGGAATACATTTCGGGATATACGGGACGGAAAATAGTCATGATATGCGGTATGAGCGGCACAAAGGACTATTTGGCCGCACTTTCCCATATATCCCCTTTCATAGACAATGCTCTGTGTATAGACGATTTCACTTCCGGTACCGTTCCTGCGGAAAAGCTCATCCCCCTTTTTAAAAATGCAGTCAAAGCCACTTCTGCCGATGCCGTCGAAAAGGCAAGGGTCATGGCAGGAAAGGACGGCATAGTACTTATAGCAGGGTCTCTGTACCTTCGCAGTTTATACAAAAAGGAGCTGTGATATGGAAATAATCAGTATAGCAATAGTATTGCTGATAGTTTTCGGTCCGCCTGCTATCCTGGGATACCATCTCATAAAGAACATCCGCACATACAGGTTAATGAATAAAAGCGACGGCAGGCGCAGATCCGTAATGAGGAACATTATCATTTTCGGCATAGCACTTCTGGCGGTCATAATTCTCTGGACGGTCGGTCTTATATATTTTATGATCGGCATAGCCCATATGTAGGGGGCAGTCATGAAAGATAAAACATACGAAAAGCTTGTTATAATCATAACCATTCTTGGAACGATCAGTGTGGCAGCCCTGCTTGCATACACTGTCATACTTTATCCGGACTGTTCCGTTATTTCCTATATAGCCAATAAGGGGTAGATATGTCCAAAACAGCAAAACAGATAATATCTCTCCTGCTCCTTGTTTCTGCCTTTGCAGTCACGGATCTGGCTGTATGGACACTTTTCACAAAAAACTATATAAACGACACAAGTCCCGAAATGCAGGCAAGGTCGGTGGAGGTATCACGCTTTCTTCCATTTGATGAAAGCTCTGAGATAGTCCGTACAGATGATGCCGAAAAGCTGAAAGGCGACCTTCCCCGTGTAGACGGGGCAGCCGCTCTTTTTCCAGTATACTCTGCCTTTGTTCATGCTCTATATCCCGAAAACAGTGTTATATACGAAAACGGCAGCTTTGCTCCCGACAGCCCCATGCAGTTTCGCAACACAAGGGGGGCTTACTCTGCACTTGCGAACAAAGAAACGGATATCATTTTCGTGGCACAGCCTTCCGCCGAACAGCTTGAATCCATGAAAAAAGGCGGTGTTGATCCCGTTATGGTCCCCATTGGCTGTGAGGCTTTCGTGTTCATAGTCAGTGCAGACAATCCGGTAAACGATCTGTCGGTCGATGAGGTAAAGGCTATCTATTCCGGGAAAATAACAAAATGGTCGGAAGTAGGAGGCAACAGCAGATACATAGACGCAGTGCAAAGAAACAAGGGCAGCGGCTCCCGGACTGCCATGACAGCATTTATGGGAGACGTGCCCATGAAGAGGATCCCGGCTTTTTGGTATTCCGGCGCCATCGGCTATTCATTCAGGTACTATGTGGAAGGACTTGCAGGCAACGGAAAGGTGAAGATCCTTTCCCTCAATGGTGTATACCCCGACAAAAGGAGCATAGCGGACGGCAGCTATCCTGTTTCATCCTTTTTCTATGCAGTGTATGACAGGAACAATAAAAACGAGAATACAGAGAAATTCATATCCTTCTGCCTTTCTGACAAGGGTCAGCGTATAATCGAGGAAAGCGGTTATGTGCCGCTTCCGGAATAATGTCAATTCATCCCCTCTTCGCCGTTTGTCTCTGTTACAGCTTCAACTCTCCGGAGCAGAAGAGGATATTCGGAAAGATCAGGACTTTTTTCAAAAAGCTGCTGAGCGGCTGCGGATGTTTCGGACAAAAGCCTTGTGTCTGCCGAAAGACCTGCGAATTTAAAGGGCGGCAGACCGCTCTGTCTTGTACCGAAGAAATCCCCCGCTCCCCTCATTTTAAGATCCTCCTCGGCGATGTCAAAGCCGTCGGAGGTCTTAGACATTATACGGAGCCTTTCCCGTACCTCCTCCGTGGGATTGTCCGTCAGAAGGATACAGGCGCTGTGTCCCCCGCCCCTGCCTACACGCCCCCGCAGCTGATGGAGCTGTGAAAGGCCGAAACGCTCCGCACTTTCTATCATTATTATCGTGGCATTCGGCACATCCACACCCACCTCTATCACAGTGGTGGAAACAAGCACTTTTACTTCGCCGCTCTTGAAAGCGGTCATCACACTGTCCTTCTGTTCGCCGCTCATTCGGCCGTGGAGAAGGGCAGTCTTATATTTCCCTATGACCGTATTATGCAGCATCTGCTCGTACTCTGTGGCAGACTGCACCTCCATTTCGGGGTTCTGCTCTATCATGGGGCACACTATATAAGCCTGGTGCCCCGCAGCAAGCTCCTTTTCCACATAGGAAAGAGCACGCTCTCTCAGCTTTCCGGTCACCGCAAAGGTCTCGGTTTTCTGCCGTCCCCTGGGCATCTCATTTATCACGGAAATATCCAGATCGCCGTACATTATAAGGGCAAGAGTACGAGGTATGGGCGTAGCGCTCATGACGAGCTTGTGCGGGTGCTCACCTTTCTGTGCAAGCACCTTCCTCTGCTCAACACCGAACCTGTGCTGTTCATCGGTTATGATGAGCCCCAGCCTGAAAAATGAAGTGCTGTCCGATATAAGAGAATGGGTGCCTATTATCACATCCGCCTCACCTGCGGCGATGACCTCCCGCACTTCCTTTTTCTGCTTTGTGGTCATGGAACCTGTGAGGAGCGTGACCTTTACGCCCAAAGGTGTCAGAAATGACGAAAGAGTGTTGAAGTGCTGGGTGGCAAGTATTTCCGTAGGCGCCATAAATGCGCTCTGATAACCGTTTTCATATGCTGTAAAGCAGGCCGCTGCCGCAACCGCTGTTTTTCCGCTGCCCACATCCCCCTGTACAAGTCGGTTCATGGGAGTGCTTTTTTTCATATCGGAAAGTATCTCATTTATGCAGCGCTGCTGCGCCCCTGTGAGTTCAAAGGGAAGTGAGGAAAGGTATGTCTGTATATCCCCCTTCCCCATGGAAGGAGCATCATCAAAGCTCCTTTTCAAGCGAAGCAGCTTCATGGCGCACTGCAGGGTCACAAGCTCATCAAAGGCGAGCCTTTTCCTGCTTATCTCCACAGATGCAGCGTCCTTTGGGAAATGAAGGTTTTTCACCGCCCAGTCAAGGGTACAGAGCTTGTATTCAAAGCGGATGTGATCGGGAAGTATCTCCGGTATATCCCCCACGCCATCCAGAGCCTCCCTCACACTCGACATCAGCGCCTGCGCCGTCAGCCCCTCTGTCAGAGGATAGCGGGGAATGACCGGTGCAGCAGACTCGTCGCTCTGAAACTCCGGAGAATTCATCTCAAAGTGGCGGTTTTTCAGGTTTACTCTTCCGCTGAGACGGTATATCATCCCCACTTCCAGCTTATCAAAGCTAAAGCGGTTGTTATAGAAGACAATGTTCAGTTTTCCCGTGCTGTCCTCCCCTACGGCTTTGTAAAGCACAAGTCCCCGCCGTATGCGCTGTGCGTTTGACTTTGTGATTATCCTCACCCGCACAAGGTTCTGTTCCTCGGGCACTATCTCATTCACGGGGACGGGAGAAGTAAAATCCGTGTATGTTCTTGGAGGATAGAGCAAAAGATCCCCAACGGTCTTGAGCCCCAGCTTTTCGTAAGCTGAGGCTCTTTTCTCACCTATTCCCTTTAATACCGTTATCTTGTCATTCAGTTCCATAATACCGCTTTCTTCGGAGACACAAAGCAGGGATGTCTCACTTCTTCTGTAGTAATATCCATATAAAGCAGTATATCACAGAACCGTTCCTTTTTCAAGAGGAAAGCCGGAATTAGCCAACATTGGCACCGCTCATGGCATAGAGAACTATTGCATTGTAGATGAAATAAACCGCTGTGATCCAGAAGGAGGGCCTTGTGAAATAGATCTTCCATGTATTTTCGGAGGTCTTGGGCATATCCACCTTGAAGGAAGGCACGATTATATCCTCATCCGTCAGCTTTCCGTTCTTCATGATGTAGATCACAAGACAGATGATACCTATAACGCCGGTTACGGCAAAGTGTATATAAAGATAAGATTCTTCGGGGTATATAAGGCTTGTAACGGTAGCATTGAAATTCATTATGATATGTGCGATAACAGAAGGGATGATGCTGCCTGTCTTCATTGCCAGATATCCGAATATGATGCCTACCACAAAGGTATTGGGTATCTGTGCGAAATTACCATGCATAAGGGAGAACATAAGAGCGGAGCAGATGACCGCAAACCATCTGTTTACGGGTGCAAGTGCGTTCAGCACAAAACCTCTGTAAACAAGCTCCTCAAATACGGGGCCAAGAAGAACCACATAGATGAATATTATCACATTCTGAACAGGGTCGTCTCCCATGGAGATAGTCTCTGCCACGGAATCGGGCATACCGCTGTGACCTGTTATCCTTGTGAGAATGTTTATTATAAAGATCCATGCACCCTGCATACCCAAAGCCGCAAACAGTCCGAATCCCCACGCCTTTCCCCTGAAGGGTGTATTAAAAGGATCCTTTACAGAAAAGGCTTTCAGTGAATTATAGCCGAATAGCAGCGCACAGATGTGTGCGACCAGCGGTGCGGCGAGATTTGCTATGACAAAGAAAAGGCCATCTGCTTTTCCGGCGTTTTGAAGCCCCATCACCACCAGTGAACACACCGTAAGAACTACCATATAGATAAGCCATGATGTGGTAGCGGTGCCGTAGGCTTTTTTCAGCTGTGAGCGCAGGAAGACTTCCCTGCCCGCAGTATCCTGCTCCTCTGTTCCCGGCTCTGCGGGAATGTTTTTGTTCAAAGTATCCATTTCATTTCTCCTCAAAAAACATCATTCACGGGGCTTTCGTGAATTAAGAAAGTATTTGAGCCCTCTGAGCCCGAATGCCCACATTTCTATGCCTACAAAGAGGTATATCATCATATTGATAATGACCGGGATAAGATCTGTGTTCTTTTCTATCTCCAGCTCACCTGAGACCAGTCCGTATACCGCAAGTATCTCAAGCACCAGACAAACAACACCGAACAGAAGAAGCGGCAGACCCGTAAGCAGGAAGTATTTCTTCTTCTGCCTGTACTCCGTATCGCTGTCGGAATAGAATTCAGGACGCACACCTGTGTATTCCTTTGTCCACATGGCATAGCTGAGTATCCTTGCCATGCTCATGAACTGAAGTGTCCAGCCGTCTGCCTTTATGCCGTCTATGTATTCCTCGGATATGTTGTCGCAAAGGTCGGTCACAAACTCTATGTGACAGGGCTCTGCCTTTTCAAAGTAGAAGGCATTTCCCATCTCATCGAGATGATAGAGCTTCCAGCCCTTCTGCGCCATTTCCTCTACGAATGTTCTTGCAATGTCCGGATCGTAGAACCAGCCTATCTTTGTTCTTTTTATTATCTGCCCGTCCCTGATGAGCTGCTTTTCCTCTTCCTTGGTGTATTTGAACACCTCTTCGGGAAGAGTGCGCATCTTTCCCTTGACCCTGGTCTCGTCTACCCTGGATATCTTTTTCAGTGATGCGTGTATGCGTATGACGATCACAAGGGCAACAGTAAACGGGATGTAGAACTGCAGATTGCGGATGAAAAACTCCCCTACCCTGCCTTCTCCTATTATCTTTTCTGCCTTGTCCACAAAGGCAAGGGCAGAACCCAACAGAGTACCTACACAAAAGCACATCACAAAGTAAAGGAAAAACATTATCAGGCGTATGATAGTCTGAAAGCCTGTATAGGATAGCTTTGCACTGCGGTCGGCATTCTTTACGGCATAGGAGCGCTTTGTGGAGCAGATCTGCTCCCAGCCCTTTTCTATAGTGCCTTTCGGAGCCTTTCCATTGCAGTGGCGGTCGTAGATGAGCCTTATCTGTTTTGATTCCGGCTCTCCGTCCTCAAAGGTAAATTTACCTGAAAAGCTGTAGGAGTTCAGGTGCTGACCCTTTTCCGCATTAGCCTCCAGCCACTTTTCGGTAGCGATGATGTCTGCGAACCAGAAGGGGCGAAACTTGGTAGTCATGCCGTCGCCTCCCTCCCGTAGACCTTTTCGATGTCGTTGTAGACTGTCCTGAGACGGACTATCTCTGTCATAAGTATCTCAGTCCCTGTTTCCGTGCGTTCGTACACCGTTTTCTTATCGGAGTTGTCGTAAACGGCGATAAGACCGTCCTTGAGCATCTTTGACAGGGTGGTGTACAAGGTACCGGATCCCAGCTTTATTCTCTCTTCGGTAAGCTCCGACACGAACTTTGTAACACTGTAGCCGTGGCGAGGCTCATCAAACGACAACAGTATATAAAATGCTGTTTCCGTCATGGGGAGCCAGGATTTCAGAAGTTTGGCTTTGTCTGCCATAACTCAGCCCCCTTTTTTTACTCAATCATTCTTCTTCGCTTTATCCTTGATCTCTACGATCTTGGATACATATTCAAGGTTTATCACCTGTTCGGCTCCCTTTTCCTCAAGTATGAGCCAGTTGTCCGTAACATCCACCACAGTCATGTGGTAACATTCCAGACCGTTCGTCAGGGTGGAAACATCGCACTTCTTGCCTATAAAACGGCGCACAACTTCACTGTTCATGACCTTTTTTCCCTTTCTTGCGGCTGCGATCACAGCCTTTATTGCTTCCTGCCTTCGTCTTCTCTGCATCAGGATGATCGAAACGAATATCCAAGGTGCAAACACTGCTATATTCATCTTATCTCCTTAAATAGTGTACAGATGAAGGATGTTTTTAAGCACAAAGCAGATCAATGCTGCTGCTGCGGCTATCACCGCATAGATGATGACCAGCCTCTTTTCCTTCTCGTCCCTCTCCCCGTTGATCCCGATGGTGAGCATTATTATCACAAGGCAGGGAGTTGCGGGCGAGACCATAAATGCGTTCAGGAGGTTTACTGCAAAAAGCACAGAAGCTATCACAATAAAAGGTCTGCCCTTTGAAAAATAATCGTCTTTTGCGATCATCGGCTCTTTCTTCTTTTCCATGATACTGCCTCCACCCAAACTTTTGTCTTTATCAGCCTGCGTTTGCTGCGTTAGCGGCATTCTGCATCTGTTCCATCATCTGAGGAGCGACTACTATTATGCCGTAGATCCAGTTGCCAATACCGGAAAGGATGCCCAATACGCAAACTATGGTGGCTACCTTGGTAAGGTGGCTGTCCTTGTGCTTGTTTGTAAGCACCATACCCACGATGGAAAGCACAAGACCGATGATGGGGATGAAGAAGGCTGCCACAAAGCCGAGAGCACCCAGAACTATACCCACTATATACTGCTTGCGCTGCTCGGCCGGCACAAAGTTCTGCTGTGCCTGTGCCTTCTGTGCATTCATTTCCTCTGCGCTGAAAAATCCCTGTTCGTTTGCCATGATGATGACCTCCATAAAATATTGAATCACGATATATTTTGTTTCGATATATTTCAATTCGATATGTCGAACTGCGATATATCTTGATATGGAGTATATCACACCTCGACATAGTTGTCAAGAGTTTTTTTAAAAAAAATCTTTTCTTTGTGAAAAACTAATTATATGCACAGATATCAAAGAGCATTTTACAGCACATTGAACAAATCGGTTCCATTTACACCTTCGCTGCCTGAAGCAGGTGTACCGTGTTTTGAAAATATCATGTCCGGAGGACACAGCCTCAAAGAGGGAGCAAATCGGAACAATACAGTATTTTGACTATGAGCGCTGTTCCGTCAGTACGGTCTGCCGTGCCCGCACAGCCGGCATGAGCCGCAGCGGCCCGTCAGGGCTGCTGCCGGTCATACAGGCATCTTGACAAAGTATACTAAAAACCATAGCGATTATTTACATTTTATGGATTTTTTTTTAGTTTTAAAAAAAGACTTGAAATTTGATTTAAAATGTGATACTATAATATGTAGTTGATTTTATTTAAAAATCTTAGGTGGATTATCCAAAAAATTGGGGATATTGTTGTATAGAATGCCATGCAGCAATTATAGTCATAAGCTATTCCCTTTTAATTCATCTTTATTTAAATCCTTAGAGGGGGCAAGATCATGAAAAATATTCCTATAGGTCAGTACATGGTCAACAACGGCATCATAACCGAGGAACAGCTCCAGAACGTCCTCGATGCCAAGAAGAATGACAATACTCCCGGCAAATTCTTCGGTGACTATGTTGTTGAACTGGGATATGTTACGGATGTTCAGTTTGCGCAGGTCCTTTCCAGAAAGCAGAATATCCCCTTTGTAGACTTAGACGATCCCGAAGTACAGGGGGCAATAGACATAGAGGCCGTAAGGAAGATCCCCGAAGCCCTTGCCAAAAAGCACACCATCATCGCCCTGAAGATGACCGGTAAGCGTCTCACCGTCGCATCCTATGACCCTGTAAACTTCTATATCTTCGAGGATATAAAAGTACAGACAGGAATGGACGTTGTGCCTGTGCTTGCCACCAAGGCAGCCATAGTCAAGACCATCGGTAAGATCTACTCCAGCGCAAATGTGGGCGGTGTTATCGAGGCGGTCGAGAGCTCCTTCAAGGGCGAGGTAGAGGACGAAAGCGCCAAGGAGATAGAAGAGCGTGTAAACGATGCGCCTATCGTTAAGCTGTGTACTACCATCGTGGAGAACTCCTTCAGAGCAGATGCAACGGATATACATATCGAGCCCTTTGCCACCTACACGCGCATCCGTATCCGTGTAAACGGCGACCTTATAGAGCTTATGAACGTTTCAAACGTAGTCCATAACTCTCTTATCACCCGTATCAAGATCATATCCGGCATGAATATCGCCGAAAAGAGAGTCCCTCAGGACGGACGTTTCACCCAGATAGTTGACGGCACCACCCTCGACGTCCGTGTTTCTAACCTTCCTACCGTAAACGGCGAAAAGTGCGTTATCCGTATTCTTGCCACCGGTGATGTGGGCGTAAGAAAGATAACCGACCTGGGTATGACCCAATATAACTACGATCGTTTTTCAAGGCTCATAAAGGTGCCTCAGGGAGTTATGCTGGTAACGGGCCCTACGGGTTCCGGAAAGACCACGACTCTTTATGCCTCCCTTGGTGAGCTTGCTAAGCCGAACGTAAACGTTATCACGGTCGAAGACCCTGTGGAAAAGAACATAGAAGGCATCAACCAGTGTCAGGTAAACGTAAAGGCGGGCATGACATTTGCAGCAGCCCTTCGTTCCATACTCCGTCAGGACCCTGATATAGTCATGGTCGGTGAGATGCGTGACCAGGAGACCGCAGAGATCGCCATCAGAGCCGCTATCACGGGGCATATGGTGCTCTCCACACTGCATACCAACGATGCGGCATCCACAGTAACAAGACTTGTGGATATGGGCGTTGCCCCCTACATGGTAGCCACATCGCTCATAGGGATAGTAGCACAGCGTCTTTGTAAGGTAGTGTGCAGCGAGTGCAAGACCCCGAGGCTCTCCACGATGGAGGACAACGAGCTTATGGGCATAGGTGAGGAAGCCATCACCATTTATGATGCCTGCGGCTGCCCCAAGTGCAACAACACCGGCTACTCCGGACGTACCGCTATCCATGAGATACTGCTCTGTACTCCCGAAATGGCTTCACTTATAGCCGCAGACGGAAAGACGGATGCTATCTCCAAGCTCGCAAGAGAACAGGGCTGCAAGCTCCTTCGTGACAACGTATCCGAGCTCGTTCAGGAAGGCCGCACCACCATGGATGAGCTTATCAAGCTGACATTCGCTGTATAATGATCTTTTCAACGGACATTTTTCAGATATAAAAAATCATGCCTTTTCCAAAGGCAGAATGGAGGATCCAAATGGATTTTAATTTACCGCTTCCCGAAAGAAAGCAGGCTGCTGCAGCCCCCTCTCTTGAAACTCCCCCCTCTGCGAAGATCGTCATGAACATCGACAAGATCCTCGATGAAGCGAGAGTTCTTGGCTGCTCCGACGTACACTTCACCACAAAGATCTCCCCTATCGTGCGTCTGCACGGTTCGCTAAGGAAGCTCTCCGCTTACCCTGAGATGACCGACGGTGCCATCATGAAGCTGGTAGAGCAGATGACCGACGGGCGTAATCTTGAAAACATCAAGAACAGGATCGACACGGACTTCTCCTACGTTACAAAGAGAGGCTACCGTCACAGAGTGAACGTTTACCACCAGAGAGGCGATACAGCTATCTCCATCAGACTTCTCAGAAACGATATCCCCACCCTTGAAGATCTGGATCTTCCTCCCATTCTGGGCGATTTTGCACTCCGTCCGAGAGGTCTTATACTCATCACCGGTCCTACAGGTTCCGGTAAGTCTACCACACTGGCTGCCATGATAGACTATGTAAACTGCTCCAAGAGTGCTCATATCATCACCATCGAGGATCCTATCGAGTATGTTCACGAGCACAAGAGATGTATGGTGAACCAGCGTGAAGTCGGCGACGACGTTGAATCCTTCTCCATGTCGCTCCGTGCGGCTCTCCGTGAAGACCCGGATGTTATACTCGTCGGAGAAATGCGTGACTATGAAACCATTTCCGCAGCCATAACCGCCGCAGAAACAGGACACCTTGTAATGTCCACACTTCATACCACATCTGCTGCCGATACTATCAACCGTATCATCGACGCATTCCCCGCTCACCAGCAGAACCAGATAAGAACTCAGCTGGCAACGGTCATCGTAGGTATATGCGCACAGACACTTATACCCACGGCTGACGGAAAGGGACGTGTTGCCGCCCTGGAGATACTCAACGGAACAGACCCCGTTAAGGCGATGATCCGTGATAACAAGGTACATATGATACCCTCCACCATCCAGTCCGGCAAGAAGGACGGAATGGTATCTCTTGACCAGGAGCTTGCAAGAATGGTAAAGCAGGGCATCATCACCGAGATACACGCAAGAGAAAAGACCACGGATATCTCCGAGTTCGAGCGCTACATGAAGTCAAATGTGGTAGTCTGATAAAATCAAATATCACTGCCTGCCTTATCCCCGTGCATACGGGGATAAGGTTTTTTTATGACCGATAGTCCCGCTTTTGAGATAAAAAACGATCCCCTTTGAGTTATCACATTTCGTGTGCATCTCAAAGGGGATCATAATATTTTTGCGGGGTCGTCTCATCCCGTCACAACTGATAGAAGGCTGCGCTGAAGCCCCAGCTCCAGTCCCCTACCCTGTTTATGGACTGTGCATACCAGACCACCACTTCTCCCACGATCATATCCTGCTTGTCGTAGATGTAGTATCTCTGTTCGGCCTGAGTGTTGTAATGAGGCTCCTTTTCAACGATATATCCCGCATTCTTGAACTTATTGAGATAGTTCTTGGAATAGCTTTCCGCACGGCTCCACAGACCCATATCCTTTTCTGCCATTGTCCATTTTACCATCTGATCCACGGTAGCAGAGTACTTGTATTCTGACTGATACTTGACATCGGAGGAGGATCCGGAAGATGTGCGGAGCGTCTTTACACTGACCGCTCCCGAATCGGATATCTTTTTGTACTTTCCCTTTACCTTGTCAAGAGACCTTACTATGAGCTTGTAGGAAGTGCCCGCTTTAAGACCCTTTACGGTGCAGTGCCCGCTTGCAACTGTCTTGTAGGCGGTATACTTTCCTTCGGCCTTGTCATAGATGTAGACTCTGTAAGCGTCTGCTCCTTCCTGCTCATCCCAGGTGAGGACAAAGGAATCCGCAGTCTTTTTCTCTGCTTTAAGGTCGTACCCCTCAGCTCCGGCAGATACGGGTGCGGAAATGATAAGACCGGCAGACAGCAGAACTGCCGATATAAAGGAAAGCTTTTTCATAAAGATCGCTCCTCTCGTCAGAAATATACGGTATAAAATGAACATACACGCCTGTTGTCATAATGCTTTGGAAACAGTTCCATCACATTACACTGTAATTTTACCACAAATTATCGGATATAGTATTGTAATACTATGAAATAAAAGTAAATGTTATTTAATAATCCTACCGAATGTTTGAACATTTGCTTTCCCTTATTGACATTACCCGGTCTTTTGTGGTATAATTAAAGTGTGCATGGTCATACGCACCCAAATATTTCAAGGGGAGAATGTGGCACAATGAATACAAAGACACTTATGTACATTGTCAAAAGGCTGATACTTGCCATACTGACAATCTGGCTCGTCATAACAGTGACATTCTTTGTAATGCACGCCGTACCCGGAGGCCCTTTCGTAGGCGAAAAGGCTGTCACGGAGAGCGTAAGGAAAGCAATGGAGGCAAAGTACGGTCTTGACAAGCCTCTTTTTGAACAGTACCTCACCTATCTTTCCGAAGTGGTGACCAAGCTGGATTTCGGACCTTCTCTGAAGCAAAGAGGGCGCAATGTGCTCGACATAATCGCCGACGGTATGAAGACTTCTGCCATGATAGGGATAATTGCCGCAATCATAGCCCTTGTGATCGGCGTGATACTGGGTTCTGTGGCAGCACTTCGCCGCAACAGGATCATAGACAGAGTAATAATGGTCATAACCACCGCCTTCGTGTCTATGCCTTCATTTATCATGGGAACTCTGCTGCTGACAGTATTTGCGGTAAGGCTCAACCTCCTGCCCGCAAACGGTGCGTCAAAAAACGGCCTCATCCTCCCCATAATAACTCTTTCTCTGTACCCCATGGCATATATAACAAGGCTCACCCGCTCCTCAATGCTGGATGTTCTGGGTCAGGACTATATAAGAACAGCAAGAGCAAAGGGCGTTTCAAGAGCTAAGATAATCTTCGGCCACGCCCTAAAAAACTCCCTTATCCCCGTTATCACCTACTTCGGCCCCATGCTTGCCTATATTGTGACAGGCTCCCTGGTAGTAGAACAGATATTTGCTGTACCGGGCATAGGCAGAGCCTTTGTAAACAGCATAACAGGGCGTGATTATCCGCTGGTGATGGGTACTACCATAGTCCTTGCGGTGCTGATAGTGGTAATGAACCTGGTGGGAGATATACTCTACAAGATAGTAGACCCACGCATCACACTTGAATAAGGAGGGGAAAAGGAAATGGACAAAAAAGCTTTCAGTGCTCATGTAGACATGGAAGACTTTATACCTGCCACGGATAAAGAAAAGGAATACATGGTCTCCATGCGCCCTTCGACTACCTTTTTCAAGGACGGCATAAAAAGACTGAAGAAAAACAAGGTGGCGGTGGTCAGCTTTTTCGTGATACTGATCATCACACTGTCGGCTATATTCGTCCCCATGTTCTGGCCCTATTCCTACGATCAGATGCTGGGAATGATGCCCGGACAGCCTGTGGACAATTCCTTTCTGAACCTTACACCCTTTAAGTACGGAAAGTCGGAGCTCAGCAGGATAGAAGCCGGAGAACACATAGTTCCCCACATTTTCGGGACAGATTCCCAGGGGCGTGACTACTTCATAAGAGTGGTCTACGGCACAAGGATATCTCTGGCAGTCGGTTTCTTTGCAAGCATAATCGTTCTTATAATAGGTCTTACCGTAGGCTCTGTATCGGGCTATGCGGGAGGCAAAACAGACCTTATCATAATGCGCATAGTGGATATGATCTACTCACTCCCCGATATGCTGATGGTGATACTTCTTGCATCCGTTCTCAAACTGGTGCTTGAAAACGCCCTTGAGGGCACCGTGCTCAGCAAGATAGGCTCCAATATAATCAGCCTTTTTGTGGTGTTCGGACTTTTGTACTGGGTCTCCATGGCAAGGCTCATAAGAGGGCAGATACTTTCCCTCAAGGAACAGGAATATGTGCTTGCGGCAAGGGCTGCGGGGGCAGGCGGAAAATGGGTCATTTTCAAGCACCTCATACCCAACTGCTTCAGTGTTATAATCATCTCTACGGCATTGCAGATACCCAGCGCCATTTTCACCGAAAGCTATCTTTCCTTCCTTGGTCTGGGCGTAAACGCTCCCATGCCTTCCCTCGGCTCTCTTGCATCGGATGCGCTCAACGGTCTTACCTCCTATCCCTACAGACTGGTGATACCCGCAATAGTCATCTCCCTGATAGTGCTTTCCCTGAACCTTTTCGGAGACGGTCTGAGAGATGCCTTCGATCCCAAGCTCAATTCATAAGAAAGGAAGTGCTGATATGAGCTTACTTGAAGTAACGGATCTTCGCACATCCTTCTTTACGGATGCGGGTGAGGTCAAGGCTGTAAACGGCATTTCCTTCAACCTTGACAAAGGCAGGGTGCTGGGCATAGTGGGAGAGTCGGGCTCCGGGAAATCCGTCACAGCCTATTCCATCATGCAGATACTTGCAAACGCCGGTAAGATAGTCGGAGGCTCCATAAAGTTCAACGGGACCGAGCTTGTGGGAGCGGGGGAAAAGGTGATGAAGGATATAAGAGGGAACAGGATATCCATTATATTCCAGGATCCCATGACAAGCCTGAACCCCACCTATACCATAGGCAAACAGCTAATGGAGGCTATACTCCTTCACACGGGGCGCAGCAAGCAGCAGGCAAAGGAAAGAGCCATAGAGATGCTGAAGCTTGTAAACGTAAACGAGCCCGAAAAGAGAATGAACCAGTATCCACATGAGTTTTCCGGAGGCATGAGACAAAGGGTCATGATAGCCATGGCTCTCGCCTGTGAGCCTGATATACTCATTGCGGATGAGCCTACCACCGCCCTTGATGTGACCATACAGGCACAGATACTGGAGCTTATGAAGAGCCTCCAGGAGGAGCTTGGAATGGCTATAATCATGATAACCCACGATCTCGGAGTAGTTGCCCAGATGTGCGACGAGGTAATAGTCATGTACGCAGGCTCCATTTGCGAGCAGGGTACGGCTGATGCCATTTTCTACGATCCGAGACACGAATACACAAAGGGACTATTGCACTCCATCCCCACCACATCCAACGACGGAGAGATGCTGAAGCCCATTTCGGGAACTCCCATCGACCTTCTCAATATGCCCAAGGGCTGCCCCTTTGCACCGAGGTGCGACAATGCCATGAAGATCTGCCTGCGTGAGCGTGCCGAACGTATGCAGATAGACCCGGATCATCAGGCTGCCTGCTGGATAAATGTCAGAGACATGATGCAAAAGGAGGGGAAGAACGGTGAGTGAGAAAAGCGAAAACCTGGTAGAGATAAGGCACCTCAAAGAGTATTTCAATGTAAATGTGGGCTTTTTCAGGTCAAAGCCCCTCAAAGCCGTTGATGATGTCTCCTTTTCCATAAAGAAAGGCGAGACTTTGGGTCTTGTGGGAGAGAGCGGCTGCGGAAAAACTACCGTGGGAAGAACGATCCTCAACCTCTACAAGCCCACATCCGGAGAGATCATCTATGACGGCAAGCCCATAAAGACCAAAAACGACATAAGGGAATTCAGAAAAAAGGCTACAATGGTCTTTCAGGATCCCTATTCATCCCTGAACCCCAGAATGACCGTTTCGGACATTATCGCAGAGCCCCTTGACATCCACAAGATGTCCCCCTCCAAGGAGGCACGCAGGGAGCGGATACTTGAACTGATGGGCTATGTAGGGCTTAATTCCGAGCACGCTTCAAGATACGCCCATGAATTCTCAGGCGGGCAGAGACAGCGCATAGGCATCGCCCGTGCCCTTGCCATAGACCCGGAGTTCATAGTCTGCGACGAGCCTGTTTCGGCACTTGATGTGTCCATTCAGGCGCAGGTAATAAATATGTTCGATGAGCTTCAGGAAAAGCTGGGGCTTACCTACCTTTTCATTGCTCACGACCTCCTTGTGGTGCGGCACATAAGCGACAGGATCGCCGTTATGTACCTCGGGAAAATGGTGGAGCTTGCGGATGCAAAGGAGATCTACGATCACCCTCAGCACCCATACAGCAAGTCACTGCTTTCTGCGGTGCCCGTCCCCGACCCCAAGACCGCACGTTCTAACAAGAGGATCGTCCTTTCGGGAGATATACCCAGTCCCCTGAACGCCCCCTCCGGCTGCCCTTTCAGAACAAGGTGCGCCCACGCCACCAAGAAGTGTGCGGAGTCGATGCCGGAGCTCAAAGAGATATCAAGCGGACATTTCGCCGCTTGTCATATACTTTAAGATCCGTAAGTTCAACGGATAATGGAGGAATCAGTATGAAGAATAAAGTTTTAGCGGCAGGCCTTGCAGGAGCAGTGCTCGCTTCCCTGTCCACAGGCTGCGGAGGCGGGAACACCGGTTCTGCCGGCGGCAGCACAGGCACTTCCGGATCAGGTGCGCAGGAAATAAGCGTATGCCTTGCCTCGGAGCCCGGTACACTTGACCCCGCCCTCAACTCTTCCGTAGACGGTGCCACCCTGTGTGCCCACCTTTTCTCGGGTCTTGCAAAGTGGGAGACGGACGACAGCGGCAAGCTTTCCATCGTTCCCGACCTTGCAACGGATCTCCCCGAAGGTGTGGAAAATGCTGACGGTACTGTCACATACACCTACACCCTGCGTGACGGTGTCAAGTGGTCCGACGGAAAGGATGTTACCGCAAACGATTTCGTATTTGCATGGAACAGAGCCGCATCTCCCGACCTTGCAGCGGATTACTGCTACATGATGGAAGTAATAAAGGGCTATGAGGATATGTGGGCAACAGACGCAAACGGAAACCTGACAAGCCCCGATGCAAAGCTCGCAGTTACAGCCAAGGATGACAAGACCATCGAGGTCACCATAAACAACTATATATCCTACTGGAACGAGCTCCTTGCTTTCCCCTCCTACTACCCTGTTCGTGAGGATGTGGTATCTAACGAGAGCTGGGCAACAGACCCCTCTACCTACATCAGCAACGGTGCATACAAAATGACTTCATGGGAGCACAACAGTGTCATCACCCTTTCCAAAAACGAAAACTATGTTGATTCAGCAGATGTGACCATGGACACCATCAACTTCTACCTTTCCGATGATGCCAACAATATGCTCACCAACTTTGAAAACGGCAGCTGGCAACTCATAGATGATGTACCCACAAATGAAATGGCAAACCTGAAGGCAAAGTATCCCGATGAGTATCAGGTAAAGGGTCAGATCGGCACATACTATGTGTGCTGGAACATCAACCAGGATCTGCTCCCCGCTTCAAGCACCCTTACAGGCGCAGACAAGATAAAGGCAGAGTCCGAGATCCGCAGAGCGTTCAGCCTTATCATCGACCGCAACTACATAGTTGAAAATGTTGCCCAGGGCGGACAGGTCCCCGCATCCTCCTTCGTTGCAATGGGTCTTACGGATGCAGACGGCACCGAATTCTATAAGAATGCAGGCACCTCCTCCGACTATGACGGCTACTACAATGTTTCTCCTGATTCTTACCAGAGCAACTGGAATGAAGCCATAGAGATACTCAAGAAGTACTACACCTTCGACGAGGCAACACAGAAATTCACCGACATCCCTTCCATGACCTACCTCTACAACACAAATGAAGGTCATAAGGCCGTAGGCGAAAACATCCAGGGCATATTTGCGGGCATAGGTGCAAATATGGCAATGGAGAACCAGGAATGGGCCACATTCCTGGAGACACGAAAGAACGGCGATTTCACAGTAGCAAGAAACGGCTGGCTAGCTGACTACAACGACCCCATCTCTTTCCTTGATATGTGGACCACAAACTCCGGAAACAACGATGTACAGTACGGAAAGGGCGATAATGCGGATGTAGCCGCATTCAGCATTGACTGCACCGATGTCGGTGTGGATCTCAAGGTAGAAAACGGCACATGGGCACAGACCTATGATGCACTGCTCTCCAAGATAAAGACCACCACCGACCCCACCACACGCTATGCACTTATGCACAAGGCAGAGGATATGCTCATGGAAACAGGCTGCATCACTCCTGTGTACTACTACACCGACATCTACATGATAAACAAGAATGTTTCGGGATTTTTCAGCAATCCTCTGGGATACAAGTATTTCATGTACTGCACCGTAAGCTGAGAACAGACCGAATGCGATTTTGGGGAGACCGACAGGTCTCCCCTTTTCTGTATGATGAACCCCATTCATTGCTCTTTCGGGAGACACCTCACTCCGAAAGACCAAGCAACGAATGAAAAGTCAGGAGGGGGCTCTGCACAAGGGGGCGGTCAGTGACTGCCGGCTCTGCCGGGTGTTCAGTAAAAGCCGAAAACAGAGGAGTTACCGAGCGGTAATGTTAAGGTCTCATGTATGTCATCAACGGGTGGCTGCCGGCTCTGCCGGCTTTTTTCGGAAAAGTATTGCTATTTTCCGGATAATATGATAAAATCATTATAAGCACAGATCTCACTGCGGAGGATATAATAATGAACACTTTAATAAAAAGGGCATCTGCCGTAATGGCTGTACTTATGATGTGCGGCTGCGGTTCATCGGGCACTCCTGCCGATACACTGACACAGACTGTGACGGAAGCATCAACGGCTGAAGGAGCCGCAGTCTCCGAAACGGAGCCTGCGCAGACCACCCTGTCAGAAACTGCGGCAGAAGAGCCTTTACAGACAAAAGCCCCTGAAACAGCAGCGGAGTCTGAAAGCCTTACGACCACAGAAAAAGCCGTGACCGACCATATGTCCCTGTTCAGAAACAAGCTGACAGAGATCATTGCGACCACAGAAGCCGATTATCTTCCGCAGTATATGTTCTCATTATATGATGTAGGCGGCGACGAGACACCCGAACTCCTGGTGTCAAACGGCGAATTCCATGCTGCATCGGTGGAAGTCTTCTCTGTAATAGACGGAGAAGTAAAGTCGGTAGGCTATGAAGGCTCCTACGGTGAAGCCCTGTATATGCCGTCAGTCCGCAAGTTCAACGGCTTTTACGGCGGTATGGGTTATTTCACCAACACTCTTGATACCTTTGACGGAAAGACAATAAATACGGAGATATCCGTTGAGATGTATGAGGGTCCCGACATGGAAAGCTCCGACTATGATAACCTCATACAGGAATACAGGATAAACGGGGAGCTTGTGACAAAGGAAGAATACGAGAAGGCAAGGGACGAAAACTTTGCACCCTCAACGATCTATCTGGGGCGGGATCACTATCTCAATGAGAACGGCATTTCTGCCGTCTTTGACGAAAACGACATGGACACAGCCTTTGATAAGGTGATAATGTCTGTTCCGGATCAGGAATCCGGCTGGGGCGACCCCTATCTGAATGCCTATGCGGATATAGACGGTGACGGCGTACATGAGCTTTTCCTCAGATCGGACTATAACTGCCGTGTCTATGCCTATGACGGCAGCATAAAATATTGCGGCAGGATGCCTTCATATGAGGATATGTCCGGCGATTCCTTTGACTATTCGGGATATGACCTTGACTGGAGCTACGACTATGACACCACTCAGTACAGGGTCTATGTGGGCAGGAAGGACGGAGACCTTATCTGGAGAGAGACCGGTCTCCATGATAATATATACACCATGACCTATGAAAACGGCAGAATAAAAGCAAAGGATGTTTTCCACAGGTATCAGCTTACGGACGGAACTTCCATCTATGTGAAAAACGAGAAGCTGACAGACAGTGACGAATACGACAAACTGATCGCTGTCCTTGACTCCGATGAATATATCAGACCTGATTTCACTCCGCTTGCTGTGGGGTAAACGACAGACAATGCCGATCGGCCCCGGGTGTACAAACGATCTTCAAGTCTCAGGCTTCGTATATTAAAGCATTTGCTGCTTGTTCACCGGCCGCAGATCGGTATAAGTGCCCTAAGATGAGGTATGCTATGACTACAGATATCCAGAAGAGCCTTGAATTCTTCGAGCTGTTTGAAAAGCTGGCATCTGCCACTCAAATAGTCAACAGAAAGCCCGATATTAAGGGCATAGAGGATATACTCGGCAAGATCTCCGCCATGTTCAGGCTATCCAAGGGTGTGACCCGTTTTTACAAAAATCCCGCCGAAGAGGAGCAGGACGAAGGCGAGACCATGATAAGCTATGACCTCCATGTGGAGAGCAGACCCGTTCACACTGTCCGCTTTGTCACAAGGCTCATGTCCATCACCACCATGACTGTATACATGGCGGTGGATGAGCCGCCCCTCACGGAGGATGAGCTTTTCAAGGTAGACCTTACCATGCGCACCACTCTTGCCTTTATCAGCCGAAACCGTCTCCAGGATATAGCCGAGCAGCTTGCCTTCTACGATGACAGCGGCTTTCGCAATATTCGCAGCTTTTTCAACTACATAACATGGAAAAAAGGCTCAGGTACAATGGACGGCATGGCAGCCGTAAACTACAACATACGCCATTTCTCCATTGTAAACGATGAGTACGGCCGTACTGCGGGCGATACCATACTGAAAAGCCACTATGACAGAGCGGCGGAGATCATCGGCGATAACGGCACTCTTTCCCGTCTGGGCGGCGACAGCTTCGTATGTATATGCAAAGCGGATGTGCTTGAAAAACTGGTAGCGTTTCTTAAAGAGTCTTTCTTTACTATCGGTACAGATATCAAAAACGTCAGGATCTCATGTCGTGCCGGTATTTTCGTTGTGCCGGATGGCTTTATCATAAGCTCCCATAACGATATCATGGGAAGGATAATGCACGCCTACGCAGCAGCAAAAACCGGAGAGCACGGACACATCATCTACTACAGTGACAGTATCACCGCAGCGATAAATAAGTCCAAACGCATACAGCAGCAATTCACAGAATCCCTGAAAAACGGTGAATTTGCAGTGTACTATCAGCCAAAGGTGAACACTCTCACGGGAGAGATATGCGGCGGAGAAGCTCTTTGCCGCTGGATAAGGAACGGAAGCATAACTCCGCCCATGGAATTCATACCCATCCTTGAAGAGACAAACGATATATGCAGGCTGGACTTCCATGTTCTTGACACGGTGTGCAGAGATATAAGAAGGTGGCTCGACGAAGGGCGCAGAGTAGTGCGTATCTCCGTCAACCTTTCAAGGCGGCATATGGTCAATTCCCTGCTTCTTGAAAACATAATGGAAATAGTTGAAAGGAACCGTGTCCCCCACAAATATATAGAGATCGAGCTTACAGAGACCACCACAGATGTGGAATTCAAAGATCTGCAAAGGGTGGTTTGCGGTCTTCAGAAACAGGATATATATACATCCGTGGATGATTTTGGCATGGGCTATTCCTCCCTTAACCTTATAAGGGTGATACCGTGGAATGTTCTGAAGGTAGACCGCAGTTTCCTTCCAACAGATGATGAGGGAGCCGACAGCATACGCAGCATTATGTTCAGGCATGTGGTGGCAATGACAAAGGAAATGGGGCTCGAATGTATAGTTGAAGGCGTGGAGACCCCCTCTCAGCTCAAAAAGCTGAAGATCAACAGCTGTGAACAGGCGCAGGGCTTCCTCTTTGACAAGCCTCTGCCTGTCAAAGAGTTTGAAAAAAGGCTGGATTCCGGACGCTACAATGTCGATTTTTTCTGAGCATAGTCGGTGCGGCCGGTACAGTCGATGAGGTCGGTACGACCGACTGCGAGTAACAGTGAACATCAACAAACTGTACGAAAAGCACATCTGCGTGAAATGCTTATTGAATATATGTATCCCGACAGGCTCGGATGATAGCAGAAGTATCTTGACAAATCACAGTATCCGTTGTATGCTGTAAGAAATCGGAGCGGCTTTTTACAGTCGCTCCGGTAATATCGTTTTTATCGCAGTTTTCGATTTTACAGAGATTTTTTCGCAGAGCCGAAAAATTAAATAAATATGGAGATGAAGACATATCTATGAAACTGTTTTGCAGTTAGTTTTTAATAGCTGAGGTATTAAATGAATAAAGTGACTAATTCCTTGATTCACCCTCTTGATGTTACCACTAATTGTAAGATAACACACATTGAGGATCTAGATTTAAAATCATGTAGACATTTGACCCTTTGGTATTATAACCCACAGAATCACAGTTTAGACAATATTCCAAATATTCCTGAGCTAGAGACACTTAGAATCTATCATTCGAATATCACAACATTAGATAATATAGAAAGATTTCAGCGATTACAAGTTTTAGATTTACAATATTTACCCAAGCTTGAAAACGTTGACTCCATCTCATCGTTGAGATATTTGGATTGTTTATATATTTCTAGTTCAAAGAAAATCAAAAATATTGAAAATGTCCTTGTAAGTATGCCAATTACTGATTTAAAGATATGTGATTGTGGGTGCCTACCTTCACTTAATTTCATAACAGGTATTCCTAATTTGAAAAGATTCTCGTTTGCAGGTACAAAGATTTTGGATGGCGACATGACTCCTCTTCTTTCAGATTGTATTCACCTATCATGGTGTGGATTTGACAACAAGAAAGTCTATTCTCATAAAAGTGATGAGATCAATAAAATATTGGTAATGAGAAGATTTGAATAGTTTTTCCTCAAAAGAATAGTTTGATCTTATTTTATTCCAATATACTTTTCCGTCCCAAATACCATTATTGTCAAATATCGGATTTGGCTGAGCATAGTCGGTGCAGCCGGTACTACCCTCTCCGGCGCAAAAATTTATATTTTATCTATTGATTTTCGCATACAAGGATGTTATAATACTCTTGTATTGTATCCATTGTATTGTATCCCCACAGAGGGAATGATAACAAGGAGGATGTTATATGAAAAAAATCAATACTTCCACACTGGCAGGGGTAGGTATACTGACAGCCATAGTATTTGTGCTGCAGCTTATCTCCATGAATGTGAAATTCGGTCCCTTCTCCATCACCCTGGCACTTATGCCTATAGTCATAGGCGCTGCCCTTTACGGATGGAAGGCCGGAGCATGGCTGGGTTTCGTTTTCGGCTGCATTACACTTTTTGATGCGGCACCTTTCCTGGCAGTCAATGCACCGGGTGCAGTGTTCACCTGTCTTGCAAAAGGCACTCTTGCAGGCCTTATCGCAGGGTTGGTATTCTCGGCTGTATCCAAAAAGAACCGCTTAGCTGCCATTATCGCTGCCGCAGTCGTATGCCCCGTTGTCAATACCGGCACTTTCTTTATATGCTGCGCTCTCTTCTTTATGGAGACAGTTAAGCAGTGGGCAGGCGACACAAATGTGGTACTCTTTATGTTCGTGGGTCTTGCAGGTGTGAATTTCCTTGTGGAGCTTGGTGTGAACCTGGTGCTCAGCTCCATCGCAGAGCGTGTGCTTACGGTGATCTCACCCAAAAAGGCGCAGGCAGCATAAAAGAACAGTGAGCTGTACGAACAGGTCTCTGTCATTAAGGAGCTTTTATGATCTTAGCTGTTGACATCGGCAACACCATTACCCAGATAGGCGCCTTTGAGGAGGATGTTCTTCTCTTCTCAGAAAGGTTCACTGCAAGGCGCAGCCTTACGGACTTTGAAGCCGAAGTAATGATAAGGGATATCCTTTCGGTGTACCAAAGGGACGCAGACCTTATAACCGGAGCTATAATCGCTTCTGTGGTGGCGGATGTTACGCCTGTTTACAAAAGTGCCATAAAAAAGCTGTGCGGAGTGAATGCTAAGGTAGTAGGACCCGGTCTTAAAACAGGGCTCCATATCAAACTCAACGACCCGGCTCAGCTTGGAGCAGATCTGGCGGCACAGGCAGCAGCGGCAGTATTCTTTTACACCGCTCCCATGATGATCGTGGATTTCGGAACTGCTATTTCCATCGGTGTTATCGACAAGGAAGGCTGTTTTATAGGAGGCTTTCTCTGCCCCGGTCTGTCCCTTTCATCCAAAGCTCTTTCGGAGCGTGCGGCTGCCCTTCCCCATGTAGGGCTTGAACGGCCTAAGCGGCTCATAGGCACCAACACAGCAGATTGTCTGAAAAGCGGGCTCATATACGGAACTGCTTCTATGATAGACGGACTCATCGAACGCACGGAGGAAGAAATGGGTACTCCCCTTTCCTGTGTTGCCACAGGCAGCGCAGCCTCTCTTATAGCTTCTCTTTGCAAAAGAGACATGACTGTAGATGAGCACCTTCTTATGAAAGGTCTCAACCTTATTTATAATAAAAACTGATACAATACAAAAGGGCTGCACCGTTTGGGGCAGCCCCGATTTTTTCGCGGGTCGTATTATTTCTGCGGATCATAGACGCCAATAAAAGAGCCACCTTCGATATGATACAATAAGAAAATAATTGGGAGAAGGAAGGATCCTAAATCGGTATGACGAACACGGTGCCATTCTGGAAATCCGGAATCATCGCAAAGCTATGTTTATATAGTCTTTCCTCATTAAGGCCATAATTTTAAGAGCATCCAAACAGGCCACATGAAATCGTAAAATTCAGCAAAAACTGAATAAAGCGCAAAAGCATCGCCGCAAGGCGGTCGATGTTCATAGCGATGATGCTGAGAACGATGGATGCTCTTGTTGTATCTTCTCTTTTTGTAAGCAGCAGGCCAAGACCGAATTTGCGTTTTGCGAGATTGAACTTTCGCTCCACTTCAATTCGGTCAGTATTATCCTGATAGGCGATCTTCTTCTCAGCCTTGCTGTCGGCATCCTTCTTCGGTCTGCCGAGTCTTTTACCGGAAAGACGGATGCCATGTCCATTGCAAAATGCAATGTTATCCCGATTGCGGTAGATCTGATCGACAAGAACACGTTCCGGATAATGCCCTGTGCGTTCCCTGTAGTTTTCGATCGCTGTTTTCAAAACCGTACTCTCATTGTAGGTGTCGAAGGATAGCTTTTCAATTCTGCACATCCCGGTTTCATCCACAGACAGATCCAGCTTAGCTCCAAATTCGACAGGAGATTTGGCTTTTCCTCTGACGATCGGTCGGATATATGGCTGACTGATGCTGACAATTCTGTTTTCAACATGATGCGTATTGCTGACAAACATATACTGCTGTTGTGAATAAATCGTCTCCAAAATGTCGAGTAAATGCGCATCAGATCCTGAAAGCACCACGCCATTATTTTCAAGCAGATTCGCAATATATCCAAGATCACGTCGGATGTATTGCAGCTGCTTTTTGATCGCTTTTCTGATCTTTTTCGAGCCGCGTTTTCTGCATTTGGCAAGCGCAAGATAATCCTTTCTTGCTTTTTTGCGATACATTCTGGGTCTGTAAAATCCGTATTCATCACTGACCCGGCAGATCATATCTTCCAGCTTTTCACGCGCTTCATTCAGCAGCTCAATATCCTGCGGATACTTGATATTTTGCGGAGCACAGGTCGCATCAAGGATCAGTGTACCGGAATTCGCAGCGGTTTCCGTGGGATTCCGGACACCCTGCTGCTCATTCGGTTCCTGCTCTCCGCTGCCGTTACTGTGATCATCATCGTCATCCTGATCGACCGGATCGTCCTTCTGTGTATTGTATTCGATGATCATTTCATTGATCTCGTTCAGCACCTCTTCAGACAGACGCTTGCGAAATTCAACGAGCAGAGACGGCACAAACGGAATCTTGTCCTCACATCCGGGAAGACCGATGAAATACTGATAATAGGGGTTTTCTCTGATCTGTTCAACCACTTCCTCATCGGGATAGTGATATTGCTTCTGGATCAGCAGCGAACCGAGTGCCATGCGCAGGGGCTTGGCAGGCATTCCGGTATGGCTGGGGAATAGCTTGGCATATTCCGCTTCAATTGTATCCCACGGAATCATTGCCGCCTTCTTCACCCAGCGGTTATCCGGGTTCATTTGCATACCGAGCGGCTGATTGAAATCGGTAAATGAAATCTGCTTTTCTCTCTTGAACTTATACATGGCATCCTCCAAAGTGCAAGCTTTTTTTCTCGTTTTTCGGATTTTTCCTTGCACTTCTATTATACCATGTTTTTTCGCTTTTGTCGATACTACGAGGGTTTTATTTTCCTTGAGGAGAGACTAGGATTCGATCATATCATAAATGCGGAAAGCATCTATATAATTGCTCTTTTTTCTTCTCAACTATCTTTGGATCTATTATGTAGTTATTGACTATATCATCCACACTGGGCCATATTTCACTTTCCATATACACAGGTCTGTCTTCAACTCCGTACGAAGAATAATAATCCGAAAACTTGAATCCATCTCCCGATAATCGTTCTCCGTACTTATACAGTATCATGTGCATATTTGGTATCTGAAAACTGTCTGAAACGATCAGACCATGGAGGCTGCTGGACAACACTGCATTACATTCGGAGATCCTGCTTACAACGCTCCGTGGGTCATCCGTAAGGTCAATAACTACCGAATTCTTGTAATTGCCTGCGATGCTGTTGATAAGCGAATGATCCTGTTCCCTGAAATGAGGGATGATACCTACAGAATACTTCTTCCTTACATTTCTTCCAAGCCATCTTTCTGCCAACAGACCACCATCACCTGTCGGGATATCCAGCTTTCTCCCAATGATGTTTTCAATTCTCTTCTTGCTAAGCTCTCCTCTAATTGCACAAAAATTTGTATTCTTAAATATAAGAGTGCTTTCTTTCTTTGTCTCGGATGATAAAAAGCCCGTTCCCCATACATAATGATCTTTCGGAGCCAAAATATAGTGTGCGCTTTGTTTTAATCGGGTCTTTATTCTCTCGCTCCACATCAATGATTCAAGAGAGCTCCCGATAGCACTCATATTACTTTTAAAAAAAGCTGTTTGAATTACTCTTATCCCAAACAGTTCCTCAAGCATGACCTTGTTCAATCTGTCGCCCATATTAGGAACGGACGAATAATATATTCTGTACATATATTCTTCAACTCATTATGCCACAAGCGGACTCAAACATTGAGATTCACTCGCAGCCAACGCCTGATCCTGGATTTCGCTATTCTAAATACGAACCTATAATACTTCGTTCTCTCCAAGTGTTTCTTCATCCATGTAAAAATGATCCTATCCTTTGCAGTTATCCTTTGATTGTTCGTAAAGTGGTAACCCGCTGTACCTGACAACTGTCTGTATCGCCACACTTCAGGATCATCCAGCAATCCGGCAGCCATTGCCCGTCGATAGATATCCTCTTTGGCTTCCATGTTCGCCAGTATAAACTCCGCAGTTGTGTTTCCTGTCATATTTCCTGTGTGGAATGTACGTATTCCCACTGCCCGGTTTACCGTATATACGTTTCCTTTTCCCAATAATTCATACAATATAAGCGAGATATGATTGAAACACAGAAGCTCCTCATAATGGACATCTTTTAGTACAGTGTTTTTTAGTGATACTGCGAATAAATGCGGGGTTATATACTTTTCTCCAAATATATTAAAATACTCCCGGCTGCTTATCAGCTTCGGCATATTTAAGCCACGGTACTCATATTTTCCTTCCTGCTCAAAATGTTGTATTGTTGATGCAACCGTCATCGTACAATCAGAATGTTTTTCATATAACTGATCCAACATAGAAAAATACTCCGGCTCAATATAATAGTCATCATCATCCACAAAAACAACGATATCACCTGAAGCCGCTAAATACGCTTTTTTTCTGCTCTCACTAACTCCCAGATTGCGGTCGTTCACCAGATATATAATGTTTTGCTCACTGTTTTTGTCCTTGTATTGTTTTATACGAGCCTCTGTATCATCATTAGATGCATCATCAACAATGATTATCTCACAGTTATTATACTGCTGTTTTTTTATAGAATCCAGAAGTCTGATCAAACTGTCGGATCTCCTGTATGTAGAGATCAAGACGGAGATCTTCAATCTGCCATCCACAACAGATAATGGTTCACAGCTTCCACCGATCAGGTTCAAATATACAGAGTGAGAAATCTTTCCTTCCTCTAACCACTTTTCAAATAATTGATCCATATAGTCTCTTATCCTCAGCATCGAGATTTTAACCTTATAAACTTTATGGCATGCGAAAACTCTTTTGTCCTACAGGTACAGATCACAAATACAAAGACCGATACGAGGGATGAAACAACGAAGTTAAAGAACACCGTTAATAAGCCGCCATTCCCTGAAGGCAAACTACACAGCATCATAGCCGCTATGCATGATAAGGCTGTCGCCAAAAAATATATCCCAGTGTTCATGCAGAAACGCTTTGGACTGCTTTTTAAGCAGTATTTAAACACAACAACAGTCTCATATATAAAGCCAAAGAGGATACATGCTATTGATGAAATGATAGCACCGTTAACTCCTATCGTCCTCAGCAAGATCAAATCGATCACCAGATCAATAACGATTTGAATATACGGTTTTAATGCATCCTTCTCCCATATCCCTGCGGCATTCTTGAAAAGCATCCCGACCGTTTTTATTTTTATGATAAAGAAATACAAAGTAAAAAGTATGACTGAACTGAATGGAAGGAGCGATTCTTCTCCGACCCACGCTATTATAAACGGCTGATACATATTCAGCAAACATGTACAGCAAAAACAAACGCCAAGTGCAATATAGTAATGTATATCGTTGAACAATCCATTGATATCGGATCGGCTCTTTTTTACGATATAATTGCCAACGATTGATGTCAGCCCGTTTGTAAGCATAAGGAACAGACCCGATAAGGCTGTGAATATATGAAAATAATTGTTATAAACTGCCACGATGTTAAGCCCTATGAAAGCTGAGAGCAGGATATTGTCAACAGAAGTCACCACAACCGTACCTATCTGGTGGCCAACAAGAGCAGCTGTTTTGCGAAGGATCGATTTTCTCTCCTCCTTGGATATGCTTCCCTGGGGCTTTATATCGCTAAACTTCTTCTTAGTGATGAGCCAAATGACCAGGTTTAAACATATCGTCCTGATGAGCGATACGACAAGATACAAATAATAATTGTGGAAACTCAGCAATACAATGACTTGTATTGAGTATATGAATACATCAATCCCAAATGAAACGCCATTAATAATATCGACACGCTGATATGCATTAAGAATACTTCTTCGGTATCCCAGAAAAAAATAGTTAGAGACCGTGGATGCCAGGTGGATCAGATATACAATATATATGTTGACTTCAGGAGGATACTCTCCATTGATTATATCGGGAAGAAAGGGTACAAGAAGCAACCCGCATATTAGAATTACAGAACCGATCACATAGTAAGCATATCTGTATACATTTAACAGTGCGTTGACTTTTTTTTTATCGTCATCTGCCACCGGCTTGTACATAGCAAACACCAGCGCACTTCCAATACCCAGTTCCGCAAGATTTAGTGCATTGAGGATGGAAGTGAATAAGGAACTTAACCCAAGATAAAGATTCCCCAGAGTATATATGATCAGTGTCCGCATAAAAAACGGAACAATCATTGAAAGGATCTTAAGCAGCATTCCCGAAACGATCGCACGTTTCGCATTAGAAGTTCTGTTAAATTTCATCTTGTTTCATCGTACCATTTGTTTTGACTTTCCCATATGTTTTTATTGCTTTTTCATCAGCTCTTTTATGAGGCTGACTTCTTCCTTGGTCAATAGTTTCCGATTTAGAATGTCTTTTCTATAGTGTCTCACTTTTCCGGCGAATGTATATAGGGGATACATTCTACCGTTTCTCAATGGAAACCGAAGTTTCAGAAATCTGACAAATAAGTCGATATTACCTGACAGAAAAGAATCCGTAAGCGAGAGCTGATCGTATATCTTTGCGTTGTCCATCTGCTCAAGTATATTTTCTTTGCTCCGAGAAAGCTTTGCTAATCTCCAGAGATAACCTGCCATATCTGTTTCAAATCGTTTCTTTTTATCATCACTTGTACTTTGTAACTCTCCGGAAAACTTTTCATTGAACAGGGTATATGCTTCTCTTACTTTCTTATAATCCGGTTTTCTTACCTTTGATCTATCCTTGATGATACTAATTCCGGACTTCCATGCAACTGTTCCCGATTTGCATATGCGAAGCATAAACTCAACATCCTGAAACCTGTTGAACACGGCATCAAAACCGTTCTCTTTCTGCACAATATCCCTTTTTAAGAAAAGGTTGCTCCCAGTCCCTAATAAGCAGTAATTATCAAAAAAGCTCTCATAGGAAATAATATCGCCGTCAGGTCTTGAAACTATTGAACCAATCAACCCCGAATGCATTATCACAACATCACAGCATACTCCGTCATATTCAGGATGATCGGACATTACCTTTATAGCGTACTCGAAACGAGTAGGAAGAAGGATATCATCATCATCCAAAAAAGAAATGTACTTTCCTTGAGCATAAGAAATACCGGTATTCCTGGCCGCTGATCCATTCCGGTTTTCAGGATGCTGTATGTATTTAATATTACTTTGCCCTTTGAAGGCACTCATCATTTGGGCTGTCTTGTATCTCTGCTCTGTATTTTTATCGTTGTCATCTACAACAATTATCTCAAACTGTTTATATGTCTGATCCAGAACAGATCGAATTGCGCGTAATAGCGAAGGATCAGCACCATAAGTTGTTATAATTAAGGAAATAAGATCGTCCATATTTTATTCTCTGATCAAGTCGTTACAATCAGCCAACAATCAAAAGCTCCGTCTTCTGTCAGTTGACAGCTGAAGTGTACTCCTGCACATCTATCTGATCATTTATAAACCCCATATCTACCTTTCCGTAATCATATGACCCAAGGTCGGAAAAGCTTATAGACCAGAATAACCTTCTCAAAAAGCCCGGGACAATACTTGATCATAAAGAATGCGGCCTTATATCTAAGGGTGCAGTTTTTCACTCCGATCTTCTGACCAGTGGAAAGTATTTCTTTTCTCAATGCTTCCTTCTGCACCTCATCACCGGAAGAGATCAGTGTATATCTCACCATCATATGGGCCAGCCATAAAGTGCGTATCTTATAAACCTGCCCTTTGTTAAAGATCTCAGGAGTATGAGACCGTACATACTTTTCCAGACAAGAGATCGCTCTCTTATAATCATTCAAGTTCTTCCAGTTCACTGTCTGTACAATGCTGCCCGAACGAACACGGTGATAATAAAGAATCAGGTCGATCACAGTAACATTATTACAGACATCAACGATATGGAGCGTCGTTTCAATATCCTCATAATTGTGGCCATCCGGAAAGCGGATGGTTTTCCACAGTTCGGAACGATACAGTTTGTTCCACACAGACCGGTTAAGCATACCATTGATCGTCATATTTAGAATTTTCTTTCTTCCATAGGTACCGGCTTTGGCTAATGGCCTTGTTTTTTTTGCTTTTTTCTTCGGAGAGATGAGGCACCCTTCTGTTTTTTGTACAGAATAACGACAAACTGCGAGATCAGAGCCCGTCCTTTCTATTGCCGACAGCAATTCTTCAATAAAGGACGGATGCCAGGCATCATCCGAGTCGAGGAATGCGATATATTTGCCGGTTGCCACATCCAGTCCATTATTCCTGGCATTGCTTAAGCCGCAGTTTTTCTGATGTAATACGATGATACGGGGATCAAAGAGGTATTCGTCACAGATCTGAGAGGACTCATCCGTTGATCCATCGTCAATAACAAGGATCTCGAGATGCCGGTAAGTCTGATTAACCACGCTGTCCAAAGCTTCTCGCAGATATGGAGCCACATTATAGACAGGGATTATTACACTGATCAATGGATCTTTTTTATTACCCAATGAATCTGGTTTATTATCCGTTTCTACCATTCCTTTTGATCTCCGCCTCTCTGCTCATCAGTATTATTGTCAACTTTATAATATAGTAAACATCAAACATTAGACTGTAATCACTCTTCATCGGGGCACTGCCTCCCCTGAAAGATTATAGATTCCCCACATGACCTTGGGCATACCTCGATTGTCTATTCCTTCCAATTGCGTTCTTCTTCCGAAGGAGCTATTTATGCAACAGCAATTTCATCAGCTGCCAAGGATCACACTGATCCGACTTTGCATCATACCAGCTGCCTCTCCAGTTTCTCGCCTGTTAATCCATTCCTGTTTTGTCATTTCCTTGTGCTTTTTCCGGTTCGTTTCAGATCATGAAGATCTTTCCCTTCTCTGCTTTTATCAATATTATGTTTTCTTCACCTAACGACTCCTTTGTGTGATCAGGAGCGTCTGACGAAGCAGAGAGCGGAGACAGCAGAGCCGAAAAGCCGAGTGGATACAGCCTTCGGTCACATTACTGATAAACAGGCCTTTATGCAACATTCACATACATACACCATTACATTTTACCATATTGTTGAATAACTTTCAAGCCTTTTCTTTTGGCGGAAATTCACAAATATTAGACATGTTGTAGATGATGTGTGCGTATGGAAGGTAGGAATTAATACTTGCACGTTTCAGGCCGGTCTCCTCGGTGATCTGAGCCACAGTCAAACCTTGCGCATGCAGCTCTTGAACTCTGCGGCTTATGGCTGTTGAATAGAGTCCTCCAGTGATCAGGAGCTTCCGCGCCTTCATGACGGTAATATCAAATCCATCTGCGACGTCGTGCAGACTCACATGGTCCGCATCTTCCTCTTTCCAATCGTCAACAGGATCACCGTAGTAATCACACACAACAATCAGGAGTTCCTGCATAGTGGTAGCACCGTTATAGTTTGGTTTCCGTTTATGTGCTGGCATAGTCTTCACTCCTTTTGTTGCTCTGAACAACATTACGAGATCAATTTGTTCTGTCGTTTTAAGCGACATTATTAATCAATTTTGGCTAGTAAACGCTTATTTCAAAAATTATTTACACATTTTCATAACATTTATCTTGATTTCCAGTCCTTTCTTTGCTATCATATTCATGTTTTTGCGGCACTACTCCGCCTGTACTTATTGTTGTTTTAAGCGACAAAGGAGGAAATCATGAAGAAATTATCGATTCAGCTGCTTGCCGATACCGTGGTATCCCGCCGTAAGGCTATGAAGATCACACAGGCACAGCTGTCCAAGACTACAGGAATAAATCGTGGACTACTGTCACGTCTTGAATCTCTAGATTATATTCCAGCCATCGAGCAGCTCCAGGCATTGGGTGAGGTCTTAAACTTCGAGCCCACGGATATGTTTGTGGATACAGCCATGTCCACTCCTATTATTGTAGAACGGCCCTACAAGATTGCCGTTGCCGGAACAGGCTATGTTGGTCTCTCCCTCGCAGTTCTTCTAGCACAGCACAACAAGGTAACCGCCGTTGATATCGTACCTGAGAAGGTCGAGAAACTCAACAACTTCATCTCCCCGATCCAGGACGAATACATCGAGAAGTATCTGGATGAGGCCAAAAAAGGTAAGCGGAACCTTGATCTGACTGCCACCACAGACGGTGCGGCTGCCTATGCGGATGCAGATTTCATCATTATCGCTGCTCCTACAAATTACGATCCTAAGCAGAACTTCTTTGACTGCTCCGCTGTGGAAAGCGTACTAGCTCTCATCAAGGGAAGTACAGCTGATCGGGAAACGAAGCCAACAGTCATCATCAAGTCCACAATCCCTGTCGGATACACCGTACATATCCGCAAAAAAATGGGTATGGGCAATATTCTCTTCAGTCCGGAGTTCCTTCGGGAGTCCAAGGCACTCTATGATAACCTGTATCCCAGCCGGATTATTGTCGGGTGCGATGAGCAGACAGAACATGCAGCTCGCACCTTCGCAGGCCTACTTCAGCAAGGAGCGATCAAGAATCCAATCGAAACCCTGTTCATGGGATATACCGAGGCTGAAGCCACAAAGCTGTTCGTAAACACCTATCTGGCCCTCCGTGTTTCGTATTTCAACGAGCTGGATACCTATGCCGAAGTAAAAGGGCTCAAGACTGCTCCAATCATTAAAGGTGTAAGCCTGGATCCTCGCGTTGGCGATTACTACAACAACCCGTCCTTCGGTTATGGCGGATATTGCCTGCCCAAGGATACCAAACAGCTCCTGGCAAATTACCAGGATGTGCCGGAAAACCTGATTCAGGCCATCGTGGAAAGCAACCGGACCAGGAAGGATTTCATCGCCGAGAGAGTCCTTGAAATCGCAGGCGCATACACAGGAAGCGAGAACTTCAATCCTGATAAGGAACGGCAGGTTGTTGTCGGTGTCTACCGTCTTACGATGAAGAGTAACAGTGACAACTTCCGTCAGAGTAGTATCCAGGGCGTCATGAAGCGCATCAAAGCCAAAGGCGCTACCGTTGTCATCTATGAGCCGACCTTGGAGAACGGCAGTACATTCTTCGGCAGCGCTGTAGTCAATGACCTCAAGAAGTTCAAGAAAATGTGTGGCTGCATCATCGCCAATCGGTACGATCCTGCGCTTGACGATGTAGATGAAAAAGTGTACACCAGGGATCTATTCCGCAGGGATTGATGACATAACAATCCAAACGGCAAGGTCCAAAAGAAGGCCGGGAGTGCCTTTCCCGGCTTTCTTCAATTTCAGACCTTTTCAAAGAATGTATCTGGCCTATCTTTATCCAGCATCTCAGATGCCCACATGACCGTCACCAGATCCTCTGTCTCGCTCAAGTTGATGATATTATGTGTCCAGCCCGGCTTCATCCACACGCCCTGGATGCGCTCACCGGATACTTCATACTCTTCTACCTCGTTATCCTTCAGATTCCTCATCTGGATAAGGCCATGGCCCTTCACGACGATGAAGATCTCATTCTTGCAGTCATGCCAGTGCTGGCCCTTCGTGATACCAGGCTTACTGATGTTGATGCTTACCTGCCCACGATCAAGAGTCCTAACTAGCTCAGTAAAGCTTCCACGATCATCACAGTTCATCTTATAGTCGAAGATCGTTGCTTCCTTCGGAAGGTAGCTCAGATACATCGCATGAAGCTTTTTCTCAAAGCTACCAGCCTCCAGCTTTGGAATAATGAAATCTACCGGGAAGTCGTGGAACTGATGGAGCAGATTCACAATCTCTCCCAGCATCGCCTTATGCTTCACCGGGCAGTGGCAATAGCGGCCGTTCTGATCCTCCACTGCCTCAACGCCCTCGTAATGGCAGCGATGCGGATGACCTTCCATTGCATCGTAGATTTCTTCGCAAATATCATCGAAGAATACCATTTCCATGAGGACGGATGGATCATTGACTGTGATTGGTTCCCCTCTGGCAATACAATAGCAGAAGGTTCCTACAGCACTATTGTAGTGCGGACGAATCCACTTTCCTACCATGTTTTCAAAACGGTACACATAGACGGGAGCACCTGTCTCTTCACCGTACTTGAACATCAGCTCTTCACCGGCAAGTTTTGATCTGCTGTACTCGGAGTCGCCGAATCGGCCAGAAAGCGTAGCCTGGACAGAGCTGGTAATCATAATAGGAGCTTTATTCCCGTGCTTCTTCAGACAGTCAAGAAGTGTGGAAGTAAACCCAAAGTTTCCCTCCATGAACTCAGAGGTTTCCTTCGGTCTGTTCACACCAGCCGCATGGACGATAAAATCACAATCAGAGCAGAATTGATTCAGTTCTTCTTTTGTGTTATCCCTATCATATTCGTAAATAGCATCAATTTGGATATTCGGGCGTGTGCGATTCTTGCCATCCCGGATTGCTTTCAAATTCTCTACGAGGTTACGACCTAAGGCTCCGGCCGCACCTGTAACTAATATCTTCATCAGTCTTCCCCCGGTCAGAATTTCCGCCATACCATCTTGTTAACGACACCCACATATCCCTGGATGATACGGACAACCTTCATAGAAACTGTCTCGTCCACATAATCAGGGCAAGGCTTACCAAGAACGCCTTTCTGCTTCATCTTGATTGCCATAGAGGTCGCTTGCAATAGCTCATTTGTCGTTATACCGGCAAGAATGAAATCGCCAGCTTCCAATGCTTCCGGACGCTCTGTGCTTGTGCGAATGCAAACAGCAGCTATTGGATGGCCAATGGACAAATAGAAGCTGCTCTCCTCCGGCAACGTCCCCGAGTCAGACACGATGGCCAGCGCATTCATCTGCAGCTTGTTATAGTCGTTGAATCCAAGAGGTTCATTGACTCTCACACGAGGATCCAGTTTAAAGCCTGTTGCCTCCAACCTCTTCTTGCTCCTCGGATGGCAGGAATAGAGAATCGGCATATCGTACTTCTCAGCCAACGCATTGATCGCCGTGAAAAGAGATGTGAAGTTCTTCTCTGTATCGATGTTCTCTTCCCGATGGGCCGAAAGCAGAATGTACTTATTGGGTTCCAACCCAAGCCGATCCAGCACATCTGACGCTTCAATATTCTCCAGATTCATCCGCAGCACCTCAGCCATCGGAGATCCAGTCATGTATGTCCGTTCCTTCGGAAGACCTGTGTCTGCGAGATACTTCCGGGCGAATTCCGAATAGCAGAGATTCACATCGGAGATCACATCTACAATGCGTCTATTCGTCTCTTCCGGTAGACACTCATCCTTGCAGCGGTTACCTGCTTCCATATGGAACAACGGAATGTGCAGACGCTTAGCGGAGATCGCAGACAGGCAAGAATTCGTATCACCGAGAACAAGATATCCGTCCGGCCGAAGCTCACTCAGCAGCTCATAGGATCTTCCAAGAATATTCCCACAGGTGACACCGAGATTCTCCCCTACCACCGGCACCAGAATGTCCGGACCGTACTCTCCGAAAACATTAGTTAGTTCAAAGTCTTGCCAGAACACAGTACTGAGATTCGGATCCCAGTTCTGGTTGTAGTAGACAATGCAAGTGTCGAAGTACTCACGGCAACGCTTCATCACGGCCGCTAAGCGGATGATCTCCGGTCGAGTCCCGCATCCGATCATGATTTTTAACCTGCCATCGTTTTTCCATTTGAAGTTATGCTCTACCATTACTTATGCCTCCACCGCGTGCGGACGACCTTCCAGTTCTTCCTTCACGTAGTCCGTGCCCATGATCTTCTTAACCACGCCATCAACATCAAGACGATTGGTGTTATGGGAGGTATACGCCTCATCGCCTTCGGTATGGACTGTGCCTTTGACGTAGAACTTATCATAGTTCAAGCCACGAGCATCAGGAGCGATACGATAGTAATGACCCATGTCAATGCTTCTCAGCATTTCCTCACGGGTTACAAGCGTCTCGTAGAGCTTCTCCCCATGACGAGAGCCGATAATCTTTTTCTCCGTCCGGCCGAAAACCTTCATCACACCGTCTGCCAGGTCACCGATAGTGGAAGCGTCAGCCTTTTGGACGAAGAGATCGCCGGATTCAGCGTGTTCAAAGGCGAAAGCCACAAGATCCACAGCCTCGTCGAGGTTCATCAGGAATCGCGTCATGTTCGGATCAGTAATGGTGATCGGAGCTTTGCGCTTAATCTGATCAATGAAAAGTGGAATGACGGAACCGCGAGAGCACATAACGTTACCATACCTGGTACAAGCCAGAACCGTACCTCCACGTTCAAACGCCTTCTGCGCCCTGGCTTGGACTACCTTTTCTCCGACAGCCTTGGTCATGCCCATTGTGTTAATCGGATAAGCAGCTTTATCAGTGGAGAGGAATACCACTCGCTGAACACCAGCTTCGACCGCAGCAGTAATTACATTATCTGTTCCGATAATATTCGTTCTTACAGCTTCCATCGGAAAGAACTCGCAGGAGGGAACCTCTTTTAGCGCAGCCGCATGGAACACATAGTTGGCTCCATACATCACATCCCGGACAGAGTCCAGGTTTCTCACATCGCCAACATAGAACTGGACCTTACCCGCATAGTCCGGGTACTGAGCCTGCAATGTGTGTCTCATCCAGTCCTGCTTCTTTTCGTCACGTGAAATAATGCGGATTTCTCCAATATCCGTGGTCAGGAAATGTTTAAGTACAGTCGAACCGAAACTTCCCGTTCCACCTGTGATAACCAGCGTTTTTCCTTTGAAAGCTTCTGTAATATTGTTCATAACGAAATTGGTTCCTCTCTTTCCAAGCTCACTGTCTGAGCTTTTGATGCTCCGCAGGAGCTTGATGTTAATCCACGCCAAGCGTGATCCAGTTTTTACACTTATCACAGCAAATGCGGAACTCGGCAATTTTCCCGTTCTTGATTTCTGCTCCATCCCAGCGGAACTGCTTTGCTTCGAGATTATCCCGGAGCTGGAGATATTTCATAGATGGAGCTGACAGGGTGATCTTATTTCCGCATTCACATTCAATCGTCAGGGTCATTGTGTGCCTCCGTTGTTGGTTGCTCTATATCTTCTGTAGTATCACTTTCAGAGGATTCGATTACTTCATCAATATTTTCAAGTGCAGCTTTTTCTACAGTATTAATTTGCTTGGTATTTTGCAGTAAAGGTCTTGACATCAAAAATGTAAAACTGCCCATAGCTAATATAATAACTGTCCAAACAACTACAACAACACACCTAATCTTTTTATATTGGTTATGTGCATCTTCTTTGACCTTGTCATTACCAAACGCTTCCTGAATATCTGCATCATCTAACGTGCCTTTGTAATTATTTTTCAGATCACCATAGGATTTTTCCATCCAACTCCATTTTGAATTGTTAGAAAAGATTGTGACCACAAGGTAGCAGATTGATGCTATTATGAAGAGAGTACAAATACCAATAACACGAGGCGAAACCTCCGCTTCTGCCCATACTTTCACATCTATGGAATCACTTAATATTACTGTTAAAGCGAATCCAATTATCGCCAGGAAGTTATTCTTAAGTCCGTCTGTTAGATTCCCTGCAAGCTCCTGTATCTGCTCCCCAGTATCGAGAATGAAATCTGAAATCTTGTTCTTCATCTCAATATAGGTTTCCGCATGATTCTTCTGGTAAATTACATAGTCGCTTTTTATAGAATTAAGAACCTGCTCATCAATATTTAGAATATCTTCTTTGGCTTTGCAGTATAGGTTTATAATCCCTCTTGCAATACCCGCCTTGTCCACACAATTGGAATCCTTATAGACCCATTCGTAGACTCGCCGCACTGATTGATTGTTTCCAAGTTCATCAAGATTGTAGGCCTCTCCAGGGTGCTTTGGATCAAACTGGAGAACAGCACAGTCCCCCATGATATTTGCTGTATTAGCAAGGTATATAAAAGATAGTATTGAGCAAAGCCGGTCAAAGAGTTTAGATATTTCTTTACACTCAACTGTAGACTGCTTAACCGAAAAATCTTGTGGAACCACCGCATATTCGGTCTTCTGTAGGAAAATGCTCGCATCTGAGCAATCCTCCAGCATTTCATGCCTGCTTTTATCTTCAATCCATGAAATGTCATCGTCAGAAAAAGCAATCGTGGATGTCGATAGTAGACACGATCTGTCGATAACTCTAAACCTTAAATGCTCTCCCGCAATTTTAAAGAGCTCTGTGAAATTCGTAAAATGATCAGTAACACTTAATTCTTTCAAGAAGGCTATAAACAAATCTAATCGATATACTGATAAGGTCCCATTAAAAATCTTCTTTGTGATTCTTATAGAGACATCTACTTCCTCATCATCAACCAATTTGTCGAGATAAGTAATATAGCTATCCTCAAAAACAGCTCTACCTACATATAGAGTTTGTTCCGTTTCTCCAGTGAATGTAATGATACCGTCATCTTGATCCTCGATATATCCAAGAAAGGTTACCAATTTCTCGTATGATGGCAACTTCTCTTTTGTCACTTTATAGGAGATAGAGAGTCGATATAAGACCTCCTCACAGGAAAGAGACGTTGAATTACCAAATGTATGACTTGCTACATCTAAAATATCAAACACTTGGCACCTCCTCCCTCATGTCTTTTGCCTATTCCTCAACAAACGAATTATATGTATCTGAATTTTCACATAAAACCTTTAGGTACTTATCACCATTAGGCTCTCGTACAGCTTTTATATTTCTCTTGATATCGCCAAGCCCTTCTTTAACATATAAATCAATCGAGCTGGTGAGTGGATATTTTCTTTTTTTCACGTTCTTAACAGCTTTAGGTACACTATTGAATTGCGTATCGAAATTCCCAGATTCCTGCAAAGCAAGGAGCTGCTCCTTCACAGGTGCCATATCAAGACTTTCATCTGTTGGACTATATGTTCCTACGAGCCGTTCTATCATCTCCGGATAATTGATTTGCTGCTCAGATTGTAAAGTGGCAATGAGGGCATTCTGAAGTTGCGTGTAATCAGCGGGAGATTGAGTTTTTACCCTCCTGGATAAAACTCGGTTCACAGCAGCATAAACTTCCTTTGTGTTCTTCTCGTCTGTCTGAGCTGGTTCCATCTCTAAGAATAAATGTGTCCAGTAATTCTCTCCAGTTTTTGCAAAACACTTCACTGTTCCGAATGATATAACTCCATCCGAAAAATCAATCGGAATAACTGCCGACTTCCACACTCTTTTATTATCACTCGGAAAGCCAATATCTCTCCTAAAATTCTCAGCCTCTATGAATTCCAGGTGTTCAACTTTCGCTACGATAAACTTATACCCATCATCGTCTTCAATAAGAGCTTGAATAACACTGCCTTTTTGGACTTTGATCCCCATTTGAGCAACACCGCTCTGGACATCTTTTTCCACTGTTAGGAGCTTTCGTGCAATGCTATCCGCCAATTCATATATTGATTCAGAATGTGAGAGTACCCCTGAAAGTATCTCAGACACACAATGAACTACTGTAGTGTTCTCATCAGGAATCGAATAATCCCGCTTCGTATCATTTTCTGTTACAGAAAAAGTTATATATTCTCTCAAGTAAGATTCAAAGCCTTCATTAATCTCCTTGCGAACCAATTCATCGGCCTCAAGATCAAGATTGTGAAGTGATTTGAAGTGAATTATCATTTGTGAATTCCCTTCCTTAATATATTTTCTCTGCGATAAAGCATGATTATGGGACTCTTGATGTTTGTACACACGCTATTCTTGGATTAGTCAGCACTCCCGAAGTTGAACCGAGAAATACCCTTTTGCTTATGTAGGAGGCTTGGAGCCTCCTATTTTAGTCAGTTGAATGTTTATTACTTGCTTTAATTTCTAAGATTGATTGAATCTTCTTTCTGTTTATGAAAGCAACTAACAGCAAAACAACTATAAAGCAGTATCTAACAACAATCTTGTCATAGAAAAAGATAAGAATGATTCCCAGTAAAACAGTAATTAAAGAAAGGGCAAGCAGCCTTTTCCCATTATATACGTTCTCAATATTCAAGGCTTTTATTGTGCTCTTTGTCATGTATATATAATGGCATAGAGCAAATACTATATAGCAAAATAGGGTAGTATAAGCGGCAGCAACATATCCAAATATTTTGATTCCAAAATAGTTAAGAATAATATTCAGTGCTGCACCTGCCATCGATATATACATCGTAAATTTATTCTGGTCATAAAAGAACTCAACATTTGCAAATGTTGT
Source organism: Oscillospiraceae bacterium (assembly GCA_018110985.1). Classification (GTDB taxonomy): domain Bacteria; phylum Bacillota; class Clostridia; order Oscillospirales; family Ruminococcaceae; genus Huintestinicola. The sequence goes on from JAGAWT010000024.1 coordinate 89,943, forward strand.
GTACATGAAAGAAAACACCATGCCTAATGCTACTGGTGGAATTACATTAACCGCTTCATAATACTTTCTATCTGCCAGTATTCTCATTAGTTCAGGCGCAAAAGCGCAGAAAACTAAAGCGCACCCAGCTACAAGGATATATATTTTGAAGCAGACATCATCCAACTCCTTATGCTGGCGTTTTTCCAGCTTCTCATATTGCCAAGGAACTATCGCATTGTTAATGCTCTGTGTGACAATTTTCATCATAAGTCCAGCACTGTAAGCGACCCCATACAATCCTGCCGCTTCTATGCTAATCATTTTTTGAACCATAATCTTGTCGAACTGATCTAAGATATACTGTGAAAAATAATGAAGTAGCAGAGGAAGGTTGAATGCCAGGGCGAAACGAGCATACTCTGGCTTGAACCACGTTTTCCCTTTTGATCTGTTTGTGATGAATAATGGAATACCAAAGAGAAGATTCACAAATACACACGATAGTATCCTGGCGTACCCCTTTTCCTCAGAAAGCAATACCGCCGCTACGCCAATCCCGACGTTTAGAAATGACATCAAAAGAGTACGTACTACTACGGATATATAATAATACTCGTATCTCTTGCGAAGAGTCCAAAAATCAATTGCCGGTGTAAAAAAAAGTTCTGCAAAAATTGCCACCATGATAATCATCGGTAACTCTACCAATGAATCGATAGCACGGTGAAATGACAGATAGATAACAAACCAAACTGCTGTTATAATAAAGGTCAGAGATTGCATGGTGGAGGTGTATCCATCGCGATCATCTTTATATTTACTCATTCCCTTATTAAACACAGCCCAGTTTAGACGCAAAGTCGTAAGAATAGTGAAAATTTGGAGCCATGAATTGTATATGGTAAACTGACCATACTGTGTTATGGTCATGATTCTTGTAAATATAGGTGTTGTGATTAATGAAATGCCCTTCTGAATGATAGTACAAAGCATGAACCACAACGTTGCTTTTGCGGCAACAGGTATATCATTGTATTTCTTTAACAAAGCTTTGAATTTTGTCATAGCCTTAATTCCTTCGAGAAACAATAATATCTCGCATTATCAATCCCAGATGATAATTTCTCTTTTACAGGATTGACGCATTATTTTGTGTAGACGCTCTGCTTTCTTTATCTCATGAATTGCTTGCTCGTAGGTTCCATTGTCATTTAAAAGCCAGTTTGGCGTCTTTTTCGAGTAATGTACACCTTTTTTATTAGAGATAGAACAAAGTATCTTCATGATTTTAGTATTTGACTTGCAAAATACACTTCCAAAATTAGGCTTAGTATTGTCTTGCTTTTCTTTCACTAGCTTCATTCGAGACTCTCGTGCCTCCCGCAATTTGTCCTTCTCCTCATTGTGAAAGCGAAAATGTGCATCAAGAATGATGGGGTTTACCATATCTTGAAATGCGGAATACCTATGAGAAAACGCACATTCTTCCTTCTTAAGAGTCCTAACCTGCCCGTTTATAAACACAGTAACGGATTCAAGGTAATCGCTGATGCACTGATGATGGGTCGGTCCTCTTCCGGCATTCATGTAGATTGCACCGCCAAGCAGTCCTGGAACCGAATATAGGTATTCTATCCCTCCGTAACCATCACCATTGATCTCATTGATAATCTTTTGCAACCTCATACCGCCCCCAATTTGATATACGCCATCACCTTCACGTATGATTTTGACATTCAACATTTTAAGGCAAATCACTTCACCAAAATAATGGCTATCATTAATTAGTAAATTCGATCCTCCGCCCAATATGTACGAAAATGCATCTCCATTTTTGTCATATAGAAGCTCAATATCCTCTATGTTTTCCGGGAAAAAGATCGTTTTAGCAAATCCACCCATCCGGAAAGTTGTATAATTTTTCAACGGTTCATCGTGTTTAATTATCATACGCAAATCCTCACGCTTTCACGCAATCATTGATCACACATAAGTATTAAGTCTATTGATAAAAGGCCGAGACAGTCTCCTTTGTGTTTCTGCAAATGATGAAAATCCATTAGTATTCGCATTCTCAAGAACTGTACTATGTATATTTGAAAAGGAATCACTGTCCGTTGTGATATACCTAGATTGCATAACCCCATCAGATAACAATTCATTAAGTTTACTCTGTTTTCCTTCTGTCCCTATAGATAAAAAGGGGGTGTTGTAAATAATGCTGTAACAAGTAGCGTGGAAAAACGATGTGATTACAAAATCAATATTCTTTATCACCGTCAACCATTCGATAGGCGTAATATTCGCAACATTTATGCAGTTGGGAGTATAGTTGAAAACAGATATTATATTATATTCTCCTGAAAAAGTGTCGAATACTTTTTTACTTACTACTCCATCATCAACCATTAGAAGAATGCTCCTTTTTTGTTGATCAAATTCCTTGTACTTTGATAATACATCAGCAATATTGATAGATGGTACCTCAAAAGTATATAGAAATGATGGGTCGCAGCATAACTGGCATATTTCTTTTCCAACTACATTATCAATCTCTGTTTTCGTTTTTATATCTCTGACTCCAACAAACGAAAAGTCTTCAATTGTTCTTTTTAGTACTTCAATTTGTTCTCCATTTAAATATTCAGAAAATCGTACCCTTGCAGATGCCGCATAAGACATCTTTATGCATCCAAGATTACCAGGCAGCCAATATGCATTTGGAAAACCTCTAAATCCATTAACCTTCCAAATTTCATCGCTGCCTGCAATGATAACATCATATTTATCACGTACGAAACTCTGAAAATCTTCAACCGAGTCACTCACAAGAGAGTCATGAGACTTTAGCATAAAGCCGCAGTTTTGTCCTCTAGCAAATGCTTTACTCTTATCCCTATAAAATGAAAAGGAGCCGTCAATCAACATGTGTATCTTGGATTTAAGCCTAAAATATCTAAAATCATATTTTGTCAACTCTTTTTCCATATAGTAATCAATAATCTCTGCTTCAATACTTGCTTCCTGATTCAATCTACTGCATAAAGCGCATGCTTGTAAGTATGCGCCATAATTATACGCATGATGAAATGTCAAAATCCCAACTTTCACTTCGAACCATTACTCCTATTTATTGTTATTAGTAGGCTGCGTATCATTATAGTAATCAATTATCTGTTGCATCATAATCTTCATATCGCATCTTTTGTAAGCAATTTCCCTAATCTCATCAGCCAACGCTTCCTTCGACTTCTTTGAAATCAAATGGTCGTAGAAATCTATAATTTCCTGAATATTGATATTACTTTCGTCTATTGGCGCATAATAAGCGTACTCCCACCCTTCTGGAAAGATATCCATCGGGGATGATGCAATGATAGGCAACCCTTTAGCCACATATTCCCTCGTCTTTATAGAAGTTCCCATAGGAACCTTAGACCGGTGCCACCCGAGGCTTTCGACCGCTATATCAGCTTTGTCATATATTTCATCTATTTCATCCTTTGTTCTGGCTCCGTAAAAGATAACATGAGTACTCAATTTATAGCTCTCTACAAGATTTTTATAATCCGTCAATATCGATCCATCGCCAACCACATGAAAAATGATGTTTCTCGTACCACCCTGATCATAATAGTCTTTGATACCCTTTATTAGCCTATCATAGGCATGCCACGGTCGCATGACCGCAACAGCGATCATATGTATTTCATCCCCATGATCTGCTATCTTCCGAGGCCTTATTTGATCTACATCAACACCGTTTCCTGTAACAATCGTTTTGATACCAAATATATCATCCACATGAGAAAAAGTTACTATATGGTCTACATATTTTTTCAGATTGTTTCTAAGAATCGAATCCATCCTGAGGCGAAGCTTTGCACGAACTTTCTGCACAGGATTCAGGAAGCTTTTATTTTCAAAATCGTAAGGATATGTCGGAATCTCCCAAAGTAATACACCATTTTTATCTTTCAGTCTTTTTAGAAAAGAAAGTACACTGATGGTGACTTCCATCCTTCGGATATAAAAAGCATTGATTTCATTACTCTTTGAAGTATTCAACGCTTCCTCTCTTAAAACAGCTGATGGTTTTCTCCCTTCAGTGTTTATATTATTAGATTCCTGACCGTGTATTATTCTAATATTTCTACCATCATATCCAATCAGAAATGCATCGAAATTTGCTGCAAACACGTTATATTGTGAGAACACTTTTCGAGTGATTCCAGATCTCTTATCCCCAAGGTCTACATTAGCAATATATAATAGCTTCATCCTCATAGGAGTTTACTCCTTATAGTTATTCGTTTAGAGATATTATCCTGCCATAATGCGATTACATTGTTTTTATCTGTGTTGGTATCGCCAAGAGCATAAACATAGTTAAACAGAAAGTAAAATCATAAAATGGGTTTCCAACAAGAGCATATATCAAAATGATGGTTAAGCAGATTGACGCTGCTAAATAATACTCTGCATATTCATTTTGTTCACGACTATTCCAAGATTCTACAAGATCTTTGAAAAGGTTTAACAGATATGGTCCTATCATCAACAAATAGATGATGCATCCCAATATGCCTTCTTCGCCCAATAGCTGACGATAACAGTTATGACCACCATATCCAAATGAATGATTAGCTGTACCAATCCCAACACCAATAATGGGACTTTTGCGGAACCACTCAGCCATTATTTCATACATGTTATCTCGTCCGCTTAGAATATCGCTATTATGAAGCAATCTGTTCATGAAGATAGTCATGGCGGGCGAAACTCTGTACATTATATATAAGCCTATGCTTCCAACTATAAGCAAGGTCATTATAAAGTAAAATTTCTTTGCTATACCTTTTTTGAAAAACAGCACCACAATAATGATTGCAAGGATTGTTCCCAGTGCAAATGACCTCTTTTGCGTTAAGAAAAGAGAAACCATTCCCAGTAATGTAATAGTAATATTAAATCCCGTTCTTTTCCTTAGTAGAACTCTTGATATCGCAATTCCAACCATCATCGATATAAAAAATGCTACGATTGCGGAGTTTGCCGCTAGACCTGCCAAATAACGTGTCGTGTTTTGAAATCCTCTAAGTGCTGATTCTATATCCATGCTTGTCAGAAGGTTTCTTCTAAGCTCATTGATTACAGTTGGGAATATTGATTGGAGGAAAACAGTGATCATATAATATATTCCTCCGTAATACAGACAATTTATAAAGCTGCGCTCATATCCCTTCTTAGAGCGCACGAATAAAAACACACTGACTGTCAGAATATTAAAAATAAAAGTCGCAATTGCAGTCGATGGATAGGATGAATGTTTCATCTCAAATGCCTGATACACAAGATAAATGAGGAATGGAATATCAGCATTTGAAACTCTAACCTTTCTAACTAAGAATAAGCATACAGCAAAGAAAACAAAAAGAATTGCCCAGAATAGGTAGTCCGTGCTCACGCGGAAAATGGTGAATATGTTCCATTTGCCAAAAAACAGATATAAGAAAATTATCAAATAAAAAATAGTTCGCTTGCTATCCTTCGCTGAATAATCATTTGCATACGATATCTCACCATTTGATATTGTAGTATTCTGAAACTGCCCTGAATTGTAAATCATTTTTGTTATCCTCTACATTAGATTGGGCCAAGCCACCTTCATTTGAGCCTATCACTGATATTACCTCGGGGTTATTAGCTCCTGTGAGTACAACTGGTACTTTATTGATATATTCCATGCATTTTAACCATATGTCATCCGCAAAGAAACATATCTCCTTAAAGACTTCCCTGTTGAGTATTTCTTCTGGTAGAAGCTTAGGCGGGTAAAGGCATCCGCCGCAACCCGTGGCGCATAAATATAAGTTGGGCCCTATACATCCCATGGCTCTATAATACCAGTTATTATATGGGAGGACTGTTCCATTCTCTTTTTTCATCTTATGGGCACGATGTGCAACCACACAATCCGGATATTCTCTGTGCGTTTTCAATAGTTCTTCCAACATGTTTTCCGGATAAATGATATCATCGTCAACAGTAACCACGATAGCATCTGGATTATTCTTCATGGAATAATAATATTTTTTATGAGATTTCAGGTCATCACAGAACAATATCTCCAATCCTCTGTCCGTATATGGTTTCATGTCCCTGAGCAATGTTTCCTTATCTGGATACTGTTCTTCTGCAAGCCAAAGTTGAATGGATGTTGGTCTGACTGTTTGTCTTAATAACGACTCAAGTACTATAGGCAGAGTATCCATTCGCTTTGGATATGTAGTCAATGAAAGGACCACATCTCGATTTGTATATTCTTTTGCCGACCTGCCCTCCACCACCTCATGTTTTTTATAATATTTAGGCAATCTCATATTTAAATAGAATCGCAATAAGTACCATATCAGCATGTCTAATGCATGTATATGGAATTTAGAAACATACTTTTCTATTTTATACGCATTTTCAACACGCATTAATGGTTCCTCCTGCTATTCCTCAAAGATACTAAGATACGGTATTGTTTTGTTTATCAAAACAAACGCTTTGTAATGCTTGGCTATATAGATGATGGATTTTCTGAATATCTAAAGCATTATTGATATAATTGCGAGCATTCTTTCTTCGATTTAACATCTGTTTTTCACTGAGTTCTATTATCAAATTCAACGAATTCTTAAACTCATTAGCATTTTTTAGATTAATATCCCAACCCGCCTCAGCTCCCTCAAGCCCTCTCCAGGGAGTCTGATTGCTGATAATAACAGGTGTTCCCACTATCAAACTCTCAGCAATCACATGGCCATAATTTTCACTAAGCGTAGGGAATAAGAAAGCATCGTACTGGCTGAACACCTCATGGACTTGGTCATGTCCAACCAGTCCTTTGTATTCAACTTTCACATTTTTCGGTAGTTGTTTGATTTCTTCTTGGCAACGTCTCCAGTAATCTTCATCCTCTATCGGGCCGTAAATATCAAACTCTACGTTCCCTTGAATTTCCTTGAATAAAGAGATTGCGAATAGTAGATTTTTCTTTGGATGGATTCGCGAGAGAAACACAAACTTTCCTTCGCCCGCTACCTTTTCTCTCCGTGGATAATCCTTCTTCGGAATAGAAGGGATATTGTCTAATCTATGAATAAGGTCATTAGAAGCTTTCATAAGCCTCTTAATTGCCTCTGTTTCTTCATCGCTCGTAGACTGCCAGTGGATATTACTAACAAGACCAAGCCGTTTGATTAACTCTACATACGGTACTTTTTTATATCGCTTTAGATTAAAAGCTCCCTCACACAATTCCCCACGTGGGGCTAGCAATACTTTGATGTCATGCTTTTTTGCCAATTGTAAGCATGGTAAAATACATGCCTGAAAAACTCCTTGCAAATAAAGAATATCTGGGTATATTTCCAAAATATACTTTTCAAATGTCCTTTTGTTGTATTCAGAATCGCTCAAATATAATACTTTACTGTTCCCTCTATCGTTCCACCCTTCTTGAATGTTCTCATATGGTTTTGTCTCAAATAGGTCATGATTCACCGTTATGATATAGCACTCATAATCCTTCATGAGCGAGCAGAAATTATCAACACTCACTGGTGGCCCACCACATTTTTTGCCGGGGAAAAAACCACCTATCACAATAAGTATCCTCATATATGGTGTGCCTCCGTCTTCTACTTGATATGTGATAATATAGAATTCACGCTGTCTTTGACATCATAATGCAATTTTAGATATTCAAAACCATTTTCACCTAGTTTAGTTAGATTGCTCTCCATTGCTTCTGCTACCTTTCCGAGAAAAGCATCAGAGTCATTACTCTCACACCACCAACCAAATTTACCTTCTTCGATTACAGTTCCAACATCAGACGCAGTATCTGTAACAGCTAAAGTAGGGATCTTGGATTGCATGTAACTCAGCAGTCTGCTTGGGAAATTTGGAATAGTGAATCGATGATCCAAGAAAATAAGCCCGATATCACAAGAACTAACGAGTAAATCAAAGTCCTCTTTTGGAAGTCGCTTCATAAGAAGAACGTTCTCCGGCCTCTCGTTATCAACAAAGTCTTGGATTTTGTATTGATCCGCTCCGTCTCCAATGATAAGAAACAGCGCACCTTCATCGCGAACTTTTCTGAGGCACTCTACGAGGAAGTCAATTCCTTGAGGCTTACCGAGATTTCCACCATAAACAAATACTATTTTGTCCAAAGGAATCCCATATTTCGTTCGGAGCTCATTTCTCTTCTCTTGGCCCACACTCATGTCTCTTATTATGATACTGTTAGGAGATAGTTCTACCTTTAATTCATCAACTTCTGGATTGTGCTTCTTCACATACTCCATATTTGCTGGAGACATACATCCAATAAAATCAGAAACCTTATATAACTTTTTTTCTTTCCTGCGGAAATACTTATATAAAAAGCCTTTTAAGCCCTGCTTCGACATCATTCCCATGTCAACAGCATTCTGAGGAAAGATGTCTTTTAGCATGAGATATGACATTGCCTGATCTCGTTTCTTGATAAACTCAACAACGTTATTGAACGTAATCGGAGGCGTTGTATATATAATCAAATCAAAATGTACATCAGCGAATTTCTCAGTAATGCCCTTTATATACCCTTTCTCCAGTTTTAGAAGAGTTAATCCTTTCTCAATCGCCCCAACATTAAAATAGTTTCCGCCAATGTTGGCATGCAGCAATCGTATATTTCCTTCCTGCTCAACAAAGCTTTCGCGGGAATCCTTCTTTTCTAAAGGGCATATAGCATATACACTATGTCCACGCTTTTCGAATGTATGGAGCATATCCGTATAAACCATTGTATCCCTAAGACTTGTTAGTTTTGTTAGGGTGAGAAACAATACGTTCATTTTTGTTGCCTTTCTCAGGTATTGTCACAGGCTTCCTTAAGAGTATTAATCATCGCTGCATACTCGGTTCCATTGCAATCCTGATGTACCGGAAGATTCATGATGTGCTTGGACAGCCAACATGCTTCGCTGTGTTCATCATTTCGAAGTTCCTCTATCATCGTATGATAAAGAGAGACAACTCCATATCCCCGCTCATTCATATATTCATAGATTTTATCTCTATTTCCGCGTCTAATTATGATCGGAAATGTCTGAGGTACGTTAAGGGTAATATCATCAATTGACTTCAGTGGAACAAAATAATTCTCATGTCCTTCCATTAGAGTCATCAATGAAATGTAGTTACTTTTCCTTCTTGAGGCAATACCATTGATATCATATGCAAAAGGAGTCAATTCAGTGGGTTCTTCCAGACTTCGTTTTGGTTGTACAGTCAATCGTTCGTTCAGCAATAATAAGCTTCCGCCATTTTCAAACGGAAACATCTTATGAAGTGAGAAGAACGTAATGTCGGCTCCTACAGATCCATGGCAGAAGAACGTGAAAAATCCATGAGCATTATCCTCAATAACGACACATTCGTTTTCTTTTGCGACTTGTATCGCAGTCTTAATCTCTTTATCCCGAAAGCCGAAATAATTTACTATAAGTAATATACTTTTCTTGCTAAGGCTGTTTCTAAGTGCATCTATGTCGATAGTTAAGTCCTTTGTCATTCGATAATAATGACGTGATAAGCCTTCAATCCGATTAATTGGGTCAAAAATACCACTGCCCTCTCTTGGAGACCACCCGATATAGCCAGGAATATAAATATCATGATATCCATCATCAAAGAGCTGCTGTACTGCATCAAACATAGCATCTCTGGCTCTCTGATAATAATGCATATTGATGCGATAGTTGTGCTTATTCGTCTGAATCTTTTCTATCATTTGCCTAACTCCAATTTTACTTTTACACGTTCATCCGCGAACCCCATGGAATGGAACCAGTTATAGGAGTTTTCGTTTGCCTTTGTAGTCATTGCTTCAACGATAGTGATATTTCGTCTTTTTGATTCCTCAATCTGCATCTCTACAAGTCTACGTGCAATACCGTTTCTTCTAAAATCCGAATTAACGCCTATCATATCTATGTGGATTCTTCGTTCGTCAAATATCTTTAACTCGTATGCCCAAGAAAACCCAACCAGCTTGCCATCAGAAACTGCCCCAACTATAATGGCGGATCCATCCGATATATATCCGGGCATCTTTCCAACATACTGTTCTGCAAGATCTTCCGGATAGTGTTGGGTAATATTGTCAGCGAGGACATTCTGCATTAATGCGACTAGTTCATCCTTATAGCAGTCAATGTCCTCAGCTTCAAAAATTTTATATTCTATGTTCATTTACTTCTTCTCCACAGTCATCCAAGCTCTCTCTTTATCCAAGTCCTGCATGATAAGTTGTTCTCCTGAAGCAATATCACTACGTTTGAGAACCTTTCCAACGGTCTGGAATATTATTTTTAAATCTCCCAAGAATGTAATTTTCTTTACATACTGAACATCCAAGCTAATACGCTCATCCCAATCCAGATTATTTCTTCCATTTATCTGTGCTAAACCAGTGAGCCCAGGTCGAACTGAATGACGTACTCTTTCTTCCGGTTTATAGAATGGTAAATATCTTACGAGTAATGGTCTTGGTCCAACAATTGCCATATCTCCCTTGAAAATGTTAATCAGTTCCGGCAGCTCATCGAGTGATGTTGTCCGCAAGATCCGACCAAATCGTGGCAGCCGTTTCTCATCCGGAAGTAGATTTCCCTTCTCGTCTCTTTCGTCTGTCATTGAGCGGAACTTGAAGAGCTTAAAGAGTTTCTCATCTTTGCCTGGCCTCTCTTGCTTAAAAATTACTGGGCTTCCCAGTTTGATTCTCACAAGTATAGCCGTAATAAGGATAATTGGACTGAGTACAATTAAAGCAATTCCTGACAATAGGCAATCGAATACCCTTTTGAAGAACCTTTCATACATTTTGGTTAACTCCTATAAAGCGGGAAGTATTTCTCATTCAACTCCTCTTCTCCTCGAAGCGCAACTAAAAAATTGTAAGATGTTTGATCAAAGATCTTTCTTCCGATGAAGAACTCATACTGCCCATGGGGGGCAAGAGAGTACTTATACTGATAAATACCGTCATCCGCACCATAGCCTCCGCCAAGAACAAAGTTCTTCAGACCCTTTTCTTTTGCCCACTTGATGATTTCATACTTTAAAAAGTCATTCGGCCTGACATCAAAATATTCCCTATCTGTACCACCCAAATAAGAATAACAATTCTCTGCGCCATAGATTACTAGTTCTGTGGATACAATCTTTCCTTCATAAACAACGTGAAAATACATCACATTGTCTTTCATCTCATTCATGTCCTCATAGAATTGCTTTGAAAAGTAATATTCTCCTTCTGCATCTGAGCGATCCATGGTGGAATAGTAAATACGAAGGAAATCCTCCATATGTTCATCTGTATTCTCGATGATGCATTCCAAGTTATAAGTATTAGCCCTCTTCACGTTCTTTCGAACTTTCGGCTTAAAGTCCATCCACATCTCTTCAAGAGACATATCGAGCGAACGAACTATATTATGTGTGCGAGTTTCCACTTCTCCATCATAATGCTTATGGTATTCTGTGAATAGTTCAAACCTCACGAACTCGCAAACATAGTGTTTATCTAAACAGTATTTCGTATAAACCTGATTTAGTTTATCCCAATCAGAAACATTTCCCCAAAATCCGCCATAGCCATAAGGCGTAATCAGATCAAAGTACTTTCCCTCTTCGACTTTTCCTGCTAGTTTTTCATCTAAACCAACATCGCGTTTGAAAACGACATTTATTGCCTGATCTTCTCCATCTTCATAGAGCAAAAGAATCGGAGTCCCATTTTTAGGCGTTTCACCCATAAATGCTTTAGAATATCCAGAAAGATAAAACACATCATAATCTGGAAAAGATCGGACAATTGTGTCCCAAGTATTCTGATCGTCAATACTGATTTCTGTAATCTTCGCCATATTGTTCCTCAATCTCTTGTTTCAGTAATATTTCTCAGGCCTCAGGTATCTGACTATCTGATTGATAACATATGCTAATCGATAGGAAAAAGGATGATTAATCCTTGCCAAAAACACGCAGACCCTTAATTGAATCGGCCAGCTGCTATTTCCCATAATGGGGTATTGTGAACATGCAAATCTTGACACACTATCGATAAATTTTGGTATGTGTTCGCATCTTAAATACCATACCCATGTTCTAGCTATTGCATATGCGCAGTCATTGAGAAGTTGTTCGCATGCATATGTACTTACCGTTTCCTTCAATTCTTCATATCGCTGCCTATGTGAATTCCAATTATCCATAAGGTTTTTAACACTATGGTTCTGCGATATTCCATCTTTTCTCTGGGTATAGTGGTAAGAGTAAACGTTTACACCTGTAACAACGGCATTTTGAATAGCTTTGTATACTGTTGAAATATCCTCAAATTCTTGACCCTCAGGGAATCTATTGGTATTAAATAGTTTTTTCTTCCAAATCTTATTCCATACAGTTCCTTGAATCTCACCGGTAATCAGTGCTTCTAGAGTGTCTGCCCCTGAGGCTATTCGTAATATTGCCGAAACTTCTTCGCTAGATAATCGATAGTCTTTAATGAATCCACATTCAACAACATCTGCCCCAGTCTTCTCAGCTTTCCGAAGCAACACCTCGTACATATCTAGTTCAATCCAATCGTCTGAATCCACGAACCCAATCCAGTCACCTGTGGCGTTATCAAGTCCGAGGTTACGCGCAGCGCTTAATCCGCGATTCTCAGTGTGGAAAACCTTTATACGATCATCTTTTCCTGCGTACTCATCACATATCTTTCCGCTACCATCAGTACTCCCATCATCAATCACAAGGATTTCCAGATCCCGATATGTCTGATCCAGAATACTGTCTAAGCACTTTCTCAAATACGGTTCCACGTTATAAACCGGTACGATTATGCTAATCATGTTCCACTATTTCAGCTTCTTTCCAACCACCATCACAATTCCCGCGCCGACTACAGCCCCGATCATGTTATGGAGCACATCATCGAATTCCAGCAGACCCCGGGAAGTGACTAACTGTAAGACTTCAACCAGCAGGCTCAACCCAGTGGCAAACCACAGCCCACGCCATTTCCACAGAAAACTGGCCAAGACCCCTATAGGTATAAACATCACCACATTGGTTAGGATCTGGTTCTTCTGGACGTTCCATTGCTTCCACGACCAGAAGAGTTCGAGCTTTATGTGTTCTCCTATAAACGGCTTCCGAATCAATACAGTCTCAGTAAGCAGGAGAACCGCATAACCTATCAATAACCCCAGACTCGGTTTCTTCCAGATCTTCCAGACAGCCACATAGAGAAGAACCGCTATCGCGTAATACCACCAGTGAATGTCTAAAAGGCCAAATACGTAATCGATAGCTTTTCCCTCCGTGTTTGTCGTCTGCTGTGACTACCTAATACATGCGCAACCGATGTACATATAACTCCCTCATTCATATGCAGCAGATGCTGTTTTCCTTATCTACGCACCTCATGCATATGCAGCAGATACATATTCTACGTCCCTCAGTCATATCCAACCGACATGCATTTTCCTTATCTACAGACCTCATGCATGCTCTGCCGATACGGCTTCTAGCCGGTATCTCCTAATCTACGCCCTCATGCACATCCAGCCGACATCACCGAAAACACCGATGAATGATCTCAATAATCCTGTCCTGCTGCTCCGGCGTCATCTTGTTATCGGAGGGAAGACACAACCCTCTCCTGAAAATATCGGCTCCTACATCGATTCCAGAGCCCTTTATATAAGCATTTGTACGTCCTCTACCGTTACCCTCGACTGTGACGAACGGATTCGTCCTGTATATCGGCTGCATATGCATGGGCTTCCAAACGGGTCTACCTTCAGCATTGAAAGCTGAGATTGCATCAAGAATTTCCTGTGGGCTGCTTTTCCCAGACTCCGTGGTCCACAGATAATCCTTTTCTCCTCGAACCATAGGAGCCATCGCTTCTTCATCGATCATCATACAGCTGAGCCAGAAGTTAGGAACTGAATTAGCAGAATCATACGGATTCATAGACACAGGCAGGTCTGCAAGACCCCTTTCATATCTTTCCCGAATAGCACATTTCTGCTCGATATGCTCATCCAGATAAGGAATCTGCCCCCTTACCACACCGGCTACAATATTGCTCATCCTATAGTTATAGCCAATCTCCTCATGCTGGTACCATGGAGCCGCCTCACGGCTCTGCGTGCTCCATTTTCTGACCTTGTCCGCATCTTCTTCACTGTCAGTCAAGAATAGTCCGCCGGCTGATCCGGTGATTATCTTGTTGCCATTAAAGCTGATTGCATTATAGTCGCCAAATGTACCGGTCTGCACACCCCTATAGGTCGCACCCAAACTCTCCGCTGCATCCTCAACGATCAATGCGCCATGACTATCGCATATTTTCCTTATCTCTCCAATTTTGCCGGGTGTACCATATAAATGTGCAACAACCACAAGCTTTACATCAGGATAAAGATCAAATGCCTTTTCAAGAGCCTCCGGAGACATATTCCAGGTTTCATATTCCGTATCTATGAACACAGCCTCGCCGTCTTCATATGCAACAGGATTGACGGATGCATCGAATGTAACATCGCTGCAAAAAACTTTCTTTCCTTTCAGCGTCCCTTCATTCGTTTTCGCCTGACCATATAGCTTTTCTCCTGCCAGCTTCGTTGCCATATGAAGTGCTGCAGTCCCGCAGCTCAGCCCAACCGCATACTTGCATCCGAGATAGGCACTCATCTGTGCTTCAACTTCGTTAATGTTCTCTCCAACTGTGCTCACCCAGTTAGTCCGGATTGCATCATCTACCCATTTCTGCTCGTCTCCGTGCATGGTAGGAGAGGACAGCCAGATTTTGGATGAAAAACGTTCAAGGCCTTTAAATCTCATATCATTCAAAAAATCATGCATTGTTTTCGTCCTTCTATTATTTATATCTGACGTTTCAGAACCAACGGTCAATATCCTATATCGTCCATTTCCTCAAACACATAGTTTATCACATCATCCGGTTCTCGGGTCAACATCCCAACATTCTGAGGAGCACCATACAGCCATACATATGTACACTTTTATATATACGAATCCCAAGTCTGCACCGAGCAACGGTATACTTGGGTTCATCCCAATCTGCAAGCAGTCTCTCTTCGTACAACCAAATCCTCAAACAGCGATCCGATAAATCGCTGCACAATTTTCAATATATGCTAAGACAACAGTCTTCACCGAAGCATATTTTGACGTGATGCAATAAATGTATCAACATCACTTACATATTTAGTCCAAATAGCTTTAGTAATATGCTGATAAAGCGTATATTTTCCGTCTGTGACTCACATATGACTCAAATGCGAACGGATATCAAGTTCTTTGAAAACGCAAGCCACATCATATAATAGCTAATGGCTTGTTGACGCCAAAAAGAAGATAATAACGGAATTCCTCCCATTTTCTCAGTTCAGGCGGGTCATACACCGGACTTCGTGAAATATCCACTTGCACATACCATTATATTTTACCATATTGTTGAATAACTTTCAAGCCTTTTCTTTTAGCGGAAATTCACAAATATTAGACATAAGCCCTCATATTATATTGTACCAAATCCATAGCAGATACTTAAAGGCATCATTCCCGCACGATCCCGTATAACACTCAGAATACGACGCTCCGACTCCAACAATTATCAAAACAGTTCATCGGCCCTTATTCTGCGGGGATCCCCGTCTCATATAAGGTCCAGTCCCGCAGTCTTTTGGATCTCTTGGGGCAGTCCCGATTTTATATCACCGGTATACTTGACAAATCGCCTGCAAATGATGTATAATCATAAGGTATAGATATCTGCTGCGAAAGAGAGGAAATAACATGGATATACTTGTAGTAGGCGGCGGCGGAAGAGAGCACGCCATTATAATGAAGCTGTCCGAAAGCCCCAGAGTTGACAAGCTCTACTGTGCCCCCGGAAACGGCGGCATATCAAAATATGCGGAATGCTTTGATGTTCCTGCCACTGATATAGAGGGTCAGGTAGCCCTTGCCAAAAGGCTCAAGGCAGATATGGTGGTAGTTGCCCCGGACGATCCTCTTGTAATGGGTCTGGTGGACAGGCTCAATGCCGAAGGCTTCATAACCTTCGGACCTGATTCCAAGGCTGCAATAATAGAAGGAAGCAAGGCATTTTCCAAGGAACTTATGAAGAAATACGGCATACCTACGGCAAGGTATGAGGTGTTTGACGATTCCGAGAAGGCAATAGCCTACCTGAAGGAACAAAACTCCTATCCCGCAGTTATCAAGGCAGACGGTCTGGCGCTGGGCAAAGGCGTTATCATCGCACAGAGCGAGGATGAAGCCGTTCAGGCTGTAAAAGACATGATAGATGACAGGAAATTCGGTGAATCCTCCGCAAGAGTGGTCATCGAAGAGTATCTCACGGGTCCTGAGGTCTCCGTTCTCTCCTTTACGGACGGAAATATAGTAGTTCCCATGGTATCCTCCATGGATCACAAACGAGCATACGATAACGACGAGGGACTTAATACCGGCGGTATGGGCACCATTGCCCCCAATCCGTGCTATACTCCCGAAATTGCCGAGGAGTGCATGGAAAAGATATTCATCCCCACCATCAACGCAATGAAGGCGGAGGGGCGGACATTCAAGGGCTGTCTCTACTTTGGTCTTATGATAACAAAGGACGGTCCCAAGGTCATAGAGTACAACTGCCGTTTCGGAGACCCTGAAACACAGGTCGTCCTTCCGCTTCTTGAGGGTGACCTTTGCGACATCTTTGAATCTGTTTACAACGGCACCCTGTCGCAGGCAGATGTCAGCTTCAAGGATGAATGCGCCGCCTGCGTTGTAATGGCATCCGGAGGCTATCCTCTTTCCTACAAAAAGGGCATAGAGATGCACGGCTTTGATGATATGGGTCAGGTGGAAGGTGCCTTTGTTTACCATGCCGGAACAAAGCTTGAAGGAGGCAGGTTCCTCACCAACGGCGGAAGAGTCATAGGAGTGACAGCCACAGGAAAGGATCTTCAGACCGCCCTCGACAATTCCTACAAGGCAGTAAGCAAGATCAGCTTTGAGAATGCCCATTACAGGCATGACATAGGCAAAAAGGCTCTGAACATAAAATAATCCCCACAGAAAGGTCATTTATATGATACGCATTATAAAAGCAGACGGTGTTTCGGAAAAGGACTTCATCGCAGAAGTGGAAAAGCGCAGCGGTGACACCGATAAAAAGGTCACTGCCATAGTTTCCGAAATAATCGAGAATGTAAAGAACGGCGGAGACAAAGCCGTTATGGAGTATACGGAGAAGTTTGACGGCACTGTGCCCGAATACTACGAGGTCCCCAGAGATGAGATCAACAATGCTCTCACCGAGGCTGACCCGGAGTTTACAAATGCCCTGCTAAACGCTATGCAGAACATCTCCGAATTTCACAACCGCCAGATAGAGCAGAGCTTCCTTGACACCCGTCCCGACGGCTGTATCCTTGGACAAAGGGTAAGAGGACTTGACCGTGTGGGTCTTTATGTTCCCGGAGGCACCGCCCCCCTGTTTTCCACCGTGCTCATGAACGCAGTTCCCGCAAAGGTGGCAGGTGTTCGTGAGATAATAATGCTCACACCTCCCGGCAAAGACGGCAGACCCAACAAGGACATACTCACAGCCGCAGCCATAACCGGAGTAGACCGTGTGTTCATGGCAGGCGGAGCCCAGGCCATTGCAGCCATGGCATACGGCACGGAGCAGATACCTGCCGTTGACAAGATAGTAGGTCCCGGCAACATTTTTGTTGCAACCGCCAAAAAGCTCCTTTACGGAAAAGTTGACATAGACATGATAGCAGGTCCCTCCGAGATACTTGTTATAGCCGATGACAAGGCGGAACCCGTTCTGCTGGCTGCCGACCTTATGTCCCAGGCAGAGCATGACAAAATGGCAAGTGCCGTTCTTATCACCACTTCCGAGAAGATCGCAGAGGAGACCTCGGCAGAAATAGAAAAGCAGATGGTGTCTCTTGAAAGAAAGGAGATCATCAGGAAGTCCATAGACGATAACGGTGCCATAATCGTGGTCAAGACAATTGACGATGCCATAGAGCTTGCCAACAGACTGGCTCCGGAGCATCTTGAGCTTGAGGTGCAGGATCCCTTGCAATACATAGGCAGGATAGATAATGCAGGCTCCGTATTCCTGGGAAAATACAGTTCAGAACCCCTCGGCGACTACTATGCGGGTACCAACCATGTTCTCCCCACCTCCGGCACCGCAAGGTTCTTCTCTCCCCTCTCCGTAAACAGCTTCGTAAAGCGCTCCCAGTTTATCTACTACACAGAGGATGCCCTTTACAAGGCTAAGGATGATATCGTTCTTATGGCGCAAAAGGAAGGGCTCACAGCCCACGCTAATGCTATTCTTAAGAGGTTTTAAATGACAGCTAAAAAGCAGCCTGACATAAGTCCGGGCAGGCTTTGTATAATAAAAGCAGGTGTTTTTGTACTGCTCAGCGTGGGAGGACATCTTCTTTTAAGGTCTTTATTCTACAGTGTAAGCGACGTTGCCACTGCGGTATATGAGTTTTTCCTCACCACCTTTTTCCTGCAGGTCATAGAAAAAGGAAAGCGTTCTTTCCTCGCAAAGGGTCACAGATACCTTTGCTATTCAAGGGGGCTGCTGTGGGGGCTCCTGCTGCCGCTTTACCCCTTCCTTATGGATTTCGGGTTCAAAAGCATAGATATTTCCCTGTCCCACGCCCCTCTTTTCGATAAAGCTTTTTTCTACACCCTGTGTATGAGCTTTTTCGTTATGCTTTTGTCCTTTGGTTTTCCCTACACCATTTTCCGTGAGACCTACGGAGAAAAGATCGCCGGATATGTGTCCCTGGGGCTTTATTACGTCGCTGTGCATATTTTCCTGTACAACAGCATAGGCACTGCCATAAGCGGTAAGATGCACCCCATAGAACTGATAAACATACTGTCCGTTTTCCTGGTAGGTGTGCTGTGCGTGCTTATGATGAGAGCCTACGGCGATGTACGGTGTCCCGCTGTATTTTTTGTGATAACATCGGTGATACAGCATACTCTTGTGACTTTTTTCAGTATCAGGCATGCGGGAGCAGTCCTCACAAACGGCTTCCGTCTTATGCGCACTCTCCCCTTCCTTGTGTCGCTGCTGGTCATAGGCGGCATGATAATCGCAAGAATAAAGGGAAAGGATGAAAGATGATAACGCAAAAAGCGGCAGTTTACGTGCTATGCTAATATAGAAGTTTTATGCCATAGTATTTCTGATTTACAGTCAGAAGTACTATGGCGTTTATATTGACTATGAAGCAATGTTATGCTATAATTGTTACGAACATAAATCGGGATTTTAGGAGGAGTTCTATGGATATCAGGATTGAACCTATATTGATTGAACAAAAATCTGTATTTATTCAGATGATGGAGTTATACAATTATGATTTTTCAGAGTATTCTGATGATGATATAAATGAATATGGATACTTTGGTTATTCGCGTATTGATGACTATTGGAATGAGGAAGGAAGATATCCGTTCTTTATTAGAGTCGATAGCAAACTTGCAGGATTGGTCTTGGTTAGATCTTGCAGTGAGCATAATAATTTGTCTGATCCTCACAATATAGCTGAATTTTTTGTGATGAAAAAATACCGATGCAAAGGAGTTGGTAAGTCGGTCGCTATGAAGATTTTTGATATGTTTCCCGGTGGATGGGAAATATCACAGTGGCAAAACAACTTGCCCGCTCAGAACTTCTGGAAGAAAGTTATTAACGAATATACTAACGGAAAATATGATACATTTGCCGCAATAGAAAAAGGTGAGGTTGGGTTTACTTTTTATAATTCTGTTTGATAGATTATCCGGCAGTTGTTGTATCATTAGTTGATAATAGACAAATACTGATTTATCTTAGCAACCGTATAAAATATAATGCCCCTAAGCGCATAAACGCTTGGGGGCAAAACTTCTATATGGGTATCCGTCTTACCGACTGCCGCTTTTCCTGTTCATACACTTTATGACCGGGCAAACACAAATAACGCAGGGGGCAGTATCTTCTGCCCCCTGCTGCTGTTTTCTTGCTTATATACTGCTTCTTTTATCAGACGCAGCCCTGAGCCTTCATGGCCTCGGCAACCTTCAGGAAACCTGCAATGTTGGCACCTGCCATGTAGTTGCCCTCCATGCCGTACTCCTTGGCAGCGCTCTCGCAAGCCTTGAAGATGGATACCATGATGTTGTGGAGCTTAGCATCAACTTCCTCGAATGTCCAGGAAAGTCTCTCGCTGTTCTGGCTCATTTCCAGACCGGATGTAGCTACGCCGCCTGCATTTGCAGCCTTTGCGGGGCCATAGAGAAGACCTCTCTCCAGATAGGTGTTGATAGCTTCGGGAGTAGAAGGCATATTAGCACCCTCGGATACACACCAGCAGCCGTTGTCAGCAAGGATCTTAGCGGATTCACCGTCGATCTCGTTCTGTGTTGCGCAGGGAAGAGCGATGTCGCACTTGATAGTCCAGATACCCTTGCAGCCTTCGGTGTATGTAGCATTCTTGTGGGAAGTCCTGCCGATGTATTCCTTGATCCTCTTTCTCTCAACTTCCTTGAGCTGCTTGATAACATCCAGCTCGATACCGTCGGGATCGTAGATGTAGCCGTTGGAGTCGGACATTGCAACTACCTTTGCACCGAAGGAAGTAGCCTTCTGGTTTGCATATATAGCAACATTTCCGGAACCGGAGATAACAACGGTCTTGCCCTCAAAGCTCTTGCCGTTGGCAGCGAGCATTTCCTTGGTGAAGTAGCACAGACCGTAACCTGTAGCCTCTGTTCTTGCAAGAGAGCCGCCGTAGGTAAGGCCCTTGCCTGTGAGAACGCCTGTGAACTCGTTGCGAAGTCTCTTGTACTGACCGAACATATAGCCGATCTCTCTTGCGCCTGTGCCGATATCACCTGCGGGAACATCGGTATCAGCGCCGATATGCTTGGAAAGCTCAGTCATGAAGGACTGGCAGAAACGCATTACCTCTCCGTCGGACTTGCCCTTGGGATCGAAGTCGGAACCGCCCTTGCCGCCGCCCATGGGGAGAGTGGTAAGGCTGTTCTTGAATACCTGCTCAAAGCCCAGGAACTTGATTATGCCGATATAAACGGAGGGATGAAGTCTGATACCGCCCTTGTAGGGACCGATAGCGGAGTTGAACTGTACTCTGAAGCCGCGGTTCACCTGTACCTTACCATTGTCATCTACCCAGGGAACTCTGAATATTATCTGTCTCTCGGGTTCTACCAGTCTTTCGAGAACGCCTGCCTCTACCAGGTCGGGACGCTTTTCTATAACAGGCTCCAGGGTCTCGATGACCTCTGTTACTGCCTGGATGAATTCGGGCTCGTTACGGTTACGCTGCTTTACATTCTCAATAAGATCGATAAGATACTTGTTTGTCAACGCCATTGTTGATCCCTCCGTAAAAGATTGTAAAATAGGAAATGAAGAATACCGTTTGGATAAACGGAAAAAAACGCAGAAATTGAATAATCCGGTAACGGAAAATTCAACAGCGGAGCATTTCAAAATGTCGGATGTCCACAAGCACATCCCCTTTAGCTTTCAAATACTCACAAAAGTAATTATATCACCGAAAGAAGAAATTTGCAAGATGTAAATTCAATACTTGCAAACAATTTCCTTTATTATTTTTCGTCATATTGCACAAAAGCCCCGGCAGGAGCCGGGGCGTATACTTGCCTGTGTTCTGTAATACGATCCTTTCGCTTTTGACCGCAGGTATCATCCTAAGATCATTTTTCCTGTTTCAGGACATTTTCTCCGAAGATATGCTTTATGACATTTTCAAGGCTGCCTTCCATATCTCCTATATCCACAAAGCAGACCCTTCCCAGTATACCATCCTCATTCTTGAACGATATCTCTCTGTTTTCCTCCGCCATTTCCCTTGTAAGCGGGTAGATATAGCAAACACTGTCCGCATGGTATATCTCAAGGAGATTGTAAAGATCGTAAACATCAGTCTCTCTGATGCCGAAGTTCTCGTTCTGTTCGGAAAGCCCCTGCCATTTTGAGTCAAAGACCACTCTCATTCCCGTTTCACGGTAGGTCATGACCGCAAGCGCCTGCGCCGAATCCTTCCTCATGGTGTGGTTTATCATAGGATAGCGCTTTGTGAGAAGCTCTGCTCTGAATCGCTGATTGTCAAGCATTTTCAGGAGATTGAAGGATGTATAGCTGTCAAAAAGCTGAGCCGTTGGGAATACTACGGCATAGGACACATCTCTTCCCTTTGTGATGGAAACATTCCTCCCGAGAAGGAATATCTCTACCCACTTCAAAGCGTTGTAATACCCTGCCATGGATCTGTCCAGTACAGAAGAGGAAAAATCCTGTATATAATTGGTAGAATAATCCACACCGTCAAAGTTTGCCACAAGGCTGTCTATCCTGTTACGGGTTCGTGCAGAGGATGTGATGTCATGCAGGTACTTCAGAGTAGATTTGATCAGCCTGTTTTCGGCACGGTTTATGGTGAATACATCGTATTCAACGAAGAATTTGTCCTTGTGGGCGAAGTTTTTCGTGGCGTGCTTCGCATAAACGACCTTTCCCTTCAGAAAATTCTCATTATTCACAAAGGGAGTGTATGCCTGCTTTATGCCGTTTCTTACTATACCCTGTACTTCGTTTACGAAGGAAAGTATAAAGGATTCAAAGATGTTGAGGTTCTCTGCCGCTCTGGAATTTACGATCTGTCTTGTAAGGGGGATAAACTTCATGGAAGCCAGCATATTCAGGAAAACACGCTTCCTTGAGACCACATTCCCCTTTTTGTCCTTGGACTGGAGCATAGGGAGTATCTCTATCTGGGTGCCGTCCTTAAAGACCATCGCACCCACATATCCCCCTGCCTTCAGTACCCTTTCCTTTCCCGTGCCCTCCGGCTCAAGTATGTGAGAATTGATACCTCTGGGATCGGGCATTCTCTTTTCCAGCGAAAACTTTTCAAGAGAATCGAAAAGCTCTTCAGGTATGGGCAGCGCCCCATCTCTTTTCGATGAGCCTTCGATAGTAAAAAACTGTGATTCATATATCCTGAATCTGTCTTTTTTTGCCATTATCCCTCTCCAAACGCTTCATTTAAGCAGAACAGCGACAGATCTCCGCCGACAGACCCCCGCATCAAAGGAGCTTTCTGTAGGATTCGGGGTTCCAGAGCGCATCGTCGTTTATCTCGTAGGTATCATCAACATCAAGGAAGAGCTCTACCTTTTCGCCGAAAGTCTTTTTGTAGTCTATTGCCAGTGCCTTTACGAACTGCTCATCCGGCTCCTTGTTGTAATCGCCCAGTACCCAGCGTATCTTCTGATAATCTCCGTAGAAATACTCCTGAAGAAGGGGTATGATGGAGTTTTTGAAAATGGTTCCCAGACGAAGGATAGAAGGATCGGTCTTGAGTCCCATGAAATAGGCATGACCTATGGTATGCTCACGGTCAAGAAGGATCTCTATTCTCTTGTTGATGGTGGCAAGCAGCTTTTCAATGCTCACACCCTCCACAAAGGTATCTCCGAAAAGCTCGGGACGGGGAAGCATCTCTATAAAGTCGAAACGGCGGCGTATAGCCGTATCAAGAAGGGCAATGGAACGGTCCGCCGTGTTCATGGTGCCTACTATGTACACATTTGAAGGCACGCCGAAAAGCTCCTGTGAATAGGCAAGCCTTACCTTTACCTCTTCCCTTTCGCCCAGACGCTTTGTAGGCTCAATGACCGTGATAAGCTCACCGAAGATCTTGGAGATATTGCCTCTGTTGATCTCGTCGATGATGAAAACATGGGGCTCATCGGGGTGCTCCGTGGCCTTATGGCAGAATTCTCTGAATATGCCCTTGTCTACAACGTACACCATTTCCTTTTTACGGGTACGCTCGCCTCGTTCGTTCATGGTCTCGAGGAATACGGGCTTGATACCTTCTATAAACTCTTCATAGCCCATAGATTGGTGGAATGTTGTAAATTCTATCTGACCGAAGTTATTTTTGAGTTCGTTGTACCTGTCGAGCATGGAGTCATAATCCTTGGTCATGACAGCTTCTACGGGTATATTGTATATGATGGACAATGCGTAGTTTACGCTGTTGTATGTCTTGCCGGTACCCGGAGGTCCGTAAAGAATAATATTCTTTCCCATATTTACACATTTCGTCCTTTCAAAGATTTGGGCTAATACTATGATACCACATATTTTTTAAAAATGCAATAGTCAAATTTAATTTTTTCATTCGGGTTTTACATCCAAATTGTTTCGGATATATTTCCTGTTTCAAAAAACTACTTTCCGGAAACCACATTCTTCCTCAGCACACTGCCCGGAGCTATGGGTCCTCCCGTAGGGTTTTCTATTGAAAACCGCATTGCTGCGTGCCTCGTGTCCTCTATGGGTTCCCCTGCCTCGTCCCTCATATCCCTTACGGTGATCTCTCTGAAATCCTCTCCGGGGGACAGGAGCTCAACAGTCTCGCCGCACAGGAATTTATTCCGCTGTATACACTGTATACGCTTGCTGTCGGAGGATTCGACCACCGCACAGATATCAAAATTCCTTATATATCCGCTGTCAGCATAGTACTGCCTGCACTGTGAGGGGTGGCCGAAGTAAAAGCCTGTGCAGTAGTCTCTGTGGCTCACCTTGAACACTTCGCTCCTTATGCTGTCGGGAAGGACATAGTTTTCCGGATCCTCTGCGTAAAGGGATACCGCTCTTTTGTAGGCATTGGTTATGACCGAAACATAGTAGGCGGATTTTGCCCGCCCCTCTATCTTGAAGGAAGTGATACCCGCTTCTGCCAGCTTATCCACATGATCTATAAGGCACATATCCTTTGAATTCAGGATATATGTCCCCTTTTCGTCCTCAAAAACAGGGAAATACTGTCCCTCTCTGGTCTCCTCCGTCAGGTAGTAGCCCCATCGGCAGGGCTGGGCACACTGCCCCCTGTTGGGATCTCTGTGCGTAAGGTACTCGGAGATAAGGCAGCGCCCGGAAAAGGACATACACATCGCCCCGTGTACAAAGCACTCTATCTCCAGCTCCTTGGGTGTCTTTGCCCTTATCTCTGCTATCTCATCAAGGGATAATTCCCTTGCGAGCACCACACGCTTTGCCCCCATGTTATAAAGCTCGGAAGCGGCGGCGTAATTCACTATGCCGCACTGGGTGGACATATGGATGTCAAGCTCCGGCACTATGCGCTTTATCATGGACATGATACCTATGTCCGCAGCTATTGCGGCATCTATGCCGCAATCCACAGCCTGTTTTATGAAATCCTCAAAGAGGGGTATCTCATCGTTGCGGGGCAGAGTGTTGCAGGTGAGGTACACCTTTACGCCCTTTTCCCTGCACTTGTTCACGGCAGTTCTAAGGCTCTCGTCGTCAAAATTTTCGGGTCCCTGCCTCATACCGAACATTTTCTTTGCAAGGTAGACCGCATCCGCCCCGTAGGTAAGGGCTGCATCGAGCCTTTCCATATCCCCCGCAGGGGCAAGTATCTCAGGTACGAAACTCATTTTATGCCCGCTGCCTCCAGGTTTTTCTCATGCTCCGACAGGGTCTCCGCAAAATAGAAGCGGCCTGTTTTTACATTGGAGCAGAAATAGTAGTAATTGGAGTCCATGGGATAAAGCACAGCCTCTATCGCCTCAAGTCCGGGATTGCATATAGCTCCGGGAGGGAGACCGTCGCCCTTGTAGGTGTCATAGGCATCACAGATAGACTGGGAGTACACCTCCAGACCGGGCGTCACCACATCAAGAGAGTAGTTGGTAGTAGGGTCGGACTGGAGCTTGGGGAAGGTGTAGGGATCGTCAAGACGGTTCAGAAATACAGATGCCACCGCCTTCATGTCACTTGTGTTCCTTGCTTCCTTCTGAACGATGGATGCAAGGGTTATGGTCTCATCAAGAGTGAGCCCCAGATCATCCATACGGCCGTACATATCGGGAGTTATCTTGTTGTCAAAGTTCCTGAAAACAGTCTTGACTACGTTCCTGGGCTCTTCCTCCAGATAGAATTCATAGGTGTCCGGGAAGAAATAGCCTTCCATCTTGTAGTATTTCAGAGGGGCTGTCTCCACATGGGACTCAAAGTCAAAACCGAAGTAAATGGTGTTTATCTCCTCTATGAAGTCCGCTGCCGGACACACGCCGTTTTCTTCAAGGCGTCTTGCTGCATCATCAAGGGTGATGCCTTCCTCAAAGGTAAGGGTAACAGTCTCTCTTTCCACCACCACTATGCGCTTTTGCAGCTCCTCTATGACATCGTTATAGGTCATATTGGGGATAAGGGTGTGCTCTCCGGAGGTATAGGTGCCGTCGGTGCCCCTTATCTTTGAAAAGATGCGGAAAAGCCTCGGATCTTTGATTATACCGTGATCTGCCAGCATCTTTGCGATACCGTCTGTATTGGTATTTTCGGGTATTTCCAGAACTACGGGTTCACTGGATCTTTCAAGCCCCAGTATCTCCCCGGACGCCGAGATGACCACCGCTGCACCTATAATGGAAACGGATATGACAAGAGTTACCATCACAAGGGCAACTACCAGCTTTCCTACGCCGTTTTTCCGTGATCCGGGACGATCTTCTTCATCATCCTCATAGTCATCATCGTACTCTTCGTCGTAATCATCATAATCTTCGTCGTCAAAGCCGTCCCCGTCTGCCGTATTCTCTTCATCAGCAGGTACATCACGGTGAAAGGTGGAGGATATATACTCCTTGACCTCTTCCTCTTCTTCCTCGTCTCCGCCGGACATGATGATATCCTTTGCATCCTCACGGAAAAGACCCATTTCATCGTAGATCTCTTCGGGGACATTTTCCTGTTTGCTCCCTGCCGGGGTCTCATCGGGGATGAGAGGTATCTCACCTGTCACAGGCTCATCGCCGAAAAGATCCTCCTCCATGCTCGGGGAAACAGCTTCACCGGCAGGCTCCTGCACGGTCTTCCTGCTGTCGTATTCATTGAGTATATCATCAAGAAGGCTGGAATTGTCTTTTTCGTTCATTTATCCTATCAACTCACTTCCGGTCACACCGATCACTCTTTTGTCGGTGATGATCAGATCCATTTTAACATCAGTTTCCTCTGCCGCAGGTATGTCGGTGAGGAAGATATCGTTTACGATGCCCACCTTTAAAATATGGGGGCATCTTGCAAAAAACCTGTCGTAGTATCCGCCGCCGTAGCCTATCCTGTCCCCGTTACGGGAAAAGGCAAGACCGGGTGTCAGACATATATCCGCTTCTTCAAGCCTTTCACAGAAGCGGGTATCGGGTTCGGGAATGTCATAGGCACCGGGGCGCAGATCCTTTTCCGACCTTATCTCAAAAAAGCTCATGCTCCTGTCGCTTTTTACGCAGAGAGGAACTGCCACCTTTTTCCCCCGTGACCAGGCATCTTCCATTATCCTTCCTGTATCGCACTCCGACGGCATGGAGACATAGACGAAGATGCTCTTTGCTTCCCTGTACGCTCTCAGCTCTGTGAGCCTTTCAAAGATACACCTGTCGCTCTCCTCTTTCAGGGCTCTGTCAAGGGATCGGCGCCTTTCAAGCATTTCCTTTCTGAACTGCTTTTTTATTGCCGTGACCATATTATATCATCGGCGATCTTGTCTGCATTGCCGCCAAGCGCCTTTATAAGCTCATAGGAGAATTCAAGAGCCGTACCCGCACCTCTTGCCGTCACCACATTGCCGTCGGTGACAGCGGGGACTTCCAGCACTTCTGCCCCCTCAAGAGCCGATTCAAAGCCGGGGTAGCACACTGCCTTCCTGCCGTTCAGGATACCGAGACGGCCAAGGACGGAGGGAGCCGCACAAATGGCACCCACGAGCCTGCCCTCCTCAAAGGCAGCCTTAATTGTATCTGTAACGGCTTTTGATGCCGCAAGATTCTTTGTTCCGGGCATCCCTCCGGGGAGGATGACCCCTTCAAGCCTATCTTTATCTATCTCATCTGCGGTAATGTCGCACACAAAGGGGATCTTGTGGGAGCCTGTGACCGTCTTTCCCGTAACTCCCACGGTAACGACCTTAAAACCCGCACGCTTCAGCAGGTCTATGGGGGTCACGGCTTCCGTCTCCTCAAAGCCCTCCGCAAGAAATATATAGATCATTTTCTTTTCTCCTTTACTGCCGCAAAACGTCTTCAATTATCGCCGCTATCCTGTCTGTTATCTCATCCTCAGTCAGTTCTCTTCCGCTTTCCTCTGCGGGGATGAGCGCCCACCCCTCTTTTTTCGCTATACAGAGGGCAGTATCACGGCATTTTTTTATATAATCCATATGAGCTTCATGGATATCCTTTTTGCTCTCATCACCGTGATAGCGGGCAGAAAGCCTCTTCTGAGCAAGCTCAGGCGTAATATCAAGATATATCACACTGTCCGGACGGGGCAGCCCGAATTTCACATATTCAAGATCGTAAAGCCAGTCTCTAAAACCCTCACGCTCGCTTTCCCCCAGCTTCGGCATCTGGTGGATAAGGTTTGAGGTGGTATAGCGGCTCGCAAGTATATTACCGCCGCTTTCGTAAAAGGACTTCCAGTGCATCATGTAGCTTGCATACCTGTCTGCGGCATAGAATGTGGATGCCGCATAGGCATTCACATCCTCCGGGTCTTTCGACAGATCACCTGCAAGATACATATTCACAAGGGCGGCAGACGGGCTTGAATAGTCAGGGAAGCTGATCCCTTTCAGACCCTCAAACCTTGCCAGCAGCCTTTCAAACTGGGTGGACTTACCGCTGCCGTCGGTACCGTCCAGCACTATCAGCTTTGACATTTTTTCATCCTCTTTGCATCGGAATGTTTTTCACACAGTAACTCAAATTAGATTATAACATATATTTTTTAAAGATACAAGTGATTTTTAAAATGTAGTTGATTTTTACAAATATCCCCGGATTATTTGTTGATTTTTACGATAAAACAGACCCAACAGCTTTTGTTCTGCTGTCGGGTCTGTACTTTATCTCATCAGATATGCCCTGCACGGGGCGCCGTCACATCCGCCCAGATCCAAAGGAGCGGCACTGAGAAGGTATTTCCCCGGAGATACATTTTTTAGTTCGATGCCCTCAAGCAGGACTATGCCCGCCCCAAGCATTATCAGGTGCACCTCACGGGGAGCATCTGCGGGGCCTACCGTCTGGCTCTCATTCCCGTAAAGGAGTATGCCCTCATCCGCAAATACCTTTGCTCCCTCTGCCGTCATGGTGGCATTTCCTGCCACAAGGATACGCTCATGGGCTGCTGCTGACCGTGCTTCCCTCATTATGTTTTCTGCCGTTTCCCTTGTGATATCGCCGTCATGGCGAGCCACATAGCAATCCCCGACAAAAGGCTCCAGCCCCATTTCGTCTATTGTTTTTCCGCCGTTCAGAAAATGATACGGGGCATCAACATGGGTGCCGTTGTGGGCGCACATGGAAAATACGGTCAGGTTGCATATATCGCCCCTGTCTATGCTCTGGGGCTGTGTTTTCACCGGCTTGTCATCACCGGGAAATGTCCTGCACGAAAAGACCTCCTGAGAAATGTCGATTAGCATTGTCTGCTCCTTTTGTCAAAATGGGGTATTGTTATCAGCTTTGCGAAACTATGCTCT
The DNA here is from genome assembly GCA_018110985.1 of Oscillospiraceae bacterium. Classification (GTDB taxonomy): domain Bacteria; phylum Bacillota; class Clostridia; order Oscillospirales; family Ruminococcaceae; genus Huintestinicola. The sequence continues at coordinate 119,744 of JAGAWT010000024.1, forward strand.
GAGGCAGACGGGAAAGGATCACCACTGCAAGGCCTATCTTCCCCACCTCCGGTATCAGGAAAGGAAAAACGCACTTTGCAAGAACATCTGCCATGGAAATGCTCTCTCCTCCCATCCCGTAAACGGCCATGAACCACACAGAACCGAACAGGTAGCACACAAATAGTCCCGCCACAAAGGCTATGAGCTTAAAGCTGAGACTTTTGCCGAATATGGATGTGATCGCCCAGTAAATAAGCCCCATAAACACAAAGCCAATTATATAGCCGCCGGTGACACCAAGGAGCACACCTGCACCTGCCTTGAAGCCGGAAAACACAGGCACGCCCACCAGACCGAGAGCGATCCAGACGATCACCGAAAGAGTCCCCTTTTTGCCGCCCAGTATCCCCAGGGTGAGCATTACACCCATTGTCTGGAGCGTAAAGGGAACGGGTCCCAGGGGAATGCTTATCCATGAGCATACAGCTATCATCACAGCCATAAAGGCTATGAGAGTAAGATCCTTTGTCAATAATTTCTTTTTTTCGTTCATTGATATCCCTCTTTGTTTGATTTTTTCCTTCTTTACTATTCTATCATACAAAGAAGGAATTGTCAACATAAAACCTGACTTTGGTTGACAATTTCTTTGTCAACCAAAGCATCTACTTTCCGTCACACGATCTTTTTGCAAGTCCGTTCCTTATCCCCTGCATTATCATATCTCTTGCATGGGCTGCTTCTTCCTTTGTAAGAGGCGGAGTGTCGCCGAGAGGATAATCCAGCCCCAGATTCTCGTACTTCACCTTGCCCATATCGTGGTAGCGCAGAACATCAAGAGCTTTCAGCATTTTGAGCCGTGAAAGAAATTCTCCGAGCCTTAAAAGGTACTCATCATTGTAAGTAATGCCCGGTACGGTCACATGGCGCACCCATGTAACTATCCCCTTCTCTGTCAGATACTCCGCAAAGGCAAGGATATTTGTGTTCGGCTGCCCTGTCAGCTTTATATGCTCCTCATTGTCTATATGCTTTATATCCAGCATGACCAGATCGGTGGATCTCATGAGCCTGTCAAACTTTGGACGGTTAGCCTCCGTAAAGGTGATGCCCGAAGTGTCGAGACAGGTATTTATCCCACGGCTTTTTGCAGCCTCAAAAAGCTCTGTAAGGAATTCCATCTGCATAAGGGGCTCACCGCCCGTACAGGTGATGCCGCCGGAGCAGAATTCCTTTACACCGTCATACATCTCCAGTATCTCCTCTACGGTCATTTCCGTTCCCGCAGCGGGGTTCTGAGAGTGAAGCTCCCATGTGTCAGGATTGTGACAATACAGACATCTGAGAGGACATCCCTGGAAAAATACGACGAACCGGATACCCGGTCCGTCGACTGTTCCAAAGGATTCCGTTGAATGGATATAACCTTTCATGCCTTACAGAGACGCATGGAAAGTACGGGAGATAACATCATCCTGCTGCTCCTTGGTGAGCTTGATGAAGTTTACTGCATAGCCCGATACCCTGATGGTGAGCTGAGGGTAGTTCTCGGGATGAGCCTGAGCATCAAGGAGAGTCTCCCTGTTGAATACGTTTACGTTGAGGTGGTGACCGCCCTTAACGGAATAACCGTCGAGAAGTCCCACGAGATTATCTATCTGCTGTGCATTTGCTGCCATAGTTATCTACTCCTTTACATACTATACCCGAAAAGTATAGTTTTGATTCTTTATTCCGATCCGGCTTTTTCAGCCGGATCGGTAAAAGCTGTTTACTGTCTGTCGTTATCGCTGGTGTTGGGGATATTTGCGCAGGAAGGGCAAAGAGCATCAACATCCAGATCGCCTACGAACACGCCTGTATCCTTGCCCAGTGCATCGGGAATGATGGAGAAGGTATTGGAGATACCGTCCTGTGCATTGGAGAACTGGAGCTTGGAAACAGAGGACAGGGAAGCGGAAGCGCCGTGAGTATCTCTGCCGTGCATGGGGTTTGCACCGGGAGCCAGGGGCACGCCCTTCTTTCTGCCGTCGGGTGTGGAACCTGTCTTCTTACCGTATACGACATTGGAAGTGATGGTAAGGATGGATGTGGTAGGCACACCGTTTCTGTAGATGGTCTGCTGACGGATCTTGTCCATGAAGCGGTTGAGGATATCCTGAGCTATCTCATCAACTCTGTCATCATCGTTGCCGTACTTGGGGAAGTCGCCTTCGATCTTGTAATCAACTGCAACATTCTTGGCAACACCGATAACATTGCCCTTCTTGTCCTTGATCTCTATATCCTGACGAACAGGAGTTACCTTAGCATACTTGATAGCAGAGAGAGAGTCCGCAACTACGGAGATACCTGCTATACCTGTTGCGAAGTACCTCTTTACCTCTCTGTCATGGAGAGCCATCTGGAGAGACTCGTAGCAGTACTTGTCATGCATATAGTGGATTATGTTCAGGGTATTTACATAGAGCTCTGCCAGCCAGCTCATCATGTCGTCGTACTTCTCCATTACAGTATCGTAATCGAGAACTTCGTCGGTGATAGGTCTGAACTTGGGAGCTACCTGTGCGCCGCTGATCTCATCCACACCGCCGTTTATAGCGTAGAGGAGGCACTTTGCAAGGTTTGCTCTTGCGCCGAAGAACTGCATCTCCTTGCCGACTCTCATGGAGGATACGCAGCAGGCGATAGCATAGTCGTCGCCGTGAGTTACTCTCATGAGCTCATCGTTCTCATACTGGATGGAAGATGTGTTGATAGAGATCTTAGCGCAGTACCTCTTCCAGCCCTCGGGAAGTCTGGGAGACCAGAGAACAGTCAGGTTGGGCTCGGGAGATGTGCCGAGGTTTTCAAGAGTGTGGAGATATCTGAAGGAGTTCTTCGTTACCATGTGTCTGCCGTCGATGCCGATACCGCCCAGAGACTCGGTCACCCACTGAGGGTCGCCGGAGAAGAGGGAGTTGTACTCGGGAGTACGTGCAAAACGCACCAGACGCAGCTTCATGATGAAGTGGTCGATGATCTCCTGTGCTTCTGTCTCTGTGAGCCTGCCTGCCTTCAGATCTCTCTCAAAGTAGATGTCAAGGAAGGTGGAGGTCCTGCCCAGGGACATTGCGGCACCGTTCTGATCCTTTACGGCGCCAAGATAGCCGAAGTAAACTGCCTGTACAGCCTCCTGAGCTGTTACAGCGGGCTTGGAGATGTCACAGCCGTAGATCTCAGCCATCTTCTTGAGGTTCTCAAGAGCTCTGATCTGCTCTGCGATCTCTTCTCTTGCCCTGATCTTTTCCTCGGTCATGGGAATGGTATAGAAAGCCTTCTTAGCCTGCTTGTCTTCGATAAGGCGGTCTACACCGTAGAGAGCGACTCTTCTGTAGTCGCCTATGATCCTTCCTCTGCCGTAAGCATCGGGAAGACCGGTGAGGATGTGAGATGTTCTTGCAGCTCTCATTTCGGGAGTGTAAACATCGAACACACCTGCGTTATGTGTCTTTCTGTACTCGGTAAAGATGCGGTGCATCTCGGGGTCGGGAGTGTAGCCGTTCTGCTCAAGAGCATTTTCAGCCATTCTCAGACCGCCGTAAGGCATGAACGAACGCTTGAAGGGCTTGTCTGTCTGCAAGCCTACGATCTTTTCAAGATCCTTCTCGATATAGCCTGCCGGATGGGAGGTGAGGGACGATACTACATTGTTGTCCATATCCAGGACACCGCCGGCTTCTCTTTCCTTCTTGGCAAGATCCATAACATCTGCCCAGAGCTTCTTGGTAGCCTCGGTAGGATCCTTCAGAAAGCTCTCATCGCCGTCGTAGGGGGTGTAGTTCTTCTGGATGAAATCCCTTACATTGATCTCATCGACCCAGTGACCGCCGACAAAGCCTTCCCATTCGGGTCTTAACTGCTTCATTTTATTTTCCTCCTTTAATTTCCGCCGAACCTTTGTAAAGCACGGCAGAGCCTATCGGTGCGCTTTTGTAAAGCGTTCATCCGATGGAATCATTAACACTTTCAAAAGTATACCGTGCAAAAGGGCCGTCCGCATGAGCCCCTGACCGCACACACCACAAAGAGCGGGCAATGACACAGCATCATGGGGAAAGGGCACGTAAAATCGTGCCCGACGATCATCGGGCAGACAAAGTGACACAGATACTTTGGTAATATGATACAATATTTTTTCGGACTTGTCAAGAGATTTCTGCGATTTTAATTAAAATATTTTCAGCTCGGTATATCCTGACAGAGAAAACACTGTTATGTACAGAAAAAAGGCAGCCCGATTGGGGACTGCCTGATCTTATCAAAGAAAGGACTTACTTTCTCTTCTTAGCAACTACTGCAGCAGCAGCAAGAGCTACGGGGATAACAGCAAGAGCTACGGGAGCGTTGCCGGTCTTGGGAGAAGGAGCAGCCTCTACAGGAGCGGGAGCCTCGGTAACCTCTACCTCGGGAAGCTCTTCTTCAACAACTTCCTCTTCTACCTCTTCCTCAACGTACTCTTCTTCCTCTTCTACTACTTCTTCCTCTTCTGCTACTTCTTCTTCCTCTACTACTTCTTCGATCTCCTCATCGAGGATCTCGCCATCCTCTTCGATGGACTCAGCCATAGCGGAAACGCCTACCATAGAAACAGCAAGTGCAGATGCAGCAAGTGCAGCAAATATCTTTTTCATTAGTTTTCCCTCCGAAAAAATCATAATTAAAAGCATAAGCTTTTTTCGTACAAGGACATTATATCACAACCAAAAAGCGAAAATCAAGACTTAATATTTGCTGATTTTTCATTGCATTGTATGTTGATACTTGACGATTTCTACAAAATCCGACGAATACAATGTACAAATATATCATTTTATCAAATTTTTGTTACTTTTCTTGTCTGCATATGGTTTTTACAGCCATACCATATATATAAATGCTCATCCGATAAGCAAACGGACTGCCGGAGAGGTTCCCGCTGAAAGACGTCGGAATATGACCCGCTACCCCGGTCATACTACACCGGTATTAGATTTTTATTAGAATTGCATTAAAAATATTGACATAATTATTATGATATCATATAATATTTCTGCTGTTATCAAAGAGAAATATAATGCATCACACTGGTTCTTCCCGGGTGTACAGACGCTCTCCAAGCCTCAGATCCCTTATATTCACATTTGCGGCTTGTTTCTTGTCTGTGCATCGGTCAGAGATAAGTATCGGTAAATAACGGAGGTCAAGAACATGAAAAAAGCACTGAAAATAACAGGAAAGATACTGCTCGGAATACTGATATTATTATTTGCGCTCCTTTTGGTAGTGTTCATTTATCACAGAGTGATGCTGAGCAAGGAAAAGCCGCTTCTTGAACCGCTTGGACAAATGGTAGAGGTAGACGGAAATAATATGAGCATCTACACAGAAGGCGAGGGGTCACATACACTCGTCATTATGTCCGGTGCCGGAACGCCGTCACCTATACTGCAATACAGTCCGCTGTACAGAAAACTGAGTGATACCTACAAGATCGCAGTCATAGAAAAATTTGGTTACGGATTCAGCGATGTGGTGGACGGTGAGCGTGATTTTGATACGATACTCCGTCAGGATCATGAAGCACTTCAGAAGGCAGGCGTTGAAGCTCCGTATATCCTCTGCCCTCACTCCATGTCGGGAATAGAAGCTATTCTCTGGGCGCAGAAATATCCCGATGAGGTGGAAGCAATAGTCGGACTGGATATGAGTACTCCGAAAGCATACACAGAAGAAGAATTGAAAAACGACAGCAAGGCTATGTCATCTGCTTATGTTTTCCTGAGAGAATCGGGTCTGGCAAGACTTGCACTGACAGACAGTTCGTTCCCGGAGTATTTCAGTCAGAATGAGAAGGAAATCTTCAAGGCTATAGTTTTCAGAAAATATGGCAACAATAATGCTTACTACGATGAAGGGACACATCTTGCAGACGCTATCAACAAGATAAACAGCGCAGATAAGCCCGATGTTCCCACACTGCTGTTCTTGTCTGACGGCAAAGAGACCAATGGACAGGTATGGATAGACGCAATGCACGACTACGGCGACGGGCTTACCGATGCAAAAATAATAGAACTTGACTGCGGTCATATGGTAACTACGGAAAAGCCCGATGAGATAGCCGAGGCTATGAGAGAATTTATCGAGGGTCTTGACAGATAAAGGAGAATCATATGAAAAAAGCGCTGAAAATAACAGGAAAAATACTGCTCGGAATACTGATAATATTTTTTGCGTTCATTTTGGTGATGTTTATATACCACAGGATAATGCTGCATAAGGAAAAGCCGCTCCTTGAGAGTCCTCTCGGACAGATGGTAGAGGTGGACGGTCACAATATGAGCATCTATACCGAGGGCGAGGGGGAACACACGCTCATCATCATGTCCGGTGGCGGAGAGGTATCACCCATACTGGGATACAGTTCGCTGTACAGTAAACTGAGCGATACCTATAAAATCGCTGTTATAGAGAAATTCGGCTATGGCTTCAGTGATGTGGTGGACGGCAAAAGAGATTTTGACACGATACTGCGGCAGGATCGTGAAGCACTGCATAAGGCTGGCGTTGAAGCACCGTATATCCTTTGTCCCCACTCCATGTCGGGGATAGAAGCTATCCTCTGGGCACAGAAATATCCCGATGAGGTGGAAGCGATAGTCGGGCTGGATATGAGTACCCCGAAGAGCTTTACCGAAGAGGAGCTTTCAGATGACGGAAAGACACCGATCGCTCTCTATACATTCCTCAGAGAATCCGGACTCGGACGGCTTGTGCTGACCGACAGCACATACCCGGATCACTATGACCAGCACGAAAAGGATATCTACAAGGCTTTAACATTCAGAAAGTTTGCAAACAAAAACATTGAAGATGAGGTAACACACATTTCAGATGCTATCAACGAGATAAACAGCGCTCCAAAGCCTGATGTGCCTACTCTGCTTTTCCTTTCGGACGGCGAGCAGACCGGCGGACAGATATGGATAGACGCAATGCACGATTACGCCGATGGGCTTACAGATGCACAGGTGATAGAGCTTAACTGCGGTCATATAGTTACTGAGGAAAAGCCCGATGAGATTGCTGCAGCTATGAGAGAATTTATCGAGGGTCTTGACAGATAAAGGATGATCATATGAAAAAAGCACTGAAAATAACAGGAAAGATACTGCTCGGATCACTGATACTGTCAGCAGTATTTCTTATCATCATGACGGTATACAATCAGATAATGCTGAGGAAGAACAAAGACCTTTACGGAACGCCCCTCGGACAGCTCGTCGAAGTGGACGGTCACAACATGAGCATCTACACCGAGGGAGAGGGTGAACACACGATCGTGTTCATGTCGGGCTGGGGCACTACCTCTCCAATACTGGATTTCAAATGCTTGTACTCACGTCTCAGTGATGAAAACAAAATTGCCGTTGTGGAGAAATTCGGTTATGGATTCAGCGATGTAGCAGACGGTGAACGTGATTTCGATACCATACTCCGTCAGGACAGAGAAGCACTCCAAAAGGCTGATATTAAAGCACCATATATACTTTGCGCTCATTCATATTCGGGATATGAAGCTGTCCTTTGGGCGCAGAAATATCCAGATGAAGTTGAAGCGATAGTTGGACTGGATATGTGCATACCTAATGGAAAAGAAGAAGATACTATACAAATCAATGCGAAACTTGTAGGACTTGTCAAACTTATTAACAGAGTAAGCAGATATACGGGACTTGTCAGGATCGGTAGTTCAGAGTATTCAGGCACTCTTACCGGCGAAGAAGAAAAAATCTACACTGAGATAAATGCTCATATTCTCGCAAATGATACGATGATAAATGAGATGGATCCTGATTACGAGCTTGACGTTATAGACGAACTAAACTCTTCTCCGCTGCCTACAGTACCCGTGTTAATGTATGTTTCAGGAGATACCGTTGGGCAGGAGCTTTGGCTAAGCGGAACGCAGGCAATGGTGGATGCTTCCTCAGACGGGAAGCTCATAAAGCTCGACTGCGGTCACTATGTATATTCCTTTGAGTATGAGCGCATAAGCAGAGATATGAAGGAGTTCATTAAGGGGATCGGCAAATAAAAAGGAGACAGCAGGATATGAAAAAAGCGCTGAAAATAACAGGAAAGATACTGCTCGGATCACTGATAATAATATCGGTATTCCTTTTTGTATTGTTCATTTATCACAGAGTGATGCTGAACAAGGAAAAGCCCCTTCTCGAACCGATCGGACAAATGGTAGAGGTAGACGGGCATAATATGTGTGTATATACAGAAGGTGAGGGTGAACACACACTGGTCTTTCTTTCAGGCTCGGGAACACCGTCACCGATACTTGATTTCAAAAGCCTGTACGATCTTCTGAAAGACGACTACAGGATAGTTGTCATAGAAAGATTCGGCTACGGTTTCAGCGATGTGGTGGACAGTGAACGCTCCTTTGACACCATGCTCCGACAGGACAGAGAGGCTCTGTCAAAGGCAGGTGTGGAAATCCCCTACATATTGTGCCCTCATTCCATGTCAGGTATAGAGGCTTTACTCTGGGCGCAGGAATATCCAGACGAAACAGAGGCGATAGTTGGTCTTGATATGGCTCTTCCCGCCGCATATGATGTGCTTGACCTCAAAGAAGCCGAACGCCTTGAAACACTGAGCGGTCTGGCAGTAAAGCTCGGCTTTCTGCGGATAGTCGATATACGTTCCATGTATCCTGCATTTTCAGCGGGAACGCTTACAGATCACGAAAAAGATATCTATATGGCGATATCAAGGAAGATCACCTGCAACAAGGATATCATACTGGAGAGCAAAAATATCCCGGAGGCCTGCCAAAGGATAAACAGCCGCCCCAAGCCCGATATCCCCACCCTGATACTTGTATCCGACGGCAATGACCTGGATGTGCCGGGTTGGAGAGAAATACAGCATGAATATGCAGAGGGGCTGTCAGATGTGTGCGTAAAGGAATATGACTGCGGTCATTATCTTCAAAATATCGAGTATAACGACATTGCCGATGAGATAAAAGGCTTCATTGGTCATATTGATCCTGCCGATACAAAGAAGGAATAAACCCTGAAAGTGCAGCGAGAACAGCAAATAAAGCTCTGCCCGCTATACCGGCAGCATCTTCGGCATCGCTCATCATACCGCTTGCCGCAAGGCTTATCGGCAAAGCCCTTATACTGATTTCTGACCGATGTATAGACAAGAAACAAGCCGCAAATGCTTGAACATATGGGATTTGAGGCTTGGAGATCGTCTATACATCGAGGAAGAATCAGTATTATTGCCGGCAAAACGGCCATCCTATCTTATCAGTATATCCCCGGATATTTTATCCTCCCAATCAAAGGGGACCTCTACACCCGACATACAGGCTATTGCCGCAAGTCCGTGAGCGGAAGCCCACAGCTTCAGCAGCTCCGTCTCCTGCTCCTCCGGAGTTTTTTCATACCCACCCTCCTGTATATACTCAAGGTATGTTTCCTTCAGCAGAACAAAAGGAGGGTAATCATTTTCGTATTCTTTATCGAAACGGATATGTGCGGTTATGTTCTGACCTCCGAAAAGAAATTTAAAATAGTCGGGCCTGCGGACAAAAAAAGCCACATAATGCCTTCCCATATCTACCAAGGCGCTTTCTGCATCGGACGAACCCTTTACCGCAGCAGACAGTTCACTCGTAAACTGTTCGGTAATGTGGGTCTTTATCGCTTCCATAAGTTCGTCCTTGTCTTTGAAATGGGCATACGGGGCTGCATGAGATACACTGCACATCGCCGCCGCTTTACGCAGGGAAAGAGCTGCTTCACCGCTCTCATTTATGATCTTTATTCCCGCATCTATCAGTGCACGCCTGAGATCGCCATGATGATAATTGTCACTCATACAGAGTTTTCTCCTTTATTTGTTTCAGTATTTCACAGGTCTTTTCGGGATTTTCCCACAAAGGGCTGTGGGCTGCATCGGGTATCAGCCGGAAGCCTTTATCCGGTGCATCCAGCTTTTCCGCATAATCCTCTGCCAGCTGCCACGGACAGTTATAATCATACTCACCGCTGATAAAATAGGCGGGGATTTCCAGTGATGGTATATCCTTTCTGTAGTCAAAGCCTGCAAGCTCCCTGCTCAAAGGAGTCGTGCGGTACATTTTCATTGCTTTGACATAATTTATCTTCTCACTGACAGTATAGCATTTACAGAAGATGATCGGCAGGACGATCCCCTCAAACTCGGATCTGTCCTTTATCGTTCCGCCGCCTGCTTTATGGAGCAGATAGATGTAGTCATACCGGTCTGCGGTCATCCTGACATTCTCACCGGACACCTCCGTGAGCTTCTCCAGCTTTTTCAATGACGCCTTATCATTGCGGGAAGTGAACACTTCCTTCATGAACTCATACATCAGCTTTGTGCCTTCATCCGAGTCAGTCACCACCTGAGCCATACCGATATATGCATAATAGTCATCCGGGTACCGCTGTACAGCTCTGAGCGCAATATGTGACCCGCCCGAAAAGCCCATGATATAGATCTTTTCCTTTGCAAACCGCTCCTTCAGATACTCTGTCACTACATGGGTATCTTTCAGGAGATTTTCGAGGGTGATCTGCTCCGGGTCGTGATCCCTGCCGTAAGCTATGCCCATTGACCTGTAATCCCAGTACACCACCGTATACTCTTCTTCGAGCCTCATATCTTTGTACTTATCGGTAAAAACATAGTCATCTGTGCCGGGACCGCTTGATACCAGCAGGAGAACGGGATGATCGGTATCGGTGCTGTTTATGAAAAAACCGTTGGGTGCGCCGTTTATTTTCATTACAAATTTTTCCGAAAGACTGTTTTTCCCCTCATATTCCCTTATCGTTCCCGGGCTTAATATGACCCATACAACAAAGAGGACAGCCGCTGCTGTGATCGCAGTGATAACTGTGGTCATGATCCTGCGCCCTACTTTCCCTTTCATTTACCTCAACCCCAAACTTTACAGTGTCAAGTTAATTATATACCATCATCTTTACATTGTCAAGATACTTTGCGGATTTTTTTGATCGTTTTAATATGATTTTAATTGACAAACAGAAGAATTGATGATAAAATGGTAAAAGATAGCGTTTTTTAACGGAGAATAATGGAAATGAGCGAATTTTACAATCCAGACAGGCCTATTGCCCCGGAAAAGCCCCGTTATGAGGACATCCCCCGCTCCTATGAGGATATCCTTTCAGAAGGCGCACAGCCTGTTGAAGCAGAAATAGTATACGAACCTGAGATTCCGGACGGAAACCCGGAAAAGGATAGCTTCCCCTACCGGTACGGCGGTCAGAACGGAGCACCTTCGGCTGCACAGCAGCGTGAATACGACAGGAATGTCCCCCCGGAAGGCTTCGACAGAGGCAGCCACGGCTACCCCGACAGAAGGAGCGCATACGATATGCGGACACGGGGTATGAGACAGGAGGAGCAGCACTACGGCACTCAGACCGCTTACTATGAGCAGCCCTTTACCAGAGTAGAGGTGGATAAGGCAAGGCAGTGCCCCGCCTGCGGAGCGCCTCTCGAGGATCATATGCGCTACTGTCCAAAATGCGGCAGAGACACACAGAACGGTCCTTCCCGCTCACAGACCGGCAGCGGAAACACCACCTATACCTACAATTACAACTATAACTACAACAATTCCTTCAATAATTCCGGCAATTCCTATACGAAAAACTCCATGGAAATACACGGAGAAAAGGCACGGAACAAGTGGGTGTACTTTTTCCTCACCGTGTTTCTGGGAGTGTGCGGGGTTCATCATTTTTATGAGGGAAAGGTCGCTAAGGGGCTGGCGTATCTCTTCACCGGCGGTCTCTTCGGCATCGGCTATCTGGTAGACATTATCATAGCCTCCCTGCGCCTTTTCAAAAGCGGCGACACCTATTATATAGAATAAGACCGGCGGATATATAAATGGACAAGATAACCAAGCTATTAACAGATGAGCGCTCTCAGAAAAGGTTTGCAAATGCCGTATCGTCGGTGCTGAGGCGCAGCGGATACACTGTCAAAATGCACAGCTGCTACTTCTGCACCGTTTCCGACGGAGAATATTCCGTTGATATGGACTATTCATATCTGGGCTATGGCTTTAATGATCTGTCCGTGCGGGAAGTGTCCGAAAAGGCACTGAGAGCCGCAAAGCTGGAATTTGAGACTTTAGGCAGGCTCACATCCTTTACTAACGGGCAGAATTTTCTCCGCTTCAAAGCCATTGCCCCCGAATCCGTGACAGATGACATGATAACAGAGGATTTCCCCGGCGGCATAAAAAAGGTGATGTGCTACACTTCCGACAATATCCACGGCAGGATACTGGGCAGGGAATACATGAAAAAGTGGGACATACCTCTTAAAGTCCTCTTTTCGGTAGCCGACAGAAATATGTCCATGCACTTTGAAAGGCTCAGGCACAAAATCTCAAATCTTGGGAGCAAAAAGTGTGCGGAGTTCACCTCCGATTCCACGGATTTCGGTGCATCCCTTGTGATGTGTACCGACCTGTACAGGCACGTTTCTCCCATAGCCGGAGAACGTTTTATAGTATGTATCCCCTCCTTTGACTCCTTTGTGGCGATAGAAGAGCCTGTTGAGCGGGACACGAAGCTGATAGCGGATGAAATGTGGGACGAGGACCGCAGGTGGTCGGATTCTCTCACGGCATCGGTATATCTTTTCACACCTCAGGGCACAGAGGTAATCCCTCCACCCGAATTTATCAGATAGAAGGGCGTTTATCATGAAAAAAATGAAACAGGAAACCAAAAAGAACATCCTGCGGGTGATTGTGGTGATAATGGCAGCTGCCATGCTGCTGGGCATCGTGATACTCCCGCTCACATCAAGCGTGGGAGCCGAAGGGACAGATGTGGTTGTAGAGAGCTTCACCGGAGGCTCTCTTTCCTCTGCCATCGAAACTGCAAAAGGTGACACGGACCTGAACAATATAACAAGATTATCTGTTTCCGGCGGAACCTTGGATTCCGCCGATTTTGCGACCATCTGCACCTATCCGAATCTGGAAAGGATAGAGCTGGCAGGTGCAGAGGTGAAGGACGGGAAGATACCCGACAATGCCCTTTCCTCAAGAAACAAGCTGTCTGTTCTCTCGCTTCCCTCAAACACTGTTGAGATAGGTGCCGGAGCCTTTACCAACAACAGGGAACTGACAAGGATAAGCATCCCCTCCTCTGTAAGGGTCATAGGTCCCCAGGCATTTTCCGGCTGTGAAAAGATAACGGTCTTTTCCATTCCCGCCAAAACAGAGAGCATAGGTGAGGGTGCATTCGCAGACTGCAAGGCTCTGGAAAGCTTTGAGCTCCCTGAGGCTGTTGCGGAGATACCCGCAAGGTGCTTTGCACAGTGCGCCCTCACGGAGATACATCTGGGTCCCCAGGTGACCAAAATAGGCGCAAACGCCTTTGAAAACTGCCACGGCCTTGAAAATGTGTATTTCTACGGTGATACCGCTCCGCTTATAGAAAACGGTGCCTTCCAGAATGTGCATACCACCATACACACCTATGACGGCACGGAAGGCTTTGACTCCCAGACAAACGACTTTATAAGCGTGGCATACGACCTGTCTCCCGAAAGTGTCTACACTCCCCCCGCAGACATAGAGGAACCTGCTGCGCCTGCGGAGACCTCTGCTGAAACGGAAAGCACAGCTTCGGATGAGACCGTTGAAGATGAGACAACAGAAGAGATCACTGTGGAAAGTGACAGCGACCCGGAAGAAAAAAGTGATGATACCATCGTGGTCACCGCCGCAAAGCAGGCAGCGGAAAAGGAGACCCATGCAGTGACCGTTTCCGGCAGCGATACAGCCAAAAGCAGCGCAGGCGGCACAAATATCCTGCTTGTGGTGATAATAGCGGTGCTCGCCTTAGCCTGCGGCATATTCGGTACATTGTTCTTTGTAAACAGAAAGAAATAGAAAGGTACAGCCATGAAATTTTCCGAAATGACCTACAAAAGACCGGATATCCGGATGATCGAAAAGGAAGCACAGCGCCTTTCGGATACGATAGCAGCTGCGGAGGATGCAGATACGGCAGAAAAGGCTTACAGGGAGTGGGACAATATTTGCAGAAGCTTTGAGACTGCCCTTAACCTGTGCTACATCCACCACAGCATAAACACAAAGGATGAGTTCTACAGCAGCGAGAACGATTTTTTCGACGAAAACACCCCGGCATTCACACAGGCTAACGAAAAGGTGACAAAAGCCCTGTGCAGGAGCAGCTTCAGGGATGAGCTGGAAGAGAGACTGGGAAAGATAGTATTCATCAACAACGACCTTTTCATAAAGGGCTTTTGTCCTGACAATATCCCTCTTATGAAGGAGGACAACAAGCTGATAACAGAATACGAAAAGCTGATAGCCTCCGCACATATAGAATTTGAGGGAAAGGTGTGCACTCTTTCGGAGCTGGGTCCCTATAAGCAGTCTCCCGACAACGATCTGCGCCGCCGTGCATGGCAGGCGGAAAGCGCCTTTTACAAGGAGCATGAAAAGGAACTGGACAGGATATATGACCGTATGGTGCAGCTTCGCACAGCCTCGGGAAAAAATGCGGGCTTCGGGGATTTTATCCCCCTGGGCTATATAAACATGAGCCGCAACTGCTACGGAAAAGAGGACATAGAACGCTTCAGAGAAGCGGTAATAAAATATATAGTGCCGATAGCAGACAGTATCTACCGTGCGCAGGCAAAGCGCACAGGTGTACCCTTTCCCATGAAATATGAGGATACTTCCCTTTTCTACAAAGACGGTAATGCACTTCCAAAGGGGACTGCGGAGGACATACTTGAAGCGGGGCGCAGGTTTTACAAGGCGCTCTCCCCCGAGACCGGCAGGTTTTTCGACTTTATGATGGAAAACGAACTGATGGATGTGTACAGCAGGAAAGGAAAGATGCAGGGCGGCTACTGCACCGAGCTGGCTGACTTCCACTGCCCCTTTATCTTTGCGAATTTCAACGGCACTCAGGGAGATGTGGAGGTGATAACCCACGAAGCAGGTCATGCTTTTGCAGCCTACACCAACAGGAACAGTTCACTGCTTGACACGATGCTGCCCACCATAGAAGCCTGCGAGATACATTCCATGACCATGGAGTTTTTCGGTTATATGTCCGCAGAGGAATTTTTCGGAAGCGGCTCCCATAAGTACATCTATAAGCACATGGCGGATGCCGTCACTTTCATACCTTACGGGACAATGGTGGATCATTTCCAGCACATTGCCTACGAAAAGCCGGAGCTTACACCTGCTGAAAGGATAGAAGAGTGGAAAAGGCTGACGGCTGTCTATATGCCGTGGATAGACCTTGACGGTTCCCCCTTCTACGGAGAGGGGCGTGCATGGCAGAGACAGTCACACATCTTTGAACGCCCGTTCTACTATATCGACTACTGTCTTGCACAGACTGTGGCACTGGAATTCTGGGAGATCATGCAGAGGGACAGAAAGGAAGCATTTGAGCGTTATTACAGGCTCGTTTCCATGGGAGGCACCATGACATTCACGGAGCTTGTAAAGGCAGCGGGACTTGACAGCCCCTTTGATGAAAATGCGCTGAAAAGCGTAGCCGAGAAGGTCACAGCCTTTCTTGAAGAAGAGGAAAAGAACATATAGCCGCAAGCCAGTGCAGCTCACCCCCGAAAGGACGATAAGCCCTTCGGGGGTGAGCTTTTGGTGCATTATTGGATAGCAGTCATGCGGGTGACTGCGGGCTCTGCCATGGTTCATTACATTTTGCTGATATGAAAAGTTACCGAGCGGTAAAGCAAGCCGTTTCAGAGGAGAAATATGCGGGTGACTGCGGGCTCTGCCATAGTTCATTACAATTTGCTGATATGAAAAGTTACCGAGCGGTAAAGCAAGCCGCTTCAAAAAAGAAATATGCGGGTGGCTGCGGGCTCTGCCCGCTCAGTTCAGGATGCTTGTTTCGGCACCGTTCACTTTTATGCGGTACCTTCCGCCAACGATATTGATATCATCATCATTGGCTACGATGCACTTTCTCATCTCCGTGGCGATCTCCACGAAAAGATCCACATCCGTAAGACCCAGCCTTGAATTGCCGGCTGTGCCGCCAAATACCAGTGACCTTGCTCCGTCTGCGGCAGAACGCACGGACGACCGTTCTATAACTATATCGGATGCTCCGGAAAGGGCACCGAAAGAGGTGAGACAGTCTGCGCTCATTTCGGTGGAAACGCTTACACTCTCTATGTGTATCTTTGCATGACTTCCGGTAACGGTGCCGAGACAAACGGAAAGCTGACTGTCGGATCTGCATTTTATGCTGGAATAAATAGCGTAGATATCCGCATCTCCGTTTATGGAGCCTGCCACTGCACAATGTGCTCCCGTAGAAACGCCCTCGAAGTCGCAGCCCTTCATCTCTATATGTGTATCACCGCTGAAAGCACCTAAGCAAACGCTCATGCTTCCGGTAGCCGAAAGGACATAGCGCCCTCTGCGGATATAGATGTTGCCGCCCAGTCCTGAGCCTATGCACACACCCATGTGAGAGTTGGCAGCAACACTTATGGTGCCATCCTGATCGAATATAAGATCACCGTGAGCGGATCCCATATCGTTTCCTATCCCATAGTAGTTTTCGCTGTTTCCGAGCTTTATGTCAACACTGCCCTTGCCCTCTATCTTGAGAACAGAGCTTTCGGGCACTCTGATGCCGCTGTTGGACAGCTTGTTGACACCTTTCAGCGTGATGGTGACATCACTGTTTTCACCCAGCCCGATACATGGTCTGTCGGGCTGATTCGACAGGCGGGCGGAATCGAGCACCACCGTGCCTTTAAAACCGTCGGATGTCTCCAGATGTATATCTGTCTCGTAGTGCGGCAGACCGTATACGGTGACAGTGCCATCCGTGTAGTCCCTGCCCACCATGATGCCGCTGTAGCCCTCACGGTTGAGCCTGTCCAAAGGCACTCTTTCACCCTTTTCGGCATAGTATACCTTCTGCCTTTTCCCGTCCTCAAGCTCCTGCCTGTGAGCGCATATCTCGTTCTTGATGCTGCCCTGTACGGCGGGTATGACCTCCGGAGAGGGCATGGCGATGTAAAAGCCCTGAACAAGATCCGCTCCCAGCAGGATGACAGTCCTGAGCTCTTCGGCAGTCTCCACTCCCTCTGCAAGAGCCATGATGCCGTTATCGTGGCAGAAATCTATGATCTCCCTTACAAAATGCTTTTTGTTGGGACTGTTCTGAATGCCGCTGAGAAGAGATCTGTCTATCTTAACATAGTCGGGGGTATAGCGGAGAAGGTTGCTGATATTTGAGTAGCCGGTGCCGTAATCATCAATGGCGATGGGCACATCCAGATTTTTGTACTTCTGCTTTATGTCATTGAGCTCGCTGTCGTTGAACTCGGAGTTTTCGGTCATCTCCACAACGACCCTTCCCCTCAGCTCATCCAGAAGCTCTTCGATCCTCAATTCCTTTTCAGGCTTTACATGAACATTCGGGAGACTGTTTATAAAAACAGACCTGCTCCCGAAAAGCTCCTCGTTTTTCAGCATATACTCCATCACATTGATAAAGCTGTACTGCTCCACCTCAAAAAGCCTGTCGCTTATCTCGGCATATTTGAGTATGTGGTAAGGGGTGATATCCTTTATCCCGACTGCACGCATAAGCGCTTCATAGGAATAGATCTCACCGTTATCCGTGCGCACTATGGGCTGAAAGTAGTACATAAGCAGGTTTTTGTCAAGGATCCTGTGGACCTTGGATATCTCTGCCTTCTCCTGCTCGGAAAGTCCATGCTTCTTTACCGCCGACCTTGCAGACTCCTCCCTGCTCTCCACCAGCAGAGACATAACGGAAAAGATGTTTATTTTCAGCTTTTCGGTCTCCTCCGTTTCGGATTCGGAGGAAAACTTCAATGCATATTCACGGTTTATATCATTAAGCTCGCTGCGGTTGTTAGCCGTCAGTGCTTTTTCTATGTACTGATTGAG
Organism: Oscillospiraceae bacterium; assembly: GCA_018110985.1. Classification (GTDB taxonomy): domain Bacteria; phylum Bacillota; class Clostridia; order Oscillospirales; family Ruminococcaceae; genus Huintestinicola. Next base: position 137,820 of record JAGAWT010000024.1, read on the forward strand.
GTAATCTATGGTCTTGGCGGACATATCCTTTCCCCCTGCTGTCACGTTCTTTTGTGTTCAAAATAGAACACCCCACTTTATTCTACCACAACCCATAACATATTGCAAGCGAATAGAAAAAAATTCACAACATAAACAAATAATTCAAAAGAGCAGCATCACGGTACAAATACCGTGATGCTGCCCAAAAGCTCTGTCATGAAAACAGCTTTTCCGTTCTTTTCATTGCCTCCGCCGTCTTTTCATGAGTAGAGAAGGAGGTGAGCCTGAAATAGCCTTTTCCGTTCTTTCCGAACCCCTCGCCGGGGGTCCCCACCACCTGTATCTTGTTCAGAAGGAGGTCGAAAAACTCCCATCCGCCCATATCATCAGGACACCTGAGCCACACATAGGGGGAATTCTTCCCGCCTGTGTACTTTATACCCAGCCTGTCAAGAGAAGCTGTTATCATACGGGCGTTCTCCCTGTAATATTCTATGGCGGCTCTCACCTGTTCCTGCCCCTTTTCGGTAAAGACTGCCTCCGCAGCCCTCTGCACAGGATAGGACACTCCGTTGAACTTGCTCCCCTGCCTGCGTGCCCATATATCCGCAAGACGGACCGTGGAGCCGTCAGATGCGGTAACGGTCAGTTCCTTGGGTATCACCGTATATCCGCAGCGTGTTCCCGTAAACCCTGCGGTCTTGGAGAGGGAACACATCTCAATGGCACAGGTGCGGGCTCCCTCAATGCAGAAAATGCTCCTCGGAACATCCTTGTCAGTGATAAAGGCTTCATAGGCGCTGTCGTAGATAATGACAGACCGGTGTTCATTTGCCGCATCCACCCATTTTTTCAGTTCTTCTGCCGTGTAAACGGAGCCTGTGGGATTGTTCGGCGAGCACAGATATATGATATCCGCATCGAATCCCTCCGGCGGCAGGGGTGCAAAACCGTTCCCTTCGTTGGCGTCTATATATGTCACCTTCCTGCCTGCCATAAGGTTGGAATCCACATAAACAGGGTAGGCGGGGTCGGTGACAGCAATGGTGTTGCCGTCTCCGAAGATATCGGTGATATTTCCGCAGTCGGACTTCGCACCGTCATTTACCCTGATATCATCGGCATCCACATCCGCACCCATTTGCCTGTAATACTGTGCAATGGCATTTTTTAGGAAGTCATAGCCCGCTCCGGAATCCTCATATCCTCTGAAAGTCTCTTCCCTGCCCATCTCATCCGCAGCCTTTTTCATAGCTTCCACCACAGCCGGGGCAAGAGGGCGGGTCACATCACCTATACCCATCCTTATCAGTTCTTTATCGGGGTTATGCTTTTTATACTCGGCTATGCGGTGAGCTATCTCTATAAACAGATAGTTTTTTTCCATCGAGAGGAAGTTTTCGTTTATCCTGACCATACTATTTACCCTTTCAGCTCTACATTTCCGTCAAACACGAATTCTGCGCGACCTCTCATATAAACATGGCCGTCGGAGGCATACCTTACAAAAAGATCTCCGCCACGCAGACAGATACGATGCTCCCTGTCTCTTTCAAAATATCCCTCAAGGACACAGGCAGCAGTCACCGCACAGGCACCCGTACCGCAGGCAAGGGTCTCACCGGAGCCTCTTTCCCACACACGCATCACGGCGGTGCCGTCTCCCTTGACATTCACAAACTCCGTGTTCACCCTGTCGGGGAAAAGAGTATGGTTTTCAAATGCAGGACCGATGCTTTCAAGATCCAGAGAGCTCACGTCCCTGTCTGTAATTGCCACACAGTGTGGGTTCCCCATGGAGACACAGGTGACAGCCCAGGATGTTCCGCTTACATCTATCACCTGATGCACGAAGCGTTCCCCTTCGGCTCTCATCGGGATGTCGGCAGGCTTCAGCACAGCCTTTCCCATATCCACAAGCACTGTCTTTACAATGTCATTTTCCGTAAAGAGCTGCAAAGTCTTGATACCGCTCTCGGTCTCAAGAGTGACGGTCTTTTTTGATGTAAGTCCCCTGTCATAGACATATTTGCCGATACACCTTGTGGCGTTCCCGCACATTTTCGCCTCACTGCCGTCCGCATTGAATATCCTCATCCTGAAATCGGCTTTTTCGGAGGGCATTATGAGAACTATACCGTCACCTCCAATGCCAAAATGCCTGTCACTCAGACGGCGGGACAGCTCCTGCGGATCCTCCGCCTTTTCTTCAAAGCAGTTGATATAGATATAGTCATTACCTATACCATGCATCTTCGTAAACCTCACGATAACCTCTTTTCCCGGGTCTACTGCCTGTTCCCCGCATCATACATTTTCAGCACTTCAAGGGCAGTTTCCTTCAGGGGCAGGCGTTTGTCCATAGCACGCTTCAAGAGTATCCTGTGCGCCTCCTCCTCGGAGAGCTTCAGGTACTCTATAAGGACACACTTTGCCCTGTAGATCAGCCTGTCATCGGATATTTTCTTTTCAAGAGCCTGCCTCTGACGCTTTTCGTCGTCAATGGCTCTTTTCACCGTGACGGTGCGCCTGAGAGTGTTGAGTATAAGGGAGGAAGGAGAATTCTTAGGCAGCAGGCTGATATTCAGACCCACAGTCTTTGACACTGCTTCGTCGTAGACCTTTGACGGAATGAGCACCACCTGTTCGGCATCTGTGTTCATGGAGATATACGCCACCGTGTCAAGCCCGAATTCATCGGTCAGGGGCAGAGCCGAAAAAACCAGATCATATTCCCGGGAAACGGCCTTTTTTCGTGCCTCTGCTCCGCAAAAGCTGTCTGAATCGGTGATACCGGCACCATTCAGCAGCTCCCGCAGCTTTTCGGCGGTGCTTTCAGCCGCACATAGTACGAGCGCCTTCATCTTCTTCCCCTCCCTTCCATATGATTTTAGCACAAGGAAAAATAAATGTCAAGAGTTTTTTGCAAGATTTATTTTCAAATCTTGCAAAAAACTCTTTTTAAGGTGATCTCAAAGGTCTATTTTTATTGGTTCCGGTCTCCTGTTCCGATAAATAACATATTCGTCAAAGCCTATCTCCTTCAGGGCAGCCAGGGTCTTTTCAAACTCGCAGCCCAGTGTCTCGGGGGAATGAGCATCCGAACCCAGTGTCACCATCCGTCCCCCCAGCTCCCTGTACCGCCTTATGACATCAAAGGAAGGATTGGGGAAGGAAAGCCCTCTCGAAAGCCCGCCCGTGTTACATTCCAGAGCCTTGTTCTTTCGGATAAGCACTTCAAGTATAGGGTCTACAGCCTCACGGTACTGCTCATAGGAGTAGGTAAGACCGTAGGGTCCGCCGTAGCGGGCAATGTAGTCCAGATGTCCCAGGGCATCAAAATCGTCGTGTGCCTTTACACACTCCAGCGTACATTCAAAGAAGCTGAGATAGCTTTTCTTTCCGTATTTGCGGAAATATTCGGGATAATAAGGGTCAAGGCCGCCCACAAAATGGACAGAGCCGATAACATAGTCAAAATTGTACTCTTTTACAAGTTCATGCTGATATCCCACGGTCCCGGTCTGGAGCCCCGACTCTATGCCTATCCTGATATCAAGAGAATTTGCATATTTGTCTTTGAGTTCCTGCATTTTCTTGAAGTATGCAGGTACATCAAGGTCAAAATCCACCTCCGACACCACATCGTGATCGTCGTGATCCGTAAAGCATATCCCCGCAAAGCCTTTTTCCGCAGCTCTTGCGATCTGTTCCTCCGGAGGAGTCTCACTGTCTCCGGAGAAAGAGGTGTGAAGGTGTGAATCATATAGCTTAGTATTCATAGCATCATCTGCTCCGCATCGTCGTCATCCTTGCCGTCTACTCTTATGAGCCTTATCTCAAGCCCTTTTTTTCTGGCAAGGGAAATGGTCTGACCCGTTCCGCTGTTGAAATCATCCACCGCCGCTATAAGAAGTGAGGCGTTGTCCGTCATATATTCGTTCCTCATGCGGTACACGGTCTTGGAGGAGCGTTCACTTATGTACACGATCTCTCCTGCGTTTTCAAGTATGCGTCCGAATATCCATTTGTCCCTGTTCCTGAAATTAGAGCCGAACCCCTTGTACGGAACGGCTGCGATCAGTTCTATGTCATATTCCTTCATAAGATCCAGCACACATTCTCCCGCCCAGAGGTCGATGCCTCGCTGCATCCCCGTGATAAAGTACTTGTAGCCCCTGTCTGCGGCGGTCTTTATCTCAAGATAAAGCATACTGCGTATGGAGTTTATCTCCTGCGGAGAGGCAGCCTTCAGCTTTTCCGGGCGGTGCCCCGTAAAACACGCTGTCCTGCTTTTTTCCATATGCCCCTCCCCTTTTTTATCCCTTACCGCAGATACTGCCGCAGCAGCTGCAAAGCATCCGTTTACGATCCGGCACCTGTGGCTCCAAGCATATCCGGCCGCCTCTGCCTTGTTATCTCCAAAGACATATTTCTTCGGTATTCCTCTATCAGCTTGTGATTTCCCGACAAAAGCACTTCCGGCACCTTTCTGCCGTGCCATTCGTCAGGTCTTGTATACTGGGGGTATTCAAGAAGGCCGTTGTAGTGGCTCTCATCCTCAAAGCACTCATCCGCAGCCAGTACTCCCGGACACAGCCTTGCCACACTGTCCGCCACCATCAGAGCGGGTATCTCCCCGCCTGTGAGCACATAGTCCCCGGCAGAGATCTCCTCATCGACTATCTCCTCCAGCACCCTTTCATCCACGCCCTCATAATGTCCGCAGAGGATGAATATATGCTCCATATCCGACAGCCTTTTGGCAGTTTCCTGATCGAACACCTTTCCCTTCGGCGACATATATATGACATGGGGCCTGCTGCCGCTTTTCTCGCAAATGTCACGATAGCAGAGATAGATAGGCTCACACATCATGACCATTCCCTTGCCGCCGCCGTAGGGAGAATCGTCCACCCTTCTGTGTTTGTCAAAGGCATAATCCCTTATCTGGTGACAGCGGATATCTATAAGCTTTGCCCGCCGTGCCCTGCCAACAATGCTCTCGGACAGGACCGTTTCACACATTTCGGGAAAAAGGGTCGCTATATCTATACGCATATACGCCCCTCTCAGTCCAGAAGCCCGTCGGGTATGTGTACGAAGAGCTTTCCGCCTTCAATATCCGTTTTTTCTATAAAGGGATCCGCAGCGGGTATAAGAAATGACTTTTTGCCGTCGCTGACGGTATATATATCCCCTGCGCCGTTATTTGTCACATCTGTCAGCTTTCCGTAGACAGTGCCGTTGTCCGCATCCTCCACAGTAAGCCCCAGAAGATCCTGCACAAAGTAGGTGCCCTTTTCAAGCTCCACATCGTCCCTGTCCATGTAAAGCACCTTTCCCCTCAGGGCAGAAGCCGCCTCCGGGGTATCCACACCTTCTATCTTCATGATAACGATGTTTTTCTGAGGTCTGGAGGACAATATCCTGACCACATTGTGCTTTGCATCGTAAAGTTCATCAAATTCACACAGAAATTCGGGAGAATCGCACCAGGGATCTACCCTTACCTCGCCCTTGAGAGCATGGACTCCCACGATCTGACCTATTTCAAGAAACTGTTTCATAGCCTGTCCTTCCGAATCGTTATACTAATATCTGACCGATGTATAGACAAGAAACAAGCCGCAAATGCTTGAATATAAGGAATTTGAGGCTTGGAGATCGTCTATACATCGAGGAAGAATTAGTATTAGCCGTTGCTTTTTCGCTTTGCTATAACAATATTACCATAGGACCGCACTTTTGTCAAGACAACAGCTTTCGGATTTTTTGCTTGACAATTCGGCAAAAAAGTAGTAAAATATATAGCGTGTGCAATTGCATCACAAAGCAGAAAAACATGAAATAAAAAGCATTATCAAAATAGAGGAGATAAAACATGAAAGTAATTTTCCTGTCCGATGTAAAGGGCTCCGGCAAAAAGGGCGACGTAAAGGAAGTGGCAGACGGCTATGCCCGCAATTTCCTTATAGCAAAGGGGCTTGCTGCTCCTGCCACCGCAAAGAACCTTTCCGACCTTGAAGGAAAGAAAGCATCAGAGCAGCACAAGGCAGATGTGGCAAAGCAGGAGGCTCTGGACACTGCTGCAAGGCTCAAAGGCGCATCCGTCACCATAAAAGCAAAGGCAGGCAAAGAGGGCAAGCTGTTCGGCTCCGTCACCGCAGGTGATGTGGCAGATGCCGTATCAGCACAGCTCGGAGTAGACTGCCCGAAGAAGAAGATAGCACTTGAAAGCGAAATAAAGGCATTCGGCACCTATTCCGCACAGCTCAAGCTCATGGCGGGTATCTCACAGAAGATCACCGTAAACGTAACAGAGGAATAATATACTGATGGAATTTGAAGAGCTTCAGAGCCTTTCCATGCCTCACAGCATAGAAGCGGAGCAGACAGTCCTCGGGGCCGTTCTTTCCGATCCTCAGCTGTTGCCCTCGGTGATAGAGTTCCTAAAGCCCGAATCCTTTTACATCACTAAGCACAAGGAACTTTTTTCGGTCATGCTGAGACTGTTCACCTCCTCTTCCGGAAGCGGATCCATAGACCCGGTCACCGTCCTTGATGCGGCTGTGACAGAGGGGATATTTGAGGATTCCTCATCCGGCAGGGAGTATCTGGCGCAGATAATGGAAGGGGTTCCCTCACTTTCCAATATAGACAGCTATTGCAGGATAGTCGAAGAAAAGTATTACATGAGGAGCCTTATAGATGCCTCAAAAACTATCATCGACAACACCGTAAACAGCAATGAATCCGTTTCGGCTCTCCTTGACAACGCCGAACAGCTGATCTACGACATACGGCGGGGCAAGGAAGTAAACGGTCTCACCCGTATCGACGAGGTGCTGGTGGATGCCTATGACAGGCTCGGAAAGATATCCGGCGTGGAGCGTGAAAAATACCTCGGAACAGGCTCCGGCTACGGCGATCTGGACAAGGTCATAAGCGGTCTGAACAAATCGGATCTTCTTATACTTGCAGCCCGTCCCGGTATGGGAAAGACTTCTTTCGCCCTGAACATCGCTGCAAATGTGTGCAGGGCAGACAAATCCAAAGAGGTGGTGGTATTCTCTCTGGAAATGTCGAAGGAGCAGCTCGTTACCAGAATGCTTTCCGCAGAGAGCCTTGTGCCCAGCGACCACCTTATGAAGGGCACCATAGAGGACAAGGAATGGGACAAGCTGGCAGAGGGCGCAAACCGCATAAGCTCGATGAATATGTACCTTGATGATACCGCAGGCATCACAACCACGGGCATGAAGGCGAAGCTGAGGAGACTGAAAAATGTGGGGCTCGTTATCATAGACTACCTGCAGCTCATGAATTCCAGCCGCAGGATAGACAATCGTGTAAACGAGATCTCCGAGATAACACGTCAGCTGAAGCTCATGGCAAAAGAGCTGGATGTGCCGATAATAACCCTTTCCCAGCTTTCAAGAGCCGTGGAATCAAGAAGCGACAAGCGACCCATGCTCTCCGACCTTCGTGAGTCGGGCTCCATAGAGCAGGATGCGGATATCGTCCTCTTCCTTTACCGTGACGGCTATTACAACAAGGACACCTCGGACGATGTGAATCTTGCAGAGTGCATCGTGGCAAAGAACCGCCACGGTGAGACAGGTACTGTGAATCTTCGTTGGGACGGGCAGCACACTCTCTTCCTTTCCCCAACCAGAACTCCTTATGAGGAATGAATGTGATGGATAATTATTTTGACACCATTATAGTCGGAGCAGGCGCAGGAGGGCTGTATACAGCCATGTGTATGCCCCGCACCGCAAGGATACTTGTGCTTTGCAAGCGTGAAGAGACAGTCTGCAACTCCCATCTTGCACAGGGGGGCATCGCAGGAGTATACAAGCCCACAGATGACGACAGCACCGCCCTTCACTCAGAAGATACATTTATTGCGGGAGGGTTCAAGAACAATCCCGATTCCGTGCGCATACTTGTAAATGAAGCTGCATCCGAGATAGAAAACATCATCAATGCAGGTGTGGACTTTGACCGTGATGAAACGGGAGAATATGACAGGACCCTTGAAGGCGGCCACTCCCGCAGAAGGATCTTCCACCACAGGGATTCCACGGGAGCGGAGATCACAAGGGTCATAAGGGAGAATGTGAAGTCCCGTGACAACATCACCTTTATGGAAAACGCTCTCATGTGCCGCATCGCCCACACGGATGAAGGCTTTGCACTTGATATCCTGAAAGATGATGAACACTTCACCGTCACCGCTCCCTATGTGGTGCTTGCCACAGGCGGTATCGGCAGAGTGTACGACTTCACCACCAACTCCGCCATTGCCACGGGCGACGGCATAGCAGCCGCCTACGAACTTGGAGCAGAGATAAAGAACCTCTCTCTCATACAGTTCCACCCCACCGCCTACCACGACAGTTCAAGGGAATGTTTCCTCATCTCCGAATCTGTAAGAGGAGAGGGCGCATACCTTCTCAACTGCAATAAAGAGCGTTTCATGCACAACTATGACGAGCGTCTGGAGCTGGCTCCGAGAGATGTGGTCAGCAAGTCCATAATGCTTGAAGCAAGGCGCACGGGAAGCGATGATTTCTACCTTGATATCACAAGGATGGACAGGGATTATCTCTCCAACCGCTTCCCCATGATATTCGAGTTCCTGCTTACACAGGGCATAGATATGTCAAAGGATCTTATTCCCGTTTTCCCCTGCCAGCATTACCTTATGGGCGGCATAAATGTGGATTCGGATGCTATGACGGGCATTGCGGGTCTTTACGCCGTAGGCGAGTGCTCCCACACCGGAGTTCACGGCAACAACCGCCTTGCGTCAAACTCCCTGCTTGAGGCCCTTGTGTTCGGTCACCGTGCAGCAAACAGCATAGCAGAGGGATTGAATGAGGCACATGAGCCTTTCTCCTATACCTTTGTTCAGCCGGAGGGAGCAGTGCATATCCCAACGGGCATCCGTACACAGATACGTCATGTTATGCAGCAGGCATATTTTGTGATACCGGACAAGCAGAAAGCCATAGAGGGCTTTGAAAAGGTAAGCGACATAAAGCACGATCTTGAAACGGTCAATTACATCATCGACAGAGACTATGTTGAGGCAAGATCCCTTGCAACAGCCGCTTATATCATCTTAAAGGAAGTTATATGACAGACCCGACAAAAAGGGCGCTCCCGAAGACCTTTACGATCTTCGGGAGCAATTATTTATTCTTGTCCTGTCAGTTTATGAAACAGTGAGTGACAGATCGTCAAAGTATCCGTCGTTGTAGGAGCCGGCCGATCTTACAGAGCGAAGAATGACTCTGGCGGTCTTTGCGTTGGAAGGAACTTGCTTCGTTATGGTGAAGTATTTCCAGGATGTGTCGGAGCCCCTTGTGGTCTCATAGGTAGCTATCTCATTTCCAGAAGCATCAAGGAACTGAAGGTACAGATGTGACTCATCGGCCTGTGTCTCCCAACCTGCCATCCAAGCACCAAGAGTGACATTCCTTCCTCTGTATGCGGATATATCCACATCCTGATGAATGGACGAATCTTCGCTGATACCGGCGGTAAAGAAACCGGAGCCGCTGCGAGGCAGTGCATTGTCGCCGCTTTCGTCCCTGTTTCTCCAGTTCTCGTCACCTGTCCAGCCGTTAAGACCATCCTCAGCACCGGGGTTTACCAGAAGATTTGGACCTCTATTATCTGTCCATGTACCTTCTCCTACGAGTGTGGAGCTGCCCGAACCCGCAGTTACGCTGAATATCACATAATCCCATGTTTCAAGATAATATGTGGAATTGGCATTAAGTGTAAAGATCTTGGAAGTCTCACCCTGGAACCATACCTCATCGGCCACACGGTTCTGTGAGGAATCCGAAAGCACGAATATGGCATCGGCTGTGCCAAAGTAATCCTGAGGATGGGAAAGGGTCACAGTGTAGCTGCCTGCTGCACCGGTAGTGAATTTGTAGACAACGTGTTCCTGACCTGCCGTCATTTTATCCTTATTGTCTATGGTCTGTCCGATGCTTATGGGTATTGCCGTTGCAAACTCCTTGCCGTCGTTGCCGCTGCCGTTATTATCGGTGCTGCCTGACGGAATCCCGTTGGAACGTCCGTTACCTGCGTTGTAGGTGAAGCCTACCACTTCAATGGTCTCGCCTTCGTTGGAGATGGTACCTGTGTAGGTCTGGACGTCACTGCCCACCTGTACACGGACGATGTAATTGGTAGCTGCACCCTCTGTACGGTCGGTGTAGTTGTAGAGATATACCCAGTAATCACCGCTCATAGGCTCTTCAAAGAAGATATTCTCAATGGGGTTAGTCTTTCTTTCGCTGCCCGCATTGGCATCCACATCAAGATAGCCGCCGTCTGCAGATGAATTGGAGTAGTATATCTCATTCCCGTTTGGTGTGAATACATGGAGGTCAAGGTCGTCATATGTGTCCCACATAAGGGAAACAGTGATCTTTCCGCTCTGAGCTCCCTGCTCATCCATCTGCTCTATAAGGGTCTGCTCGTTCAGGTCGCTGAGAGAATCCCATTCGCAGTAGTAGCCCTTGGCGTAATTATAGGTGGAATCGTCGTTGTTAAGGTCGTTCCACTGGCCGCCCCACATATGGACGAACCATTCATCGCCGTTGGCATTATCGGGCTGGTTTGAACGCCAGTTGGTGTAGCCCCAGGTCTCCCCTGTCACCCACACATAGCCGCTTTCGTCGCCGTATGCGCCTATCCAGCCGTCCTTGCCGTAGGTGTTATTGAGATGATCCTGCTCGGCGGGTGAGGTAATGGTGGCAAGGTGTCCGCCCATAGCCTGACAAGCTGCCCTTGCCTGTGTCCAGCTTATACCCTCATCCTCATAGTAGGCATAGCGGTGGTTGTTGAAAGTGCTCGTACTGCCGTTATCGCCGGAGGCGCCGTTGTAATCAAATTCATATATGGGTATCTCGGTGCCTGTGCCGTCTATATAGCCCTCAAACTCCCTCACCTCTCCGTCAACGGACACACGCACCATATAGTGAGCACTGTCATCGCTGCGGTCACTGAACTGTTTGATGTACACCTTGTAATGACCGTTCTGTGGAGAAGCAAAGTAAATATTCTCAGCGGGATCTGTCACATAGGGACTTGAAGCATTGGAATCCACATCAAGGACACCGCCGCCCGCTGTCTTGTTGCTGTAATAGATATGGCTGCCGTCGGGTGTTTCCATGTGAAGATCCACATCATCAAAGCGGTCCCATGCAAGCTGAACTGTAATGGTGCCCGTATGCGCCCCTCTTGATACAAATCTTCCGTCATCCAGACTGGTCTGGGGTATGCTTGAATTCCCGTGGCCGTTATAGTCGAACTCATAGATGAGAACTTCCGTTCCGCTGCCGTCTATATCCCCTTCAAACTCGTGTACCTCATCACCTATCTTCACAGTGACCTTATAATGAGTTGAGGAAGATGTGGTCCTGTCACGATAATCACGGATATATACCTTGTAGTGACCGTTTTCGGGATCGGGGAAGTAGATGTTCTCACAGGCGGGTATCTGTATGTCGCTTGCATTCATATCAATGTCAAGAGTGCCGCCCTGAGCTGATTTATTCCTGTAATAGATATGGCTGCCGTCGGGAGTGTCCATATGAAGATCAAGGTCGTCCTCCGTAGCCCATGCCATGGTGGAGGTTATGGGACCTACGCCGCCGTTGTAGCTCTGCGCTATGGACGAAGGGTCGGGAACATCCTGATTGCTGCTGTTGCTGCTGCTTGTATCATTGTTTCCGTTCCGGTTTCTGCCGTTTTCTATATTCTCCGAGGTCTGCCTTATGTCATCGGGGGTAATGGGAGGAGTAAAGATGTCTATGGGACCTCTTGTGTTTCCGCCGGTGGTATCTATGCCGCCGTTATTGAGAGTGTCTCTGATCCCCTGTTCTGTATTGTTTTCGGGATCAACATTTGTGTTGCTCACACTTGGCGGGTCAATGGGAGAAGCTCCGTCCTTGTTCCCTCTTGTGATCCTGAATCCGCCTACACGGTCAAGGACGAACCAGGAGAAAAAGCTCGTGCGGTGGAAGGTTATGCTCCCTGTTTCGTTATTCCGGGGATAGGTATTTATGGATATGGATGTAGAACCCTCCTCGGGATCGTAATCTCCGAATTCCTCCCTGTTTACGGTTATACCCTCGCCGGGGTTGTAGACTATGCAGCTTCCCCTGCTACCCACATCTACCAGTATATCCGTATCGGAAACGGCTATACTGCCCGCCTTTACGGAGTTTGAGAGAGTGCGCAGAGAATGGGTGCCTGTAGTGATGGCAGTAAAGCTGCCTGAGGTTATCTCACCGTTTATGTACATCTGTGTGCTGAAGATGCCCGATGCGCTCCTGACCGCAGTCTCCCACTGTGTCACTGAGGTGGTGCGCCCGGAATATACGCTTTGCAGCTCGGATACTATGGTCTGCCCCTGCACACAGTCTTCACGGTACTGTGCCGCAAGCTGTCCGCAGCGTATGGCACTCGTCCTTGCATCGAGAGTTGCAGCCACATCCGGAGCCTCTCCCTCGGCAAAAACATCCTGTCCGAAAGTGAATTTCATGCTGCGCCCGGAGGGCTTTACACTGTCAATACCCTTATCTGCCGCAGCTTTGTCGGAAAGGGACTGCATTTTTCCCGCCACCTCTTCGGCTGCCTGCCACGCATCCATGCACTTTGTTATAAGAGCCTTCACCTCGTTGGGGTCGGCTGTGGCAAGGTCTGTCTCAAGGAGCCTTTCGGTGAGTACCCTGGCGTAGATATAGCTTTGGGTGCCAAGACTCGTCATGTCGCAAAGGTCATTAAAGCCCGATACCGAGGATGACCCTATGCCTAAGCCAAGATCCTTTCCGAGCTTTGTGACAAGACCCTTCACACCGAAAACAAGGGCGACCAGAAGTGCAAGAATGATAGCTATAACGATATAGATGCCGCCTACGCCTTTTTTGCGGGCTGTCCCGCCTCTGCCCGGCACTCCGCCTGCGGAGTAGTTCGTCTGCCCGTAGGTAGGAGGCGTGCTGCCCATCATACCCTGCTGCGGCTGTACGGGCTGCTGGCGCACGAAGTTTGCGGTATTGCCCGTAAAACGCTGATCGGGCTGCTGATATGTATTCTGCTGGGGCTCCCGGTCGAAGTTTATCTGCTGGGGAGGCGGAGGTGCAAAGCTATTCTGCCCGATGCCGCCGCTGCCTGCGGGAGTTCCGCACTTATTGCAGAAGGCTGCCCCTTCCGGAAGCCTCTGACCGCAGTTCTGACAAAAAACAGGGGGGCTTTCCTTGGGAGCAGGAGTCCCGCATACAGGGCAGAATGCATCCTCATTGCTGAGGGGTCTGCCGCAGTTGGTGCAGTTCATACTCATTGTCAACATCCTTTCTGTGAATAATTATGTTCATATTATACGATATTAGTTTCCTAATTATATCATTTATTATGATTTTTGTCAATAGCTTTTACAATATTGTTTCAAATATGAATTTTCCGCTTGACATATTTTCAGAAAAAGACTACAATAGAAGATGGGCATGGAGCCCATGTGCGTTCTCCTTGCGCATTATATACAAAGCCCGGTTCTAATATTTGTACAGATATACAAAGATTTTCTCCTTACGAGAATAATGAAAAATATTCTTTCCTTCATTTGTATTATATATCAGAAAGGAAAATCTTTCAGATCAGAGAAAGGAGAGCTTTTGATGAAAACAAAGCTAATGAAAATTGCAGCCGCTGCGGCCGCAGTCACAGTTATGGGAGGTGCTGTACCGCCGATGTACGCAGGTGCTCAGACAGCTGAAACGACATCATCCTCTTCACAGACGGAGAATCAGAAAATACTTACAGATGCGGTGACCCTTGTGCGCACACGGATCGACATCCCCGCAGAATACGAAGATTTTACGGGAAATGTTTCCAAGTCCAAGAACACAAATGTCATCAATATGACATGGAAAAAGAAGCTTTCGGGAGACAGTTACAGGGTAGTTGTAGAGGGCAAGACCATCACTCGTGTGAACGCCCCTTATAACTACGAAAGAAAGCCTTCACTGGCACCATACGCCAAGGAACAGTATGAGCAGGCAGCACTGAGATTCGCCGAAAAAGCCAACCCATCCATGAAGGGCAAGCTGAAAGTGAGATCCTGCAGTGTAACGATAACAGATGATACGGTAAGCGTATGGTTCGACAGAGTGCAGGATGGCATTAAGGTGGCAAACAATACCGTTTCGGTAAGCCTTTCAAAAAAGGATATGTCTGTAAGCAATCTGAATGTGAACTGGTTCAGGAATGCAGCATTTGAAAGCCCTGAGAAAGCTCTTTCCACTGCCCGGATCGAAAAGATCTACAGAGATGAAGTCACTCTTATCCCCCATTATCGGCTCAGGTACCCGGAGGATGAAAGCGGTGTCTATATTGCGGATCCCGTTTATGTACCGGACTCCGCCCCCGTTTATGATGCCTTTACGGGCAAGCACTCCACCATGGACGAGGACAGAAAGAAGGCAATGAATACCGATAATGCCCGGTCAACCTCCAACAAATACGATGAAGAAGAGGTCGCAGTGGAAGAGGATGGTGAGGACATAGCGGCGGGAGAAGTCTTGGAATCCGCCAAAAGCTATAGTCTCACCGACAGTGAGAAGGAACAGGTCAAGGCTCTTGAAAACGCACTTTCCTCCGAACAGTTCAAGGCTGTGCTCATGAACGATCCCTATATTGATTTTTCCGATGAATATTATATATCGGATTTCAACATCTTCAAGGATGACCGCTATGATTCCGGCTACGGTATCAGACTTTATGCCTACATCAACAACGATAAAAACTATATTTCCCTTGATGTAAATGCTGATGCCATGACGGGAAAGATCACTTCCTTCAACAAGTATAAGGACAACACGCTAAAGAAGACAGCCATTGATGTGGCAGCCTCAAACAAAAAGGCATCAGAGGTCATAAAGTATTACTACAAGGGCTTCTACAAGCAGTTCAAGGCAGATGACGAAAACACTGCTCCTGCCGTAAAGACATCCACCTATACCGAAAGTGAAAGAAACTTCATGTTCAACCGCTACGAAAACGACATAATAGTTGACAACCAGAGGCTCACTGTAAGGATAAACTCCGCAGGTGAGGTACTTGGTGTGAATGCAAACTACGCCAAAAAGGTGAACTTCGGCAGCAAAAAGATACTCTCTGCTGATGAGGCTCTGACATCCTACCTGAAGGAAAACAAGCTGAGCCTTTCCTACACGGGCTTTACAGACCTGAATTCAAAACCGCACACCTATCTGGTCTACAATCCCGGCAGCTTCACCGTGGATGCCCGCACCGGAAAGACATACAGCTACGGTATCATATACGACAAAGAAGCTCCCGATGAATGCCCCTTCACCGACATTGATAATTCCCCCTACAAAAATGAGATAAAGACTCTCTTTGAGCAGGGCGTGGTATACTACCGGGAAAGCAAATTCGCTCCCAACAAGGGCATGACCGCTGCGGAGCTGTATGACCTGACAAGGTATATTGGTCTTTACTCCTATGATGAAAGCGGGAGTTCAGACAAAAACATCACCCGCTATGATATGGCAAGGCACTTTGTAAACAGTGCGGGCTATGAGGATGCAGCAAAGCTGAAAGGCATATACAGGCAGATATTTGACGACATAAAGTCTTCCGACAAGAGAGCGGGCACAGCAGCCATTGCTTACAGCATGGGCGTTGTGAGCCCCGTTGACGGAAAATTCGAGCCTGATCGTGAAGTAACGAGAGAAGAAGCCTATCACGCTATATACTCCTATCTGAACAGCAACAATTAAAGCTGACATAATACTGATTATTCCTCGATGTATAGACGATCTCCAAGCCTCTGATCACTTATATTCAAGCATTTGCGGCTTGTTTCTTGTCTGTACACCGGTCAGAGATCAGTATAAAGAGATCCCCCTTTGCTGAAAACAGCAGAGGGGGATCGTTTTGTAAAAAGAAAAACATCCCCGGAGGCTTTCCTCCGGGGATGATCCATACCGTTTCTTCCTTGATGTATAAACGATCTCCAAGCCTCAGATCAAGCATTTGCGGCTTGTTTCCTGTCTGTACACCGGTCAGAAATCAGCATCATCAGTTGAACTTTCTTGCGTAGTCGGGGAGCAGCTTGGGAGATACTATATCAGTATCTATACCTGCTTCCTTTCTCATAGCCTCAAAGTCGTCGACATGGGAAAGGGTGAGCTTGCCCACATTTACTTCCTTAAACTTGGCTGCAACGCTCTTTCCGGCGTTTCTGCCGAATACGATAACGTCGAGAAGGGAGTTGCCCATCAGTCTGTTGCGGCCGTGTATACCGCCTACGGCCTCACCTGCAACATAAAGGTTCTCAACACCGCTCATTCCGTCGGGAGTAATATCTATACCGCCGTTCTGATAGTGGAGAGTGGGATATACGAGTATAGGCTCCTTGCGGATATCTATGCCGTATTCCATGAACATCCTCAGCATAGCGGGTATTCTCTTTTCGATAGTGCCCTCGCCGTTCTTGAGCTCGATTATGGGGGTATCCAGCCATACGCCTTCGCCGTCACCGGTGCTTATGCCCTTGCCTCTTGCCTTGCACTCTCTGATTATGGAAGATGCACAGATGTCTCTGGTCTCCAGAGGATGCATGAAAACCTCGCCGTCAACATTTACGAGCTTTGCGCCCAGAGAACGCACCTTTTCGGTAACAAGCGCACCGAAGATCTGCTCGGGGAATGCAGCACCTGTGGGGTGATACTGGAGAGAGTCAGCATAAAGGAGCTTTGCGCCTGCTCTGTAAGCAAGTATAAGTCCGTCTGCCGTAGCGCCGTAGTGGTTGGAGGTGGGGAAGCCCTGATAATGGAGCCTTCCTGCGCCGCCGGTAGCTATAACAACGCACTTTGCCTTTGCTACCATGAGCTCGCCTGTTTCCATATTCATAAGGACTGCACCTGCGGCTGCACCCTTGTCGTCCTTTATGATCTCTATTGCGGCTGTGAAATCCACAACGGGGATCTGACGATTGAGCACTTCGTCACGGAGAGTCTTCATGATCTCTGCGCCGGAATAGTCCTTGCAGGCGTGCATCCTCTTTCTGGATGTGCCGCCGCCGTGGGTGGTGACCATGGTGCCGTCGGGCATCTTATCAAACTCAACACCCAGCTCATTGAGCCACTTTATGGCATCGGGAGCCTCGGTGACCAGCTTTGCCACCAGCTCATGCTTGCCCTTGAAGTGACCGCCGCCGTAAGCATCTATGTAATGGATGGCGGGAGAATCGTTGGGCTTGTCGGCAGCCTGTATGCCGCCCTCTGCCATCATGGTGTTGGCATCACCTATACGCAGCTTTGTTACTATCATAACATTGGCGCCGCCGTTGTGAGCCTCTATCGCAGCGGATGAACCTGCTCCGCCGCCGCCGATGATGAGAACATCCACATCATAGCGGGGGTTTTCAAGGTCTATCTTGGAGGGGTCTATCCTGCTCTTTGCCTGAAGGAGATCAGCCAGCTGGTGAGGCACCTTTTCGCCCTTGTTGGGGCCTATTTTAAGGTTCTCGAACTCGGACTCGATATAGTCCGGATGATAGGTCATAAGGACCTCGTCCTTCTGCTCTGCGGTCATTCTCACAGGCTCGTATGCGGCATTTGCGGCACGGTTGGCTTCAACCTTTTTCAGAGACTCTCGCATCTGGTCTGTAGTGTAACTTTCGTACATCTTGGTTTCCTCCCTTACTGCTCAATATCTCTGTTGTTGTAGCGTTCCATCATCTGCTCGTCGGACTCTGCCATAAGAGTGTCAAGGAACTCCTTGAAATCACCGTTGTGTATCTCCCTGACCCTGTCCTCAAGGTGCTGGGTCTTCGGCATAAGATACTTACCGTTGATCCTTCTTGCAAGCATACCTACCTGGGGATGGGAGATGCCTGCGGGACATCTTGAAGAGCAGCAGCCGCACATTACGCAGTCAAAGGACTCATCCGCACACTTGGCAAAGTCGCCTCTCTGTGCGTATGCTATGTACTGCATAACATTGAGCTTCTGTGTACAAGCCTTTGTGCAGGCATTACATCCTACGCAGGCATAGATCTCGGGGTAGAGCTGCATCATCACCTGCTGGTTGGTAGGGATGTTGTTTATGTCATAGACCTGCTTTACAAGGGGGAAGAAGGGCAGTGTAGCTATGTACATATTGTCCTGTACCTGTGTCTGGCAGGCGAGGCAGGTCATAAGCTCCTGCTTGCCCTTTATCCTGTATATGGTAGCACAGGCACCGCAGAAACCGTTGCGGCAGCCGCAGCCCCTTACAAGCTTATAGCCCGCATACTCCATAGCCTTCATTATGGTAAGGCTTGCGGGTACGGAGTACTGCTTGCCGAAAAGAAAAATATTAACAAAGTTTTCCATTTATCATTTCACTCCTCATCAATACTCATTGGGAAGCTCGCTGAGCTGATCAAAGCTGAATACCGGTCCGTCCTTGCAGACATACTTGTTGCCGATATTGCAGCGTCCGCACTTGCCGATGGCGCACTTCATGCGCAGCTCCATAGTCGTGAATACGTTGGTATCCACAAAACCCAGCTCTTTAAGACCCGCAAGTGTGAATTTGATCATGATCGGAGGTCCGCACATTACCACAGTCTTGGATGTGTCGGGCTGAAGCTCCTTCACATAGTTGGGGATGAAGCCTACATGGCCGTCCCATCCCTCCTGCTCACGGTCGATGGTAAGATTTACCTCTGTATCCGGGCAGGACATCCATTCATCAAGTATCTCCTGATAATCCACCAGGTCATCCTTGGATCTGGATCCGTATACTATCTGCACGGAGCCGTAATTCTCACGCTTGTCCCTTACATAGTTTATCACCGAACGCAAAGGTGCAAGACCTATACCGCCGGCTATAAAGAGGAGATCTTTGCCCTTGAAGGTGGTCTCCACGGGGAAACCGTTTCCGTAGGGTCCTCTTACGGTGATCTGCTGTCCCACATCCATAGAATGGAGCCATGAGGTGAGAACACCGCACTTCTTTATGGAGAACTCCATAAATTCGGTATTCGTGGGTGATGATGTTATGGAGAACATACCCTCGCCCACACCGGGCATGCTCACCATGGCACACTGTCCGGGAATATGCTCAAAGAGCTTCTTGCCGTCTGTGCCGACAACTCTGAAGGTCTTGACATCGGGAGTATCCTGGCGTATGTCAGTAACTACTCCTATCTTGGGTATCAGTGTTTCGTTATGCATAGCTCACTCCTCCTCGAATGCCTTTATGACCTTGATTATATTCATGGAGATGGGGCATCTGGAAAGACATCTGCCGCATCCCACGCAGCCGAATTCACCGTTGTTGTTGTCGGGGAAATATACCAGCTTGTGCATGAACCTCTGTCTGAAGCGCTGCATCTGGGTATTTCTTGAATTTGCCGCCGCCATTTTGGTGAAATCGGCATACATACAGGAATCCCATGTACGATAGCGCTTTATGCCGTGGCCGGTATTGAAATCCTTTATGTCATAGCACTGGCAGGTAGGACATACAAATGTGCAGGTACCGCAGGCAAGGCAGGATTCCGACAGCTTTTCCCACTTTTCGGAATTGAATATATCAAGAAGAGTATTCTTTTTGAAATAATCTGTGGAAACTCCCGCAAATGGCAGCTTTCCTGCTATCTCCTTGACAGTGGTCTGCTGTGCCTTTACATCCTCATCGGAACATTCTTCAAGCAAAGCCTTGATGCTGTCGATAAATGCGGTACCCTTTCCGGTGTTGGCATTTATATAGAGATATTCATCTGTGAGCCAGCAGGCAGCATCTCCCTCGGGAGAGGTCATGTCTATGCCGAACACGTTGCAGAAGCAGTTCTCCTCCGGTCTTGTGCAGGCAAGAGTAACTATGGTGCCGTGCTCACGCTTTGTGGCGTAGTAGCTGTCGATGGGATCTGCAAGGAATACCTTGTCAAGTATGGTAAAGCTCCTTGCATCGCAGGCTCTCACACCGAATACCACGAAGTCCTCGCTGTCCGCTCTTATGTCTATGACCTCTATCTCCTTGTCCTTCACATTGAAATCGCAGAGATTTGTGGTCTGGGGGAAGAAAAAGTCCTTTGCGCTCCTTACGGTATTCAGCTTTGAAGAAAGCTTTGTGCCCTCCACCCATTTCTTGTAGGAGGCTCTGCCGTCATTTCCGTCAACAGGCAGGTAAAGGGAGTTTACTGCGGAAACAGCCGCAAAAAGATCATCAAGTCTGTTTACAGGAAGTCTGAACATCATTCATTACCTCCTCTTGAATAAACTATGCCGGGCTCGCAGTCATCAAAGGTATAGGCATTGAGAGGCGCCCTTGTCTCGGTATCCTCACCGGCCTGGAAATCACCGTAGAATTCGTTGATGTCCTTGATATACTTCCTGTTGATAAGGTGCAGGGGTATATTCTGGGGACATACCCTGGTACATTCTCCGCAGTCTGTGCAGCGGCCTGCAACATGGAAGGAGCGGATAAGGTGGAACATATTCTCCTCAAAGGAGTTGACAGCCGCTCTCTGCTGTATACCGGATGCGGGGTTGTCGAATACACAGTTCTCGCAGGAGCAGGCAGGACATACATTTCTGCAGGCGTTGCAGCGTATGCACTTGGAAAGCTCCCCTCTCCAGAACTCAAAGCGCTCATCGGCGGTCATCTTTTCCAGCTTCTCCACCAGTTCAAAGCGGGCACCGTCAGTATTTACCTCGCCATCTTCTCCGATAAGCTCATCATATACGACGTGCTTCTTGGATTTGCAGGTCTTGCATTTATCGCCCAGAGTGTCTGCCTTGAGAACGGTCTTGTCGCCGTAAAGAGTGTGAACGGTCACATTCTCCCCGTCGCTTTCCATACCGGTGATGCCCTGGAACCCCATTGCCCTTACAGTATCTATATCTACCTTTCCTGTGCAGGGGACACCTATCACATACACATTCTCACGGAGTATCCTGTGCTCCTTGAGAAGCTGGTTGAAGCTGTATGTATCGCAGGGCTTGAGGAAAACAAGCAGCTTTCCCTCCTTGCGGGATTCCTTGATAAGGTACTTTGAGAGATTGGGGGCACAGAAATCATTATAAATGAAATCCTTGTCTATCTCCTCGGCAGATGTGAACACCGCCGGTGTGATATCATAGGAAAATTCGCCGGCCTTCCAGCCTACGACACGGTTCACAGTACCGTCGGCAAGGAGCTGCTTTGCACGATCCTTTACTTCTTGCATCTCAGATCCTCCAATCTCTTATTTTCGCCGAGCTTTGCCACTGCCTCACAGAATTCGTTCATGGTCTTGGCAAACTTTGCACCTTCCGCAGCGGATACCCACTCCACACGGGTCCTTTCTCTCTCTATTCCCATAAAGTCCAGCATGGAGAAGAGAAGGGTCATCCTTCTTCTTGTGAAGTAGTTGCCTGAAGTATAGTGGCAGTCTCCGGGATGGCAGCCGCAGAGTATCACTCCGTCGGCGCCTCTCTGGAAGGCTCTGAGCACGAACATGGGATTAACTCTGCATGAGCAGGGAACTCTTATTATCTTGACATCGGCAGGATAATTGAGCCTGTTTGTTCCCGCAAGGTCGGCACCCGCATAGGAACACCAGTTGCAGCAAAATGCAACGATAAGTGGTCTGAATTCTCCGTTTACCTGCATACCGCATCTACCTCCGCCATGATCTGAGAGTTGGAAAAGCCGTTAAGATCCATTGCACCTGACGGGCAGGCAACAGTACAAGCACCGCAGCCCTGGCAGACCGCAGGATTGACGGAAGCGACTCTTCTGATGGCAACTGTTCTGTCAGGCTGCCTGAATTCCTTGTCGGAATAAGTGATGGCGCCGTAGGGGCAGACCTTTTCGCAGGCTGAGCAGCCGTTGCACATAAGTTCGTCGGAATGGGCAACACAGGGGTTGCCTGTCAGTTCGTCCTTCACAAGGAGCCCCACTACCTTTGCAGCGCAGGCACTTGCCTGAGTAACGGTCTCGGGGATATCCTTGGGTCCCTGACAAACACCGGAAAGGAACACACCGGCTGTGGGGCTCTCTACGGGTCTGAGCTTGGGATGAGCCTCGGTGAAGAAGTCGTTGGTATCCATAGAGGCTGTGAGCATGGTACCTATGGATCTTGCAGTCTTGTCGGGCTCTATGGCTGTCGCAAGAACAACAAGGTCGGCAGTAACATGGAGCTGCTCGTTGGATATAAGGTCGGAACCCTGGACATCAAGCTTGCCGTCCGCTCTGGGAGATACCTTGCCGACCATTCCCTTTATATAATGTACTCCGTACTGTTCCACGGCTCTGCGGTAAAATTCATCAAAGAGCTTACCGGGAGTGCGGACATCTATATAGAATACATATACATCGGTATCGGGATACTTTTCCCTGATGAGCATTGCGTGCTTTGCGGTGTACATACAGCAGATCTTGGAGCAGTATTCCTTGCTGCCCTTTCTGCACTCGGTGGAACGGGAGCCTACGCACTGTACGAAAACGATGGTCTTGGGGTGAGCCTCATGATCGTCCTGCTTGCTGAGATAGGAGGGACGTACCAGCGTTCCGTTGGAGGGGCCTGCCGCATTCATCAGCCTTTCAAGCTCCAGAGATGTTATCACATCCGGGCTCTGGCTGTATGCAAATTCATCGAACTTGTCTATCTTGATCGGGTTGTAGCCGGTAGCAGCCACGATAGCACCGTACTTTTCCTCAATGATCTCATCCTGCTGGTCGTAGTTGATGGCACCAGCACCGCAGACCTTTGAGCAGAGACCGCACTTGCCGTTCTTCTTCATAAGACAGTAGTTGGCATCTATGGTAGCCACCTTGGGTACTGCCTGTGCAAACGGGATGTATATGGCCTTTCTGTTGTCAAGTCCCAGATTGAACTCGTTGGGGACCTTCTTCATGGGACATTTTTCCACGCACTCGCCGCAGCCCGTACACTTCTTTTCGTCCACAAAACGAGCCTTGCGCTTTATCTTTGCGGTGAAATTCCCCACAAAGCCGGTAACGCTCTCCACCTCGCTGTAGGAGTAGATATGTATCTTCTCGTTCTGAGCACAGTCGACCATTTTAGGTGTGAGTATGCAGGATGCGCAGTCGAGGGTGGGGAAGGTCTTGTCTATCTGGGTCATCTTTCCGCCGATAGTAGGCTGCTTCTCAACTATATCCACATCGAAGCCTGCCTCGGCAATATCAAGAGCCGTCTGTATACCCGCTATACCGCCGCCGATAACAAGAGCCCTCTTGGTGACGGGAGTCTTGCCGGGGGTGAGGGGCGTGTTGAGCATTACCTTTGCTATAGCTGCTCTTGCGAGTATTATAGCCTTTTCGGTACCGCTTACCATATCCTTGTGTATCCATGAGCACTGCTCACGGATATTGGCGATCTCCACCATATAAGAGTTGAGACCCGCCTTGGCAGCAGCCTTTCTGAATGTTGCCTCATGCATTCTCGGTGAACATGAGCAAACTACAACACCTGTGAGCCTCTGCTCTCTGATGGTGTCCTGAACAAGGGTCTGACCTGCCTCGGAACACATATACTGATAATCTGCGGAGAAAACAACGCCTGTTTCTTCACGCACGGCCTCGGCAACAGCCTTTACATCGACGGTCGCCGCAATATTCGTACCGCAGTGGCATACGAATACGCCTATTCTATGCATAAGTCTTACCCTCCTTACTTACTGTATTTTCTGAACACGCTCATCAGCAGCTGCTGAGGTGTATCTTCATCTATGAGCTCCGGCACATTTTCCGCCTTGATGTGGTTGGCGCCTTTCTGGCGTATAGCAGAAAGCCTTACAGCCTCGATTATCTTTGCAGGCTCCACATCTCTGGGACACCTTTCCACACAGGCAAAGCAGGAAAGGCACTTGTAAAGTGACTCACTCTTCAGGAGAGGCTCTATATTGCCGCTCTCCACCATATAAACGAACTGATGGGGATGATACTCCATCTCGTCATAGTTGGGACATGTGCCCGAACACTTTCCGCAGCGCATACACTTGCGGACATTCACTCCGCTGATAAGCAGGATCTCTTCTTTACGGTCCATTCAAATCCTCCTATTCAACGCCCAGAGCCTGTGCAAGCAGTTCTGTGAAATAGAGCACAGGCACATCACAGTCATTCTTCGCAAGATTGTACATACAGAGTGGACAGGCAGTGATGATGCAGTCACAGCCGAAATCTGCGGCGCTCTTCACTATCTTGTTCCTTCTCTTTGCAACGGCTTCCTTGTCATCAAGGGAAAGATAGCCGCCGCAGCACTCATTTCTCTGCGGATAGACAACGGGATCTGCACCCATCGCCTTTATCAGATCTTCCATAATGGAAGGGTTCTCCGGATCGTCCATCGCCATGACAGCACCCGGACGGAGCAGCAGACATCCGTAGTAAGCTGCCACCTTCCTGCCCTTCAGCGGGTTCTTTACCGCCTTTTTGAGAGCATCGAAGCCCACCTCGTCACGCAGCACTTCAAGGTAGTGGACTACCTTGGTCTCGCCTCCGTAGGGCTCATCAAGCTGAAGGTAATTATTGGCTCTCGTGCGGATATCCGCATCCTTCAGCATATCGTTGTTTACCTGCTTTATAACATTGTGACAGGCAGAGCAGAGGGTGAGCAAAGGTCTGTCATGAGCCTTCGCATCCGCAAGAGCACGGACAGAAGATAGCTTTGTGGCTATCTCGTCCTTTGCCATGGGATAAACACCGCCGCAGCACTGCCAGTTTTCGATCTCTTCAAGTTCAAATCCCAGTGCGGCCGCACAAAGCCTCGCCTTTCTGTCAAGTTCAGTGGCCTTGCTTTTGAGCGTACATCCGGGAAAGTAGCTGTAAACCATTTATTATCCCCCTTATATATAGCCCGGCACGGTACCCGCAGAATGCGGGCACCGATACCTTGCATCAGGTCAGATCATCTGTTCGGGATGAAAAACCTCATCAAACTTTTCTGCGGTGAGGAAGCCCAGCTCTACGCACGCTTCCTTCAAAGAAATATTATCCTTGAAGGCTTTCTTTGCCGTCTTCGCCGCATTTTCATACCCGATATAGGGATTGAGGGCAGTGACCAGCATAAGAGAATTGTGCAGATTGTGGTGCATCTTTTCCTTGTTTGCCTTTATACCCACCGCACAGTTCTTGTTGAAGGATGTGATGGATTCTGCCAGCAGTCTTGCAGACTGGAGGAAATTATAGGCGCACACGGGCATGAACACATTGAGCTCGAAGTTGCCCTGAGATGCAGCCATTCCCACAGCCACATCATTTCCCATGACCTGTACAGCCACCATTGTGACCTGTTCGCACTGAGTGGGATTTACCTTTCCGGGCATTATGGAAGAACCCGGCTCGTTTTCGGGGATGGTGATCTCCCCCAGACCATCTCTGGGTCCGCTGGCAAGCCAGCGAACATCATTTGCGATCTTCATCATATCTGCCGCAAGAGCCTTGAGAGCGCCGTGGGCAAATACTATCTCGTCCTTGGATGTAAGGGCATGGAACTTGTTGGGGGCAGTCCTGAAATCCTTGCCCGTAAGCTCGGACACAGCCTGTGCCACTCTCACATCAAAGCCCTTGGGAGTATTGAGCCCGGTCCCGACGGCAGTGCCGCCCAGTGCCAGCTCCTTCAGCTCCGGAAGAGCGATTTCAAGGAGCTTCCTGTCCTTTTCAAGGGAGGATCTCCAGCCGCTTATCTCCTGTGAGAAGGAAATGGGTGTGGCATCCTGCAGATGTGTCCTTCCGGACTTTACTATACCCTCATGCTCCGCTTCAAGGCGTTTGAAGGTGGCTACCAGTTCATCTATGGCAGGCAGCACCTTGTCCTCTATGGCTATGACAGCGGAAATGTGCATGGCAGTAGGGAAAGTGTCGTTTGAGGACTGGGACATATTGATGTCATCGTTGGGATGGAGGAGCTTTTCTCCGGCTATCTCATTTCCTCTGTTGGCAATGACCTCATTGGCATTCATGTTGGACTGGGTGCCGCTTCCGGTCTGCCATACAACGAGAGGGAAATGATCGTTGAGGGAGCCGCTTATGACCTCGTCGCAGGCCTTGGAGATCGCCGTCAGCTTGGCATCCGTCATTTTTTCGGGGCGCAACTCATGGTTTGCGATGGCAGCAGCCTTTTTAAGGTAGCCGAAAGCCTTGGTTATCTCCCTGGGCATGGTCTCTATACCAACGCCTATAAGGAAATTCTCATGGCTGCGCTCGGTCTGGGCTGCCCAGTATTTATCGGCAGGTACCTTTACCTCGCCCATTGAATCATGTTCTATACGATAATCCATAAAAGCTATCCTTACCCCTCTGTCAGAATTTGATCTCACTGATGACGCTCTTCAGGCAGTCGGCGCTGTGGCGGAGCTTAGCGACCTCATCATCGGTAAGAGGCACATTGAGCTTGTATTCAAGACCCTCTCTGCCCACGATGGAGAGAACGGAGAGGCAAACATCCTCTATGCCGTATTCGCCGTTGAGCATGGTGGAAACGGTGAGAGTGGTATCAACGCCGCTGAACAGGCACTTGCAGATATGGCATACGGAAATAGCGATAGCATAGAAGGTAGCACCCTTGTTGGCGATTATCTTTCCGCCGGACTTCCTTGTATACTCCTCTATTGCATCATAGTCGATCTTGGGTCTGTTCTCTGCGGGGAGGGAGTTTATGTACTCCTCGATGGGCATACTTGCCACATTTGCAAGGGACCAGGGCACGAAGGCACTGTCGCCGTGTTCACCGAGAACATAGGCATGAACGTTCTGCTGAGAGATGTCGAACGCCTCGGAAAGACCCGTTCTGAGCCTTGATGTGTCAAGCGTGGTGCCGGAACCGATAATGTGGTTGGAGGGGAGCCCGGAGAACTTGTGGAACTGATATGTGAGGATGTCGATGGGGTTGGAAACGATTATGTAGATGGCATCCGGCGCATATTTGGTTATCTCCGGCATGATGGTCTTTGTGATATCAACATTGATCTGAGCCAGCTCAAGCCTTGACTGACCGGCCTTTCTGGGAAGACCCGATGTAAGAATGACTACATTGGAGCCCTTTGCATCGGGATAGGAGCCTGCATATACCGATGCCGGAGAGCAGAAGGGAACACCCTGTCTGATATCCATAGCCTCTCCCACTGCCTTGTCATTGTTGATGTCGATAAGAACGATCTCGGAAGCAATGCCGTTGACTACCATGGTGTATGCGATGGTGGAGCCGACGCTGCCGGCACCGATAATTGTCACTTTGTTGCTCATAAAAACTATCCTGCTTTCTCAAAAATATTTTGCCGTCTGCCGATCTGTATGGGATGCCTGCGGAAAACCCGACCAAGCGCACCACGCAACGGCTTTTTATCCTCCGGATAAGCGACTGCCGGACTTATAAGCCCATTTAGTAATATACTATCACATTTCACCAAAAAAATCAAGCAGATTTTTATGTTGTCACCACATCGACACAATTATTTTACATTTGTTTACACCTTAAAAAATATGTCTTTGTCTAATGCGGCTCACACATTGTTAGCATTGATTAACTTATGTCAACCTGTAATCAAGTCACATTTATAACTTCCATTTATATGCAGGGTGTTCCCTATCATATTTTAGTAAAACTGACCTTATTTTTCCGATAGCGGCTCTTTATTTAGGCAAATTTACAGAGGACCCATCTATTGACACAGGGCGGAAAAAGAT
The DNA here is from genome assembly GCA_018110985.1 of Oscillospiraceae bacterium. Classification (GTDB taxonomy): domain Bacteria; phylum Bacillota; class Clostridia; order Oscillospirales; family Ruminococcaceae; genus Huintestinicola. Next base: position 165,543 of record JAGAWT010000024.1, read on the forward strand.
GTAAAATAAAGGCTGATCGCAACGAAAGGAGAAGCATGACGCTCACATGAACAAGAACAAGGGACTTTTAAGAAAGAGCATAGCGCTCTTGGCGCTTTTATGCGCTTTTTCCTCCTGCCGTTCCACAGGAGAAGAGAATGTGACCACCGCAGAGAGCACAACCCCCGGCACGGAGGTGGCGGAAGGCGCTTCCACAGAAGCCACCACCATCACCGACGAGGACTACGACCCCTTCCTTGATGAAAACTACACCCAGCCCACTCTTTACACGGGAAAGGCCGTAGAAAAGGAAGAGGATCACTCCATCTACAAGTTCAACTACACTGCCCCCGAGGGATATGAGCTCTTTGAATACGGTCCCTCCGGCATTTATCTGGCAAACGAGAATTCTTCCATCATAGTGAAATCCCAGAACTACAAGGAGGAATTCACGGAGCTTTCCCAGTTTGCGGAATCTGCCATGGCAAACATCATCTACGGAAATATGCTCTATCAGTCGGACACCAACTACTCCGAACAGATAAAGACCACCGTAGCGGGCTTTGATGCCATACGCTACAACTACGACATCACGACCTATATCTTCACCTTCGAGACAGATGCGGCAGGTTCCGTCGTGACCGAGGAAAACGGCAAGAAAAATACCACATCGAAAGATGTGTATTCCGAGCTTTCCGACAGGATCTATGTTTTCTACTCCGACGAGGATATGTTCTATATCATCTGCGAGACACCCAAGGATTGCGCAGAGGAACTGGCACCCGTCTTTGATGCTTTTATAGATTCCATCTGGATAACAGCACCGGGAGAGGCCCCAAGCCATACGCCCGCCGAGAACAGATCAGCAATGGCAGAAGAAGAGAGCCGCAGGCTCGAAGCGGCGCAAAGCGAATCTCTCGCAGCAGCGGAAGGCGAGACCGCCGAAACCACAGCCGCACCCTGACCGAAAAAGAGGTAATTTATGCAGCTTTACAATACTCTCACCCATCAAAAGGATGAATTCGTGCCCCGCACTCCGGGGGTAGTCAATATGTACACCTGCGGCCCCACCGTATATCACTATGCCCACATAGGCAATCTGCGCAGCTACATCTGTGAGGATATACTTGAAAAGTACCTTGCTTTCACAGGTCTCAAAGTAAACCGTGTAATGAACATCACGGATGTGGGACACCTGACCAGCGACGGCGACACAGGCGATGACAAGATGCTCAAAGGTGCCAAAAGAGAGCACAAGACCGTTATGGAGATAGCGGATTTCTATACGGATGCTTTCTTCAAGGACTGCGAAGAGCTGAACATCAGGAAGCCTGAGACCGTCAAGCCTGCCACAGGCTGTATCGACGACTTCATCAAGGTGATCTCCTCCCTTCTGGAAAAGGGTTATGCCTACGAAGCAGGAGGGAACATCTATTTTGACACCTCCAAGCTGGATGAATACTACAAATTCGGCGATTTCACCGGCGAAGATCTGGCAGTGGCTGTCAGAGACGATGTGAGTGAGGACAGCAACAAGAAAAACAAGACGGATTTCGTTCTGTGGTTCACCAAGTCCAAATTCGAGGATCAGGAGCTGAAATGGGAAAGCCCCTGGGGTCTGGGCTACCCCGGCTGGCATATAGAATGTTCCTGCATCAGCATGAAATATCTCGGAGAATACCTTGACATACACTGCGGCGGCGTGGACAACGCATTCCCCCACCATACCAATGAGATAGCCCAGTCCGAGGCATATCTCGGCCACAAGTGGTGCAACTGCTGGTTCCATGTCCATCACCTTAATTCCAAGGGCGGGAAAATGGCAAAGTCAAAGGGAGAGTTCCTGACCGTTTCCGTTTTGAAGGAAAAAGGCTATGACCCCATCGTATACAGGTTTTTCTGCCTGGGCTCCCATTACAGGAGATCTCTTGAATTTTCCTACGAGAACCTGGATAATGCGGCAGCAGCCTACGGCAAGATCATTTCAAAGATAGCATCCCTACTGCCCGATGCAAAGGGCGAAGCCGACAAGGCCGAAGGTGAAAAGCTGCTCGCTCCTTTCAGAGCGGCTCTCGACAACGATCTCAACACCTCCCTTGCCATAACAGCGCTCCTTGACTGCCTCAAATCGGATGCGAGCCCCTCCGCAAAGCTGTGGGCGGCTGAAAAGATGGATACTGTCCTTTCCCTTGATCTTATCGCTCACGCAAAGGCGCTTTCCGAAAAGAAGGCCGATACTTCAGAGCTTCCGCCGGAAATAGCCGATCTTGCCGAAAAGAGAAAGGCAGCCCGCAAGGAAAAGGATTTTGCACTTGCAGACAAGCTGAGGGATGAGATCATCTCTAAGGGTTATGTCGTTGAGGAAACAAGACAGGGTACCAGAATATATAAAAAATGATTACAACTTGTAATATTTCACTATAAACCGGAGATGTATTTTGTGCAAATAGATAGTTTTTTGCTCTTTTGTACAAAAAAAGTGTAACTTGTTTGTAATCTTGTATAGCAAATATATCCAAATCCAACTGCACGTTTTAGTGCAAAATAACTATTTTTAACCAATTCACTTAAAAAATCATTGACAATCGTCCTATTCGGTTGTATAGTTTTATTTAGTGAGAGAAAGGTCGGTATGCCACAAGGTGGGTATATCCTCCGAGCAATACGTCGGCGGATGTGCCGGAGCCGGCATTGACCACGGCCGTGCGGTATATGAGCCGCAGATCTGCAACTCGGGGCTGAGATTAAGAGAACGTATCGGGTACAAACACGCCTGTCATGCGTTCCCTTTCTGCTGAAAGCCTTGTTTTCTGCGGGATTATGCAGTCAGGCTGTCTTGTTTAAAAGCTTATTATATTTTCCGGTCAGTGGGACTTGAGAAAATATGGTATATTTTAAGGAGGAAAAGTAAAATGAAGAATGTAAAGAAGACCCTCGCTATGATCGCTTCCATAGCAATGGCAGGTTCCGTATTCGCTGCTTGCGGCGGCGGAAACGGCGGTTCCAGCGCAGGTACTACTGCTGCTACAACAACAGCTGCTGAAGCTGCTGCCGAGACCGAAGCTGCTGCCGAGACAGAGGCTGCTGCTGAGCCTGCAGGCGACGAGGGCAAGGTACTTAACATTCAGGTATGGAATGAAGAGTTCAAGAGCCGTGTTACCGATCACTATCCCGGTTATGAGGAAGTTGATGCTACTCACGGCAAGATCGGTGATGTAGACGTTGTTTGGACCATCACTCCTTCCACAGATAACGCTTATCAGAACAACCTCGACTCCATACTTCCCGGCAACGCTGATGCTGCTGCTGACAGCAAGGTAGATATCTTCCTGGTAGAGGCTGACTACGCTCTGAAGTATGTTGATGCTGATGTAAACGTAGCTATGAAGCTTTCCGACCTGGGCATCACTGATGCAGATCTCGGCGATCAGTATCAGTACACCAAGGACGTTGTTACCGATGCTAACGGCGACCTCCGTGGTGCTTCCTGGCAGGCTTGCTCTGCCGGCCTTATCTACAACAGAGAGATCGCTAAGGCTGTTCTCGGCTCCGATGATCCCGCTGATGTACAGGCTGCAGTTGCTGACTGGGCTACATACAACGAGACTGCTGCAAAGGTAGCTGATGCCGGCTACTACATGACAGCAGGTTATGCTGATACTTTCCGTGTATATTCCAACAATGTTTCCGCTCCTTGGGTACAGGACGGCAAGGTTGTTATCGATCCTAACATCAAGGCTTGGGTAGACGCTACCAAGGCTCAGGTTGACGCAGGTCAGACTTCTGCTTCCGCAGACCTCTGGGGCGATGAGTGGGCTAAGGGCTTCTACAGCGGTCAGGGTACAAAGGATGTATTCTGCTACTTCGGGCCTGCTTGGTTCTTCAACTTCTCCATGCACAGCGACGACGCTGCTTCTATCGCTGCTAACGGCGGTTGGGGCTTCACAGTTGGACCTCAGGGTCACTTCTGGGGCGGTACTTGGATCTGTGCAGCTAACGGCACCGATAACCCGACTCTCGTTAAGGATATCATCCTTACCATGACTACCAATAAGGACGTTCTCAAGGAGATCGCTACTGCTGATTCCGACTGCGTAAACTCCAAGTCCGTTCTTGCTGACCTTGCTTCTTCCGAAGATGGTAACATCGCTCTCCTCGGCGGTCAGAATCCCTATGCAGTTCTCGCAGAGGGCGCTGAGAAGGTTGATATGTCCAACCTCTCCATCTACGATCAGGGATGCAACGAGGAATTCCAGGCAGCTATGAAGAACTACTTCTCCGGCGCAGGCTCCTATGAGGATGCTCTTGCTCAGTTCAACAGCGCTATCGTTGAGAAGTATCCCGAACTCACAACTGACTGATAATCCGTATTCGGCTTACAGATCGTTGATTTTAGAGACTATCTGAACGTTTAAAACTAAAGAGAGCCCATTTCTTCAGGTGGGATGGGCTCTCTTTTTTAAACGCTTTTGGGGGTTTATAAAATTTTTTGTGATCGAAGTGCCGTATTTAGTGCATTGTACACAAAGGGGAGGAGAATATGCCGAACAAGGATCTGAATGTCCAGTTTACAAACAGGGGGAGATCCGGTAAAATCGACAAGTTGAACATCTGGGGTTACATTTTTTTGCTCCCGTTCACACTTGTTTTTATCGTATTTCAGCTTATCCCTCTTGTAAACACTATTTATAACAGCTTTTTTGAAAACTATATGGCAGGTCTTAAACAAGTTGGCCCAAACTTTGTAGGACTTGCAAATTTCGGAGAATTATTTAAGAGCGGAGACCTTGTCAAGTACTTTGGCAATACGATGATAATGTGGATACTCGGCTTTATCCCGCAGATCGTTTTGTCTTTGCTTTTGTCTTCATGGTTTACAAACCCCTCATTGAGACTTAGATTCCAACGTTTTTTCAAGACAGTTATTTATTTACCCAATCTGATAATGGCATCGGCATTTGCCATGCTGTTCTTCACGATGTTTGATATCACAGGTCCTGTCAACGGTCTGTTCGTCAAGCTCGGCATCTTTAAAGAACCCTTTTCCTTTTTCACCAGTATCGGTGCTACAAGAGGACTGGTCGCTTTCATGAACTGCCTTATGTGGTTCGGCAATACTACCATTCTTCTTATGGCAGGTATGCTCGGTATACCGGTGGATATATTTGAAGCAGCCGATGTTGACGGAGCTACACCCACACAGGTCTTCTGGAAGATAACACTTCCCCTGCTCCGCCCCATCCTTGTTTATGTAATGGTCACTTCGCTTATCGGTGGTTTACAGATGTTCGATGTCCCCCAGATCCTCACAAACGGAAAGGGCGACCCGATGCGTACATCCATGACCCTTATCATGTACTTGAACAAACACCTTTACAGTAAGAACTACGGTCTTGCAGGTGCACTTTCCGTTCTCCTGCTCATAATTACCGCTATTCTTTCGTTTATCGTGTTCAAGGTCACCGGTGAAGAAGAACTTAATAAGAAAGCGAGGTAAGCAGTATGGCCGGTAATACAAACTCAAGTTCTGCCGATGCCGAGTTCAAGAGCGCATCCGGAACTTTAAAGGCTCGTAGAGCAGTTTGCTATGTAGTTCTTGTTATCATATCGATTCTCTGTTTGTTCTGGTTCTATATGCTGTTTATCAACGCTACACGTTCCAACGATGAACTTGGTCAGGGATTCACGCTTCTGCCGTCTTCACATCTCGGTGAGAACCTGAAGAACATATTCAATAACGGTACTATCCCCATTGTTTCGGGTATGGCAAACTCCGTTATCATTGCAGCACTCACAGCGCTGCTGAGCACCTATTTCTCTACCATGACGGCGTATTCGATACAAGTCTACAACTATAAAGGCAAGAAGGCTATCTTTACATTCATACTTGCTATCATGATGATACCTACACAGGTATCTGCACTGGGTTTTGTAAACCTGGTAAAGGGTATGAATCTTGAAGATAATTTCATTCCTCTTATAGTCCCCTCGATCGCTGCACCCATCACTTTCTTCTACTTAAAGCAGTATATGGCAGCAAACCTCCCTCTGTCGCTTATTGAAGCGGCACGCATCGACGGTGAACATGAGATCGGTATCTTCAACAAGATCGCACTCCCTCTGATGATACCTGCAATAGCTGTTCAGGCTATATTTACATTTGTATCGAGCTGGAACAACTACTTCACTCCTGCACTTATACTGCACGATTCAAGCAAGAAGACACTTCCTATACTTATCGCACAGCTGAGAAATGCCGACTTCCTGAAGTTCGATATGGGTCAGGTATATGCCATGATCGCATTCTCGATCTTCCCTGTAATCGTTGTTTACCTCTTCCTTTCAAAGTATATCGTTGGCGGTGTTACTGCCGGCGGCGTAAAGGAATGATTAAAAATGACCCGCTGTCAAAAGACAGCGGGCTTTTTTAAAGCTCATAGCTTATACTAATTTCTGACCGATGTATAGACAAGAAACAAGCCGCAAATGCTTGAATATAAGGGATTTGAGGCTCGGAGATCGTCTATACATCGAGGAAGAATTAGTATTAGGTCCTGCAAGAGAACCGATCCATTTATAAAAGCTCCCGTTTTCGGGAGCTTTTTGTCATTCAAGTATATAACCCATGACATACTGTCTTTTGGAGCAAAGGGCGGTCAGATCCTTCACCGCAGAGGTGCTTTTAAGGTCGTTGTAGCGGTTGCACACATCCAGTCTTTCGGTGTTTCTTCCATCCACAGCCATAAAGTGCATGGTGGATAGGAAAGGCTTTCCCGTCCAGCAGCAGACTATGCCTATATGACCCTTCAGTCTGAAAGCAAACTCATGGTAGCGCCTGATGCTGTGTACTCTTATGCCGGCTTTAGCTGCTGCCCAAGCATACCTGAAAGGCGACACACCCAGCAGACCGAAGAGAGTGAGTGCATTTCGCCCTACTGCGGAGTGTATCAGCCTCAGATCCGCCCTCCTGCCGGAAAGCACCATGGCGTTGTAAAGTGCAATAACACCGCATCCGTTGTAGGACATGGGCTTCAAGCCCAGCCGCACATCCGACACCTCACAGCTCCCCTGCCCGTTGAGCAGCACTCCATCGGGGATCAAGGGGATATCAGCCTGTTTTCTCCTTGACAAACTTTTCCATCCTTTCGACTGCCGTCATAATGTGGTTGATGGAATATGCATAAGAGATCCTGATGTGACCCTCTCCCGTTTCTCCGAAGGCATTTCCGGGAACTACAGCCACACTGTATCTGTCAAGCAGTTCCTCGCAGAATCTTTCGCTTGAAAGACCCGTCCTCTTTATGGAAGGGAAGGCGTAGAAGGCTCCCTCCGGCTCAAAGCAGTCAAGTCCGATGCGGTTGAGAGCGTGTACCAGCCACCGTCTGCGCTGATCGTATTCCTCTCTCATCTTCACGATATCTTCATCGCAGCTTCTGAGAGCCTCCACTGCAGCATACTGGGACACTGTGGGGGAACACATTATAGCATACTGATGTATTTTCAGCATCTGGGATGTCAGGGGTTCGGGAGCAGCAATGTACCCCATTCTCCACCCCGTCATGGAGTAGGCTTTGGAAAATCCGTCCACAAGGATGGTCCTCTCTGCCATATTCCCTATCTGTGTGATGGAAACGTGCTTTTCACCGTAGGTCAGGGAACTGTATATCTCATCGGAAAGGACCAGAATATCCGTCCCCTCCAGCACCTCTGCGATCTTTTCAAGGTCGCTCCTTGTCATGATGCCGCCTGTGGGATTGTTGGGGAAAGGCAGCACCAGCAGCTTTGTCCTGCTGCTTATCTTTTCCTTCAAAGCCTCCGGGGTCAGCTTGAACTTGTCCTCAGCCCTTGTGGGGATAGGAACAGGCACACCGCCGCTAAGGGAGACTATGGGAGAGTAACATACAAAGCAGGGTTCAACTATAAGCACCTCATCTCCGGGGTCTACAAGGCTCCTTATGGCTATGTCTATGCCCTCGGATCCGCCTACGGTCACTATTATCTGTGACTCAGGCTCATACTCCACACCTATCCTCTTTTGTATGTTGCCTGAAATAGCCTTTCTCAGATCAGCAAGTCCCTTGTTGGCAGTATACTTTGTCCTGCCCCTTTCAAGGGATGTTATGGCTGCCTGGCGTACAGACCAAGGGGTCTGGAAATCGGGTTCGCCCACGCCGAGAGATATTATCCCCTCTCTTGCATTTGCCAGATCAAAGAACTTTCTTATGCCGGACGGCTTCATTTCCCTGCATTTTTTTGCAATCAGACTGTCATAGTTTATCACGGAGATACTAATCCCCTTTCATCTGCGACCTCACCATCAATGACAAAGCCGCTTTCTTTGTATCTTTTCAGTACGAAATGTGTGGATGTGGAAAGCACGCCCGGCAGGGTAGAGAGCCTTCTTGCCACAAACAGAGCCACTTCCTTGTAGTTTGTACCCGAAAGGGTAACAGCCAGGTCGAAGGAACCTGCCATAAGTGTAACGGAATCCACTTCCTCAAAGGACATGATAGTTTTTGCTATCTGATCAAAGCCGTTTTCCGCCTGTGGGGTCACCTTTACCTCTATGAATGCAGTCACCGAATCAGTGTCTGAAAAATCTTCCGCCGTCACAGCCATATAACCCTTTATAACTCCGCTTTTTTCGTAGCCCTCTATCTTTGCGGCAGTCTCCTCCGGGGAAAGTCCCGCCAATGCGGCAAGATCCTCAACGGAGAGCCTTGCATTGGTCTTTAAGATCTTAAGCAGCTTATCCATTTGCATATCCCTTCCTTTTTTCATATATCAAGCGAGAACTTTTCGAGCAGCTCCAGATCGGACACATAATCCGTTTCGGAAGCCAACTTCTTTTCCGCCTGGTTTTTATATTTTTCTATTCCCACAGTAGCTTTGTTTACTGCGCTGAGAGTTCCGGCACCTGCCACACAGCCGCCGGGGCAAGCCATTCCTTCAAGAAGGCAGCCGTCGTACTTGTGCGCCTTTGCCAGCTGGAGCAGTTTCTTACATTCGCTGAGCCCCTGTGCGGAAAAGGTCTTTACATCCCGCTCAGGTGCGATGCGCTTTATCTCCTCCGCCACGGCTTTCGCCACACCTCCGCTGACGGCAAAGCCTCTGCCTGCTGCGGTAGCACCTTCAAGAGGCACTGCCTCCTCTGCGGGGATATTGTCAAGATCCACTTCCTTTGCCTCAAACATACCCATAAGCTCTTCAAAGGTGAGGACAAAATCCACATAGCTCCTGATAGTCCTGCGGCTCGCTTCCAGCTTTTTTGCGCTGCAGGGTCCTATAAAGGCGATCATGCAGTCAGGATCCTTTTTCTTTTCAAGCCTTGCAGTGAGCACCATCGGGGTGAGAGCCATGGAAATATTCTTGGCAAGCTCCGGGAACAGCTTCTTTGCCATCACAGACCAGGACGGGCAGCAGGATGTGGCAAGGAAGTCCAGCTTTTCAGGGACATTCTCCACAAAGTCCTTTGCTTCCTCCACGGTGCAAAGATCCGCTCCCACAGCTACTTCAACCACACTGTCAAAGCCAAGTCTCCTCATGGCGGCGGTCAGCCTGTCCGGTGTGAGCTTTGCACCGAACTGACCGTAAAAGGCAGGCGCCACAATGGCGACTACTCTCTTGTTCGTTTTTATGGCATGGATGAGCTGGAATATCTGCCCCTTGTCGGCAATTGCGCCGAAGGGACAATTCACAAGGCACATCCCACAGGAAACGCATTTATCATAGTCAATGGTAGCCCGCCCGTGTTCATCGGAGCCTATGGCATCCATGCCGCAGGCACGGGCACAGGGTCTTTCCACTTTAAGGATGGCTCCGTAGGGGCAAACATCCTTGCAGCGTCCGCATTTGATACACTTTTCCTTGTCTATGATGGACTTTCCGTGCCTTATGGAGATAGCGCCCTTGGGACACACCACCTGACAGGGGTTCTCAAAGCAGCCCTGACACACCTCGGTCACATGATAGTGCAGGGTGGGGCAGGCATTGCAGGCAAAGGAGATTATGTTTATAAGCGGCGGATCGTAATACTTTTCCGCAATGGCGCTCTCCTCCACTCCCCTTGAAACAGGTGCGTGTTCACTTATATCCCTGAGAGGGAGCCCCATGGCAAGGCGCAGCCTTTCCTCTACTATGGCTCTTTCAAGGAAGATTGATTCCCTGTGCTGTGCCACATCTCCGGGGCAGATCCTGTAGGGGATGTCCTCCATCCTGGAGTAGTCACCGCCCTCATAGGCGAGCTTTGCCACCTCGGTGAACACCTTTCTGCGCATATCGGTAACAGAAGAATAAATACCTCTCATTTGGACGACCTTTCATTAAATCAAGAATACAGGCTTCTTTGTCTTTAACAGGATCGGATATTCAGGTCCTGAATTCATCTATAAGATGCTCATCGTCAAATTCCTGTGTCACATCGTCCCATATCAGGCAGGAGCTGAGCTCCTTGCACCTGTAAAAATCCGTAAAGACTATACGCATAGTCTGTGTGGACAGTATATTCTTTTTCTGGACGGTTATGGGGCTGTCTGTATGACCGTTAAGAACGGCAAGGCTCCTGTCCTCCGTGATATTCTTTCCTCTGAAGTGCCTGAAGCTGTCCCCTTCATAGAACCTTGCCTCTATCACTCCCGCCTTTCTTGAAGAAAGAGCCTGTACATAATCATCCCCGTTTTCAAGTATGACGGGTATGCAGGTATTCTCCGGGAGCCCCTCAAAGGTAGCGTAGATATCCTCTATCGTCACGTTGTTGATTATCACCTTTTCATTGATGATGATATTCATCACTTATCACCTGTTACAGCGTTCTCGTTTTCCGTGCCCGCAAGCATATTTTCCTCTTCAAGTATCCTGAGAGTGATCCTCTGCCAGCTGTCCCACTCGCCGTTGGGCATATCGTGGGTAAAATACAGGCTGTTTTCCGTGGTCTCCGCAGTTATAAGCCCGCCGTACCAGCTGTGCTTCGTGTCTATAACGCCGTCATAGCACAGAAACCTTGCGAAAAGTTCCTCTGTCTGTGCGGAGGTGAGGGAAACAAAGCTTTCCGTAACATCTATTTTAACGGTCTTCATGATTACCATCCTTATCTGATACTTGAAAGATCGGCACTTTTATGTTAAAATGTCATAGGTGCTCTCAGATGATATAATACCAGCAGTCATTGTTATCAACTTCTTCCACCTGAGAGATGGAAGGAGTCTTTCCGGAGAAGTTCACCATAAGCTCCTGATTCTTTATGCTGACCCTTGCACCCGCCTTGATGGACGTGGTGATAAAGGCATTTCCTCCGATGACCACATCTCTTCCTATGACTGTCTCTCCGCCAAGTATGGACGCACCGGAATAAATGGTGACATTATCCTCAATGGTGGGATGACGCTTTTTCGACCTGAGAGACTGTCCGCCCCTTGTGGAAAGAGCACCGAGAGTGACCCCCTGATACACCTTCACATTGTTGCCTATAACAGTGGTCTCACCTATTACTATGCCCGTACCGTGATCTATAAAGAAATATTTGCCGATCGTAGCTCCGGGGTGTATGTCTATACCGGTAACGGAATGGGCGTGCTCCGTCATTATCCTGGGGATAAGAGGCACTCCAAGAAGATACAGTTCATGAGCCAGCCTGTATACCATTATGGCGTAAAGACCGGGATAGGAGTAGATTATCTCATCCGTGTTGAAAGCAGCGGGGTCGCCGTCAAAGGTAGCCTGTACATCTGTCTGTATGTACTCTCTTATCTTAGGTATGGTGGAGAGGAAGTCTATCGCCATTTTCTCGGCGCACTTCTCCGTCCCAAGCTCGTCAAGGCACTCACAGCCCTCCACATAGCGCAGTACGATGGATATCTGCTTTACAAGATTATAGAGCACATCCTCAAGCTGCATGGTGATGTTGTTGTGAACAGTGTACACCTTGTAGCTGCGGTTCTTGAAGAAGCCCGGAAAGACTACATTTCTGAGCTGTTCTATAATGCGTACTATGACCTCCTTGTCCGGCTGGGAAAACCCGTCATACCTGTCAATGTCACGATCGGTGGAATAGTCGGACAGTATCACCTGCACAAGGTCATTGAGTTTTGTCTCTATATTCAAAGCTAAGCTACCTCCATACTGTAAAGCATACAATATTTTAAATGTAAAGGATGATCCGAATGAAAAGCTTCAATGCACTCGATATTTCAAAAAAAGTAATAGCCGCTCATGTCCGTGAGGGCAGTATATGTATAGATGCCACTATGGGCAGAGGGAACGACACTGCCTATCTCTGCTCTCTTGCTGGCAGCAGCGGAAAGGTCACAGCCTTTGACATCCAGGATGATGCCATAAACAGCACCGCCCTGCTGCTTGAAAGCAAGGGTCTCTCAGCCCGTCTAATAAAGGAAAGCCATGAAAACATGGACAGATACGCCGAAAAGGGAACAGTGGACTGTATCACTTTCAATCTTGGGTGGCTGCCGGGAGGAGATCACACCGTCCACACCATGCCCGAGAGCAGCATAACGGCTCTGCAAAAGGCTATGGAGCTTCTCAGCGACACAGGCATCATTTCACTTATAATCTACTACGGCAGAGATACGGGCTTTGAAGAAAAGGAAAGGGTCATGGATTTTCTGAAAAGTGTTGACAGCAAAAAGTACACAGTCATCATATCCGAATTTGCGAACCGTCCAAACTGTCCGCCCATCCCCGTTTTCATTTTCAGGAACCTGTAAGGCATTTCAAGCCTACAGCCGCTCCCCTGTCAGCATTATGGTGGCTGCCAGCAGCTTTGCCAGGAAATACATGAGAGCGGTCTCCTCCTCCTGCCAGATGCGTTTGCTGCGGCACTCTGCCAGTATAAGGTAACCGAACGCTTTTACACCCATGCTGACCTTTACCACCATAAAGGATTCTATACCGTGCTTTTCGAGCACGCCGTAAAAGCAGGGGCTTATCTCCCTTATAAGAGACGGGTCATTTGCAAAGTAAACATCATTGCTGAGCACCCTGCCCACATCCGTGACCTTTTCCTCAAGCCCCCGGTCTATGACCGAGTGCATAACGCAGTCCTCGCCTGCGTAGTAAAGGTCGCTGATCTTCATCTCATCAATGAGAAGCGGCAGGACGGAAGCAAACTTGTTCTTTATGCCCGGTACAGTCTCAAACTGACGCACAAGGCTGTGCATGGAGGTATATATACCGCGCCTTGCAATGTGACTTATCTCTATATCCTTATGCTTTTCCTCCACATATATGATATAGCAGTTTCTCCCCTTGGTCTTTCCCCTGTACAATGTCTTGTCTATAAGCTCAAAAAGCCCGTTGTGATCCTTTGCATCATATGGGTATGTGGCACATCCGACAGTAGCCGTAACAAAGGGTGAAAAACCTGACACATCTATATTTTTGCGCAGTACACCGCCTGCACCGTATAATCCGCCGAAAAACTCCTTTTTCTGCTCGTATTCGATGTGTTCAAGGTCGATGAACAGCAGTTCGTCTCCGCCGAACCTCCCTACCACGCCAAAGCCTGACATATGCTTTTCCATCCCGTCTGCCAGCGCCTTCAGCACCGCATCCCCGGTCTTGTGGCCGTAGGTGTCGTTTATGAACTTGAAATTATCTATATCCAGCATACCGTAGGTAAAGGGTATGCCCTTTTCAATGAGATATACGGCAAAATCCGCCACATCACGGCGGGACAGCACATTTGTAAGGGAATCCAGATGGTGTATTATATCATCCCCGTCAAGCAGCTTTTCAAAATAGGGATACTTTGAAAGTTCTTCCTTTGTATACAACTGTCCTGCCCCCTCGTACTACTGTCTGTTTTTCTGCCTTCTGACCGTTCTTGTGTACACATCCTCCGACTTTGTGACAGTCATGGGATCGTTTATATAGCTATCTGCACGGGATGCCCGTGCCACCGGCTTCATGGAGGCATAGCCCGTGGCTCCCCCTATCATGCCGCTGATGATGCCCGCAATTATGAATATATAGTCTCCGTCCCCAAAAAGGAAATAAGCTATGACTGCCGCTATTACTGCCCATATGATGACCCGCAGCACCATTTTTCCGGTGTCTATTGGGAGGTCGCCTATAAATGCACCTGTCTGACCGTTCATGGCAAAACGGTAGGCCTTGTCGTTCCACTTTGTCACAAGGTACCAGACAGGCAGCAGTGCATAGCCCGTCTTGGAGTACTCCACATCCACATTTTCGGAAAGTGCCTTTACATGGTCGTGATGCACCGTTTTCTTTGCAAGGGCCTTGGCAGTGTTCTCTATCCTGTCCTGCGCCCTTTTTTTGTCCTCATCCTCGGAAACATTGAACCTTTCCGCCATAAAGCCCGGCAGATAGGACATGGAAAAGTCCTTCATCCCCTCATGCTTGTAGGGCTCAACAGAATCCATCAGGTCATCCGGCATCCTCTTCGAGGCATCCACGGGGATATCCTTAAAGGAAACATGACCCGCTCTCTCGGCGCTGTAATACTTCCTTATCTCCTCATCGGGAGTATCCGTTCTGTCGTATGCCTCATAGCGGGCATCCACAGAGGCTGTCCCGGAAAAGAGCCAGAAAGGGACATAAACGCCCTGTATCTCCTCAACATGGTTGTTTTCGGCAAAGGACTTGGGCAGGAGCTTCTTTGACTTATAATAGTCGCTGTACCTTTTCTCCGCCTGCTCCTTTGTAAAGGAAAAGGGGATCATGCAGTCGGGACGCAGCGCCCCGCTGAAGCTCGCAGGAACGATGGTATTGTTTCCGCAGTAGGGGCAGCGCATAGCCGAAGTGTTTTCATCCGCTATAAGCTCCGCTCCGCAGGAGGAACAGGAGTAGGCACGCATATTGTCCGCATCCTCTCCCCATTCGGAGTTCTCCCCGGGACTGCTCTGCTGAACACCTTCCTGTGCAAGCTGTTCTTCCTTTTTCTTATAGTGCTCTTCTATCTCCTCCACGGTGAATTCGCTGTCACAGAATTCGCAGTGGAGCTTTCCCAGTCTCGGGTCAAAACTCAGTTCTGCCCCGCAGGCGAGACAGTTTACCGCCATTGTCTTGTTCTGTATTTCCATATAATAGCCTTTTTGCTCCCGCAGCGCTCATCAACACTGCGGGAGCACCCTGAAGATCATATACATTCAGCTCTGCTGAAAAGATCGGCGAGTCTGTCCCTGTCCTTTGCCACCTCGGAAAAACCCTCCGCAAAGCGTGTAAGCGGCTCTTCCTCACCGTAAACACAGAACATACCGGCTTCACTGTCGAAATCAAGAAGGGGTATAAGCTCCGGTGCACATTCATTTAAGTAAACGACAGCTATGGCTTCCCAGTCGTAGCCGTTGCCCTCAAAGCCCTCCTCTTCTCTCGAAGCGAACATACTCTCATACTCACTGATGATGTCATCATCTATATCAAGCAGAAAAGAGCAGGAAACATCCTCTTCATTTTCAGCGCATTCAAATCTGAAAGGAGTAAAATTCTTCATATTCCGACCCCGGGATCATGAATTCATCTTTGCCTTGTAGTCTTCCTTCAGACGCTCCAGCTTCTTGGCATCCTCTATACGCTTAGCCCTTGCCTCAGTCTGTATCTTCTTTGTCTCCTCTATACCGTTTACGATGGTAGCCCATGTCTTTTCAAGGGTCTCCACCTGTATAGAGTTGCCGTTTGCCAGCTTTGTGGTCATGATGGTCTGGGAAACAGTGTTCTGGGCATTCTTGAGCAGCAGCTCGTTGGTCTTGTCATCGAGTGCCTTCATGGACTCTGCCTGTATCTTCTGGCGCTTGAGCATAACAGCCTGAGCAAGGGACTGCTTGAACACGGGCATGGTGATGATAAATGCGGAATTTATCTTTCTGATAAGGTTCACATTGGAAAATTCCATGGCTTTGAGCATGGGAACGGTCTGCATAGCCACATTCTCTGCTATCTTAAGATCCATTACACGCTGCTCCAGGACCGCCCTTGTCTGTTCAAGTGTCTGAAGATCCATTGCAGTCGTGCCGGAATCGGGGTTCTCAGCCATTTTCTGCTTGTAGATCTCTATGTACTGATCTACTTCCTTGCAAGCCTGCTCACCTGCCATGATATACTTGAGGAGCTGCTTGTAGAAATCTATGTTGGCATTGTACATGGTCTCCAGCTTGTAATTGGACTGTTCTATCTCACCCTCGTACTTCTTGAGCTGAATGTAGATCTTGTCCACCTCGTTGCCCATGTTGTTGTACTTTTCAAGGATCTTGTCGAGCTGCTTTCTCAGGTTGGCAAGAAGACCCCTCTTCTCGGTGGAGAGCTCCTTTGCGTCGAACTGTTCCATTATCTTGGCAAGAGAATTGAGCAGCACGCTGGAATCATCGAGCTGGGACATATCCATAGATCTGAGCACCTGGTCGGAAGCCTTGGAGATCTCCTCAGCCACCTCGTTGCCGAAGGTGATGATGGAGGTGGGATCATTTGCGTTGATGGTGCTCACGAGCTTGTTTATCTCATCGGAGGATACAAGCTCCTCTTTGAGCTGCTTCTGAGTGTCAAGTATGGAATAATTCTGGCTGTCTCCTATCTGGATATTGAACTCGGGAGCCTTTTCCTCCACGATAACGGGAGCCTCTGTGACCTGTGTCTCGGCCTGTCTTTCCTCTGAGGGTGTAAACTGTAGTGGCATGATCATTTTCCTTTCTTAAATAGATTTCTGAAAAAGCCCTGCTTTCTCTGGGCTCGTGTGGTACTGGGAATACGGAACTGAGGTGCCCTCTGGTTGTACATATATTCCCCTATGGTATGGGAGGAGAAAGCTTCCTCCGAAACATATGTTTCTATATTGCGGTACCCGGAAGGAGAGTAGATGAGTATATCAAAGCCCAGGTAGCTGAGCAGCAGGAGCTGGGTACACTCGAGCTTTGAAAAAGGATCCTCGATGGTATCCGCTACTATTATCTTGGGTACTTCCTTAGTAAAGTCATATTGCTGCAGGAGGTTGAGTATAGGCTTTGAAAGGTTCAGCGCCACATACATCACATAGCACACCAGCTCGTTCTCATCCTGCATAAGGAGCATACCGTCATCAATGACAGCCTGCGCCTTTTCAAATATGAGTGACTGAAGAGAAGCGGACAGGAAGGTATACTTGTTCAGCGAGGAATTCAGTATCCCCCTGATATCAAGCTTCTTTCCCGCATGGAAGGGCTTATAGGATCTGGCAACGGAAAGCCCCAGATTCTTGTACGCCACGGATTTTACCATGTAAAGGGATCTGGGAGTGAGCATATCCTCCACATTCGCCCAGTATTCCTTGACCTTTCCCTCCGGTATGCCGCAGAACTTTGAAAATATGACCGGCACCGTCACCACATCGTCATCCACTCTGAATCCCGGTCTGTACATGGCATCCTGATCCCAGTATATCTCCACCTCGTCGGCTGTGGTCTGGAGCACGGCAGAGGTCATCCTTGAAAACTGCATGCTCCTGAACATGGTGTCACCGCTGTAAAGAAGGGTATCCAGCTCCCTTTCGGCCTTGTATGCGCTGGTAGCTATCTTCACCTTTACGGGTGCAGTGGGGAAAGGGACTATCCGTCCGAAATTGCCAAGCACTTCCTTCTGGAGCTTATCGGAAAAGGGACATTTTTCAAAAATATCCAGTGCTCCTTCATCAGGCGATATGCAGACCACATCAAAGCCGCAGCGCACCGCATAGCAGAGAAAGAGAGTGTCCGCAGCAGACGGGTTCCCGTAGTACATTATGAGGGGGATGTTCTTGCCGTCCACCCCGATGGCACGGGATATGAACCTGAGCTTCAGGGGCAGGAGCCCCGCAACGCTCACCACATCTGCCTGTATACCCGAAAGCATATCTCCGAGGGCATTCTGGGCGATAAGGCTCAGCTCTGCGTTTCCGTTCACATCCGCAAGGGAGCAAAGCCCGGAAATGGACGAGCCTCTCGAAGAAGTATCTATGGTATTGAGAAGCGCCAGATCCTGAGGCGGCACCGTTATCTCCTCGTCTATGAAAGCAAAGGGTTTGTGAGAGCTCTTTATATCATTTTTCAGGTTGAAAAGGAAATTGGCGTAAACATCCTCGCTCATCTCACCTTTTCCGCATATAAGTATGAAGTATACGGGTATCATTTCGTTTTTGCTGAAATGTGCCCCTCTCGAGTAAAGCCGAACAGAATGTTCTTCAAGCAGACTTCTTGTGAGCTCTGTAAACTCCGCAGAGACAGTTTCCACAAGCCTTGCCATAAAGTCCCTCCATTTTACAAATAAGCTGTATGACCGCAGGTCTCCCCGCATTTTCCAATCTTTAACATTATACAACATATCGATACACTTTGTCAAGTTATTTGTTGATTTAGTATTTGTTGAAAATGTTCACTTGTCAATGATCTTGGACACTCACCCTCAAAAAATATGACATTAAGCAGATAATCGCAAAATCACCTCTTGTAGGAGCCGGAGGCGAC
>JAGAWT010000025.1 GCA_018110985.1 Oscillospiraceae bacterium
CCGTGTAACCCCACTTCCTCGCTGTCTACGCTTTACTGCATACATTACTGTATGCAGCACAAGACTCGCTAACGGTGGCTGGTTAGACCTTACCGTACAGGATTCTCACCTGTTAGACTATCCGCCCTTGGCTGGGCGCACGATCCCGTTTTATTTAAGCAGTAATTTCGGCACCTCATATCTTCAATGTCAAAAAGGCCATAGTATTTCTGACCCTGCATCGGAAATACTATGGCTCAAAGTTTCTGTACGGGCATAGGTCTTATACATACCGCCCGTTTTTATGCTTTTATTTTGAAAGGTCTTCTCCCAGCTTTTTGCAGGCTGCAAGTGCATCATCGTCGGGGGTGTTGTTGGCTATAAGCCCCTCACCGCCGATGACCTCCGCTCCGGCTGCCTGTGCCCTCTCTACCCATTTTCTCATCCATTCGCCATCGCCCCAGTCATATGAACCGAAAAGGGCTATCTTTTTCCCTGATAAAGAGCCTTCTGCAGCAGTGAAAAAGGGCTCGAACTCGTCCTCTTCAAGTACCTCGTCACCCATGGCGGGACAGCCGAAAGCTATCCTGTCATAATCTGCCACATTTCCGGAAAAATCCGAAACGGAAAAGACCTCTGCACCGGCGCCTTCTCCCACTGCCTGAGCCATCATCTCGGTATTTCCCGTACCGCTCCAGTAAATAACTGCGATCTTCATTCAAGATCCTCCTTAAATATTTCATATCATAATAACGGGTACTGAGCCCACACTGATCTGCTGCCTTCGTGTGCATGAGAAACAAGCCGCAAGTGATCGGTATAAGCGTCCTTTCCCGTGTTTATGACCTTTCCCCCACATACTCATTGAGTATGCTTTTCAGTGCATTCACGCTTGCGTTGTGTATCCTTGCCACAGGTATGGAGCGCTTCTTTGAGCGCTTATCCACGGTCGCTGCCATCTTATGGGAACAGGTATTTGTAAAGACCACCATAAGATCGGGATCCCCCAGCTTGCTGTCAAAATCCGTGGGCATCTGTGTAAATACCTTTGCCTTGCAGTTATATGAACTGCAAAGCTCCATATAACGTGTTGCCATGCGGTCATTCCCGCCCACTACAACTATATTTGAGATCATTGTACACCTCACAGGTCATGGTTAGCTTATGCTAACTTATTATCTTATAAAAAGCAGTAAGCCAACGCTAACTGCTTTTTTAATATAACACTTATCTTCTTTCTTGTCAATAGTTTTTTAAAAATAGTCATATTTTACATTTATATGGTATATCTTTTAATATACAACATATTATATACTGAAATATTGCTGTTATGTCTTGACAGCCTTTCATCGTGATAGTATAATGTATAAGGTCATAAAAACACTTTCAGACAGGATGAGACTATGAAGCTGATAGACATTATTCCGGATAATAAGCTTTACACCATATCATGGGAAGAATACGGCGGCAATGAGGATCTGTACCGTTTATCCTTTGATACGGACACTTCCTTCAGAGAAATGAGGTCCAATGCGGCGGAAGTCGTAGTGCGCTGTTCCTACTTCTCCGGCAGCAAAGGCGGGTTTGATGAGGACGATCCGTGTATCGCCGACATAGCCGTCATTTACGACGATCAGGTATATACGGCCGGAGAGGAATACAAGGAAAAAGGAACAGTCTCCGATATGCTCGAATTTGCTCCCCTGTCGGGAAAGTTCCTTTTCAAGGCGAAAATGAACTACTTCGGTGATCTGCTGTACTTCTACTGCCTTGATATGTGCGGCGGTTCCCTTGAGAACCGTGGATTATGTATGCTGTACCCAAAGGAATATATGGGTACGGAGTCGGAAAAGCGTCTGATAAAGCTGCTTGATGATGCGGCTGCCTCCTACAGCGAAAAGCTCATCGAAGCCGGAAGTCCTGCGGAAATACCGCAGAAGCCGCCAATAAAAAGCGCTGAAAAGCCTGAGACCGGCATAAAGGAAGGGATAATAAAGACTGCGGGCGTGATAAAACTCATGAGGGTGATCGTCCTGCTTGCGGTGCTGATAATACTCGGATGCTTTGTCATATACGACAAGATAAAAGATGATGACTCCGTTCATCACCTTGTACAGCTCAGAGGAGACGAAGAGATACTGACCGGCTTCATTCCGGAGGAAGAGAGCAGGATACTCTCCGCCTTTGATGTGCGCATACCGCAGAACGAAGAAAATGCCCATGTTGTCACCTTTATCAGCGGCAGCAGGAGTGAGGGCATAACATCGTACATCATAGAGATAGACGGTGTGAAGGACAAAGAAGCCTTTTATGCCGCAAATTCTGGCCGTACTATGGGAAAGTCCGTAAATGAGGCCGATACAAGAGAGAGCGGCAGAGATTACCTTGTCACCTACCATGAGCGGGTCATTACTGCGGAAGGGAAAAAGGACAAAAATGCGGATGCACACAAAAAAATAGCGGAGCTTTACAATGAAATGAAAGAAAAACACGGTTCGTAAGAGGAAATAAAGATGAACGATAAAACCAAACGAAAACTAAGACTGAGCTCCGCACAGGTGATACCAATCAGCTTTTTGCTGACTGTGCTGGCAGGGACGCTGCTCCTTATGCTGCCGGTGTCCACCGCTCCCGGAGAACATACTGGGCCGCTGACGGCTCTGTTCACCGCCACTACATCGGTGTGTGTGACGGGTCTTGTGGTGGTGGATACCTACGCCCACTGGTCACTTTTCGGGAAAATAGTCATACTCCTGCTGATCCAGCTCGGAGGACTGGGCATGATATCCGTCACATCGGTGCTGATGCTGGTGGCACACAAAAAGTTCTCCCTGGGTATGACCGTTATGCTCCATGATTCCTTTAATCTGGATTCACTTTCGGGGCTTATGAGATTTCTCGTCCGTGTCTTCAGGGGCACCTTTCTGGTGGAGGGCTTGGGTGCCCTGCTGTATATGCCTGCCTTCATTCCCCGCTTCGGTGCGGCAAAAGGCATATGGTACTCCGTTTTCACGGCAATATCGGCTTTCTGTAATGCGGGCATCGACATCATAGGGCCTGACAGCCTTATCTCCTACAACACCGACCTTCCCGTAATGTTTACCACAATGCTTATGATAGTTATGGGCGGGCTCGGCTACATAGTCTGGTTCGATGTGATACACGGCATTGCAGAAGGCTTTCGCATGAGATACACCCCCCTCCGCATTTTCAAGCGCTTTTCGGAGCACACAAAGCTGGTACTCATACTTACGGCAGTACTCATATCCGGCGGCGCAGCTGTGATACTGGCTCTTGAATACTCAAATCCCGACACCCTCGGCAATATGCCTTTTTCACATAAGGTGCTAAACGCTGTTTTCCAGTCCGTAACATTCAGGACGGCAGGCTTTGCGTCAGTTCCGCAGCAGTGTTTAAGGGAAAGCACCTGCGCCTTCGGAGATCTTCTCATGTTCATCGGCGGTTCTCCCGTGGGAACGGCAGGCGGAGTAAAGACCGTCACTTTTTTCGCCATACTCCTGAATGCTGTATCCTATATACGGGACAGGAACGAAACAGTGATATTCGGCAGGCGCTTTTCCTCCGATGTTATAAAGAAATCGGCTGCCATAATAACGGTAAGCTTCGGGGTGTCCCTTTTTATGACCGTTCTCCTTATGACTGCGGAGGACATTTCCCTGACGGACGGGCTTTTTGAGACCCTCAGCGCCACCTGTACGGTTGGACTTACCAGAGGGCTCACATCGTCCCTTTCGACGGCTGGGCGGATGATAATAATAATATCCATGTATCTGGGCAGGATAGGTCCTATTTCCATGGCACTGTTCTTCTCCGCCAGGAACACCGGAAAAAACAAGGTCAGCTTTGCACAGGGCAGATTTATAGTAGGATAGGTGATAAAAATGAAATCGGTAGTAGTATTCGGGCTGGGACAATTCGGGAAAAGCCTTGCTCTCAGCCTCAGCAAGGCGGGGGCGGATGTTATGGCTGTGGACAGGGATGAGGAGATAGTAGCATCCGTGGCTCCTCATGTGACCTATGCGGCGGTGGCAGATCTCGGAAATGCAGATGCCATTGCGGGTCTCGGTCTTTCAAACATGGATATAGCGGTGGTGGCTGTGGCATCGGATCTTTCCGCCAGCATCCTTTCGGTGGTCATCTCAAAGGAAATGGGGATACCATATGTGATAGCAAAGGCTTCGGGCGAGAGAATGGGCGTTATCCTCAAAAGAACGGGAGCGGACAGGATAATATACCCCGAAGCGGAAATGGGTGAAAGAACAGCAAGAGTTCTCATGTCAAACGATTTTCTGGAATACTTTGACATAGACGACAACCTGTGCATCGTGGAGATGAAGCCAAAAAAAGAATGGATAGGCAAAAGCCTGAAGCAGCTCAATCTCCGTGAACGATACAGCATAAATGTGGCAGCCGTGAAATCCCACAACGAGATGCGCTCCTCCATAGACCCGAACAAGCCCCTGAAGGAAAACTCCGATCTTCTTATAATAACGGAAAGAGACAATCTGAAAAACCTGAACAGGAATCAGAAGCCGAGCCGGTAAGGGATTTGGGCAGCTCCTCCGTGCAGCAAAAAAGCACCGTCCGAAAACGGTGCTTTTTACGATTCCGATATCAGGACTGTCGCAGAGGCGTTGTATTGGCAGGAGCTTCGCTCCCTACGAGCGTTGTGATATCGCTGGTGCTCTTGGCTGTCAATTCACCGGGATACCTTCCCACGCACTTGTCACTGTCGGAAGCCACCCAGTAGGACACTTCTGCGATCCCGCCGTCGGCAATGACCGTTCCTCCGATACCTGCCTTGTTTCCGCCGCCCATCATATGAACAAGAGCATTTCTCAGATCCTTGCCGTCCTTCTCGTAGCCCATATTGGGCTCCTTGTTCCTGAAATCCACCCGATACTGTCCCGGCACAACATTGGAGCCTGCGGGTGCTGCCTCGCACTGGGTGCAGTAGATGGCGGCATTATCGTAAACGAGCTTTGCGTTAGTATTGGCTGTGGAAAGCTTCGAGTCATTGATATACCCTATCATGGAGGGCACAAGTATGGCGGCAAGCACACCTATTATGGCTATTACAACGATGAGTTCTATAAGCGTGAAGGCTCTTACGCTTTTCATTTCAGATCACTCCCCTGCAAAAAAGAAAAAGTACGATTTTTCTACATTATACTATGTAAATTTCATCTTGTCAATAGTTTTTATAATTTTTTTTGTAAAATTTTCTGATGTTTCACAATGTTACATTTTGTGCAAATGCCTAAACCATGGGATTTCTTAAAATCTCACATTATTTTACATTAATATTAACTGACCTTTAGTTACTGCTTATAACTTCTTACAAAAAATTCATATTCTTTTGGTAAATGTGCACAAAATACCTCTCTCAAAATATACACAAAAAAAATCCCATTTACTTGACAACTATTGTTAAATTTGTTATAATCGTTATACGGGTGTTTGTGCAATAATGCTTTTTGTTTCCGAAAACAGAAGGAGTTTTTGCTCTTTGGAAACGGTTTATTTTTAATCTGTATCCACCCTTATATTAAATGTATTGACAGCATCGTCCCTTTTGTAAGTAAAATGTAACCTAAGGGCGAGCTTTTAAGGAAAGGTGGTTTTACTCAGTGAAATCAGGTCTGAAAAGGCTGCTGTCGGGTCTGACTGCTGTTACGTTGTGTGCGACTCTGTGCCCCTTCACCGTCTCGGCGGATGAGAGCGGTGCGGGCGGAAGCTACGATATGCCCACCATCAGCTATGTCAAGCAGAAAACCTATACCGAGTATTTCAACGAGTTGGTGGCGGATGCGAAACGTCCGAGAGATGAGGTAAAATTCAGCTACTCTCAGTGTTCCTCCATCGACGGCAGCGCTGTGGCATCGGTAAGCGAGTATGAAGGCAAGGCAGATACGGTGGTATGGGCAAACGAGGAGGGCACTCTCACCTATACGGTAGATGTCCCGGAAAGCGGCGCATACAACATAAAGGCACTGTATTACCCGATCAAAGGCAACAATACCACAACAGAGCTATCCGTTCTCATTGACGGCGAAAGCCCCTTTGATACGGCGACAAGAGTGGAGCTGCCGAGACGATGGCATTCGAGGAACGAGATAACCAGAAACAGCAGGGGCAATGAAACAAGGCCGCCCCAGGTCGAGGAACCGGACTGGATAGAATGTTCCTTCAAGGATGCGGACGGTCTTTACAACGAACCTCTGTATTTCTATCTTGAAAAGGGTACTCATGAGATCTCACTTGAATCCGAAAGAGCCAACATAGCCATTAACGAGCTGAAGCTCTTCCAGTATGAGAGTGCACAGGCCTATGCTCCGCCCGATGACGGACAGTTAAGGACAAATCAGGGAGCGGAGAGGATAAAGGTCCAGGGCGAGAATTTCATGTCCACCAGCTCCCAGACACTGTTCCCCACCTATGACCGAGGAAACTACCTCACGGAGGATCATGAGGGCGTGGGCACGGATCCCGTAAAGGAGCGCTACAACACAGTAGGCGACGGTACATGGGACACCTCCGGACAGTACATCACATGGACGCTCGATGTGCCTCAGGAGGGCTACTACAAGGTAGGCATAAAATCCAGACAGGATGTCATGAGAGGCTTCTATTCCAACAGAAGGCTCTATATAGACGGTGAGGTACCCTCGGTACCCTTTGAGCAGATAAAGTTCTACTACTCCACCGACTGGCAGATGACCACTCCCACGGACGAAGCAGGGAATGCCGCTTATCTTTATCTTCCCGCAGGAAAGCACGAAGTCACTCTTGAGGCTATCCCCGGTGAGATCGGCGAATCCATGCAAAGGCTGGACGACATAGTGTACGAAGCCAATCAGTACTATATGCAGATACTGATGATAACAGGCCCCCAACCTGACAAGTACACCGACTACTATGTCCAGAAGGAGATACCCGAGCTTATAGGGGTCTTTGAAAGGCTTTCACAGGGTCTCAAGGACGAACAGGCAAGGATAGAGGGCCTCACGGGTATGACCGGTTCAGAAGCCACCACCCTTGCAAGGCTTGCGGATGTATTCGACAGATGTATAAAGAAGCCCAACAAGATACCGAATTTCATATCAAACTCCTCCATCAAGGATAATATCTCCTCTGTTTCATCCTGGATGAGACAGTACAGAGAACAGCCTCTTGAAGTGGACTACATCGAATTCGTGCCCGCCTACGACTCCGCCGGGAAGGAGACCAAGTTCACTCCCGTAAAGGAAAACTTCTTCAAGTCCTTGGGCTTCTCTCTCAGAGGCTTTGTAGGGTCATTCTTTGAGGATTACACCGTTCTCTCGGACTCCACCAAGGATTCCATTATCGTATGGGTGGGTCTCGGCCGTGACCAGACCACAGTCGTAAAGGAGCTCACAGAATCAGAGTTCATCCCCGACCACGGCATTGACGTTTCCATCAACCTGGTACAGGGTACCATAATGGAAGCCGTGCTGGCAGGCAAGGGTCCTGACGTGGCGATGTTCGTCGGCGGCGAGTTCCCCGTGAACCTTGCCATAAGAAACCTTCTTGTTCCTCTGGACGATATGGAGGGCTTTGACGAGGTAAAGGGCAGGTTCCAGGAAAAGGCACTCGTCCATTATCAGTTCAACGACAAGACCTACGGCATACCGATCTCAAGGAACTTCCCCATGATGTTCTACCGTACGGATACTCTTTCCGAGCTGGGTATAACATCTCCTCCGGAAACATGGGACGATCTTATAGATATGCTGCCCGCACTTCAGAGAAAGTATATGCAGCCCGGTCTTATCCTTCCCGTGAACGTGAACGGAAATGCCGTGGCAGCGGCAACAGAGGTGGGTCACACCTTTGCGATGCTGATGCTCCAGTCCGGCACCAACTACTACAATGACGACCAGACAGCCACCAACTTCGATTCCATCGAAGCTGTTGACGCTTTCGACAAGTGGACCACCTTCTACACCACATACCAGTTCGATCAGGCATACGACGCCTTCACCCGTTTCAGGACAGGCGAGGCTCCCATAGTCATCCAGAGCTACAACGCATTCTACAACCAGCTCAATGTTGCGGCTCCCGAAATAAAGGGTGCATGGGACTTCTGCCCGGTTCCCGGTACAAGAAGGCCGGACGGCACCATATCTCACGCCGCAAACTCCGGCGGTTCGGGCTTTATAGTCCTGAAGGACTGCAAGAATGTGGAGGGTGCATGGGAATACATAAAATGGTTCACCTCGGAAGATGTTATGGTGGAATACGGACAAAACGTAGAGGGCGTTATGGGACCTCTCGGCCGCTTTGATACAGCCAATGTGAAGGCTCTTCAGAGGCTCAACTGGTCCAAGACCGACCTTGAAAAGATAAACGCTCAGCTCAACGAGCTGGACGAGATACCCATCACTCCGTCTTCTTATGTTGTTACCCGTTCTCTCATGAACGCATTCAGATCCGTTGTAAACGAGAACGAGAATGCAAGAGAGCAGCTCAGGTGGTACAACAGAGATATTAACGCCGAGATCACGAGAAAACGCAAGAATCTCGGACTCGATTGACTTAGGAGGGCTTTGTTTTGGCAGAAGCAGCAAAAAAGGAGATTCTGCTCCCTTCGGAAAGAAAAATGAGCCGCAAGGAAAAATGGGACTATACCACCCATGAGATGAAAAGGAACTATATGTGCTATGTTATGCTGGCACCCTTTATGATCTTTTTCATCGTCTTTACGGTAATACCTGTTATAATGTCGCTGCCTATGGGCTTTACCGACTTTGACATGGCAAGCTTTCCCCGCTGGGTAGGTTTTCAGAATTTCTACACAATGTTTATGGACGATGATGTATTCATCGGTTCCATCAGAACAACGCTTGTATTTGCGATCTTTACAGGCCCCTTAAGCTATGTAATGTCGTTTATGCTGGCATGGCTCATAAATGAGCTGCACCCCACACTGAAAACTCTTTTCACACTTATATTCTATGCGCCTTCAATGGCAGGAAACATCTACTTTGTATGGCAGCTCATCTTCTCCGGTGACCAGTACGGCTACCTGAACGCTTTCCTCATGGAGCTGGGCATCACCACCTCCGCCATGCAGTGGCTCACCGACGGTACTTTGGTACTGGGCTGCGTTATCATAGTTCAGCTCTGGGTATCCATGGGTGCGGGCTTCCTTGCCATGAGAGCAGGTTTCCAGGGCATAGACAAATCCATGTATGAGGCAGGAGCCATAGAGGGTATCAAGAACCGCTGGCAGGAGCTCATATACATAACCATCCCCTCCATGGGTCCCTCCCTTATGTTTGCAGCTGTAATGCAGATAGTTTCCGCTTTCACGGTAGACATCGTGGGAAGAACTCTCGCAGGCTTCCCCTCCACCGACTACAAGGTGCATACCATCATGACCCATGCCTTCGACTACGGCTGGGTAAGGTATGAGATGGGTTACGCCTCCGCCATCTGCTTCGTATTGTTCATCGTCATGCTGGTCTGCAACAACCTTGTAGGCAAAGTGCTTGGCAAGTATATAGACTAAGGAGGTTTGAGCATGGCAAAAAAGAAGAATCTCAAACCCTCCGAGATAGCAGCGATGCAGGAGGCAGAAAACGCAGCCGCTCTTGCCGCCCTCAAAAAGCGCAGAGAAAAAGAGCATCAGAAGATGCTCAAGTCAAAGGGTTCAAACAAGCAGGTGGGCAAGTCCTGGAGAAGCGATATCGGCATTTTCCTGCTGCTGTTCTTCATGGGTCTGTTCATGATATTCCCCATCTATCTTGCAGTGGTAAACTCCATAAAGCCCATTCAGGAAGTTTTCCTCATGCCCCCCAAGCTTTATGCGATGGATCCCACCACGGACAATTTCCGTGACCTGTTCAAGATAGCAAACAATTCCTGGGTACCTTTCTCACGAAATGTATTCAACAGCGTGTTCGTAACGGTAGTGGCAACGGTGCTCCATGTGCTTTTCGCATCCACCGCAGCGTTCATACTTTCAAAGTGCCGCTTCCCCGGAAATGCACTTCTGAACCAGGTAGTTGTTATAGCACTCCTCTTCAACTCCACCGTACTCTACATCATGCAGTACATGGTTATGGCTACACTGGGGATGATAAACACCTATTCAGCACTTATACTTCCCATCATTTCCACATCCATGGGTCTGTACCTCATGCGTCAGTCCATGACCACCATACCCGATGCCATGATAGAAGCGGCTAAGGTGGACGGTGCGGGACTTATGAGGATCTGCTGGGGCATAGTGATGCCCAACTGCAAGCCCGCACTTATGACTATCATCATTTTCGAGTTCCAGACTGCATGGAACACCAACGGCGGCGGTCTTGTATATGATGAAGCACTCAAGACCATCCCGGTAGTCGTACAGCAGATAGCCGCAGCGGGTATCGCTCGTCAGGGCGCTATCGCGGCATCCGCAGTGGTTCTGATGGTACCTCCTCTGCTGGTATTCGTACTTGCACAGAGAAATGTTATGGAAACAATGGCACACGCCGGAATGAAGGACTAATGAAAAGGGTGATGATATGTCGGGTATAAAAAGACTTATCGCTGCCGCCGGTGCGCTTGTGCTTACCTTATCCGTGGCAAAAAGTGCATATGCGACAGAGAGCTATGACCCTTACGGCTATGACAGATGGGGAGATGCGGTAGCGTCTCAGGTGGGATACTCCGCTGAAGAATTTGTGGACGGCAAGATGATAAACGGTCTTTACGAGCGTATAGAGGCAAAGGAAGGCTTCGACTACGACGATGAGGACTGGAAGGTACAGCTCCAGTTCAAGGAGCCTGCGGACATCTTTGTGAGCCATGATGATAAGCTGTATATAGTTGATAAGGGCAACAACAGGATAGTTATAACGGACTTTGAGTGGAACCTTCTGGATATCCTCGACAAGTTCGACTACAACGGCGAGGAGTATACACTGAACGCTCCTCAGGGCGTGTTCGTGGATCCCTATACTGATTATATCTATATCTGCGACACGGAGAACAGCAGAGTTCTCAAATGCGATAAAGACTGCAAGGTGGACAGGGTATTCACAAAGCCCACTTCCGAGATCTATTCACAGGATCTTACCTTCAAACCCGAAAAGGTAGTAGTGGATAAGGCAGGAAATGTCTACGTTGTGGTAGGCTCCGTTACAAAGGGCTCCGTTATGTATGATATCAACGGCGAGTTCCTGGGCTTTTTCGGTGCCAACAGGGTCGAGGCTACTGCGGAGATCGTTATGAACGCCTTCTGGAACACCATCGCCACTCAGGAGCAGCGTGACAGATCCCTGCGTTCAACAGCCGTAGGCTTTGACAATTTCGATATAGACGACATGGGCTTTATCTATACCGTTTCCGAATCCTCTGATGTCAAGAGCGATACGGTCAAAAAGGTAAATCCGGAGGGTACCAACATCCTTTCCACACTGGGTGCGGAAGAAATGATATTCGGAGACCACTCCCCCGCCTATTACTCTATCTACACAAAGGAATCCTCCATCGTGGATATAGACATAGGACCGAACGGAGAGCTGAATCTCCTTGACTATGCACACGGAAGGGTCTTCCAGTACGACAAGTTCGCAAACCTTATGTTTGTAATGGGAGGCTCCGGCAACCAGCTCGGCACCTTCCTCAATGCCACCGCCATAGAGACCAACGGCGACCTTATCTATGTTGTGGATTCCAGAAAGAACGGCATCACCGTTTTCAAGAGGACGGAATTCGGCGAGATAGTAACAGAGGCCACAAATCTCTACAACAGCGGTTACTACGATGAATCCTATGCTCCCTGGATGGAGGTCATAAAGCGTGACGGCAATTACCGCAGAGCCTACATCGGTATAGGGAACGCTCTCCTGAACCAGGAAAAGTACAAGGAGGCAATGCACTACTTCAAGGTGGCAATAAGCAGAAAGCGCTACAACAGAGCCTTTGAGGGCTACAGAGACCTTCTGCTCCAGAAGTGGCTCACTCCCACAGTGGTCTGCATCATCATAATAGCAGCCATTGTGTTCATTCTGAAAACGCTGGACAAATTCGGAGTTATAAAGCTCCCATTCAAGAGAAAGAGAGGTGCATGAGATGCTTGACCTGACACAAGGACAATTTGTAAAGCACGTTGTAATGCACCCTTTCGAGGGCTTTGAAGACCTTCGTTGGAAAAAGTCTGGTTCCATGGCGATAGCGACCGTCATCGTGTTCTTCCTCTTCTTCCAGCAGTTGGCGTACAACAGGATGTACGGCTTCCAGTATTACACCGACTACGATAAAGTCTTCAACATCATCCCTTACATCTTCCGCTCCTTTGGCATATTCATTCTCTATGTAGTATGCAACTGGGCTATGTGTACCCTTTTTGACGGTGAGGGCTCACTGAGAAACATCTATATCGTCACGGCATATTCTCTGATACCCTATATTTGCGGCTATCTTATCGGTACCCTGCTGTCCCACTTCCTCATAAAGGATGAGTATATTTTCATACAGACCTTTGAGATCATAGGGCTTGCATGGACTGTGGTGCTGTTTATATCGGCCATGAAGGCGGTGCATCAGTTCACCTTCTTCAAGACCATATTGTTGATATTGCTGACACTGGTAGCCATGGTTCTTTGTGTATTTCTGCTGGTACTTCTGCTTACGCTTTTCCAGCAGGTGATAATCTTCATTTTCACCCTTTATACAGAGATCTCCTACAGGTTCAGGGTCTGAAGAAAGCAGGTGAAACCTTTTGAACGGTAAATTAAAAAAGACTGCGGCGTTTCTGCTTGCTTTGGCACTTCTTGCTCCCCTGCAGCCGGGCGTATACTCCGACAGTGAAGACACCGGAGAAGCTGCGGCGGAAGAAACTGTAGAAGAGGAGTCCTCCGAGGGCGAGGAAAAAGAGGATAAGAAGAAAAAGAAGGATGAGGACGAAGTCCCCCGCACGGAGGATGAAGCCTTTGCTCTCATGAAGAAGGTAGCCTCAAGCGGTGATCTTAACCTCTACACAAATGAAAAAGAAGGTACCCTTTGTCTTGAGGACACCAAGAGCGGGAAGAAATGGTTCTCCAATCCTGTGGATCTGCAGACATCAAACGCCAAGAAATCCCAGAAGGATGAGCTGAAGTCCGGTATGACCCTCATCTATGCCGAGCCCTACAACAGGTCTACTACCACGCAGACCTCCGGTGCAAAGGGCAAGTTCAAGATGAAGGAAATAAACAACGGTGTTGAGATCACATACACCTTCAACACTCCCGGAATAAAGATACCCGTGCAGATAACCCTTGAAGACGGGTACATGAAGCTCTATGTGAATACCTCCGAAATAGTTGAGGAACATCCCTCCTCTATTGACGGACAGCTTGTTTCCGACCTTGCCTTTTTCACCACATTCG
Source organism: Oscillospiraceae bacterium (assembly GCA_018110985.1). Lineage (GTDB taxonomy): Bacteria > Bacillota > Clostridia > Oscillospirales > Ruminococcaceae > Huintestinicola. Next base: position 13,389 of record JAGAWT010000025.1, read on the forward strand.
GTGCGGCAGGGCTTGAAGACAAGGGATATTTCGTTATCCCCGACGGAAGCGGCGCAGTCATAGACTTTAACAACGGAAAGACCGACCTGAGAACATACTCCGGCAAGGTCTACGGCAGGGACATAACCGCCGTAAAGCAGCAGAAGACCTATACATCAAGAAATGTATCCCTCCCCATGTACGGCATCATAAAGGACAATGCAGGTCTCATGGTGGTAGCGGACAAGGGTGATTCCTGCGCTTCCATAAACTCCTATGTTTCAAATCAGAACAAAACAGACTATAATTCCACCTATTTCGATTTTGAGCTCAGGACCAACGACGAATACCTTATGGGCGGTGAGTCAAACCCCCTGAGAGTATTTGAAAAGAGAGGCATCCTGGTTCCCGAGATAGAGATCAGGTATTACCCTGTTTCAGGCGATGACAATGTGGTAGACTACACCGATATTGCCGACAAGTACAGAGAATACCTTATCAAGGACAAGGGAGTAGAGGACAAGGCTATCCCCGAGACCTCCCCCCTGTATCTTGACCTTTACGGCGGCACTCTGGAAAAGAAGTCCGTACTCGGCATACCTGTTACCGTAAAGCAGCCTGTGACCACCTACCCCGTGGCGCAGTATATGCTCGAAGTTCTCAAGAACAACGGTGTGGATGACATGGTTGTGACCTACAACAAGTTCTCCAATCAGGACATAGGCGAACAGATAACCGATTCCTTTGCCCCCGCAGGGAAGCTGGGCGGCAATTCCAAGTGGAAGAAGCTGAAAAGCTACGCCGACTCCAACAACATTGCCCTTTTCCCGGCTGTGGACAATACCCTCTACAAATCAGGAAACGGCTACTGGACCATGACCAACACCGCAATAAGAGTTTCAAACGCTTATTCCAGGATTCCCGTTTACGACCTGGCTCACGGTGTTGAAAACAAGTATTACAGACCGCTGTCACTATTCAGCCCCGCCTCCTACAACAAGGCATTCACAAAGCTGATAGACAGCTACGCCAAGAAGGGTGTCACAAACTACTCCTTCGGTTCCCTTGCAAACACCATCTACGGCGACTACGGCAGAGCTGCTACGTCCCGTGACAAGGCCGAGAGCATCATAGCCGATATCTACGCAAGAGCAAAGCAGAACGGTCAGGTACTTTCCGATAACGCATCCGCTTATGTTCTCCCCTATTCCGACTATATCACGAATGTTCCGGTGGATTCCAGCAAATACGATGTATTTGACTATGACATCCCCTTCTATCAGATGGTGCTCCACGGTGTTACACCTTATTCCTCCATCGCTGTGAACTCCGAAGCCGACCTTACAAGGATCGTGCTTGACAGCATATCCGGCGGTGCGAACCTCAGCTTTGATTTTGTCGGCATAGAGGCAGATGAGCTCAAGGATACCAAGCTCGACCGCTACTATTACGCTTACTACGCCAACTGGATAAGCGAGGCAAAGGGTCTTTCGGCTCTTGCAAAGGAAGTCCTCTCCCCTGCTGCCGATCAGTACATCGACGAATACAGGATGGAGGATGACAGGAATATCGTGACTACTGTCTACAAGAACGGCTACACCACCGTAGTCAACTACGAAGAAGGTACTATCGAGGCCAACGGTAAAGTCTACAAGGTCTCCGACTATCTGGAAGAGGAGGTCAACTGAATATGCCAAGACTAAATCTTTCCTATGAGAAGAAAAAGGGACTTTACGGCTACGGCTTCATAGCACTGTGGTTCATAGGTGCTCTGGTTTTCTTCATAGTGCCGGTCATCCAGTCCTTTAAGTATTCCTTTGAGGATGTTACCCCGGATATAGGTGCTCTTATAGAAAACTGGGTCGGCCTGGCAAACTACAAAAGAGCCTTCATGACAGATCCCGATTTCAGAAGGAATCTCACTTCCGTTCTGGGTCAGACTGCATGGCAGACACCTATAATCATAATCTTCTCCCTTTTTGTTGCTATAATCATCAACCAGAAGTTCAGAGGAAGGACATTCGCAAGAGCGGTATTCTTCCTGCCCGTTATCATCGCAACAGGCCCTGTTTACGCTATCATCACCGGTGACCTTTCCACCTCCGGAACGGCAGATGCCGACCAGTTCTCCACAATGTTCTCAGCCAACATGGTAGATGAGCTGTTGGAGTTTATAGGTATCTACGGCTTCAATGACAAGCTGACGGAGATCCTGTCCACCATGACCTCGGACATCCTGAACCTTGTCTGGAAGTGCGGTATACAGATAATAATCTTCCTTTCCGCACTTCAGGGCATACCCACTTCCGCCAAGGAAGCGGCTGCCATAGAAGGCGCCACAGCCTGGGAGTTCTTCTGGAAGATAACTCTCGCATATGTATCCCCCATGATCCTTGTTAATCTGGTATACACGATCATCGACACTTTCACCGACCCTACAAACGTAGTCATGGAGCAGGTGCTCTCCATTCAGGATGACTGGAAATACGGTCTGTCCGCCGCAATGGCGTGGAGCTACTTTGCAATAGTCCTTGTGGTCGTAGGTATCATATTTGCCATTATGAACAAGGTCATCTACTATGATAACTAAGGAGGCGGAATAATGGAAGAACAAGCAGTTCAGACCAAAAAGAACCCTGTTTTGGGTCTTATTTCCGGTCTCCTTGCAAAGTACAAAGCTGAAAAGCCCCCCAAGGAACCCAAGCGCAGCAGGAAAGAGGAAAGGGAGCGCTTCAAGAAGCGTCTTGCCACCCTCACCCCCGCAGAACAGAAGTACCTTAAAAGGAAACAGTTCATTGATGCGGTGTGGCCTGTGTGCAGAGCCTTGCTGGTATTCGGACTTTGCTTCGTTATCATATATCCCCTGCTGTACATGATAACAGCAGCCTTCAGGACCCGTTCGGACATGAACGATCCCACCATCATCTGGCTCACAAGGCACTTTACCACGTCCAACATCAAAGATGCCATAAAGACCATGGATTTCTGGCACACCCTTGGAAACACCCTCTTCATCAATATAGGGTGCTCTCTTGTACAGGTGCTTACCTGCGCCCTCACAGGCTATGGTTTCGGCCGATTCAAGTTCAAGGGCAAGAACATCCTTTTCGGTGTGGTAATACTGATGATCCTCATGCCTGCGCAGATCATCCTTATCCCCCAGTATATGTTCTTCAGGTACTTCAATCCCCTGTGGATATATCACGCTGTTACAGGCAACTACATCAACCTCATAGACACCGCCTTTACAATGTATATGCCGGCGCTCACTGCAAACGGCATCAGAGCGGGTCTGTTCATCTTCCTTTTCAGGCAGTCCTTCATGAGCCTTCCCAAGGAGCTTGAAGATGCAGCCTATCTGGACGGATGCTCCCCCATGAGGACATTTGTCAGTGTTATGGTGCCCAACGCAGGCTCCACCTTCCTGACAGTATTCCTTCTCTCGGTGGTATGGTACTGGAATGACTACTATGTTTCCACCTCCTTCTTCACCAACAACTCCACTATAGCTCTCCAGCTCAAGAATCTTGATGCTTCGCTTACAAGAATTATATTCAACAACGGTAACGTCAAGGTAAATGCCCGTGAGCTCATAGTCTGGATGGAAGCAGGCTGTCTCCTTTCCATCACCCCCATCCTTCTGATGTACATCTTCCTCCAGAAGTATTTCACAGAGGGTATTGCCCGTTCCGGTCTCACCGGTATGTAAGCCGACAGGACCGACGGTCGGTCAGCATAAAGCGAACGACCCGCTGCGGAGCCATCCGCAGCGGGTGTTTTCATCCTTCTGTATTTATGCCTTTTCTTAAAAATGAGCAGCAGCACGACATTTCTGCCGTGCTGCTGCTTTGTGTCAGTCATATGTCATTCGTGATGTCCCATGCTCTGTCTGTATTCTGTGTCGTATAATACTGATCCTTCTTCGATGTATAGACGATCTCCAAGCCTCAGATACCTTATATCCAAGCATTTGCGGCTTGTTTCTTGTCTATACATCGGTCAAAGATCAGTATGATCTGTCGGTTGTAAATGATAGGAACTATGCAGGTTGTATCATTCCAATGCTTTTGACTGTCAGACAGCCTGTGATGTATAAAGATCGTAATAAGCTCCACGCAGCCGCATAAGCTCTTCATGACTTCCACATTCTCTTATGCCCTTTTCGTCTATATACATTATCCTGTCACAGTTTCTGATGGTGGAGAGTCGGTGCGCTATTATAAAGCTGGTGCGCCCCTTCAGCAGCTCGTTTATGCCCTTCTGGAGCAGGGCCTCCGTCTTTGCATCAATGGAGGACGTAGCCTCATCCAGCACAAGGATCTTGGGGTCTGAGAGAAGTGTTCGTGCAAAGCTGATAAGCTGTTTTTCACCGCCCGACAGCTTGCTGCCTCTTTCGTTTACCTGAGTTTCGTAATCCTGAGGCATACGGGATATAAAGGTATCAGCACACACGGTCTTTGCAGCCTGTATCACTTCTTCATCCGTGGCATCAAGGCGGCCGTACCTGATATTATCCATGATAGTGCCGCTGAATATAAAGCTGTCCTGGAGCATTATCCCCATGTGGGAGCGCAGGGATCTGAGAGTGATGTCTCCTATATCCACGCCGTCAATGGTAATGCTTCCTTTGTTTATGTCATAGAACCTTGATATTAGCGAAACTATGGTGGATTTGCCTGCACCCGTAGGTCCTACAAGTGCTACGCTCTCCCCGGGCTTTACGTCGAAGGATACATTTTCAAGAACATTTATGCCCTCTTCGTATCCGAAGGTGACATTTTTGAAGGAGACCGCTCCTCTTACATTCTCTATGTCCTTTGCACTTTCCTTGTCATCAATGGTAACAGGCTCGTCAAGTGTCTCAAATATCCTTTCCAGATAGGAGATATTGTTTATGAAGTTGTTCATGATATTGGAAAGGTTCATTATAGGCTGCCAGAATCTGGCTGCGTAGCCTGTCATTGCCGCAAGCGTACCCAGTGATACCGCACCGGCAGGCATTACTGCCAGACCCACTATAAAGAGGGCAGCTCTTACCAGTGTGGAGATATTGTCGGTGGCAGGCCACACAAGGTTTGAATACTTGACAGCCTCCATCCATGCCTTGCGGTATTTGGTATTCAGACCGTCGTATATCTTGGCATTTTCCTCTTCACGGGTGAATACCTGCGTGATACGGGCACCCACGATGTTTTCCTGCAGATAGGCATTCATATTGCTGGACTTGTTGGAAACGCTCTGCCATGCCCTGCGCTGCTTTTTCTTTATCGCAAACATTATGAGCATGAAGAAAGGAAGTCCCGAAAGAGCAACAAGGGTCAGCTTTACATCAACCATGAGCATGAACACCAGTATCAGCACCATGTTGAGTATTTCCATTATAAAGGTGATGATACCGTTGGAGAGCATATTGGAAACGCTGTCCACATAGTTTATTACCCTGATGAGTATCTTTCCGTGGGGTCTGTCATCGTAGTAGGTAAAGGGAAGCCTCTGGAGGTGCTCAAAGAGATCCTCTCTTATGTCAAATATGATATTCTGACCTACTTTTGTCATTATCCTGCCGCTGATATTACCGCAGATCATCGCTCCAGCGGTGCATCCCAGAAGTGCGGCTGCCAGCAGCAGCAGTTCTCCCGTATCCTTGGCGGGGATGGTGGTATCAAGAGCCCTTCTCGTTATGAGGGGACCTATGAGACCGATTATGGCGCCGCATATGCTGAGCCCCAGAGAGGCAAGCATATACCACTTGTACCTTTTTACATACACAAAGGATCTTTTCAGATGAGCAAAATTGAAAGGGGTCTCAAGCTGTTCATCTACATCGTATTTGTTTCTCATACAGCCCTCACCTCTCTTTCGGCTTCACCGGAGCACTGGAGATCGTAGATCTGCTTGTAGTAGCCCTCATGGGAGATAAGCTCCTCATGAGTACCTGTATCGGTGATCCTGCCGTCCTCAAGGATGAATATCCTGTCCGCATTCCTTGCAGTGGATATCCTCTGTGCTATGACTATCTTCGTACATTCATAGTCGAGTTCATTGTCAAGGGAATTCTTTATGTGGTTTTCCGTTTCCATATCCACTGCGGAGGTGGTATCATCAAGGATGAGAACGGAGGGACGAACGGCTATCGCCCTTGCAAGGGATATCCTCTGCTTCTGTCCGCCGGAAAGACCCATTCCCCTTTCGCCTACGATAGTATCGTACTTGTCGGGCAGCTTTTCTATGAAATCATCTGCCGCAGAAAGCTCGGCGCAGCGGTGAACATATTCCTCGGACATATCCGTATCGCCGAAAGCGATATTGCTGTCTATGGTATCTGAGTAAAGGAGCACATCCTGTGTGGCTATGCTTACATTCTTTCTCAGGTTTTTAAGAGTGTGCATACGGACATTTACACCGTCCACCAGCACCTCGCCCTCGTCACAGTCGTAGAACCTTGGAATAAGGTTGATAAGCGATGTTTTTCCGGAGCCTGTGGAGCCCATTATTACAACGTGCTCACCGGGACGTATATGGAAGCTGATGTTGTCGAGCACCTTTTTGTCACCCACAGAGTAGCTTACATTTCTGAACTCAACATCGCCCTTCATCTTGTTTTCATCCTCAACGGCGTCGCTGCGGTCAACTATCCTGGGAGCCTCATAGTAGATCTCTATTATCTTCTTGGCAGATGCCATAAAACGGTGGAAGTCGTTCACATAGCTTCCCATATTCCTCATAGGGTTGCTGACAGCCCACAAAAGGCCTGATATAGCCACATACTGACCCATGCTCAGGTGACCCTGTATCATGAAGTAGCCTCCGCACAGCAGAAGTATAACGCTGAGACCGCCTGCGGCAAGCTCTATAAGGGGCTGATACTTGAGCCATACAAATGCTGCGTTGATATTTGCGGCACGGTACTTCTCATCACATTCCCTGAACTTCTTTATTTCGTGATCCTCTCTTGCAAACGCCTTTACAACACGGTTTCCTGAGATATTCTCCTGTGCTGCGGTGTTAATGGCCGAGGATGCCTCTCTTACCTTTGCATAAGCAGGACCTGCGTGCTTTGAGAGCCGTCTTGTTACCACGAAGATACACGGGGTCACAGCCAGTATGCACAGAGCAGTGCGCCAGTCCAGTATGAAAAAGTACACCATAGAGGCGGTAAACAGGGAGATCGACTCCACACATCCCTTTATTACCCATGACACCATATGTCTTACCATGTCAAGGTCGCCTGTGAGCCTTGTCATAAGGTCACCTGTGCGGAAACGGTCATAGAAAGCCATATCCTGGTTTTCTATCTTTCTGAAAAGGTGTGTCCTCACCTTGTAGATCATTGCCTGTGAGGAAGTCTCATAGTACATATTGCAGCAGTACTGACAAACAGTCCTCAGAAGCGTAAAGCCTACCATGCCCGCTATCAGCATAAAAAAGAGCTGCTTATTCTCCGCCAGGTTCTGTACGGCGTTCTCATTCGATACAAAGGTGTCTATTATCCTTGACTGAAAATACGGAGACGTTACATAAAGGCCATTGCAGACCACCGACAAACACAGCGCTATAATATAGTTTCGTCGGCTGCCCTTCATGTTCTCCCAGAGCCATCTTAACTGAAACATTCTATCGCCCTCCCCCTTACGGCTGACTTCTTTTCTCCTATTTTATCATGCATTAACTGATTATAAGGCAAAAAGGCGAAAAATAAAATAGGATATGCTATTATCTTTTTAACATATCCTATAATTTTATTCTATTGTGAGACGGTGTTCCTTGTTTTTCTGTATTCCGTTGGAGTTATGCCCAATATCTGCCTGAACTGCCTTGAAAAATGTGTTACAGATGTATAGCCGCAGCGAAAGGCGATCTCCTCTATCCCCATATCCGAGTAGGACAGGTAATGACCCGCCTGCTCTATCCTGCTGTTTATCACATCTGCTGTGCAGGTGACACCGAAGGCTCTTTTGTACAGCTTGAAAAGATAGGGCTCGCTTATATTGATGGAGCGGGACATCTTCTCAATTGTCCAGTTCTCCCCCGGGGCGGCATATATACGGCGGCGCAGTTCTATAAGCTCCCTGTAATGGGCGATGTTCTCCTCCGGCTCCCTGCTGTCTGCCAGTACCTCTCCCAGAAGAGCACGCACCAGCAGCTCCTCGGTCTTCGGATTGTTGCGGTGATAGTAGCAGTCAGCTATCAGGTGAAAATACCTTGAAACATCCACACTGCCGTCCTGGTGCAGTGGCTTGTTGTAAAGCTCCTTGACACCGGGGATATCCACACAGTCAAAGCGCATCCAGTCGTTGACGTATTCGGTCTCGGCAGCCCCGTAGCAAATAGGCTGATCCTTTCCGTATATGATAAAGGTGCCGGGATCCGTAACCACCCTCTCCCCGCCTATCATGAAAAATGCCCTTGTTTTCACAAAAAGCATAAGGTAGGAATCTATGCCGTCGGGTCTTTCAAAGCGAAAGTCGCTGTCGTGCCTGCAGTCACATCCCATTCTGTATATCCTGAACATTTTCCTATATGCTCCGCTTGTCTGAAACATTCAAAAGAGAAAAGACCTGTTCTGCCGTATCTCTCATGTTGTTAGCGGCGTTTTTCCTGTCCATGGCATAGTCCCTGCTGCATATCCTGCGAAGTATGGGGAAGGAAGCCGTGAAGCAGGATTCCGCCTCCCTGCAGTTATCCATTATCACGCCGCAAAGAGCGATAACGGGAACATTGTTTTCCTTTGCAGCCATAGCCACTCCGTAGGGCACCTTTCCCATGATAGTCTTTTTATCAAGAGTGCCCTCTCCGGTAACCACCACATCCGCAGTCTGTATGGCATCATAGACGCCCAGACCCTTCATAACTATATCTATACCTGAAAACAGACGGCCTCCAAGGTAATTCACCAGCGAAAAGCCCATGCCGCCCGCAGCTCCTGCACCGGGGAGAGAACCCGAAGCATCGGGATAAGCGGCTCTTGTAACTGCGGAGAAGTTTTTCAGCGCATCGTCTATGATGCCCACCTCGGAATCAGTTGCACCCTTCTGAGGACCGAAAACATAGGCTGCACCGTTTATACCACAAAGAGGAGCCTTAACATCACTTGCTATGTGGAATACGGAATTTGAAAGACCCTCCAGCTTCCCGGAGCCGTCCACCGATACCAGCTTTGAAAGGCCGCTTGCTCCGGGGCCTATCTCATCACCGTTCCTGTCAAGGAGCCTGAAGCCCAGAGCCTGAAGGCATCCCGCACCGCCGTCGCAGGTAGCGCTTCCGCCAAGACCTATGACAAACTGCCTAATACCCGACCGCAGCGCATGGGCTATCATCTCACCCACGCCGTAGGTGGTGGTGTGCATGGGGTCCTTTTCGCTTTCCTTCAAAAGGGTGATGCCTGCGGCAGCCGCCATTTCTATGATGGCTGTAGTATCATTAACCACCGCATAGCGAGCCGTTATCCTTCTCCCAAGAGGGTCGGACACATCCACCGACCTGTACTCTCCGCCCACGGATGATACTATGACATCCGTAAGGCCTTCGCCGCCGTCGGAGACGGAGAACACCCGTACATCCGCATCGGGTACGGCACGGAGTATCCCCTCACGGGCTGCTTCTCCTGCCTCTGTGGAGGTAAGGCTCCCCTTAAAGCTGTCTATGGCGCAAATAACCTTCATTATCTCACTCTTCTTTGCAAAAGACTGTATTATAATGTATCACTTCTTTGCAGACGAAGTCTTTCCCCCGCTGCTTTTCTTGGACTTAGTCCCGGAGGAGGAAGTTTTTTTGCCTGCGGATGCTTTCTCGTCCGAGCTCTTATTTGAAGTCTGTGCCTTCTTCACCGTGGTTTTCTTTGTAACAGGAGCCTTTCCCGAAAATGCCTTTTCTATGCCGTCGTGGTTCAGCTCAAACTCCGTTCCCATGCTCTCCGCTTTTATCTTCCCGTAGGAGGAGATGCTGCTCTTGAAGCTCTTTTCCGTAACGGTCTTTCCGTTTATCTTGTAGGTGTGCCTGCCTGACTTTGCTATATCGGCAAAAGACTTATCCGTAACAAAGCTCTCACCGTTGTATTTCATGTACTGCTTATAGGAGGAGGAGCCGGACTTATAGTCTATGACCACATACCCCTTGCTGCTGTAAAGCACATCGTAGGATGCCTTTGAGGAATAGGAGAAATCATCCTGGAAATTCGGATAATTTATGGCGATGGTGCCGGAATTTTTCAGAGTACCGTCAAAGGTGTACACATCCGTGTAGTTGACTATGAGTTCTGGGGTCTTGTCCCCTGTAAGGTCGCACAGACAGAAGATCTGTGAGAAGAAATTGTCACTGGTGTGGGAATCGAGAACTGCCTTGTAGGCTGTTTCATAGTCTGCGCAGCCCTTTATGGTATACTCTATCTCCGCCTTGGTAAGGTTAAAGCTCCTTCCCAGTATGAGCTGCGTGCCGCCCATATACTTGTCGAGAACAGAAGTATAATCGGACTTTGAAGCCTTTTCCCCGTCAAGGAAATAGCTTATTTTTCCCGTTTGGGTGTCAAAGCTCTCCTCTGCCTGCATCACACTCTGTAATTCGCCGTCCTTCAATTTGTAGGCTGTGGAGGATGCGCCCGTCTTTCCTGCGGTGCCGACACTTACGGCATTTGTAGATACGGAATACATAACAGTGCCGAACATACCTTCGGTGCCGAGCTGTATGAGCTTTCCGCCGTCACAGGTATAGAGCTCACATTTGGACGAGCTGTCATCCCCCAGAGATATTATAAGCTCCGGAGTGCCGTTTTTGTCAATGTCATAAAGGGTAAACATCTTGCCTGAGCTTTTCCCGCTCTTTCTCACCGACTCCAGCTTGCTGCTGTAAAGGCTCTGCCAGTCTTTTGCGGCAGCCTTTGCAGGCACTGCCGTGCCGAAGGAAAGTACGCTGAGCACGGCAGCTCCCCAGGCACAAAGACTTTTCAAACACTTTTTCTTCATTTTCTCAAACCTCTTTCCAAAAAACATTTCTTCATTTTTATCCCTTATACTCATATAAATATCACGATCAATGTCCGAAGTCAGTGACTGCGGAACTGCTTATACTGATCTCTGACCGATGTATAGACAAGAAACAGGCCGCAAATGCTTGATCATAAGGAATTTGAGGCTTGGAGATCGTCTATACATCGAGTAAGGATCAGTATTATCCGCTACCCGGGATGCGGCGGTCTCTCCCACAGAGGAAAGGCATCCGCAGGTGCAGGGCGGCAGGTTATAGTAAATGTAAACATAAATCACTATAAAATATTGTATGATAATCATAACATATTTCAAGATTTATGTCAATATAAATATAGGTCAGTCTCTTTGTGCAAATTCAACGAAAAGAAGGTCAAATTTTTGTAAGTATTACAATTTGATTTTTATATCTGCATATATTATAACATATGGTAACAATATGTTACACATAAATACCACATTTTATAACGGTTTAAAGGCGTTTCAAAGTTCTATTTTTCCGATTTTTCATTTTTAAAGCCTGCAATTATTACAAATAGTTACCGATGGAAAGTTACATTTTTTCATTTATTATAGTCAAAAAACATATAACGAGAAATGAAAATTTGTGGGTTTAGCATATTTACAAAAAATTTGATAAATGGTAGAATACACTTGACGGTGATGATAAGAACTGTCAGATCAGGGAACAAGGTGACTGTCTATGCAGAGGGCAGCCGCCCTCCCGAACAAAAAGCAAGAGAGACGAGGCAGCTAGGCTGCCCTATAATGGAGGAGATTTTATGGATTTCAGAAAGATCACTGCGGCTGCAGCTTCTGCTGCTCTTATAGCCGCCGCAGGTACCGTTTCGGTATCCGCAGTTGACCCTATAAATGCCAAGCTCGGTTATACCGACACCAACTGGACTTTCCAGGACTGGGAGTCCTCCGTTCAGGTAACAGGTGACGGTCAGTATACCATCACATCCACCGCAGTTGCAGGCACCGAAGAGATCGGCGTTTTCGTTATCGATCTTGAGGGCATGTATGCCGCTTACCCTGAGGCAACAGCTACTCTCGACAAGATCGAGGTAGACGGAGCAGAGGTATCCTTTGACGCTTCAAAGATACTCTACGGCGACATTGAGGAGAAGGGAAACTTCAGGATCGACATCTACAATATGTATTCCGATACTAAGGATGATCCCGGTTTCAACAGCGCAACACCTATCTCCGAGTCCCTTTCCGTGACCTTCACCGTAAGCGGTCTTGGCGGCGGTGAGGCTGCTCCCGCAGCTGAAGAGGCACCCGCTGAGACAGAGGCAGCTCCTGCTGAGCCCGCAGCTGTCGAAAGCACAGGAGAGACTGATGTTCCTCCCACGGGTAACACTCCCTATGCAGTAGTGGCAGGTCTTATGGCTGTTGCTGCAGCTGCTGCTTTTGCAGCTCGCAAGAGGTAATCATCCAAGATCAATTTCAAGGTGCGATTCCTTCCCTTTGCGGTCGGTCATCCCGACCGCATTTTTTATGTGTTTGACATTTGGACAGATCTGTGGTAGTATAGAGTAAATAATGCTGATACCGTGATGTGACCGGTTTCGGACGGGAGGATAAAGTCATGGATACTATTGCGATGACAATTGCCATATACTCTGTTCCGGTGTTCGCACTCACGGCACTGGCAGTATTTATAGGGAAATTATTTGGCAGGAAGCTATCCCCCTATCTTGTTTTCGGCATCGCAGATATCGTCTGCATGATCGCAGTCATTGCAGTTGCTCTCTGGGACATCCTCACCCCGGGCGGCGACCTGAACGGATTGTTCGGTCAGGTGCTCCTGATGATGTTTGTTCCCACTGCCGTCGCACTGCTTATAGGGGACATCATCCTCTGGCGCAAAAGCAAAAACAGGAAAAAGTCTCAATAATAGCCGTCAAAAAGGCAAGCCCCGGAGCATCAGTCAGTTCCGGGGCTTGCTTTTGTGTACTCAAGGCAGTCCTTGTGCGGGCGTATCCGCACATAACACTGCGCTTATCTGAACTTAATATCAACGATGTTCACGCCGCCCAGATACTTGTGTTCAAAGCTCTTTGATATCCTCTTGACTATCCTTGCGGACAGTTCGTCTCCGTCCGTAAAGGGCGAAAAGCTGCTGCCCTCATACTTTACATTCATAAGAGAGGAGCTTTCCTGCTCTGAATACTCTATGGTGACGGAGATCGGGAATACCGCATCCATCTTCATGAGCTGGTTTACTATCATTTCCTCGAAGCAAAGCTCCAGATCGGATATGGACTTCCTGTTTATAAGGTTGTCAAGGCCGAACTTCTCTATTTCCGTAAAGGTGCCTGCAAGGTCAAAATCCTTGTTTTCTATGACGAGATCCAGCACCTTCAGCCGTTTTATGAAGGCTCTCGTCTTTTCCTTCTTCGGGTCGGAGAATATCTGCTGCGGAGTCCCCTCCTCGTAAATGCCTCCCTCCTCCATGAAGAATACACGGTTTGAAACGTCGTGGGCAAACTTCATCTCGTGAGTGACTATCATCATGGTCATATGCTCCTTAGCAAGGGATCGTATGACCGACAGCACCTCTCCCACCATTGTTGGGTCGAGAGCGGAGGTAGGCTCGTCAAAAAGGAGTATCTCAGGCTTCATGGCGACCGCACGGGCTATGGCTGCTCTTTGCTTCTGTCCGCCCGAAAGCTCATCGGGAAAATTCAGAGCCTTCTGTGCAAGACCTACACGCCGCAGCAGCTCCATCCCCTTGTCATATGCCTCCTGCCTGCTCATTTTCAGCAGCTTTACAGGGGCTGCCATCAGGTTTTCTATGATGTTGAGATTGTCGAAAAGGTTAAAGGACTGGAATACCATGCCCATTTTCCGGCGTATCAGGGAGATATTCACGCCCGAAGCGCAGATATCTTCTCCGTCAACGATTATCCGTCCCCCCGAAGGCTCCTCCAGCCTGTTCATACACCTGAGAAAGGTAGATTTTCCGGTGCCAGACGGACCGATGATAGATATCACATCACCCCTGTAGATCTCAGCGTTGAGATCCTCTATGGGTGTTATATTGGGATAGACTTTTTTCAGGTGCTCTATTTTGATCAGAGGCTCACTCATGGATCTCAACTCCTTTCACCCCTCTTTTGCGTTCCTTGGGGTCCACAGACTCCAGAAGCCTTTGCAGCAGAGTGCTTATCACCCACGCCAGTATAAAGTAGATTATCGCCGTGGCAATGAGCGGGAAAAATGCTTCATAGGTACGGGAACGGATTATGTCGCTCATTTTTGTGAGATCCTGTATGGCTATATAGCCGACTATGGAGGTGTTTTTCAGCAGAGAGATGATCTCACCTCTGTAAACAGGCAGGAACCTTGTGGCTGCCTGCGGGAAAATGAACCCGAAGAAGGACTGGTTCTCGGTAAAGCCCAAAGCAAGTGCCGCTTCACGCTGTCCGTTATCTATGGATTCTATACCGGAGCGCATTATCTCCGAAACATATGCCGAAACAACAACAGTAAAGCCTATTATCGCCACCGGAACAGCATTGATACCCGACTTTGCAAACACTACATAGTAGAGTATCATCAGCAGAACAACAACAGGAGTGCCCTGTATCACCTTCACATAGATATTGCAGACCTTGTTGGCTACGACGCTGCCTGTCCGCCTGTAAAGGCATATGAGGAAGGCAAGGAGTGATCCTGCCAATGCCGATGCTATCGTAATGAGAAGGGTGGTATATATTCCCTGAAGAATGAGTTCGTAGCGGTTTTCCCTTATAAAGTTCCTTTCAAAGCTTTCACCCAGCTTCTGAAGGAAGGTTTTGTCCTCGTCCTCCCCTTCTGCCGATGCAGCCGCTCTGATCTCCTCCGGGGTCTTTACCACCAGCACCGTACCGGATTCATAGAAGGTATCGGTATAGGCGGCGGATTCTGCCCTTTCGGGAGTATAGCTCATACAGCAGGCCACCACATCATAAACTCCTGTGGAAAGGCCTGTAAGAGCGGAAGTGACCTCTGTATCATCAAGGGTATAGTCATATCCGTATTCTCTGCAGAAACGGGTCAGAAGGTCTATGCAATAGCCCGTTATTTCCTTATCCGCAACATAAGCAAAGGGCGGGATGCCTGAATATGTAACAGCCTTTATAGTGCCGTTCTCTCCTGTGAGCCCCGATCTGTCTATGACCTTTTTGCTCTCGTCTGTGCCAAACCAGATATCTTCCAGTTCATCGAGCATACCGTTTTCCTTTGCATCTGCAAAGAATTCATTGAACTGCGGCTCCAGTCTCTCCTTCATCTCACCCTCTTTGGGAAGCATGAAATGATAGGTATCCTTCTGGATATATTCTTCAAAGTAGGAAAAATCCGGATTGTTCCTGTGGTTTTCCATGGCTGTGGGCTCATCGGAAACACAGGCATCTATCGCCCCTGTGAGCAGAGCCATATTCATATCCGCAAAGCCGCTGAAATAGAGGTATTCACTTTCAGGGAAGTAATTAAGTGTGGCATTCTCGTAGGAAGAGCCTGTGATTATGCCCAGCTTTTTGTCGGGAGTATTGTACTCTCTCCAGTCCCCGTCTATTACACCGTCCGCCATGGTCTTTGAGGTGGTGCTTATATCTGCGTCCTCGGCTCTTACAGCCAGCACCACGCCGCCTGAATAAGTAGGCTCTGAGAAGTATACTACATCCTTTTTTTCCTCGCTCACAGACATACCGGAGCAGCCTATGTCGAATTTTCCGGAGTTTACGGAGGCGGTAATGACGTCAAAGTTCATATCCGTGATTTCAAGAGCATAACCCTTTGCCTTGCAGAAACGGTAAAGAAGGTCTATCTCATAGCCTACTATCTCCCCGTCCTTTATATAGACACACGGAGCGTACTGGGATTCTGTGGCAAGGTGTATGGTTCCCTTTGAAGATGTAAGCTCCTTGTACGGAACGACCTTCAGGCTTTCATCAGCACCGAGCCATATATCCATTATCTCATCATAGGTGCCGTTTTCCTTTATCTCACGAATGTATGCGGAGATCTCGTCACACAGATCCTTTCCGTCACTGTCCTTATTGAAAATGTATGCAAATTCAAATGGCTCCATATATCCGGGCAGATAGGAAAGTCTCGGCTCTGTGGCCATCATTTCCCTTATAACAGGCTCATCACCGGTAAATGCATCTATCTTTCTGTCCATAAGCGCCAGGAGCAGATCCGTGTAGCTATTATAGTACTGGAAGTTTACATTATCTCCCACATACTCCCTGACCTTTTCATCAAAGGTAGTGCCTGTCTGTATACCTATATTCTTTCCGTTGTAGTCGGCGAATGTCTTGCTCTTCTTCTCGGCAACATTCTTGTCGGCAGCTCTTACGGCAAGAACTGTCCCGCCGGAATAATGGGGCTCGGAAAAGCTGACGCTTTCCTTTCTTTCCTCGGAGATCGTCATTGTGGCAGCGCCGAAGCTCGCCCTTCCGGATATCACGGAAGGAAGGATCGCATCAAAGTTCATATCCTGTATATCAAGGGCATAGCCCCTTTCCTTACAGAAATTGTAGGCGATATCCACCTCATATCCCACCACAGAGCCCTCTGACAGATATACGAAAGGCGCATTTGCAGCCTCCGTGGCAAGGGTGAGAGTACCCCTTTCGCCGCTGAGCGACGAAAAAGGCGGTATGACCTTTGCGGACTCATCGGAGCCGAACCAGAGATCCTCCATTTTCTTCAGGGTCCCGTCGTTCTTCTTTTCCTTTATGAAATCGCTGAATTCTTCGCACAGAGACTCACCGTAGGGTGTTTTCTGAAAGCAGAACCCGAATTCATAGTCGTCCATGTATTCATCAAGGTAGGTAAGCCTGTCATCGGCTGCCATCATATACCTGACTATGGGCTCATCAGCCGCAAAAGCATCGATCTTGCCGGTGGTAAGAGCCAGTTCAAGGTCGGTATAGCTGTTGAAATAACTTACCTGTGCATCGGGTATAGCCCCCCACACAATGGTGTCAAAGACAGTGCCTGTCTGTATGCCTATCCTCTTACCCGCATAATCCTTTATACCAAGTTTCTTTGAAAGTACGGTCTGAACGGATGCAGCAGTATCCGCATCATCACTGTCCTTATCCGCAAAGGCACTGCCGACCACAACAGCCAAAAGAAGGATAAGAAGCACCGCAATGGTGATAATATCCACCCTTTTGTTTTCTTTCTTCATACCTCAGCCTCTCTTTCCGCTGCTAACGGGAGCCTGCCTCTCTGAGAGCACGTATCTCTTCTGTTTTAAGCTCTCTCCAGGTGCCGGGTTTGAGCATCCCAAGCTTCAGCGGTCCTATGGACACACGCCTGAGCCTCACAACTTCAAGCCCCACCGCCTCGCACATACGGCGTATCTGTCGATTTTTCCCCTCCCGTATGGTGATGCGCATAACGCTGCGCTCATGTGAGCTCAGCTCCACATCCACTACGGCGGGCTGTGTCACTGTACCGTCATCAAGGGTCACACCCGAAAAAAGGGTATTGAGCTGATCCTCCGTGACAATGGAGGGCACTGTTACCCTGTATGTCTTGGAAATATGCCTTGAAGGGTGCATTATCATGTTTGCAAAGTCTCCGTCATTGGTCAGGAGCAGCAGACCCTCGGAGTTCCTGTCAAGCCTTCCCACGGGGTAAACTCTTTCCTCCACCCCGTCAAGAAGATCCATAACTGTCCTGCGCCCCAGCTCATCGGATGCGGTGGTAACATAGCCTCTCGGCTTGTTGAGCATGATATACCGCTTTATCTTCCTTTTTCGCACCGTGAGCCTTTCCCCGTCCACTGTGATAAGGTCGGTGGGGAGAGCCTTGTCTCCGAGCTTTGCCTTTCTGCCGTTTACAAGCACCTTGCCCCCGTCTATGAGCTCCTCAGCCTTTCGTCTGGAACAGTAGCCTGCATCGGCAATTATTTTCTGGATGCGTATCTTTTCCATTATTCGGACTTTTCCTCGCTGCTCTCTACCGCATCTGTAACGGCATCTGTTATTACCTTTTCGTTGTGTGCCTCTGCCTTTTCGAGCTTCTTGTCCTTTGAGGGCTCATCCTTCTTGAAAAGTGCGGATACCTTGTTGAAAACTTCGGGCACCATATCGACTATGGCGGATTTGTTGCCGTAGTCAAGGTTTATCTGCAAAAGCTCCACCTTCTGCCCGGTGATAACAAGAAATCCCAAAGGATTGATGGTCACGCCGCCGCCGCTGGCACCGCCGAAAAACTCCTTGTCCTGCTTTGAGGGCAGATCGGAGCCGCCGCTTGCAAAGCCGTAGGATATCTTTGATACGGGGATGATGGTAACTCCGCCGTCCAGCTTTACGGGATCCCCCAGCATGGTGTTGGCATCAGCCATCTGGTGTACCTTTGTCATTGCCTCTGCCACAAGCTCTTTTACCTTGGATTGTTCGCTCATAATATTTCCTCCGTTCATTTTTTCAAAAATGCATCAAGTATGGGTCTGTATTTTTTCAGATGGAACAAAAATTTGAATAACAGCGCAAAAATAAAGTTTACAAAGCTGGCAGGGCGCAGCCTGAGAGTTATTTCCCCGTCATAGCGGAAGTCGGGGCTGTTGTACAGGCAGACCATGTCCACTGTCCTTACATCGCACCTTGTAAGGCTTTTCAGCGTTCCTATGATATTGTAAACTGCTGCGGATACACCTCCGTAGGTGACCGCTGCCTTTGCACTGTCCTCATTTGCGATCTCAAAATCTATATAAAGGTCGGTGAAATAAACCTTTTTCACAAATCTCACCGTATCCTTCATGATAAGGTCGAGTATAAGGATGACCGCATCCTTTTTCGCAGCCAGATCCTCCGCCAGAGCGATGATCCTGTCAGCGATATGACCCTTGTCCTCTTCCTTTTTCTTCCTGTCCTTTTTGTCCGGGGGCTTTTCAGCCTTTTCTTCCTTTTCCTCCGCTTTCTCCTCCGTCTTTTCGTCCGAAGGTCTCGTCTCGGGAGGTTCTTCCGCCTTTTCATCCGGTTTTTCGGACGGCTTTTCTTCCGCTTTTTCATCCTCCGGCTCCGGCGGCGGTTCTTCCTTTTCGTCCTTTTCGTCCGCAAAGCCGTCTATGTCCTCTTCCGGAGTTTCAGCAGAGCCTTCATCCTTTTCCGGCTCTTCCTTCTCCTTTTTCGGGAACAGCCTTAAAAAGAACCACTCCAGTTCAAAGATGATCTTTTTCCCTATGTAGCCTGCCCGCACCCTCACGGGTATATTGAGAAGGATCACAATTATAAGGAGGAGTATCCCCAGCACCATAAGTATGATCTTTCCGACACTCATGCTTCCGCCTCCTCTTCATCGGGAGAGGGAGCTTCATCGCTGCCTGCCGGATCTCCGCCTGCTTCTTCCTTGCCCGGCAGGGGCGGGAGATCGTCCAGACTTTCCAGACCGAAGCACCGCAGGAAATTGTCTGTTGTTTTGTAGGCAATGGGTCTGCCTGGGAGCTCGAGCCTTCCCGCCTCACACACAAGACCCTTTTCCGCCAGAGAATTTACCACGCCGCCGCTGTCCACTCCTCTTACACTTTCCACAAAAGCCTTTGTCACAGGCTGATTGTATGCTATGATAGTAAGAGCTTCCATGGCAGCCAGCGAAAGCGGCTGGTTTTTCTTGTTTTCCGCAGACTGCTTTACTGCTTCGTAGTATTCCCGTCTGACAACGAGCTGATAAGAACCTCCCAGAAAAAGCACCGCAAGCGAACTGCCGTTTTCCTCATAGGCGGTATTCAGCTGCGTGCATATCTCCTTCAAAGCCCCTTTATCCACACCCGCAGAAGACGCAAGGCGCAGAGGATCCACCGGGTCTCCCCCCGCAAACAGGACAGCCTCCACGGCGGCGCATTGTTTACTTATCTTCGTAGCCTCTCACCTCTCCTGCAAATCATGATAGGTATCGTTTTCAGTGTCTTCAGTCGGTATATCGAATTGTGAGCCCTCATCCCCGCCGCTTTCATGATCGGGGTTCATATATATCCTTGAATTGTCGTCGCTGAGGAGTATACGGCCGTTTCTCGTAAGCTCCAGTATGGCAAGGAAGGTAGCCACCCTTTCCGAGCGGTCCTTCACTCCGGCAAACATATTCCCTATATCCGCCTCTCCCTTTTCGTAAAGCTCCGCCAGAACATAGGTCATCCTTGCGGTGACGGAGACGAACCTTTTTGTTACAAAGGGGAAGAAATAGCCCGAAGTGAGCTGTTCCTTCTTTGCTGCCTTTGCTGCTTTCATAAGGGACAGGTAGCACAGCAGCAGCTCGTCCTTGAAGTGGATACAGTCATAGGTAGGGTCTATCTCTATATCCATGGGCTGCTTTACGGTAAAGGGGATGTCAAGGTACATCTCCTTCAGCCTTGCGGCGGCGATCTTGGTGAGAGAATACTCTATGAGCCTGCCTTCAAGCTCTTTTTTCAGCTTTTCAGCTTCTTCCTTTCCGGGGAGGAGCGATACGCTTTTAAGGTATATGAGCTGCGCTGCCACCTCAACGAATTCCGCCGTGCCCTCCGCATCGAACTCAGCCTTGTCCAGAAAGTCAAGGTACTGGTCGATAAGCTCCATTATCTCGATGTCATAGATATTCAGCTTATGCTTTGACACCAGGTGCAGCAGCAGGTCGAGGGGTCCCTCGAATACGCTCAGCTTGTATTCCTTTATGCTCATGCTGCGACCACTGTGGTCTTGAAGATAATATCCACCCAGCCCGTAAGGAAGCTCATGACACTGAATGCCCCTTCCCTCAGAAAGCTCATGGGCACATCAAGAAGCCCGGTGTAAAGCAGGACTATGACCGCAATGATTATGAACTGTTCGTACCTCATCACACCGAAATACACCTTTTCCGGCAGCACTGCGCCGAAGATCTTACCGCCGTCAAGGGGCGGTATGGGCAAAAGGTTGAATACTGCAAGGGAAATATTGATAAAAGTCGCAAGATAGAACACCAGCGCCACATAGTAGAATGTATCGGAGGTGCTGCCCACAGTATAGAGTATGATCTTGTACACCACCATGGAAAGGTATGCCATGAGCAGATTGGACACAGGCCCCGCAAGCGCCACCAAGGCGTTGTCCCTCTTTGGGTTCTTGAAGTTGTTGGGATTGACCATAACGGGCTTTCCCCAGCCGAAGCCTGCCAGTATCATCATCACAGTGCCCCAGAGAGTAAGGTGGGCAAAGGGGTTCAGAGTGAGCCTTCCCTGGTTTTTGGGAGTAGGATCCCCCAGCTTTACCGCTGCAAGGGCATGGGAACATTCATGGACGGGAAGTGCCGTAAAGAGCACAATAGCGTGCACAAGCAGCTGTAATACGGAAAATCTGTTTGAAAGATCCATTTTCCTTCCTTCCTTTCAGATCCTGCTATATCAAATAAACATTATACCATATAATTATGATATAAACAATATGCCAAAACAAATTTTACAATATGTACATTTTTAAAGATGCGGTCATTCCTTAAAATTAAGTAGAAAAACAGCTATTTGCCAGCCGAAAAATATCTTTGGAAAAATTCATAAAACCTATTGACAAAAGTAATTATATAGGTTAAAATTAAGATAACCATTATGTTTGCGGAGGTTAAAATGAGTAAATCAGTCACTTTGCTGGATATAGCAAAAATATGCAATACAAGTAATGTAACGGTCTCCAAGGCTCTGGCGAACAAGAAGGGCGTCAGCGAAGAGCTGCGCATGAAAATAAAGAAAACTGCGGAGGAAATGGGCTATGTGGGTCCCAAGACCTCCCTTGGCAGAGACAACAAGCTGGTGGGCGTGCTGATCCCCGACAGGTTCATGAACCCGAACGGCTCCTTTTACTGGGCTCTTTACAATGACCTTGTGAGGGAATTCGGCAAAAACGGCTATTTCTGCCTTATAGAGACCCTTTCGGGAGCCTATGAGGAAAGCCTTGTGATGCCAAAGCTGCTGAGCGAGGAAAAGGTCACATCCCTTGTGTCGCTGGGTCAGCTTAAGGAAGAATATGTGGAAAAGCTGAGGGAAAACATCTCTCCCCTGCTGCTCCTTGATTACTACACCACCGACACCGACATAGACTGTGTCATAACCAACGGCTACGGCGGCGCTTATGACCTTGCCACCTATCTTATACGCTACGGCCACAAAAAGATAGGCTTTATCGGAACGGTAAGATCCACCACCAGTATCTTTGACAGGTATATGGGGTATATGAAGGCTCTTATAGAGCACGGTCTTGATGTAAGAAAGGACTGGGTCATAGACGACAGGGACGAAAACGGCTCCATAGAGCTTGTCTTCCCTGAGGAAATGCCCACCGCCTTTGTCTGCAACTGTGACGAGACCGCACTCAAAGCCATAAGGAAGCTGGATGAGATGGGGCTCAGGGTGCCGGAGGATATTTCCATAGTAGGCTATGACAATTACCTTATATCCGATATCTCAAAGCCCTCCATCACCACGGTGAACGTTGATTCCGTACAAATGGCATCGGAAGCCGTGCGCTGCCTTACAGACAAAATAGCAAACAGCTCAAAGGCACCGGAGAAGATAACCATCAGCGGCAGGATCATAGAAAAAGAATCTGTAAGGGACCTGAACGCCTGAGAAAGGAGCCTTTATGCCCCCTCTTATCTCCTTTTCCCCCTATCTGTGCAGCGTTCTTTCCTTTGCGGCAAAGGCGCACGGGGGCTGTATGCGCAGGGGCGGTGATACCGCCTATATCGCCCACCCGGTCGAAGCCGCATTCATAGCCATGTCACTGACAGATGACAAAGAGGTGATAGCCGCCGCCCTCCTTCACGATACCGCCGAGGACACGGATACCACCATAGAAGATATAGAAAAGGCATTCGGGCAGCGTGTGGCACGGCTCGTGGAGGGAGAAACGGAAAACAAGAGACCCGGCACCGACCCTTCAGCTTCATGGAAGCTGAGAAAGACCGAGACCCTTCTTTTCCTTGACACCGCCTCCTGCGAGCAGAAAATACTTGTGCTTTCCGATAAGCTGTCCAACATAAGTCAGTGTGCAGAGGATCACAAAAAGCTGGGGGATGCCATGTGGAAAAAGTTCCATGTGACGGATCCCGCCCTGCACGAATGGTACTATCGTTCTGTCGCCGAAAGACTGAAGGAATTTTCGGGACAATGGGCGTATGAGGAATTCAAAGAAAAAATAGATGAGGTTTTCGGAAAAAAGCCCGTACAGCAATAATGACCGCAGCAGGGATAAGCTACATCCCGTGCTGCGGTCATTATTTACCGGGCGGATATGAACATATCTATATCCTTCCCGAAGCGTTCTTTTATTATGCCGTCTGAACAAAGCTCCTCGAATGCCGTCCTGAGACAGGCATTGCACTTGTCCCTCGTTTCCTCCGCAGCAGGGTCAAGCTCCTTGAAGGACACCCATATCTGAACGGAGCCGTCAACGGCTTCATCATCGTCCACATAAGCAAAGGCGGCGTTCTGAAAGGCTTTTATGTCTCCCCTGTCGGCACCGCTTTCCGAAAGGTGTTTTTCGGTGTTGAAGCCTATGTATGCGGACGCCCCCTTTGAGGTGTTCTCATAGCCGCTGCACAGGGCATAGATGCCGTTCCCGTACATCTCGTTTATCTCGTCTGCCATCCACTTTTTCAGTGCAAAAACAAAGGCTTCGTCGTATCTGTCCATCATATTCACCTTTCCTCGGATCGTTTTCTTCCCCGCTCTCCGGGGCGTCTCTTAATAAGCCTTGCCCCAGTAAACAAGAGCCTTTGCAGGCTTACCGCAGCAAACGCAGGTATCGGAAACGCTTTCCTGTGCTATGGGCATACACCTTGTACCAACGCCCGTCTCTTCCTTTACCTTGTCCTCACAGGCAGGGTCACCGCACCACATAGCTTTGACAAAGCCGTCGCCCTTTTCTTCAAGAGCCTTGTTTATCTCCTCTATGGTCTTGCAGGTATAGGTGCGATTTTCACGGTTTTCAAGGGCAGCAGCGAACATCTCGTCACGTACCTTGTCAAGGGTCTCCCTGGCGGTGTCTGCTATGCCTTCTATATCAACAAAGAGCTTTTCTCTGTTGTTGCGCTTTACGATCACGCACTGACCCTTTTCTATATCCTTGGGGCCTATCTCTATACGGATGGGCACGCCCTTCATCTCATATTCCGCAAACTTCCAGCCGGGAGAATTGTCGGTGTCATCCACCTTTACACGGATGCCTGCAGCCTTCAGTGCATCGGCTATCTCGTTGGCCTTGTCCAGAACGCCTTCCTTGAACTGCTGTATGGGAACTATGACAGCCTGTATAGGTGCCACTGCGGGAGGCAGCACAAGACCGTTGTTGTCGCCGTGGGTCATGATAATGGCGCCTATGAGCCTTGTGGTAACGCCCCAGGAAGTCTGGTGAGGGTATACCTTCTTGTTCTCCTTGTCGGTGTACATTATCTCGAATGCCTTTGCAAAGCCGTCTCCGAAATAGTGGGAGGTACCGGCCTGCAAAGCCTTGCCGTCGTGCATGAGCGCTTCTATGCAGTAGGTGATCTCCGCACCGGCAAACTTGTCGCTGTCGGACTTTCTGCCCTTTACAACAGGCATGGCAAGGTACTTCTCGCAGAATTCTGTGTACACATCCAGCATACGCCTTGTCTCTTCCATCGCTTCCTCGGCAGTGGCATGGATGGTGTGACCCTCCTGCCACAGAAATTCTCTGGAGCGCAGGAAAGGACGGGTAGTCTTTTCCCAGCGAACAACGCTCACCCACTGGTTATAGAGCTTGGGAAGATCCCTGTAGGAGTGGACTATATTTGCATAATGCTCGCAGAAAAGCGTCTCGGATGTGGGGCGCACGCAAAGCCTTTCCTCCAGCTTTTCGTTTCCTCCGTGAGTGACCCACGCCACCTCGGGCGCAAATCCTTCTATATGATCCTTTTCTTTCTGCAAAAGGGATTCGGGAATGAACATGGGCATACAAACATTTTCGTGCCCGGTTTCCTTGAACATACCGTCCATTATGTGCTGTATGTTCTCCCAGATAGCATAGCCGTAGGGTCTGATGACCATACAGCCCTTAACACTGGTGTACTCCACCAGTTCAGCCTTTTTGCATATGTCGGTGTACCACTTGGCAAAATCCTCATCCATAGAGGTTATGCTCTCGACCATTTTTTCCTTTGCCATCGCCTTTAACTCCTTTTTTCTTCCCTTTTATCCTCATTATCGGTCTTTTCACCGGGCATACGCCCTTCATAGATGTCATAAAGACCGTCATTTTCCGGCTTTTTGTCCGGACGCAGCAGCTTGTCCACAAAGGCGGCTATCTTCTGGATATTTGCCGTAACGATGTAGATAAGAGCCATTGCCAGAACAGCGGGCAGCACTGCCGCCACCAATTGTACAACACCTGTGTTTATCATATCATCAGACCGTATGCTTCAAATTTATACTGCTGAAAATGCAGCAGCAAGCTATCGACGAAGCTGCGCCTAAAGCCGATCCAATAATGAGAGGATGATCATTCGTTCCCATTATCAGGCTCGCAGTCATCATTGCTGCGAAGAACGGTTTCCATATATTATTGATGATAAGATCGCGTTCCTTTTTTTCCATCTTGATATTATCTTATCGCTCCTTTTTCCCGCCCTTGAAAGCGTTTTGGATATTCACTATCCCCGATACCAGACAGCCGATGCAGAATAATACAGTGACGGGCTTTGGCACGGGAATATCCATTATACCTGCAACAAGAAACCATATCCCGCATATTATCGTGCATATACCGCTGATCAGAACCAGTATCTTTACTGCCGTTTTCATATCGCACCTCCGTTTTGATGTGTCTTCATTTACTGTCACCTTCCATACTTTTCACATATGCATACATAAATGCAGGAATGGTCAGCAGATCAAGCACCATCAGAATGATAATTACAGCATCAGGAAGTTCGATATCCATGATATTGGTAATGGAGAACACAGCTACCGAGATATAGAGAACACACTTAGCAGCTAAATCTATATACTTTGCCTTCTTATTCACCTTATTCATTAGCTTGCACCCCCGGCGCCGCCGGCAATGCTTTTTTGGGAGCTGCGAACTTGTCGCCTTTTTCCACCGGATGTTTTCAGGCACAAGAGTAACAGCGACAGCAAGAATATACGCAATGAACTGTATTGCTGCAACAAATGGTACCCTACAATATTATCATAAAAAAGAGGAATTGTCAAGTATCAGAACATGAACTTGTTGCGGTCATGTCCATATTCCCGATGACCCGGCATAGTGGATCCCGCTGCCGGCCGGGAAGAGGAAAAATGACCTCAGCGTGATCCGTGACAGCACAGGGCTGATTTTTCCGATATGTTTATGTTGACAATCCCTTTTAAATATGGTAAAATAATATGAGGTGTGCATCCCCGCCCGCAGCGGGCAGGCCGGTGCACAGAGGAAGGAGAGGAATGAAATGGCTATACATCCCGAATGGATCACAGGAGGCCCCATATACCACATCTACCCCCTGGGCTTTTGCGGCTGTGAACGAAGGAGGAGCGATCTCCCCGCAGATCACCGCCCCCACAGGATAACAAAGGTGCTGGAGTGGATCTCCCACATCAAGAATATGCACGTTACGGCTGTGTATTTCGGCCCCGTGTTTGAATCTGCCGCTCACGGCTATGACACCACAGATTACAAGCTCATAGATGCAAGACTGGGAACCAACGAGGATTTTGCGAAGGTCTGCAAAGCCCTTCACAGCAACGGGATAAGGGTGATCCTTGACGGAGTTTTCAACCATGTGGGCAGAGAGCACTTTGCCTTCAGAGACGTGTGTGAGAACCGGGAAAGGAGCCGCTACTGCGGGTGGTTCTGCAACCTTGATTTCGGAGGGAACACAGGCTACAACGACGGCTTCCGTTACGAAGGCTGGAACAACTGCTACGACCTTGTAAAGCTCAATCTCCAAAACCCGGAGGTAAAGGAGTATCTGCTTTCCGCAGTAAAGTTCTGGATCGACGAATGGGATATAGACGGCATACGCTTTGATGCGGCAGACTGCCTCACGGAGGATTTTATAAAGAGCGTCCATTCCTTTGCCCGGAGCTTAAAGCCCGACATATGGCTCATGGGAGAGATCATACACGGTCAGTACAACCGCTGGGCAAACCCCGATATGTTCGACTGTGTCACAAACTACCAGTGCTACAAGGGCATCTATTCCTCCCACAACGACCGCAACTACTTCGAGATAGCCCATTCCATAGAATACCAGACGGGGCAGTACGGCGATATCTATATGTACAATTTCCTTGACAACCACGATGTCGCAAGGCTTGCCTCCGTACTTACGGACTACGGCAGGATCTATTGCTGCTACACCTTCCTGTATACCATGTACGGCATACCCTCGGTGTATTACGGCAGTGAATACGGGATAAAGGGCGAAAAGGGACGGGGATCCGATGCGGATCTGGCAATAAGGCCATGCCTTGAGCTTGATGATATCCCCGGACGGGATGACAGGCTGTATGAGCACATCTGCTCCCTGGGCGCCATAAGAGCGGAGCTCCCCGCCCTCCGCACAGGCAGATACTTCAAGCTGGAGCTCAAGAACCAGACCTTCCTTTTCAAGCGTGAGGGAGAAGGTCAGACGGTGTACATCGCACTCAACATTTCCGACGGCGACTACACCTTCAACTTTGACACCCCATACAAGCGCATTGCGGACAGGCTCTCAGGCAGGAGCTTCGATGTACACAACGGCAGGGCGAGCGTCACTGTCGGCAAGGATCGTTCCATGATACTTGTAGACGCTGCCACCACAGTCCATGAAACTGTTCACACCGAAGAGACAGCTGTTCCCGACACCTCAAATAACGAAGCGATATCCGCAGCGCCAGCACCCGCAGGGGAAAGTGCTCCCGAAAAGCCTGCACAGAGCCCCAAGGCTGCGGAGCCTCCCAAGTCCCCGCAGAGGGTATCCTACGGCATCCCTGACGGCAGGATGCTCGTCATAGGCGGCAGGTACAGGCACTTCAAGGGAGGAGAGTACATCGTTACCGGCACTGCCTCCGACCATGAAACGCTGGAACCCATGTGCATATATCTTCAGATAAACGACAAGCCCCGTGCATGGGTGCGTCCCATAAAGGAATTTCTTGATGATATAGACGACAACGGCTGCCGCAAGCCCCGCTTTGAGTTTATAGAACGTGCATACTGATGCGCATTTACGCTTATAAATGACAATATTTAAAATGGAGTTGATACAATGCTGGTAAACGGCAAAGAACTGATCGAGGAATTCGATCTTGAAAAAGCAAAAGCATCCGCAGGCAGCGAGATCACTGTCTGCGCCTGTGTCCACAAGGTGAACGACATGGGTGCCTTCTCCTTCATACATCTGCGTACCGCCAGATATGTGGTGCAGTCGGTGTACGATTCCGCAAACTGCAGTGACAGCATGGAGGGCGTAAAGGAAGGCTGCTATGTAAAGGTGAAGGGCACCGTGAGAGCAGAGGAAAGAGCAAAGAACGGCATAGAGATCGTTATATCTTCCTTGGAGCTGCTCCACAAGCCGGACTATGACTATCCCCTCCATGTCAGCAAGTGGAAGCTGGGCTGCTCACTGGATATCAACCTTGACAACAGGGGCGTGGCTCTGAGAAACCCTGCCGAGCGTGCGGTCTTCAAGTTCCAGGAGGGCGTGGTAAGTGCTTTCAGACAGTTTATGCTGGACAATAAGTTCACTGAGATACACACTCCCAAGATCGTGGCACAGGGTGCAGAGGGCGGCGCCAACATCTTCCGCCTTGACTATTTCGACAATGAAGCATTCCTCAACCAGTCTCCCCAGTTCTACAAGCAGGCTGCTGTGGCATTCTTCGACCGTGTTTTTGAGATAGCCCCCGTGTACAGAGCAGAAAAGCACTCCACATCAAGGCACCTCAACGAATACATCGGTCTTGACTTTGAAATGGCTTTCATAGATTCCATGTACGATGTGATGGCTATGGAAACAGCCATGCTAAGGTATATGATGACCTACCTCAAGGAGAATTATGCCCCCGAGATAGCAATGCTCAAGGCTGATATACCCGAGGTGAACGAGATACCCGCCATAAAGTTTGAGGATGCGGTAGCGCTTATAAAGGGCAGCAAGTCCAAGAACAAGTTCGACCTTGAGCCCGAGGACGAGGTATTCCTCTGCGAATGGGCAAAGAAGGAGCATGGGACGGAATTTGTGTTCGTTACCAACTTCCCCTCCTCCAAGCCTCCCTTCTATGCAATGGACGACAAGGGGGATCCCCGCACCGCCTGCAAGTTCGACCTTCTTTTCAGAGGCCTTGAGATAACCACCGGCGGACAGAGGATACACGACTACAACGAGCAGCTTGAAAAAATGAAGAGACAGGGTCTGGATCCGGAGGATTTCAAATATTACCTTGACAGCCACAAATACGGCCTTCCTCCTCACGGCGGTCTGGGCATAGGTCTGGAGCGGCTGGTAATGAAGCTCCTCGGTCTCCAGAACGTGCGTCAGGCTTCCATGTTCCCGAGAGACCTGAGCAGGCTCACACCGTGACCCGAAAAAGCAACCGTTTTTTCGGCTGTCTCAGATCTCATCCTTATCTCTGGGCTTTTGCAGGGTGTCTGGCTGTAAACGCAGTCACCCTGTGCGACCTGTATACCATGCCCGCAAATGCCGTTCTTCTTATGGGAGCTGTTTTCTCCTGCTGCGGTATATTCTGCCTGAGACATCTTCTCGGAGATGAGCCCTCAAAAAGAGCTCTTATCCTGTCATTTGCGGTGATCATGGCATCAACGGTCTGCCTTTGTGCGGCTTTCAGTCTTTTGCCCCTGCCTCAGCTCCCGCTTATGGCAGGTCTGCTCATCCTGTGTCTGCTGTTTTATGCTGCTTTCCGCAGGGAGGACAAGGACAGAGCCATGACCGGGCTGATAATGCTGTCCGGGTTTGCAATGAGGGTGTATTATGTCCTCATCACCCGCAACGACATAAGGCAGCACGACATAGGCTCATGGGACGGAGGCGGCACAGGCCATGCAGACTATATCCTATGGATAAGATCCTGCCATTTCCTGCCGGATGTGGATGTGAGGGAATTCGGTCAGTTCTACCACCCCCCTCTGCACCACATTATATGTGCGGCGTGGCTGGA
Organism: Oscillospiraceae bacterium; assembly: GCA_018110985.1. Taxonomy (GTDB): domain Bacteria; phylum Bacillota; class Clostridia; order Oscillospirales; family Ruminococcaceae; genus Huintestinicola. The sequence goes on from JAGAWT010000025.1 coordinate 43,488, forward strand.
TATTTCCGAAAGCATTTTCGGCATCCCCGCAGAAACCGCACAGGGCTCTCTGCAGACCCTTACTCTTTTTTACACCTGTGCCATGGTGATAGTGGCATATAAGCTGTTCAGAGAATTCGGGCTCTCGGGGAAAGCGCTCCATATCCCTCTGGCAATAGTAAGTGTACACCCGTCCCTGGTCTATCTCGCAGGGAGCCTGAACAATGATGCTCTTTCCTCCATGCTGATGTGGGCATCCCTTCTCCTTGCAGTGCGCTGGTATAAAGACCCTTCCGTAAAAAATATAGCATTGCTTGCGCTTTCTGTGGGATCGGGTATGTTCAGCAAGTTTTCCGTGGGAGTCATAGCACCGTCCACGGCGCTGCTGTTTCTGGCAGTTCTGATAAAAAACAGGAAAAGTGCAAAAAAGCTGCTCTGTGAATATGCCGTTTTCGGAGCCCTGTGCATCCCTCTCGGCATAGGCTATCAGATCAAAAATCTTGTCAGATACGGTGTCCCCCTGAACTATATACTTCGCATTTCGGAAGAAGCTGCACAGTACATAGGGCACATGGCACCCTTGTCCCGTGTCACCGACTTTTCCATGTGGATGTTTGACAGGCCGTTCAAACAGCTTGATGTCTTTTCTCCGCCTCCCATGCACGGAGAAGCCGTATACTGGGAGTACAATCCTCTTGTGGCAGCTCTTAAAACTGCCATGTTCGGAGAATACTTCGATGAGACGGATTTCCTTTTTGCACCGATGATGCTTGCGAAATTCCTCTTGTTTGTCTCTGTCGCCCTTGCAGCCATTGCTTTTATTTCAATGATCGCAGCAGCTTTCACCGGAAAAGGAGATATCCCAAGGCTGTATATGCTTGTGACATACATAGTGATAATGGTGTCATACTATGTTTTCTGTATAGATCATCCGGCTGTCTGCACCGAGGATTTCAGGTATATCACCCCAACGCTGCTCATAGGTGCTCTGTCGTTGGGCATCATATCAAAGGAAAGCAAAAGCAGGGCAAAGCTTGAAATGGTGCTCACAAAGACACTCACCGTACTTACAGCCATGTTTTCGGCTTTCTTCCTTATCCTGCTCACAGGCATAGAACGAAGGTAGGTGCATACTATGCGTGAATCACTTCTTACCATACCCATAAGCGAAGTTCTGGAGCCCTGTGAGGGCTGTCCCATATGCCGCATGAGAGACACCCTTGAAGAAAGGACTGTCGAATATATCATGGGGGCTGCAATGATGGAGCCGGATGTAAGGATAGAGACCAACAAAACAGGCTTCTGCTCCGTCCATTTTGAGCAGATGCTCAAATGCAAGAACCGTCTCTCCCTGGCGCTTATGCTCCAGACACACCTTGACAGCGTGGCGGGAGAGGTCTTTACACGGAAAAAGCTCTTTGAGCCCAGGGACAAGAAAAAGAAAAGGCTCTCTCAGATAAATGAGAGCTGCTTTGTGTGCGACAAAGTGGACTGGGGTCTGGAAAGGCTGCTTCGCACTCTTTTTGAGGTATACCAAAGCGACAGAGCGCTTTTTGAAAAGCAGGAATACTTCTGCCTGCCCCACTACGATCTGCTGGTGTCCGTGGCTCCGCAGTACCTGAAGGGGAAGGAGCTCTCAGATTTTGAAGAGCTTTGCTCAAGCCTTGTAAAGGAGCATATACGCTCCCTCTACGGGGATGTGAGCCATTTCTGCAATATGTACGATTACCGAAACACCGGGAAGGATGCGGACTGGGGCAACTCCAAGGACAGCATCGAAAGAAGCATTAAGTTCCTGACTTCCCGCACCCCGAAAAACAAATGACCATTTCAGTTGATGAATTATGCTTGACGGAACCTTTCTTCTTGCTGTGAAGCAGGAAATGGAGCCGCTTGTAGGCTCCCGCATAGATAAGATATCACAGCCCTCCAGGGATGAGATCCTTCTCTCTTTCAGAAGGCCCGGCGGCGCTGACCGTGTTCTCATATCCACCTCCGGTACCGGGGGCAGGGTACATATAAGCGATGCAAGGCCCGAAAACCCCAAGACCCCGCCTATGTTCTGTATGCTTCTGAGAAAGCACCTCACAGGCGGGAAGCTGACTGCTGTAAGGCAGGAGGGGCTTGAAAGGATTCTCTTTTTAGACCTTGAGACCGTAAACGAGCTTGGCGACACGGAGACCATCACCCTTGTGTGTGAGATAATGGGCAAGTATTCCAACCTTATCGCAGTCCGTGAGAACGGAAAGATCATAGACGCTCTCCACCGCCTTGATGACATCACCGCTCAAAGGCTCATCCTGCCTGGAGTTACCTACACCATGCCCGACAGGAGACCAAGGCTCAATTTTCTTATCTCCTCCGTGGAAGAGATGACAGATGCCTTTGCCGGTATACAGAGCGGCAGCCTTTCAAAGGGACTGATAGGAGTTTTTGAGGGCATTTCCCCCATACTTGCAAGAGAATGGGTATTCGATGCCTTCAACGGCAGTGAGCCCCACCCATCGGAGCTCACCCGGAAGGACTATGAAGCTCTGGCTGAAAGGGTCATGAAGTCGAGAGACCTTTTCCTTTCAGGCAACAGGTGCTATTGCGTGCTCTATGAACAGGGAAGGGCAAAGGATCTTTGCTTTGAAGATATCCGGCAGTACGGCAGCCTTTACGAAAAAAAGGTCTTTCCCACAGCCTGTTCCCTCCTTGACAGTTTTTATTCCGAGGGTGCGGTGCAAAGCAGGCTGAAGCAGCGCTTTTCGGAGCTGTACAAGCTGATCTCCTCATTGTGTACAAGAACTCTCCGCCGCCTTGAGAACCGCCGCCTTGAACTTTCCCGAAGTGAGGAAGGTGAAAAGTACAAGCTCATGGGAGATCTGCTCTCCGCAAATCTGTACAGGGTACAAAAGGGCGACACCCTGCTTGAATGTGAGAACTTCTATGATGAGAGCCTGCCGCCTGTAAAGATAGAGCTGGATGAGATGCTTACTCCTTCCCAGAATATGCAGCTTTTCTACCGCCGCTACAGGCGTGCGGAGACTGCAAGGGAAAAGCTCACAGAGCTTATAGGAGCCGATGAACAGGAGCTTATGTACCTTGAAAGCGTGAGGGACTTTGCAGACCGTGCACAGACCGAAGCAGAGATCGACTCTATACGCTCCGAGCTTTCCGAGCAGGGGTATATAAGGCGTTCGTCGAAGGGAAAGAAGGAAAAGCCCGTAAAGCTGTCCCCTGCGGAGTACGGCATCGACGGCTTTACAGTCCTTGTAGGACGCAACAACAGGCAAAACGACGAGCTTACCCATAAGACAGCCCGCAAGTCCGATATGTGGCTCCATGTAAAGGATATTACAGGCTCCCATGTTATAATAAAGTCGGATGACAGGGAGATACCCCCGCAGGTAATAGAAAAGGCAGCCCGTATAGCAGCCTTTCACAGCAGCGGCAGAGGTTCATCCTCCGTGCCTGTGGACTATACTTTCGTGAAGTTTGTGAAAAAGCCCGCAGGCGCAAAACCCGGAATGGTCATATTCACAAACAACAGAACTCTTTATGTAACACCGGAAAGACCGGGTGAGGAGAATAAATGACAGATCTCAGTGAAATAAAAGACATGGCTCTGTCCCTGGGCTGTGAAGTCCGTGAGAATGAGCCCATGGCAGAGCACACCTCATTCGGTGCGGGCGGAAGTGTTTCACTTTTCATAGAGGCGGAAAAGGGCTCCCTTCTCCCCCTTTACAGGGCATTAAAGCAAAGAGACTTACCCTTTATGACACTTGGAAAGGGAACAAATGTCCTTTTTAAGGACGGTCTCCATGAGCTCATAGTCCTTTCCACGGTAAAAAAGCTCTCATATATCTCTGTGAACAAATGTGAGATCACCGCAGGCTGCGGTGCTTCTCTCATGTCCGTATGCAGGCTTGCAAGGGATAATTCCCTTGCCGGGCTTGAATTTGCCTACGGCATACCCGCAAGTGTGGGCGGAGCCGTGTATATGAACGCAGGTGCCTACGGCGGGGAGATGTCACAGGTGCTCAAATGCGTGACAGCCATAGATGAAGACGGAGAAGAACGGGTCTACGATCTTTCACAGCTTGACCTTTCCTACAGACATTCAAGGTTTTCTCACAGGAACGCCCTTATAACAGAGGCTGTTTTTTCCCTCAGGGAAGGAAACAGGGAAGACATAACAGCACTTATGAATGAACTTATGGGGCGCAGAAAGGACAAGCAGCCCCTTGAATACAAAAGTGCGGGCAGCACCTTCAAGCGTCCCCCCGGAGCCTTTGCGGGTGCTCTTATAGAGCAGTGCGGTCTGAAAGGCTATTCCGCAGGTGATGCCATGGTAAGCACCAAGCACGCAGGCTTTGTGGTGAACACGGGAAAAGCCTCCGCATCGGATATTCTTTCCGTAATAGACCATGTAAGAGCAGATGTGCTTGAAAAAACAGGCTATGATCTTGAATGTGAAGTTGAGATAATAGGTGAGTAAAATGAGATTTGTTATAGTCACGGGAATGTCGGGCGCAGGTAAATCCACTGCCGTAAACATACTTGAAGACTCGGGATACTATGTGATAGATAACATACCCCCTGTGCTCATCCCGGACTTTGCCAATATCTGCGATCAGGGCGGCTTTGAAAAAGTTGCCATAGGTGCGGATATAAGGGGCTTTGTCACCCAGAAGAGCGATGCTCCCGAAAAGGAGCTCGTGGAGAACATAAAGCTCCTCAAGCACAGGTATGAGGATGTAAAGGTAGTTTTCATGGATGCGGACGACGATGTTCTTGTGCGCAGATACAAGGAGACCCGCCGCACCCACCCCATGAACGCAATGTTCAAGATAGGGGTCGCTGATGCCGTTAAAATGGAAAGGGAGATGCTTGCGGGGATAAGAGAGATCTCCGACATTTACTACAACACCTCCGGAATGTCCACAAACTATTTCAAACGGACTTTCAGAGAGACATTCAGCAGTGATCCCGAAAGCTCCCTCACGGTGAATATCATATCCTTCGGCTTCAAGTACGGCATAGTGACCGATGCAGACCTGGTCTTTGATATGCGCTTTCTCCCCAACCCCTTTTATATACCCGAACTCAAACCCCTTTCGGGACTGGACAAGGAAGTAAGAGATTATGTCATGAGCTTTGAGGATTCTGTGGAATACGAAAAGAGGATACATTCTCTCATAGATTTTGTGATCCCCCGCTGCATAAAGGAAGGCAGGCCGGGGCTCACCATAGCCATAGGCTGCACGGGAGGACAGCACAGAAGTGTGACCTTTGCGGAAAGGCTCAACGATCACCTTACGGCAAAGGGTATAAACACCCTTGTTATCCACAGAGAAATGAGAAACAGACTGAGCTGATGATCGCCCCGTGAAAGCGGGGCTTTTTTTCTGACTCTGACCGAGGTATAGACAAGAAACAAGCCGCAAATGCTTGGATATAGGTGATTTTATGCTTGGAGATCGTCTATACATCGAAGAAGGATCAGTATAAGTCATCCCGCAGACATCAACTGTTGTAATGTCTTTGCCTAAAGAAAAGCATCAATGCTGCAAAAAGAAATATTGCTGCCTATCCGTACCGGTCTGTAAAATTGATCTGAAAAAAATGCGACCTGCCCGCTGTAAAACCTGCTTATATGAGTGAAGGGGCACAAAGCCCCCCGAAAAACTGATAACTTCATTTTACATATGTTTTTCCTCCCTTAAAAGAGCCGTATGCAGAGCGGCTCTTTTCTTTTTGCCTGTCACAGTGATGTATATTGTTTCTGTCCGGGATCTGCTTTTGCAGATGCAGACACAGTCTTATACTAATTTCTGACCGATGTATAGACAAGAAACAAGCCGCAAATGCTTGAATATATGGGATTTGAGGCTTGGAGATCGTCTATACATCGAGGAAGAATTAGTATTAGTGCTCTGCTTGACATCATGTGATTTTTGCGTTATAATTAAAAGGCAGTACATAAAAAGGAGCAGTTGGAATGAATGTAGATCTGACTGCCGTCGGCTCCCGCTTTGCTGTTATAGGCATAGAGGACGGCGGCAATTACGAAACGGCAGGAAATTACTGTATATACATAAATGAAAAGCTTTTCACGGAAAAGGCAAAAAGCGTCAACTATGTGGGAAGTCTCAGACCCGACACTGAATACAGCGTAAGGATAGAGGGTGATGAGAGCACTTCCCTGAATTTCAGGACATCCGCCGAATATGTTACGCTCGATGTCAGAAAATTCGGCGCAAAGGGCGATGGTATACACGACGATACTATCTTTATACAGGCAGCCGTAATGGCGTGTCCCGAGGGCGGAAGGGTCTTTATACCCGAAGGGACCTACAAGATCACCTCCCTTTTCCTCAAAAGCCATATCAGCATCGAGATAGGCGAGGGCGCCGTGCTTTCCGCCGATACGGAAAGGTATTCCTACCCCATACTTCCCGGGATGATAAAAAGCTATGACGAAAAGGGCGAGTACAATCTGGGTACATGGGAGGGAAACCCGCTGCAGATGTTCTCCTCCGTCATTACAGGTATAGATGTATGTGATGTGACCATATACGGAAAGGGCAGCATAAACGGAAATGCGTCCTACGAGAACTGGTGGCATGACGAAAAGGTAATGAAAGGCGCTTTCCGTCCAAGACTTCTGTTCCTTGAAAGGTGCAGGGATATTTCGGTTTACGGCATACACCTTGAAAACAGCCCCTCATGGACCGTACACCCCTATTTTTCCCGCAGCATAAGGCTTTGTGCCGTTTCCATAAACAATCCCCGTGTGTCCCCCAACACCGACGGCATAGATGTGGAATCCTGCTGCGGAGTAGAGATACTGGGTGTCAGGTTTACTCTCGGAGATGACTGTATCGCCCTTAAATCCGGAAAGATCTACATGGGCAGAAAGTACAGGACACCCTGCGAAAATGTCACTATAAAGAACTGCCTTATGGAAAACGGCCATGGTGCCGTCACCGTGGGAAGTGAGCTTTCGGCAGGCATAAAGGATATAAAGGTGGTAAACTGCGACTTTTCGGATACGGACAGAGGGCTTCGTATCAAGACCCGCCGAGGCAGAGGAAAGGATGCGGTGATCGAGAATGTCCTCTTTGAGAACATTTTCATGAAGGGTGTAAAGGTGCCCTTTGCAGCTAACGCATTCTATTTCTGCGACCCGGACGGCAGAACGGACAATGTCCAGAACAGAGCGTACCACACCCCCGATGAAACCACGCCCTACATCGGAGCCCTTTCATTCAGGCATATAAAATGCGTTGACTGTCACGCCGCCGCAGCCTTTTTCATAGGTCTACCCGAAAGCATGATAGGCAGGATAGAAATGCAGGATGTGGATATAAGCTATGCCTCATCCCCCGAAAGCTTCATGCCGGAAATGCTTTGCGGTGTGGAGGAAATGCAGGGCAGAGGTGTTATAGCGGAAAATGTGAAGGAGCTTATCCTTGAAGATGTCACCCTGCGGGGCATAAAGGAAAAGCCGGTGGAATGTACAAATGTGGATGCTGTAAAAGGAGAGGTATCATGCAGATAGGACTGAGACTACATGACGGAGAAAAGCTGCCGCTGGAGAAGCTTCTTCCAAAGGTACGGGAAAAGGGCTTCAAGTGCGGTCACCTTGCCCTTTCCAAATCCCTCTCCCCCGATCATATGCGCCCCGGAGTGCTGACCCCGGGCTTTGCCATGTATCTTAAAAGGCTTTTTGAAAAAAATGAGCTGGACATTGCTGTGCTGGGCTGCTACCTGAACCTTGCAGACCCCGATGAGGACAGGCTCAAAGCAAACACCGAAAAGTACATGGCACACATACGCTTTGCAGCCCTTGCAGGCGTCGGAGTGGTAGGCACAGAAACAGGTGCTCCCAACAGCGCCTATAAATATGAGCCTGCCTGCCATACACAGAAGGCTCTGGAGACCTTTATAGAAAATCTCCGTCCCATAGTGGGATATGCCGAGAAAATGGGGGTCATCCTTGCGATAGAGCCTGTGTACAAGCATATAGTCTATACACCGCAGGCTGCACGCTATGTGCTTGACACTGTAAACTCTCCCAACCTCCAGATAATCTTCGACCCGGTAAATCTTCTTCACCCCTACAATCTCCACAGGCGGGAGGAAGTGCTCTCCGATGCCATGGAACTGCTCGGAAAGGACATTGCAGTTGTCCACATAAAGGATTACATACAGAAGGACGGAGAGCTTGTTTCCGTTGCAGCGGGAACGGGAGAGATGGATTACAGGGAGATCATGAGCTTTATCAAGAGAGAAAAACCCTTTATCCATGTCACTCTTGAAAACACCTCCCCCGACAATTCACAAAAGTCCCGTGCCTTTATAGAAAAGATCTACGAGGAAGTGTAAATGAAGTTTTTTTCAAACGACAACCCTGTTTTTACGGCTATTTCAAGGCTGGGAGATATAATGCTGCTGTCGGTGCTGTGGCTTTTGACCTCACTGCCCGTTATAACCATAGGTGCTTCCACCACTGCTCTTTTTGACATCTGCCTGAAGATCATCCGCTCCAGAGATTCTTCTGTTATAAAGGGCTTCTTCAAGTCCTTCAAAAGCAATTTCAAACAGTCCACTGTGATATTCCTCATTATGGCAGCCATAGGTGCGGTGATAGGTGCGGATATGTACTTCTGGGCTCATTCCGACAGCAGTATCTCCACCTTTATGAACGCTGTCAGCATAGGCTTCGGGGTCATCTTCCTGGGGACCCTGCTGTACATATTTCCTGTACAGGCAACTTTTGAAAACACTGTCAAAGCCACATTCAGGACAGCCTTCCTCATGTCCCTTAAACACTTTCCGGTCACTCTCATGCTGATACTCTCCACAGCGGCGCTGGCATATCTGTGCTATATCATCCCTGCTGTGATGTACCTTTTTCTCATGATAGGGACGGGTATCTTCGGAATGCTCTATTCCTTACAGTTTGCCAATATATTCAAAAAGTACAATGCGGAGATAGCGGAGGACATGAAGGGGAAGAAATGGGACAGGGAAGATAAAGACAAGGATGAGGAAAAGAAATAATGTCATTTTCAAACGATATAAAAAATGAGCTTTGCCAAAGGTATCTTGAAAACAGTTCCTCTTATTCCTGCTTTGCGGGGATCATGCTTTTTGTGAAATACTCCGAGAGCAGGGGCAGCTTTTCTCTCTGCACCTCCAACAGGGAATGTACAGAGCTTTTTTCCTCTCTTTGCAGGCGATACGGCAAGGGAGATACCATCCTCACCCCCAACAAGGAGAGCAGTACCGTCAGCTTCTTTCCCACTGACGAAGAACGCAGTATGATCCCGGCATTAAAGACCGAATTAAAAGAGAACAGGGAGAGCTTTTTTGAGCGCCGTGTCCCGGATGCGGGTGCCTTTTGTGCAGGGGCTTTTATAGGAGCCGGAAGCATCTCCGACCCGGAAAAAGACTACCATCTTGAGATAACGACCCCGGACAATGTGCTTGCAGAGGCTCTCCGTGGAATGCTCAACGAAAACGATATCCCCGCAGGGCTTGCCCAAAGGGGGAAAAGGTCTGTGGTCTATGTGAAAAGCAGCGAAGCAATAGAGGATCTTCTCACACTTATGGGAGCCACCCGCTCCTCCATTGACCTGATGAACACCAAGATCCTGAAGGATGTGCGAAACAAGGCAAACCGCATCGCAAACTGTGACAACGCCAACATAGAGCGTACACTCAAAGCCTCGGAGCGGCAGATAGAGGATATACGCTACATCGTGGACACCGAAGGTTTCGACAGCCTGTCACCCGAACTGAGGGACATGGCTATGGTTCGCCTTGAAAACCCCGATGTTTCCCTGTCTGAACTGGGAACGATGCTTGAAAAGACTCTCGGACGCTCGGGAGTGAACCACAGACTTAGGCGGCTTTCGGAGATAGCGGCCGAAATGAGAGAACGCCACGGAACAAACATATAATACTAATTTCTGACCGATGTATATACAAGAAACAAGCCGCAAATGCTTGAATATAAGGGATTTGAGGCTTGGGGATCGTCTATGCATCGAGGAAGAATCAGTATAAATAATGCCGCACAGCAGTTCAAAGGCTGCTGTGCGGCGCTTTTCATACTGATATCAAAAATCCAGTGGAGCAGGAAACAAGCCGCAGAAGCCCTGATATAAGGCATCTGCGGCTTGAAAACAGCTTCTACATCGGTGTTTTATCAGTCATTCTTTATGATCTTTACATTGTTGTAAACGTCCATACCTGTTCCGGCAGGGATAAGCTGACCGATGATAACATTCTCCTTCAGACCTCTCAGTTCGTCTGTCTTGCCCTTTATGGCTGCATCCGTGAGAGCTCTTGTAGTCTCCTGGAAGGATGCTGCGGAAAGGAAGGAGTCGGAGTTGGAGGAAGCCTTGGTGATACCCTGGATGATAGGCTTCACTATAACATCCCTCAGGTCTGTCTCACCAAGCTGTCTGCGCATAGCGATCTTCTCATTCTCCTCTGCTGCCTCTCTGCGGTCTATTATAGCACCGGGGAGCAGCTTGGAGGAGCCAGCATCCTCTACACGCACACGCCTTATCATCTGGCTTACAATGACCTCTATGTGCTTATCGTTGATATCAACACCCTGCAGACGGTAAACCTTCTGAACTTCGGTGATGATATAGTTCTGTACAGCCTGTACACCGAGTATCTCAAGCACATCGGCAGGGTTTACGGAGCCTTCTGTGAGAGCCTCGCCTATGTTTACGATAACTCCGTCGTGGATGTTGCTCTTGATCTTGATGCCGTAGGGAACAGGATAGCTTTCGGAATCTCCCGTCTCCGTGTCGGTGATTATGATGTTTCTTGTCCTCTTGACCTCCTCGATGCGTACTATACCGCCGAACTTTGCGATAATAGCCGCATTCTTGGGACGTCTGGACTCGAAAAGCTCCTCAACTCTGGGAAGACCCTGTGTGATATCTTCCGCAGATGCTATACCGCCCGTATGGAAGGTTCTCATGGTAAGCTGTGTACCGGGTTCACCGATAGACTGTGCAGCTATTACGCCGACAGCCTCGCCCACTGCCACAAGGTTGTTGTTTGCCAGGTTCGCACCGTAGCACTTTGCGCACACGCCGTGCCTTGCATGGCAGTTGAGAACGGAGCGTATGGTAACTCTCTCTATGCCTGCTGCCACTATCTTCTTGGCATCGGCAGCAGTAAGGAGCTGGTTCTTGGAAGCAAGAAGCGCACCGGTTGCGGGGTCTCTGAGATCCTCCAGCAGATACCTGCCCACAAGCCTCTCCTCAAAGGGCTCGATGATCTCGCTGCCGTTTTTGATGGTGTAGATCTCTATACCCTCGTTGGTGCCGCAGTCCTCCTCACGGATGATGACTTCCTGCGATACATCAACAAGTCTTCTTGTAAGGTATCCGGAGTCGGCGGTACGGAGAGCCGTATCCGCAAGACCCTTTCTCGCACCTCTGGAAGAGATGAAGTATTCAAGGATATTAAGACCTTCACGGTAGTTTGCCCTGATAGGCATCTCGATGGTGGAACCGGAGGTGTTGGCTATAAGTCCTCTCATTCCGGCAAGCTGCCTTATCTGGTTTATGGAACCTCTCGCTCCGGAATCCGCCATCATGTTGATGGGATTGTAGGGGTCAAGATCCGCCTTCAGCGCATCTGTTACCTTGTCCGTAGCGGCGTTCCAGATCTGAATGAACCTCTTGGACTTTTCGCCCGCACTCATGAGACCTCTGTTGTAGAGGGCATTTATCTTATCGACTGCCTTATCTGCCTCAGTGAGTATTTCGGGCTTTTCCTTGGGTATGGTAGCATCGCATACCGCAACGGTTATAGCCGCCTTGGTGGAGTACTTGAAGCCCAGTGACTTTATCTCGTCCAGCACCTCGGAGGTGGCGGTGGTGCCGTGCTTCTGTATGCAGCGGTCGATTATCTGACCCAGCTGCTTCTTCTTTACAAGGAAATCTATTTCAAGGTTGAACTCGTCCTCTGTCTTTGTCCTGTCAACATAGCCCAGATCCTGAGGTATCCTCTCGTTGAATATGAGCCTGCCCACGGTGCAGTTCACGAGCCTTGAATACTTCTTTCCGCCCTTGTCCTTTGTAAGGCGTACCCTGATGGGTGCATGGAGCGAAACTATGCCCTCCTGATAAGCCATAAGAGCTTCGTTTACATCTCTGAACACCTTTCCTTCACCCTTTTCTCCCATGCCTTCCTTTTTAAGGGTAAGGTAATAGGATCCAAGCACCATATCCTGTGAAGGAACTGCAACGGGACGGCCGTCGGAGGGCTTCAGCAGGTTGTTGGCAGCCAGCATGAGGAAGCGAGCCTCTGTCTGGGCTTCTGCGGAAAGGGGAAGGTGTACTGCCATCTGGTCGCCGTCAAAGTCGGCGTTGAAGGCTGTACATACCAGAGGATGCAGCTTTATCGCACGACCCTCTACAAGTATGGGCTCAAATGCCTGTATACCAAGTCTGTGAAGAGTAGGAGCACGGTTAAGGAGAACGGGGTGTTCCTTGATAACTGTCTCAAGTGCATCCCAGACCTTGTCATCCGCACGCAGAACGCTCTTTGTGGCAGCCTTTACATTTGTCACCTGATTCGTGTCCACAAGCTGCTTCATTAGAAAGGGCTTGAAAAGCTCAAGAGCCATTTCCTTGGGCAGACCGCACTGATACATCTTGAGCTCGGGGCCTACGACGATAACGGAACGTCCAGAATAGTCAACACGCTTACCCAGAAGGTTCTGTCTGAAACGTCCCTGCTTACCCTTGAGCATATCCGAAAGAGATTTCAGAGCACGGTTGTTGGGTCCTGTAACGGGTCTGCCGTAGCGGCCGTTGTCCACAAGGGCATCCACTGCTTCCTGAAGCATTCTCTTTTCGTTTCTTACGATGATATCGGGAGCTTCAAGCTCTATCATCTTCTTTAAGCGGTTGTTTCTGTTTATAACACGCCTGTAAAGGTCGTTGAGGTCGGAGGTGGCATAACGGCCGCCGTCCAGCATAACCATGGGGCGAAGATCGGGAGGGATGACCGGCAGTACGGAGAGCACCATCCACTCGGGCTTGTTGTGAGAGTTCAGGAAGGACTCTATTATTTCGAGCCTCTTCAGGATCTTCACTCTCTTCTGACCGGAGGGAAGGTCTCTGAGTTCAGCCTCCAGACGGTCATTCACCATTTTCAGGTTATTTACCCAGTTTGCCTTGTCGGCTATCTCCGCATATTCCCCGTTTGCATTCTTCTCGGCAATATTGTCGTCAAAGAGCTTTTCAATGAGGAAGGAACCGTAGAGGTACTTTATCTCATTGCCGGTCTTTCTGTCGTTCTGACCGATATTGTAACGGGTTATAACATCATTGAGATCCTCACGGGTAACAAAGCTGCCCACGGGGAAACGGGGCTCCTCGTTCTCATCGAGGTATGCGCCGTCATCGGTTATCATAAGGATCCTCTTTGCAAGAGTATCCTTTATCTGCTGCTCGGAAAGACCAGTCACAGCTTCAAATTCCGCCATATGCTGCTTTATGTATTCATCATACCTGTCGGGATCGTAATCCTCCAGCAGTTCCTTTATGGCATCTGCGCCCATGGCTGCGTAAAAGTCGTCCTCATACTTCTCCTTCATGTCGAAGTACTCTTTTTCGGTGAGGAGCTGCTTTTTGACCAGCTCTGTGTTCTCGCCGGGATCGACCACGATGTACTTTGTGAAATACAGTACCTCTTCAAGGCGCTTCTGTGATACTTCAAGCACCTGACCTATGCGGGAGGGTGTGCCCTTGAAGTACCAGATGTGGGAGCAGGGTGTGGCAAGGCTGATGTGACCCATGCGCTCACGCCTTACAGAGGCGGTGGTGACCTCAACTCCGCAGCGCTCGCAGATCTTGCCCTTGTCCGTGCCCTTCTTGTACTTTCCGCAGCGGCACTCCCAGTCCTTGGTGGGTCCGAAGATCCTTTCGCAGTAAAGACCGTCTCTTTCGGGCTTCTGAGTTCTGTAATTTATGGTTTCGGGCTTTTCGACTTCACCGTAGGACCATCCTCTGATCATTTCCGGGGAAGCAAGACCTATTCTGATGGATTTAAGTACACTGTTCAATGTCTGCACTCCTTATCATAAACCGAGTGATCACTCGAAGTCACGGTCGTCGTAATCCTTATAATTGTTGTAATTGTTGCCGAATTTGTAATCGTCGGCGGAAATGCTCTCCAGCTCTCCGTCATCGCCTACGGCAGAAAATCCTTCGTCAAGGTCTCCGCTGATAAGATCCTTCTCGGTGAGCTTTCCTACCTGAAAGTCGTCGAAATCATCATCAGCATCGTCGTCATAGCTGTCGTCCTCAGGCTTGGAAACGGAATCCTCCGCATCATCGGGACCCTTTACATAGCGGATCCTTACCTTGTTCTCCTCGCCTATGGTCTTGAGATCAATCTCTTCACCTGCATCATTGAGAACTCTTATGTCAAGGCAGAGAGACTGGAGCTCCTTGATTATTACCTTGAATGCCTCGGGGATACCGGGTCTGGGTATATTCTGACCCTTGACTATCGCCTGATAGGTCATGAGCCTTCCGTCTATATCATCGGACTTGACAGTAAGTATCTCCTGAAGGGTGTAGGCAGCGCCGTAAGCCTCCAGAGCCCATACTTCCATCTCTCCGAAACGCTGTCCGCCGAACTGTGCCTTACCGCCCAGAGGCTGCTGTGTTACGAGAGCATAGGGACCTACGCTTCTTGCATGGATCTTGTCATCTACCAGATGGTGGAGCTTCAGATAGTACATGACACCAACGGTTACCCTGTTGTCGAAGGGTTCGCCTGTACGTCCGTCACGAAGGACTATCTTGCCGTCCTCATCCATACCTGCTTCCTTGAAGGCTTCTCTGATATCTTCCTCGTGTGCGCCGTCAAATACGGGTGTGCAAACCTTCCAGCCCAGCTTTCTGGCTGCCATGCCCAGATGTACCTCAAGCACCTGTCCGATGTTCATTCGGGAAGGAACGCCCAGAGGGTTGAGCACTATGTCAAGAGGCGTACCGTCGGGCAGGAATGGCATATCCTCGGGCTTCAGTATCCTGGAAACGACACCCTTGTTTCCGTGACGGCCTGCCATCTTGTCGCCTACGGAGATCTTTCTCTTCTGAGCTATGAAGCAGCGTACCAGCTTGTTTACTCCGGGAGAGAGCTCCTCGCAGTTTTCTCTTGTGAAGATCTTTACATCAACTACAACGCCCGAAGCACCGTGAGGCACTTTAAGGGAGTTGTCCTTTACTTCCTTAGCCTTTTCGCCGAATATCGCCCTGAGGAGCCTTTCCTCGGCAGTAAGCTCTGTCTCGCCCTTAGGCGTTACCTTACCTACAAGTATGTCGCCGGGGCGTACTTCTGCGCCTATCCTTATGATACCGTCCTCGTCCAGATCCTTTACGGCATCGTCGCCCACATTGGGGATATCCTTGGTGATGGTCTCGGCACCAAGCTTGGTATCACGCTCTTCTATCTCGTATTCCTCGATATGGATGGAGGTGTATATATCCTCTCTTACCACTCTCTCGTTAAGAAGAACGGCATCCTCGTAGTTGTAGCCCTCCCAGGTCATGAAGCCTATAAGGGCATTCTTTCCTATGGCAAGCTCTCCTCCGCTGGTAGCGGGGCCGTCAGCTAATACCTGACCCTTCTTTACTACCTCGCCTCTCTCCACGATGGGGCGCTGATTTATGCAGGTACCCTGGTTGGAGCGCTTGAACTTTGTCAGCTTGTAGGTGTTGAGAGCGCCTGTGCCTTCCTTGATGACTATCTCATCCGCACATACCCTGTCAACAACGCCGTCGTGCTTGGAGATAACGCATACGCCGGAGTCAACGGCAGCCTTGTACTCCATACCAGTTCCTACGATGGGAGCCTCGGTCTTGAGCAGGGGCACAGCCTGACGCTGCATGTTCGCACCCATGATAGCACGGTTCGCATCATCATTTTCAAGGAAGGGTATCATGGCAGTCGCAATGGAAACTACCATTTTGGGAGATACATCCATGTAGTCTATGCGTTCACGCTCACATTCAAGTATCTGATCCCTGTAGCGTGCGTTTACCTTCGCCCTTGCAAACTTGTGATCCTCTGTAAGAGGCTCGTTCGCCTGAGCTATGGTGTAGGTATCCTCCACATCGGCGGTCATGTACACCACTTCATCGGTAACAACGCCCGTGGCCTTGTCCACCTTTCTGTAGGGTGCCTCTATAAAGCCGTATTCGTTTATCTTCGCAAAGGATGCAAGATAGGAGATAAGTCCGATGTTGGGTCCTTCGGGGGTCTCTATGGGACACATTCTTCCGTAGTGGGAATAATGAACGTCACGCACCTCGAATCCTGCACGGTCTCTTGAAAGACCGCCGGGGCCCAGTGCAGAGAGCCTTCTCTTGTGAGTGAGCTCTGCAAGCGGGTTATTCTGATCCATGAACTGGGACAGAGGGGAGGAGCCGAAGAATTCCTTCACAGCCGCAGTTATGGGACGTATATTTATAAGGCTCTGGGGAGTGATGGATTCCGCATCCTGAGACTGGGTGTTCATCTTTTCCCTGATGCCTCTCTCCATTCTGGCAAAGCCAATCCTGAACTGGTTCTGCATGAGCTCGCCGAAAGAACGGATACGCCTGTTGCCCAGATGGTCGATGTCGTCTACGCTTCCCACGCCCTCGCACAGATCCACAAAGTAGCTTATGGAAGCCTTTATATCGTCAAGAGTGATATGCTTGGGGATAAGGTCGTCATGGCGCACCTTGAGAGCCTTCCTCAGCTCGTCCTCATCGCCGTTTGCCTGCTCCAGCACTTCCATCAGCACATCGTAGGAAACGAGCTCGTTGTAGCCCAGAGCCTTGGTATCAAGATCCACATAGCCGGAGATATCTACCATACCGTTTCCGACTATCTTTACATCTCTCTCCTCAAAGGCGCTTACAACTTCGCCCGTGGCGGAGGTGTGGAACTCCTTGTGCTCAACGTGCACCACAGCTTCCTTTACGCCCGCCTGCTCTATCTTCTTGGCAAGCTCACGGGTGATGAGCTGACCCTCTTCCGCAAGGACCTCGCCGGTGGAAGGATCCGCAACGGGAAAGCGCAGTCTGTGACCCTCAAGCCTTGAAGCTATGCCCAGCTTTCTGTTGTACTTGTACCTTCCGAACTTGGCAAGGTCGTACCTTCTGGGATCGAAAAGGAGCATATCCAGGTGCTGTTTTGCGCTGTCAAGTGTAGGAGGCTCACCGGGGCGCAGCTTCTTGTAGACCTCTATGAGAGCGTCCTCGCTGTTCTTGGTGTTGTCCTTCTGGAGCATAGTCTGCATGAGACGCTCGTCCTCACCGAAGGCATTGGTTATATCCTCATCGGTGGAGAAGCCTATCGCTCTTATGAAGGTGGTGAGGGGTATCTTTCTGTTCTTGTCTATGCGCACATACACAACATCGGAGGAATCCATCTCATATTCCAGCCATGCGCCCCTGTTGGGGATGACTGTGGCTTTGAAAAGATCCTTTCCGGTCTTGTCCTTCTCACAGGCATAATATACGCCGGGAGAACGCACGAGCTGGGATACCACGACACGCTCCGCACCGTTTATAACAAAGGTACCGCTGTCGGTCATGATAGGAAGGTCGCCCATGTAAACGGTGTTTTCCTTTACATCGCCTGTCTCCCTGTTGTGGAGCTGAGCCTTTACTCTGAGCGCCTTGGCGTAGGTAACATCCCTCTCACGGCACTCGGCGATCTCGTACTTGGGCTTTTCATCCAGTTCGAAGTCAATGAACTTCAGCACAAGGTTGTTATTGTAGTCGGTAATGTCGGAAACATCCCTGAATACCTCTCTCAGACCCTCTTTCAGGAACCAGTCGTAGGAATTCTTCTGGATCTCGATGAGGTTTGGCATTTCAAGGACTTCCTTGATCTTGCCGAAAGTCTTACGGGTAGTTTTACCGAACTGAATGTCCTGTACATTCACCATAGGCGCATCCTCCTGCAAACAGCGATACTGACACAAAGATCCGGAGGGCATAAAAAAGGCACTTTTTGCCGAATTTATGCTCCCGCAGATAAAATATTCCGGTCAACGCCATGTAAAAACGGATATTTTCACATAACGATATATTTTACAAGTATACTCTTTTTATGCTGCAAAGTCAATAGCAAAAGTACGGAATTTACTTTTGCGACAACATTTTTGCCCCTCAAAAGGCTATGTTTGTTGATTATTTCATGTAAATTTATTATGAATACAGGTTGACAATGCCCTTTATCTCTTTACAGGCTTTAAAAATTACAGTTTGGCAACAAATATTACAAAGTACGAATTTCCTTGACAAAAAAGTATATAATATGTTATAATTATAAATAATTTTATCCGCTTGTATCCAGGACAGAATAAGCGGAAAGAGAGAAACTTGAAAGAACGTTCACATTCCTCGGTGCAGGCAATTTTACGGTCTGCTCCGACGGATCTTATAGGATCTGACCCCTTCGAGAGGTCAAAGAGGGTAATAGCTATGGATAAAAAAATACTTATAGTAGATGATGCAGCCTTCATGCGAAAGCTTATCTCCAAGACTCTTACCGAAAACGGCTATACCGACCTTTACGAGGCAGAGGATGGTATAACTGCCTGCGAACAGTACGATAAGCATTCCCCCGATCTGGTCATAATGGACATCACTATGCCCAATATGAGCGGTATAGAGGCACTGCATGAAATAAAACAGAAGGATCCCGGAGCAAAGGTCATAATGTGCTCCGCCATGGGTCAGGAAAGCATGGTCATAGAGGCTATAAAGATAGGTGCTCTTGACTTCATCGTAAAGCCCTTCAAGCCGGAGAGACTTATAGATGCGGTGGAGAATGTCTGGGGTTAAGGAGGCTTTGCATGACACTAAACAGCATGGAGGAGCTTACTCCCGTCCACTATGATGTGCTCAGGGAGATCGGCAACATCGGTCAGGGTAATGCAGCCACGGCGCTTGCCGCCTTTTCCAACAAGCTGGTGACCATCGACGTTCCCAATGTGCGTGTGCTGGATATCACCGACGCCATCGAATACCTGGGCGGTCCCGAAAACATCGTCACAGGGATACTCATAAGGCTGAAAGGCGATATTAACGGCATGATGCTCACCGTCCTGCAGTCGAGCTTTGTAAAGAACCTGGTGGAGATGGTGTTTGACAGAAAGCCTTCCTCTCCCTTTGACCTTGACGATACGGAAAAGTCATTCATACAGGAGATCGGCAATATACTGTCGGGCTCGTACCTGAACGCCATTTCCTCCCTTTCCGGAATGACCACCGACGTTTCCGTTCCCTCCGTCACCACGGATATGGTGGGTGCGATACTTGCAGTCCCCGCTGTGGAGTTTGCAGAGCTTGGCAGCAAGGTGCTTTTCATAGATGACTGTTTTACCTTTTCCGACGGCTTCGGAAAGGCTGCCGAATGTTCAGCCTCCCGCAGCAATATGATACTCATTCCCGACATTGATTCACTGTCAGCTCTGTTTGACAGGCTCTCTCTTCCCGACTGATCCGGTGGTGATATAATGGTGATAGTCTCGATTGCCGACCTTAAAGTGACCGGGGACGGCAATGAAACTCTCGTGACTTACGCTCTGGGATCATGTGTGGGAATATGTCTCAGGGATGCAGCCAACGGAGTATACGGTCTGGCACATATAATGCTCCCCTGGAGCAAGGAAGCATCATCCGCAGAAAAGAATCCCCGCCGCTATGCAGACACCTGTATCACAGAACTCATAAGCACCATGGTGAACATGGGGGCAAAGAGATCCGGGCTGGAGGCGAAGATCGCAGGAGGGGCGCAGATGTTCGGTGCCGCCTCGGGAGCCTTCAACATAGGAGAAAGAAACATCTCCGCAGTGTACAGAGTTCTGGAGGCATACGGCATTCCCGTTGTAGGTGCGGAGGTAGGCGGCAGCATAGCACGCACACTGTACTTTCACTGCAGTGATTTTGCGGTGGAGATAAGAACAGCCAACAGACCGAATATTATCATATAAAATGAGCATTGCAGCCAATGACCGCAATGCTCTTTCTTTTATTTGTAGTTCTCCGCACTTACCTCAAAGTAGCTCTGGGGATGAGCGCAGACAGGACAGACATCCGGTGCCTTTGTGCCTACCACGATATGGCCGCAGTTCCTGCACTCCCAGATCTTGACCTCGCTCTTCTCAAATACGGCAGCAGTCTCCACATTGTTCAGAAGCGCTCTGTAACGCTCTTCATGGCGCTTTTCTATGGCAGCCACAGCTCTGAACTTCGCAGCAAGCTCCTTGAAGCCCTCTTCCTCGGCGGTCTTTGCGAAATCCTCGTACATGTCCGTCCATTCGTAGTTCTCACCGTCGGCGGCTGCCTTCAGGTTGTCTGCTGTTGACCCTATGCCCTTCAGCTCCTTGAACCACATCTTGGCGTGTTCCTTTTCGTTGTCTGCCGTTTTCAGGAATATCTCGGCTATCTGCTCAAAGCCCTCCTTCTTTGCAACGGATGCAAAATAGGTGTACTTGTTCCTTGCCTGAGATTCACCGGCAAAGGCTGCCTGCAGATTTTTTTCGGTCTGTGTGCCCTCATAGGGGTTGGACTTTACTTCCTCCAGCTTGTCACCGGACTGCTTGCATCTTGGGCAAACGGGAGTTACGCCGTCTTCTACGGTGAATACCTCGCCGCAGACCTTGCACCTGTAAGTTTTCATAAAAGACCTCCTTTATAATAGGAGCGGCGAGAATATGACGCCGCTCTTTTTTACAGCTTTATTACTTTCAGCTCCGTGTTTTCCGCAGCTTCTTCTATAAGCTCGTCAAAGCCGCCCTTTTCCTCTGCCGCAAGCACTTCCTTCAGTACGGGACGTGTCTTGGGATGCTTCGGGCTGAATACCGTGCAGCAATCCTCATACGGTTCTATGGATATATCAAAGGTGCCTATCCTCTGGGAGATCTCCACGATCTCCGTTTTGTCCATACCTATACAGGGACGGAAGACCGGCATATGGGCTGCTTCATCGGTGCAGACTATGGCGCCCATTGTCTGGGATGCCACCTGTCCCACGCTCTCACCGGTAATGAGAGCCTGAAGTCCCTTCTTTTCGCATATCTTCTGTGCGATCTTCAGCATACACCTTCTCATTATGATGGTAAACAGCTCGGAAGGGACACGGTCTCTCAGAGCCTCCTGTATCTTTGTAAAGGGTACGCAGTAGAATGCGGTATCGCCTATATACGGGGTGAGCTTTTCACAGAGCCTTTCCACTTTCAGCCTTGCCCTGTCGGATGTGTACGGAGGGGATGCAAAATGGATACATGATATGTCCACTCCCCTTTTCGCCATCATGTAGGCCGCTACCGGGCTGTCTATGCCGCCCGACAAAAGCAGCATACCCTTTCCCGAGGTGCCAACGGGTATGCCTCCCGCAGCGTGCCTGTTGCCGGTGTGGATGTAGGCATTCGTTTCCCTTATCTCCACATTTATGACTACATCCGGCTTCTTCACATCCACCGTCAGGTGCGGGAATCTCTCCAGTATAAGGTGACCCAGTTCTATGCAGATGTCGGGAGACTTCATGGGGAAGTTCTTGTCCGCTCTTTTTGCTGCCACCTTGAAGGTGCGGGCACGGTCAAGCTCCTTTGCAAAATGCTCCAGAGTGTCTCTTGAAATGCAGCCGAAATCCTTTTCGGACACCAGCGCTCTGCAAAGTGCAGCCGCACCGAACACCTTTGATGCCATTTCCACGGCATCATCCATATCCACTCCATCGGCGGGTTCGCAATATACCATTGACTGGTCGCAGTGAAAGGAAAACTCTCCTATGCCTTTCAGCCTGTGGCGCAGGTTCCTCATGAAGGCATCCTCGAAATTCCTCTTGTTAAGTCCTTTGAGGGCGATCTCGCCCTCCTTGAGCAGAATTATCTCTTTCATCATGCATCAGCCAGCTTTTTCAGATTTACATATTCGGAGCTTAGAGCATGGTATATCTCAACACCCTTTCCCTTTCCGTGAGCCTTTGTCATGGAAAGATAGAACTGGTGCTTGTCCTCGGATGACAGCATGGCATCCTTTATCTGACCAACGCTGACACCCTCTGTCAGTCCTGCGGTAGACAGTATCCTCTCAATGCTCTCGCTTATTCCTCCGTCAGGAGTTTTTTTTTCAGCCTGTTTTCCGCTGCGCCTTCTAACGGTCTTCTTCTTGGGAGCCTCTGCGGCTGCTTCTTCCGTCACGGTCTCTTCCCCGGGCTCAGCGGCTGCGGGTTCTGCTGCCTTCTCCGCTTCCTTGTCATTCTGCTCCGTAGCCCTTACCTTGCGGGTGAGCTTCTTTTTGCGGGGAGCCTTGTTCTCTGCTGTATTCTCTGCGGGAACGGGAGCTTTCTCGGCGGAGGGAGCTTCTTCGGTCTTTACCTCAACAGCGGGCTTTTCCTCTGCCTTGGGAGCCTTTGCCTCTGCCTTGAGTTCTTCCTTTTCGGGCTTAGGGGCCTCAGTTCTTTCGGCTCTTATCTTTTCCTTTACGGCAGCGGCTGCGGAATAGAACCTGCCGTCCTTTACCACATTTTCGGGATTGCTGCTGACTGTTCGCTCGCTTACAAGACCTGCCGACCTTTCGAGCTCTTCAAGCAAAGCGGAATCATCTATGTGATTCTTTCTCGAAGGCACTTCTTCAACTGCGGCGACAGTCTCACGGAAAGTATCGTTCGTCCTTGCTCTTACATTCTTCTTGAACTCTCTCCTTGCTGCGGGCTTTTCATGAACAGGCTCCTGAGCCTTGTTCGCAGCGGGAGCCTCCGCAGCCTCGGGCTTTTTCTCCTCTGCATCGGGAGCAGCTTTTTTCTCAGTCTTTTGCTCAGCCTTTTTCTCGGCCTTTTCTTCCTCGGTCTTTTTCTCCTGTGTGTCCTGAGATGCCATCCACAGGCTGTCAAGGGTATTTACCTCGGAGACCAGTCTGTCACGCTTCAGACCCTTGAGGATGGAGGGAACGGTATAGACCGCAAGACCCTCGATCTGCTGTCTTTCCCAGAATCTCCATATAAACTGGAAGCCCTTGTCACCGCTCACCACGAAGATACACTTGTCCTCGCTGACAGCCACCAGATAGCCCAAAAAGCTTGCAAGCTGGAAATCCAGTGCATTCTTTCCGCCGTTGGCCACGCTGAAATAATTCACCTTAGCCCTGGTGTTGAGTATGGCTCTGTGCATATCAAAGCTGATGGACTGCTGCGCCTGTGTATAGAATATATACACCCTGTCGCTCTCGCTCAGCTTGTCAATGCCCTCTATGCCCGCAGAGGTAACATTTTCATAATCGATCAGAAAAATCATTTGCTAAAACCTGCTTTCGTAACTTTAAGCGATACACCTGACCGTATATCACTTTACTTTTTCAAGCGTAAGTGCACCTTCCTTTATTGCACTGACCAGCATATCCACTTCTCCCCATGAGGACATCTTGGAAAAGGAGACCCGTATTGCGGAATCCGCATCTTCTTCACTGATACCCATTTCAGCCAGCACCCTTGACCTTTTCCCCTTGGAGCAGGCGCTGCCGCTGGAAACAAAAACGTTCCTGCTTTCAAGAAAATGGAGCATTACCTCGGAACGTATGCCCTCCACCGAAAAATTGATGATATAGGGACTGGAGGTGCGCACATCCGAATTCACGGTGACATAATCCAGACCATCAAGAGCCTTTCTCAGGGTCATATTCAGCTGCAGGGCGTTCTTGTATGCCGTGTCGATGCTTGCGGCCTGTGACTTTGCAGCCGCTCCGAAAGCGCATATGAGCGGCACTGCCTCTGTTCCGGGTCTGATGCCCTTTTCCTGCCCGCCTCCCGCAAAGGCAGGTGCGATACGCACGCCCTTGGCTATGTACATAGCCCCTATGCCCTTGGGAGCGTGTACCTTGTGACCGCTCACGGTGATAAGGTCTGCCGAAAGAGCCGATGCTTTAAGGGGGAGCTTCAGGAAAGCCTGAGATGCGTCCGTATGAGTAAGGCAGTCGGGAAAGCGCTGCTTTACGGCGGCAAAAATATCATCCACCGGGTTTACGGAACCTGTCTCGTTGTTCACCAGCATACAGCTTACAAGAAAGGTATCATGATCCACGCACTCCATAAGGTCTGCGGTGTATATGCGGCCGTCCGGGCGGGGCTGCACTCTCTTTACCTTGAAGCCTCTGCCCTCCAGCTTTTTGAGAGCCTCCTCAACGGAAGGATGCTCCACGGATGATGCGACGACAGTGCTCTTTCGCCTGCCGTAATTCTCGGCGGCACCGTAAAGGATGGTATTGTTTGCCTCTGTTGCACCGGATGTGAAAAAGATGCTTTCCTGTACTGTTCCCAGTGCTCCCGCAATTATCTTCCTTGCCTCCGTTACCGCAAGCTCTGCATTCAGACCTATCCTGTGGAGAGAGGACGGATTGCCGTAATTCTCGGTCATTGCCTTCATAGCTGCAGCCGCAGCCTCATCGCTGACCCGTGTGGTGGATGCATTATCAAGGTATGCTATCATAAACTGCTCCTTTCGTATGCCTTTTTAGCATAGGGCACAGTAGATGATACCGTCCTTAGCGCAAAAAGGAAATACCTACGCATATTACATTATATCAAAAAAGCTATATGTATGTCAAGAGATTTTTCATGTCAAAAATGAAAAAGCAAATACCGCATCAAAAAATCTCTGCACCCGCAGCAGGTGCAGAGAAAAAAATCATCTCAGGAGGTCTGTGCCCTTTGCCTGTCCCTTCTTATCCTGTAAATGGCAATGGCAGAAGTGATCATATTTATCACATTGAATACCGTCGAAACATAGCTTTGTATGAGGAAATCGTGCACCGTCCAGAAGGCCATAAGGAAAATGACCAGCTTTTTGAAGTTTTCCTCATTCAGTTTGTCCAGCAGGAAGGTATAGATAATGGTGGGGACAATGGGTATGAGCCCTATCCATCCCTTTGTGTTGAACGCCACGGAAAACACTGCTGTCAGTGCACTTATGACTATCTTTGCGGGCAGGGTCAGCTTATCCTTCTGCGCCAGTATGTTCCTGGGGATGCTCAGAAGATTTATTACCGCCCCCGATACCGCCCTCAGCACTATACAGACCAGCGCACTCAGCGAAAACTGCACCGCCTGCAGTGTAAGTGTCTTGTTCTTGTCCTTCACATAACCGCTTATTGCCAGTATTATACAGGCTATGACAGAGATCCCGTTGCCGATGAGCACTCTTAGATCGGAAACATTTTCCACTGCTCCACCCCTTTGCAGAAAACAAAAAGACCGGGATAGCCGGTCTTTTTTCGATCAAGCTGTAAAAAACTATCAGTTGAAGAATACGGATGCGCCGAGGATCATTGCCTTGCCTGCATTTCCCTGCATCTTGATATCTCCGTCCGCAACGGCGGTGGAGATAGACTTGTTGCCGGAGAGCACGGAAACGAAAGCATCGGAATCCGCATCTATCTCTATGTCAGCACCCTTGTAATCAAAGGGCTCCACCACAACGATGCCGTTTGCGATGAGGACATAGAGAACGCCCTCAACACTGCCGTAAAGCTTTACCTGGGTCGCAACCCTCGCATCAGCGGGAGCCTTTGCCTTTGAGACCTTTTCCTTGAACTTCTCCACTATTGCATCGTAGCCGTTCTTTTCCTCTGTCTGTACGCTTACAGCCTCGACAGCTTCATTCACAACCGCAGCTTTCTTTGACTTTGCCATCTTTCTTCCTCCTGAAATCACCTGTATGTAAAATCGCATGTCGATCGGAAAATGACCGACTCCGAACCGATCGCTTTACATTAAGCTCTTGTTGTATCCTATTCCAAAAGTATAATGCAAATTGTGGGATTTGTCAATATACAAGCAAAAAAATCGTGAATTTTGCTACAAGACCTTTTTATTTTGGTAACAAAATAAGCTAATATAACCACAACACATTTTTACCGCCTCTCAGGGGACAGAAAAATGTTTTTTTCGCAGAGAGCATTTTCCGGTCCATTGGATAAAAGGTATGCTCTGGACAATGCCCGTTTCCGGAAGGGGTCAAAAAAGGAGGAGAAGCGGTTCTGTATGTTCCAGAAGAGAGTTTTGTGCAATATACACAAGTCGATACACCTGTTTTGAGAGCATTTATAGAAATTCTACATATACCCTTGTAATTTTTACGGTAATATGTTAAAATGGTAAATAATTGTTTTAATTGTGCTTTGTTAAAAATCAATAATCCGGAACGAAAGGCAGATCATATGGGTAACAATGCAAATTCCATTGAAGGTTACGAGTTCCCCCTGTTCATTTTTCATGAGGGAAGCAACTACGAAGCATTCAATTTTTTCGGAGCCCATAAGGGAGAAAAGGACGGCAAAAAGGGCGTTTATTTCAGAGTATGGGCACCCAAGGCGAAGTCCGTATCCCTTATAGGCGATTTCAATGACTGGGACAGAAACAAAGATCCCATGTACAGGCTCTCAGACCCTTCTGTGTGGGAGATATTCCTTGAAGGTGTGGAGGATTTCTTCACCTACAAATACAGCATAGAATCGAACCACATGAGCGTCACGGACAAAGCCGACCCCTACGGCACACACATGGAGCTTCGCCCCAACACCGCCACCAAGTATTTTGACATCTACTCCTACAAGTGGAACGATGAAAAGTGGTTCGAGCACAAGCATTCCATGAATATATACAAATCTCCCATGAACATCTACGAGGCACACCTCGGTTCATGGAAGCAATATGAGGACGGTTCCCCCTTCAGCTATGTGAAGTTTGCCGAGGAGATGAGCACCTACCTCAACGACATGGGCTACACCCACGTCGAGCTGATGCCCCTTTCGGAATATCCTTTTGACGGTTCATGGGGCTATCAGGTCATAGGCTACTATGCACCCACATCCAGGTACGGCACCCCCGAGGATTTCATGAAGATGATAGACATCTTCCACCAGCACAATATCGGTGTCATACTTGACTGGGTACCCGCACATTTCCCCAAGGACTCATCCGGACTTTTCGAGTTTGACGGTTCCGACTGCTATGAATATGCAGATCCTCTCAAAAAGGAACACGCCTCCTGGGGCACGAGAGTATTCGACTACTCAAAGGGAGAAGTACGCTCCTTCCTCATCTCCAATGCGATCTACTGGATAGAGAAATTCCATGTGGACGGCCTGAGAGTGGATGCGGTCGCTTCCATGCTGTACCTTGACTATGACAGGAAGGAATACCGCCCCAACAAAGACGGCGGCATCGAGAACTATGAGGCTGTGGAGTTCTTGCAGAAGCTCAATTCTGCTGTGTTTGCCAGAAACCCCGATGTTCTTATGATAGCCGAGGAATCCACCGCATGGCCCAGTGTGACGAAGCCTGTTGATATGGGAGGCCTGGGATTCAACTTCAAGTGGAACATGGGCTGGATGAACGACACCCTTGATTATATGCGCCTTGACCCCATTTACAGGGCAAACAACCACGGAAAGCTGACCTTCTCCTTCTACTACTGCTTCAGTGAGAACTACATACTCCCCATCTCCCATGATGAGGTCGTACACGGAAAGGCATCGCTTTTCGGGAAGATGTCAAGCCCCTCCATGGAGGGAAAATTCGCCTCGGACAGAGCGTTCATCGCCTATATGATGGCTCATCCCGGCAAGAAGCTGAACTTTATGGGAACGGAGCTGGCACAGATAATAGAGTGGGACTACAAAAAGGAGATTGACTGGCTGCTGCTCGGCTTTGACACCCACCAGAGGATGCACGAGTACTTCAAGCAGATAAACAGGTTCTACCTTGAAAACTCCCCGCTCTGGAAAAACGATGATTCATGGGACGGCTTCAAATGGATAAGCGCCGATGACTACACCCAGTCCATCATCGCTTTCAGAAGGATCGACAACACCGATCCCGATGATCCCAAAGAGCTGATAGTTGTCTGCAACTTCGTCCCCGTTCCCAGAGTTGATTACCGCATAGGTGTTCCCTATGAAGGCACCTATGAACAGGTATTCTCCACCGACGACCTGAAATTCGGCGGCTCCGGAGAGGTAGACAACGGCAGGCTCACCTCCCGTGACATACCGATGCACGGCTATGACAATTCCATTACCCTGGATATCCCCGGCCTTTCCGTAATGTACTTCAGGTACATACCGGCAAAGAAGCCCCGCAGGAAGAAGGGCGAGGTCATAGACATCACGGAAACTGTGGCAGAGGCTCCGGCACCCGCAAAGGGCAGGAAAAAGGCGGAAAAGAAAGCCAAGGCCGAAGCCAAGGCGGCATCCACTGTTGACACCACTGCCCCGATGAGCGATGAAGCAAAGCCCCAAGAGGCTGCAAAGCCCGCACGCAGAGGCAGGAAGCCGAAGTCCGAAGCCGCTGCCGAAAGCACAGCCGAAAAGCCCGGGCGTGGACGTAAGGCAAAAGTCAAAGAGGATGCTCCCGCTGATAAGCCGAAACGCAGAGGCAGAAAGCCCGCAGGCGGCACTGCGGCGGAAAAGGCAGCCCCCGCTCCGGACATCACGGACACCGATGCCGATAAGCCGAAGGGAAGATCCGCAGGCGTAAAGGCAGCAGATATCCCGCCGGATGAAAAGGAAGATAATAACGGGAAGTAAAGCTCCCGATGTTTATAAATCTCTTCTGTAATGAAAGGATGAAATATAAGAACATGTATACTAAGAAGGAATGTGTGGCAATGCTCCTGGCCGGCGGTCAGGGAAGCAGATTATATGCACTTACTCAGGACATGGCAAAACCTGCCGTTCCCTACGGCGGAAAATACAGGATAATCGATTTTCCCCTCTCTAACTGCGTGAACTCAGGCATAGATACCGTTGGTGTGCTCACCCAGTACCAGCCTCTGGTGCTCAATGACTACATCGGTAACGGTCAGCCCTGGGATCTTGACAAGCAGTATGGCGGCGCTCACTGCCTGCCCCCCTATCAGACCGCTCTCGGTGCGGAATGGTACAAGGGCACCGCTAATGCCATTTACCAGAATATCGCCTTTGTGGACAGGTACAGCCCGGAATATGTTATAATCCTCTCCGGCGACCACATCTACAAAATGGATTACAACGATATGCTCCAGTTCCATAAGGACAAGGGTGCGGATGCTACCATAGCTGTTCTCGATGTTCCTCTTGATGAGGCATCACGTTTCGGTATCATGATAACCGACGACAACGGCAATATCGTGGACTTTGAGGAAAAGCCCAAGCAGCCCCGCTCCACTCTGGCATCCATGGGTATATATGTATTCACATGGGCAAAGCTCAGACAGTATCTTATAGACAACGAGAACAACCCCGATGAGGACAAGGACTTCGGCAAGGCAATAATCCCCAACATGATGAATGCGGGAGAAAAGCTGGTAGCCTATGCCTTTGACGGCTACTGGAAGGATGTGGGAACTCTTGACTCCCTGTGGGAGGCAAATATGGATATCCTCAATCCCAATATCCCCATCGACCTCTACGACCCGGACTGGAAGATGTATTCCAGGAACCCTGTTCTTCCCCCCCAGTACTTCGGCGAGAATGCCAATGTTGAGAACTCTATGGTGGCAGAAGGCTGCATCATAGACGGCGACATAGATTTCTCCGTCATATTCGAGGGCGTTACCATTGAAAAGGGTGCAAAGGTCACCGACTCCATCATAATGCCCGGTTCCGTCATAAAGGAAGGCGCCGTGGTAGAATATGCCATAGTAGGCGAAAACAGCATCGTTGAGAAGAACGCCAGGATCGGCGCCCGCCCGGAGACCGTGGAAAACCGTGACGACTGGGGGATCGCAGTCGTAGGTCACAATCAGGTCATCACAGAGGGACAGAAGGTAGGTCCCAAGGATATGGTCCCCGACATCAGGAAGAAGTAAGAAGGAAGGTTAAAATAAAATGAGTCTTAACAAGAATATACTTGGTCTTATCTTTGCCAATATGCACGAGGATGTCATCCCCGAACTCACAAGGCAGAGGACCATGGGCTCCGTTCTCTTCGGCGGGCGCTACAGAATGATAGATTTCGTTCTTTCCAGCATGACAAATTCCGGTGTCGATGAGGTGGGAGTTGTCACAAAGTCCAACTACCAGTCCCTGCTGGATCACCTTGGCTCCGGCAGAGAGTGGGACATGGCAAGGAAGATAGGCGGTCTGCATCTGCTACCCCCCTTCTCCAATGTCACCAGCGGTATGTACAGAGGCAGACTTGAAGCCCTCTACGGTATCTCCGACTTTATCAAGGCATCGGCTGCCGACTATGTGATAATGTCCGACTGCGATGTTATAACCGGCTTTGACTATGATGCCATTTTCGAGGCTCATGTAAAGAGCGGCGCAGACATCACCGCAGTTTACGCCCGCAGTGCTCTTGATCTGGATGCTGCCGCCCACTCCAATGTCTTCGGTATAGACGGTGACGGAAGAGTTACCAGTGTACTCATAGATCCCAGGATCTCCGGCGAGTGCAATGTTGCTCTCAACACCTACGTCATCAGCAAGTCTCTTCTTATGAAGATAATCTCTGAGGGTGCGGCACAGGGTCATTACAGCTTTGCAAAGACCATCCTTCAGGACAGGTGCAGCGAGTTCAAGATCATAGGCTATGAGCACAAGAGCTACTTCTCCAAGATAACATCTATCAAGAGCTACTACGATGCCAACATGGCTATACTTTCCACCGAAAACCGCAAGGCGCTTTTCAGGGACGATAACCCCATCTATACCAAGATAAGGGACAATCCGCCCGCAAAGCTCGCCATAGGTGCAAAGGTGCGCAATTCCCTCATAGCCGACGGCTGTATCATCGAGGGCACAGTTGAAAACTCCGTGCTTTTCAGAGGTGCAAGAGTAGCCAAGGGCAGTGTTGTGCGCAACTCCATCGTTATGCAGGACACCGTCATAGGCAAGAACTGCACTCTTGACAGCGTTATCACCGATAAGGTAGTTAAGATAACAGAGGGAAAGGTGCTTACCGGTTCCTCCAATTATCCTATCTATATCGGAAAGGGAGCACAGATCTGAGGATCCCGGAAACTTGCGGCCGGTACTGTTTGGTATCGGCCGTGACAGCATATACGTAATAATCTGACATTTTAAGGAGCGGAAGAATGAATATTTTATATACCGCATCGGAAGCTCTCCCCTATGCTGCATCGGGCGGTCTTGCCGATGTAGCAGGCTCACTGCCGGCAGCCCTTTGCAAGGCAGGCCATGATTGCAGAGTGGTCCTTCCGCTTTACAAAAGCGTAACACAGGAGCAGAGAGCAGAGCTTAAATTCCTGCTCAATTTCACGGTGGATGTAGGCTGGCGCAGGCAGTACTGCGGAGTTTTTGAGGGTCACGCCAACGGTGTCACCTATTATCTTCTGGATAATGAATATTACTTTGCAAGAGACGGTCTCTACGGCTTCTATGATGACTGCGAGCGCTTTGTTTTCCTGTCCCGTGCGGTGATAGAGCTTGTTTCCCACATAGATTTCAAGCCCGACATCATAAACTGCAACGACTGGCAGACAGCCCTTGTGCCCGTGTACTATCAGACAGTGTACAAGTTCCGTCCCGGCTATGAGGACATAAAGACGGTATTCACCATCCACAATATCCAGTATCAGGGGCGTTACGGCATGGATGTCCTTGGGGATATAATAGGCATCCCCCTGTATCATGCAAGGCTGCTGGAATATGACGGTGCGGTGAACCTGATGAAGGGTGCCTTTGAAACGGCGGACAAGATAACCACCGTGTCGCCCTCCTATGCCTGGGAGATACTTGATCCCTGGTACTCTCACGGTCTGGATCGTGCTCTTGCAGGCAAGCAGTACAAGCTCTGCGGCTTTTTGAACGGCATTGATACAGACTTGTACGATCCTTCACATGACAAGGCCATAGCAAAGAATTATTCTGCGGACGACATATCCGGAAAGGCAGCCTGCAAAAAGGCTCTTCTCAAGGAACTGGGACTGGCGGACGACGGCTCTCCCGTTATCGGCATCATCACCCGTTTTGTTTCCCACAAGGGCATAGACCTTATCAAATATGTGTTTGAGGAAATGCTGGGTCTTGGCTGTCAGTTTGCGATACTCGGCTCCGGTGAAAAGATCTTTGAAGACTTTTTCAAGGAGATGGCGTGGAGGAGAAACGACAGGGTAAGCGTTACCGTGGGCTTCAGGCCCGATCTTGCAAAGAGGATATATGCGGGAGCAGACATGTTCCTTATGCCCTCTCAGTCCGAGCCCTGCGGTCTTGCACAGATGATCTCCATGCGCTACGGCACCGTGCCAATAGTAAGAGAAACAGGCGGTCTGCGTGACAGCGTTAAGGATGCTGGCGGCGGAGACGGGAACGGCTTCACCTTCAAGACCTACAACGCCCACGATATGCTGAGCGCAGTTTCCCGTGCAAACGATCTGTATCACAGCGATAACTGGGATGACCTTGTACGCCACGATATGAAGTGCGATTACAGTTGGGATCAGTCTGCAAAGCTGTATATAGGGCTGTATGAAGAACTTATAAACAGAAATGACAGCTAAAAACATGGTGTGTAGTTTCTGATGGGAAAGAACATTTTTTTAAAATTGTAAAGAAAAATCTGTTCAAACAGGTGGTACGATCAGTGGTGCAATCGCTGGAGAAGCAGCCGGTGCAAAATGGGGTGCTACTGCAGGTATAGCCACCGGTGGAACTGCATTTGTGGCAACGATTCCTGCTGCTGTGGTCGGCGGGATTATTGGTGGACTCTCAGGGAACAGAGTCGGACTTGAACTCGATAATAAGAAAAATAAGAAATGGAAATAAACCATCTCAGGAGGAATAAAACTATGCCAAACACCGAAAACGTAGTTCTTTGCAACTGCATGAACGTAACTCTTTTTGATGTGGAAGATGCTATGCACAGCCTTCCCACATTCCCCGATGTAGAAAAGCAGTTTGAAGAAGTACAGCAGATGACAGGATGTTCCACAGGCTGCGGCGGATGTCATGACAAGATCATGGACACCATTGCTGATATCATGAGCAAATAAGTCCAAAGGTGGCTGTCCGCTGACGGTCACCTTTAGCTTTGCACAGAAAGCCGTCAGCATACACCGAAAACAGGAGCTTACCGGCAGAGCTGCGCTGCACAGGCGGCGTAATACTGATTCTTCCTCGATGTATAGACGATCTCCAAGCCTCAGATCCCTTATATCCAAGCATTTGCGGCTTGTTTCTTGTCTATACATCGGTCAGAAATCAGTATGGATCGTTTTACATCATTATTCTGAAAGGAGAGCATGACCCGCTTGCGGGCAGGATCATACACATCACTATGGAAATAAAGGATATAAGGATAGACTCCGGAAAAGCATTCGACTGGGGCAGGACATCCGCAGAATACGCCAGATACAGAGATATCTATCCCGAAGAATTCTATAAGAAGATAGTGGACAGGGGTCTTTGCGTGAAGGGGCAGAGTGTACTGGATATCGGTACGGGCACCGGCGTCCTGCCACGAAATATGTACAGATACGGCGCCAGCTGGACAGGTACTGACATTTCTCCCGAGCAGATAGAACAGGCAAGGCTCCTTGCATCCAAAGCGGGAATGGATATATCCTTCCGTGCGGTCTCCACGGAGGAGATGGAATTTCCGAAGGAGAGCTTCGATGTTATCACCGCCTGCCAGTGCTTCTGGTACTTTGACCATGAAAAGGTAATGCCCCGACTGGCGGACTTATTAAAGCCGGAGGGAAAGCTCCTCATTCTCTATATGGCATGGCTCCCATATGAGGACAGGATAGCAGGTGCCAGCGAAGAGCTTGTTCTGAAATATAATCCAAACTGGTCGGGAGCAGGTGAAACGAAGCATCCCATCTGGATACCGGATGTTGCGTACGACAGCTTTGAGCTTGAAGACCATGAGGAATACGATCTTCGGGTGCCATTCACAAAAGACTCATGGCATGGCAGGATGTTTGCCTGCCGTGGTGTGGGAGCTTCATTGTCGCCGGAGGAGCTGGAGAAATGGGACAGGGAGCATCGTGAGCTGCTGAACGCCATTGCACCCGAAAAATTTGATATCATCCACTACGGAGCCCTTGCTGTTCTGAGAAAGAAATAGTTCCCGAAAAGCCCGGCTGTGAGCCGAAGCGCATGATAATAAGCTGTGTCCCTGTCCTTGGACAGGGACACGCTTTTTTTGAGTGTATATGCAGAACAGACAAGCCGTGCGGGCAGTTTTAATTTCAAAAATATGAGAATTTTCTCATATTCTCTTGACAAGCCTCAAAAAATGTGATATATTAAACATGAGATATATCTCACATTTCTTGATGAGGGGAAGGACAGTATGGATGATATAAATGCAAAAGCTGTCATAGGAACAAATTCATGGGGCAGCAAGGCATACGGAAAGATCCTGCGTGGGAGCTCCGCAGAAGACAGCGTTATCAGGGAAGCAATGGAGGAAGCCGACAGGAACGGACTCAGGATATACGATCTGGCACAGGACTACGGTCTTGGAAAGGCTCAGAAGATGTTCGGGGAATTTGCGGAGGAGATAGGCGGGGAATACATCGTTTCCGCAAAGTACACTCCCCTCTCCCGATACAGGAAAAACTGCGTCCGCCGTTCACTTGAAAAGGATCTGGCTGATCTCAGGCGCAGCTATATAGATATATACTGGCTGCATCTGCCGACGGACACGGAGCAGCATCTTTCCGAGATCATAGAGCTCTGCAAAGAAGGCAGGATCAGACACATAGGGATCTCAAACTTTGACCTTGATGAATGTAAGCTCTCAAAGAGGATGCTGGACAAGGCGGGCATACCACTTTACGGCGTGCAGAACCATTACAGCCTTCTCTCCCGTGAGTGGGAGAAAAACGGTCTGCTCGACTGGTGCAGGGAGAACGGTGTGTCTTTCTGGGGGTGGGCAGTACTTGAAGAAGGTCTGCTTACCGACCCTAAGACAAGAAAGCCCTCACCCATAAGTTTTTTTATGAACCGCCAGATCAAAAAGATGCACGAGCTGTACAGGGTTATGACAGCAGTCTCAAAAAGGCATGATATCTCCGTTGCACAGGTGGCAGAGGCATATTGTGCAAACAAGGGCGTGGTGCCGATGTGCGGCTGCCGCAGACCTCATCAGGTGCGGGAACTGGCTGAAGCTGCCGAGGTAAAGCTGACACCGGCAGAGATACGCCGTCTTGAAGAGGCGGCAGATAATTCCGGGGCAAGGGTGCTGGGTCATGATATGTTCAGATTTGCAGTTCCGAAAAAAAGGTGAGACAGATGGAGAAAACAGCAAGACCTGTTCAGGCAAGGTCACAGAAAACAAGGGACGATTTACTGAAAGCGGCTCTTTTTATGTACGGAAAAAAGGGCTACCACAAAACTACCGTGGATGAGATAGCCGCTGAAGCAGGGGTATCCACAGGTATAGCTTACAGGTATTTCAAAAATAAAAAGGATATACTTCTGTCTGTTATCTCCTACGGTGCAGACAATGTAAAGAGCATCACAGACCTTGACAGCACGGATATGCCAGGCAGCTTCACGGATATGAGGCAATACCTTGAAACGGTACTGACAGCCTTTGAGAGATTTCATGCAAAATACCGTGATATCCACGAAGAACTTGAAGGTCTGCAGCATACGGATGAGGATGTCCGGCAGCTCTACAGCCGGATAAGCGATGAAAAGATGAACGGCATTATCTCAAAGCTGTCGCTTTTTCTCGGGGATGACCCCCATATACGGGAAAAGGCATATTCATTCATCGGCATCATGGAACAGCACTGTCATCTGATGATGTTCAACGAGCTTTACGGGCTTGATGAGAAAGTTATGCGGGATACTGCCATAAATGCGGTGATGAGCATTCTGAAAGGAGAAGATGATACATGAAGCCACAATACTTCTATACTAAAAATGATGGATTTTACGGAGCATACTATGCAAACAGAGCTTTCTGTGAAAAGGGCATAATACTTATGCTGGGTGACAAGGTAGACGATCTCATGGTGAAAACAGGCGTGAAATGGCTCCACAGGCTGGGCTGTAATGTTATGGCGATGTCATCCGAAACGAGGGACTATGCCTATCACGATTATCCCATAGAGGGCTACGAAAGGGCAATAGAAGTCCTCCGTTCCAAGGGAAACACAAAGTTTGGCATAATGGGTGCATCTACTACGGCAATGGCAGCGCTGGCAGCAGCCTCCTTTATCCCGGATATCACCCTGACAGTGGCACTTTCCCCCTCGGATTTCATAATGGAAGGCTTTTACCGTGACGGTCTTGACGGCGCAAGGGAACGCCCCGGGAACAATGAATCCACCCTTTCCTACCGTGGCAAAAGCCTGCCCTTCCTCCCCTATGCCTACCGTCACCCGGAATACTGGCAGAGATTAAGCGAAGAAGCAAAGCGCCGTGGAGATATGGCAGCAGCAAGAGATATGTTCGACCTTTCCGAAAAGCTCTGCCCCATCACAGAGGATATGAAGATAAAGGTAGAGCGTATAAAAGGCACGGTGGTGTTTATCGGGGCTCAGGATGATTCCCTGTGGGACACCTGCCGCTATATCGACAGGATGGCTGAACGCATAAAGTCTATGCCCCATGAATGCAGGGCAGCAAAGCTCACCTATGAATACGGCTCTCACCTTGTGTTCCCGCAGTCCATGCTGGAAACCGTTCTTCCCGTGGGTTCTTCACTGCTGCTGGGCTTTACCTTCAAAACACTGAAAGAACACCCAAAGGAATGTAAACAGACACGCATCGACATTGACAGGCATCTGCGCAGGATCATCAGGCAGTGGTGACATAATACTGATTCTTCCTCGATGTATAGACGATCTCCAAGCCGCAAATCCCTTATATTCAAGCATTTGCGGCTTGTTTCTTGTCTATACATCGGTCAGAGATCAGTATAAAGACAAACAGGCAGCCGCTTTATTTGAAGCGGCTGCCTGTCGGCTTTTTCTCAAAACTTTTCGTCCCTCGGGGGGATCTATCACATCAGCCTATGATATAGGGCTTGATGGCTGCGAAAAACTCATCGGTATCGTCGGAATGAGCTTCGAGACTGATAGGCTTCTCAAGATCGAGACTAAATATACCCATGATAGACTTAGCATCAACGGCATATCTGCCCGAAATAAGATCCACATCGTAATCACAAAGGGATACCTTGGAAACGAAGTTCTTCACATCGTTGATAGTAGCAAGCCTGATAGTTGCCTTTTTCATATCATTTACCTCCTGTCAGATCTCATGGAATTCATTTTGTAAAAGGTCTGCCTTTATCTCCCTTTCGGTTTTCCTTTCACGACTATAAAATAACATTTTTTTACGGCTTTGTCAAGGGATAATGCAAAAGTTGTTTTTAAAATCTACATTACACCGTGAAATGAACAAAAAGATGAACGTGTATTTGTGCAACCCTAACAAATTTTCGGTTCATTATTTATTCAATATCCATAAGAGGATATTATCCTCCGATGCATAGCACTACTTCTCTAAGCAGCTTGCAGGCCAGCGCCGTCGATGCACCGGACTGATCGTAATGGGGAGAAAGCTCGTTGAGATCGGCAGCCACCACATTCAGCTCTTTTCCTATGGTCATTACCGCAACAAGGAGCTGATTGAAGGTGCAGCCTCCGGCTTCGGGAGTGCCTGTGCCGCAAAAGCAGGAGGGGTCAAGCACATCAAGGTCGATGGTAAGGTAAACGGGTCTGTCCCCTATCTCCCTTACCGCATCCTTCACACCGTCAAAGGAAACGCCCTCCGCAGCGGTCGGGAAGATGTGAGTATGCTCTCCCGCAAAAGCAAATTCCTCCCTTTCACCGCTGCGTATGCCGAACTGCCAGATCCGCCCGTCTCCGATGATGTCGTGGCACCGCCTTATAACGCAGGCATGGGAAAGGGGATTTCCCAGATAATCCTGACGCAGATCTGTGTGTGCATCAAACTGGATGAGGCATATGTCCTTATGCCTTTTTTGAACGGCTCTGAAAGCCCCCAGAGTAACAAGATGTTCGCCGCCTGTCATAATGGGCAGCTTTCCCTTTGAAAGGATATGTTCTGTACATTCCTCTATCATTTTAAGAGCCGGCTCAGGAGCCCCGAAGGGAAGCTCCAGATCCCCCATATCCCAAAGCCTTGCATCACAGAGATCCTTGTCCTGATAGGGGGAATAGGTCTCTATGCCAAAGCTCTCGCTCCTGATGGCTGACGGACCGAAGCGTGTCCCCGGACGAAAAGAGGTGGTGGAGTCGTAGGGTGCTCCGAAAAGCACTGTATCTGCCTCATCAAAGGGAGTATCTGCGGCTATGAACCTGCCTGTCGAAAAATCCATAGTATCTGCCTTTCTTATTTGTACGCCACACCGGCTGAAATATGCCCTTCAAGATGGGAAATATCCCCGTATCCGTGAAGTCTGAAATTGACCCTTCTGCCAAAACGGTCATCGGTGCATATGGTGGTCACCGCCGTAGGCTCCTCGCTCATTCCCGTCAGAAACACCATGGGAGCCACTCCCAGCAGCCTTGCGGCAATGACACAGGTAGTACCGAAGTGGCAGAACAGAGCAAGGGTGATGTCAGTATCACCTTTTTTGATGTAGCTGTCTCCTTCTCTTGCAAGACCATGCTCCTCAAGGATCCTGTCCAGTCCCTCACACAACATTTCATAGCGGGATGAAAACTCCGTGCCCGCAAGCACAGGGGAAAGATACTGCTTTTCCCTGTCGAAGAAGAAGCTGTCCCTGTATTCGGGTTGCAGATCCCAGGAAAGCACGGACTGCTTTTTATCACCCATATTTATCCCCACTGCAAATTCCCTGAGCCAGTCACATTTCTCCGTCACAAGCCCTCTGCCCTCAGTGCATATGGCGGCAGTTTCCATCGC
Source organism: Oscillospiraceae bacterium (assembly GCA_018110985.1). GTDB lineage: Bacteria > Bacillota > Clostridia > Oscillospirales > Ruminococcaceae > Huintestinicola. Next base: position 82,370 of record JAGAWT010000025.1, read on the forward strand.
TCTCCCCATGGTGGAGGTATAGACCTTTGCTATGTCTGCTCCTTCAAGCCGCTGTCTCAGCTTTTTTGCCTGCCCTATGCCCTCTTCCGTAAGACAGTCCTTTGCATAGTCAGGAGCTCCGTGACGTATAATAAGTAGCTTCATGTTTCCTCTTTTCTTTACAGGCTGTCCTGCTTATCTATGAATTCCCCCGCAGCCTCCGACAGCCTTTCGGCGATCTCTTCAGCACTGCCGTCTGTCTGGCAGCCCCCGGAATAGCGGTGTCCGCCGCCGCCGAAAAGAGCACAGAAGCGGTCTGCATTGTATTTTGCGGATGTGCGCACGGAAATGCGGCATTTGCCCTCTATGCGCTCCCGGACCAGAACACCTATGCCTACGCCCTTTATCCTGTCTATCACTTCGTTGATGCCCTCTGTGTCGTCGGGTGTTACCGATAATTCCTCAAAATCCCCGTGAGAAAGGTATGTCACAGCCACAAGTCCCCCGTGGGTGATGCTCATGTGCTCCAGGAGCCGCTTTTCCACCGCAAGGCGCTTGCTGTCCTTTTCGTAGGTAAAGCGCCTTCCGAGGGAAACAGTGTCCGCTCCCAGAGCGGACAGCTCATAGGCAGCCCTGAAGGTATCCCTGTTCACGCTGCGGGAGCAGAACCTTGCGGTATCTGTAATGATGCCCGTATACAAAAGATCGGCCATAAGGGAGGATATGGGAACACCCATCTCTCTTATGAGCGAATAGACTATCTCCGAACAGGATGAGCTTTCGGGCAGCACATACTTATACTTTGCATCAAAGGAATTGCTTTCGTGGTGATCTATGACAACGGCCATTTTCACATTTTCATATTCACCCAGCCTGTATGGGGCAGAAGTGTCCACTGCAATGCCGTGGCGTGCCCTGAAAGGAACGCTCCCCACCTTGTCGGTCATAAAGCGGTAGCCTTCGGGCACCTCATCGGCACATACCGCACAGGCTTCCTTTTTCATGGCTTTAAGTGCCAGCACAAGGGCATAGGCGCTTCCCACCGCATCTCCGTCCGGATTTTTATGGAAATAAACGGCAAAGCCGTCATTATCTTCTATAAAATCTGCAATATCCGCAATATCACAGTTCATACACTCACTCTTTCCGGATCATTCTTCACCCGTATAAACGGAGATTATCTCACCGATATACATTTTGTGAAGGGCGTCATTATCATAGAAATGCTGCTCACTTTCTGCCAGAGAGGAGGTGTCGATATCCGCAGCGTACATCTTGCGGCAGACAAGAGTAAGGTATGCCTCCTTAAACCCTACCGTACCGTCTATATCCACGGGTGTGAGCTTCATATCAGCTATCTTGTCCGTATCTCTGCCGGACATACTGCCGCAGTAGGAAAGGACTTCCCTGTATTTCTCCCTGAAAAAGGAAAGGGTGAAAAGCCCTTCACGCTCCATGAATTCATAGGTGTATCTGGAGTGGCGCACCACTACCTCAGCAGCATCCTTTCCCCAGATAACTCCCATAAAGCCCCAGGAAGCTGTCATGGTGTTGCAGTCCTCGGAATCACCCGCAGTTATGAGCATCCATTCTTTGCCTATCTTCTCAAAGGGTTCTATATTAGCCTGTGACAGGTCTATCTTTTTCATTGTCTGTCCTCTCCTTTATGTGTGTCAGATGGTAAGTATCATTAAACCGATGGTCAATAGCATGGTAACAGTAAGTGAAAAGCCTGAATATATCTCTATGCCGGTGACCACGGGAAGAGTGCCCATTTTTGTTTCCCACAGGTGCCCCAGCATATACAACAGTACATTGAAAACGAACATGAAGGCGGCAGAGGGTCTCACATCCCCGTAGCGATAGGTCATCATAAAGGCGAGCACCGACATCAGCACCACATTTATGATACAGATCACCTGACTGTCCGACAGGGTGACGGGGTCTACGGTCATATGTCCCCCGAAGCTGTCAAACTCCAGCCCCATAAAATCGGGTATAAAGTCATAGATGAATATATCGGTGTAGAGGATATTGAGTATTATGCAGACCACAGCCGCATCGAACCACGCAAAGTCCTCCTTGATGATATGGAAAACATAGCCGAATATCATCATCGCCGCAAAGATACCCTCACACCCGCACAGGAGACAGGTCAGTATGTTGAAATTCTCCGGGGTGTACTTCATCACAAGGGTGCCTCTGAGCCAGTCTATGCCTACAGGCAGTGCCGCTGTCACCATGGCGATGAGAATGCCGCTGGTCATTCCCGCATAGCCGTAGGTGGGAGCCAGAAACTCCCTTTCACCTCTTTCGATGCCTATGAGAAACAGCACGGTAAAGAGAATGGCAAAGCCTGCACAAACCGCAGACTGTATGCCCTCCGGCAGGACATTGTGGGAAAAGATCTTGATGAAAAGGCACAGCATGAGAAAAGCCGCACACTTAAAAAAATCAGTGATATAAAGCTTGGCAGAAATATTTATCCCCCCCGCTGTATACAACTATCCCCACACTGCCGCCGCTTATCCTCCGGGACTTGCGGCAGCAGTATGAGGAAAAAGCATCATCAGCCGTTTACAGCAGCCTGAACGATCACGTTGAAATCCTCAGCCTTGAGAGAAGCGCCGCCTATGAGTCCGCCGTCAATGTCGGGCTTTGCAAGAAGCTCTGCGGCATTCTTTGCGTTCATGGAGCCGCCGTACTGGATGGTGACGGAATCGGCTGTAGCCTGATCGTAGAGCTTTGCAAGTGTTGCACGGATGAATGCGCAGACTTCCTGTGCCTGATCGGGAGTAGCAGTAAGACCTGTGCCTATTGCCCATACAGGCTCATAAGCGATTATCACGTTCTTTACCTGCTCAGCTGTAAGTCCCCAGAGATCCAGCTTTATCTGCTTGCCTACTACTTCCTCGGTAATAGCACACTCACGCTCCCACTTCAGCTCGCCTACGCAGACAATGGGCTTCAGACCTGCATTCAGGGCAGCAACTGTTCTCTTGTTCACGGTCTCGTCGGTCTCACCGAAATACTGTCTTCTCTCGGAGTGACCTATAACAACATACTCAACGCCAACTTCGACCAGCATATCGGCAGATATCTCACCTGTGAATGCACCGCTCTTTTCAAAGTGTACGTTCTCCGCACCCACCTTCACATTGGAACCTGCTGTGGTGTTCACCGCAGTCTCAAGATTGGTGAAGGGAACGCAGGCTATTACCTCTACCCTGCCCTCTGCATTTGCCACAAGGGGCTTGATAGCTTCAAGAAGAGCCTTTGCCTCGGGACGGGTCTTGTTCATCTTCCAGTTGCCGGCAATAACTGCCTTTCTTACTGCTTTGTTCATTTTAAAAACTTCCTTTCATATATGTAAACCGATGGACCTTATCGGTTTAACTCTGATACCGATCTGCCTCCCATGCAAGACTGCAAAAGCAAGGCACAAACACTTGAATGTATGTTGAATGACACCCGGAGCCCGTTCACACATCGTGGTAACAAACAGTATTACTGTCTGTACTCCTCAATGAGCCTGATTATTATATCGTAGAGGCTTTCCACCTGATAAGCACCTATAACAGGTTCAAGGTGGGAATCTCCTACTCCGGAATCATCGGTCAGGAACACATAGGTACCGCCTGTGAATATGGCAAGACCTCTTCCGAAAAGCTCCGTCTCTCTTTCGGAATTGGAGGATACCACGGGAATGACCCTTATCCCCTGTGCGGCTGCTGCCTTCATCGCTCTTTCGAGCTTGGCAAGGGATGCCGCATCGCTGTGGGGAGGTGCGTCATAGATGAGGAATGCGATCTTTACGGCATCTTCACGCCAATCCTCTGCGTGCATACACTCATCCAGTATCTCCGATACTGCTTCGGGGGTATCTCCGCCGCCGTCAGCGACCTCGCTCTTCAGCTTCTTGTCAAGTGCGCTTATATCGTCTGTAAAGGGATTGGTGCGGGTCTTGTAGATATCCCCCTCATCCTTGTAGAAATTCACGGAATAGGTGACATTTTCATTTCCCACAGTCTGGGCTATGGCAGAGAACTCATATTGCAGGAACATCAGCTCATCACCCATGGAACCGGTGGTATCCACTATGAACATGACCTGCATATCCTTGTAGTTCCCGATGATGTCGTCAAAAGTTACCTCGACTTCTCTGGAAACAAAGGCGTTACGGGACTGCCTTACATCCTCTGCTACCTGCTCCATTGTGCGGGTGTCCTCGGGCTTTACATCCGTCTGCGGAGCGGGAGCCTCTTCATTTCCGCTGCCGAACACCTCCGCAATGCACTTTTCTATGACGATCTGAATGGCTTCTCCCACGGTCTTTCTGCCCTGCTGTTCCGTCTGAACGGCTGTGCTCTCCGGGGTCTCAGTCTCCGCTGCCGGCTCCACGGTCTCATTGCCGTACACAGCCTCAGGCAGGCGATAATAAGCCGTGGAGCTGAGCCCCGTCACCGAAACGGTGTCACCCTTTCCGAAAAGGTAAACAATGCCGTTTTTGTCTGTGACTGCCGTCCACGAAGGCTCCTGTTGATAATAGAGAGTTACTTTCGCATTCACTACGGGCTGCCCGTTTTTGTCCTTTACTGTAACGGCTGTGCGGAAACGGGGGTCTATGCCGTAGGCGGGGTAGGTTATCTTCCCGGAATTGACAAGGTTTGTAAAAAAGCCCCAGTTGTCGTTGTCGTTCCACTCACCTGCGGTAAGCAGTCCCGCCTGCCATTGAGAGGAGACGGGAGCCTTCTCCGCCTCCGTTTCGGGGGCAGCTTCATCGGCAGCCATGACCTCATCCGCAGCTCCGAGTTCATCGGCGGCAGCCTCGTATTCTTCTTCCACTGCTTCTTCCCTCATTGCAGCGACCGAGGTAACGGGTGCAGCTTCTTCTGCGGTATAATACACTGCTTCTCCGTCCGCATCACCTGCAGCGGCAGCTTCGGCTGCGGCTGTCTCTGAAGCAGCCTCCGGGACTGCATCTTCGGATCTCACTTCGACGGGAGCCTCTATCTTTTCTGCGGAAGGTGCAGCCTTCGCAGCAGGTGCGGCTGTAGCCGGTGCTTCGTCGGATGCAAAGGAATTGCTCGCTCCTCCGCAGGCTGAAAGGGATGCTGCCATCGACAGCGCCGTGATAAGAGATGCTATTCTTTTTACAGATATTCTTTTCATATTACTTTCCTCCGTTGGTCGTATATCAACGATGCAGCAGCATACGCTGCGGCCTTCTTTACCTAATATACAACTAAGGAAGCAGAAATATTTCACATTTCACAGATATTTCACGCAAAATAGTTATTTTCAATAAATGCCGCTTAATTTTTTAGCTGATTTAACGAAAATAGGTTAAAAATCTTTTTGTTTGTAACAATTATGTGTCCTCAAAGTTATAAAGCTGCATTACAGTACACATTTTTCGCTTCTGTCAGCTGAGATCCGCCATTTCCAGGTAGGTGGCAGAGTTCTCGGCAATGTAGTCCTTTCTTCCCTGAAGGTCATCCCCCAGCAGGAGGTCGAACATTCTGGAAGTCTCCTCCGCATCGGCAGGCATTACCTTTATGAGCCTTCTTGTGGCGGGGTCCATGGTGGTAAGGGACATCATTTCCGGATCGTTTTCGCCCAGACCCTTCGAGCGGTCTATCTTGTACTTCGTATCCCCCAGTTTTGCGACTATATCCGCCTTTTCCTTTTCGGTATAGGCAAAATAGGTCATATCCTTGGTGTTTATCTCAAAGAGCGGGGATTCGGCTATGTACACATAGCCCTGTTCTATAAGAGTAGGCGTGAGCCTGTAAAGCATGGTGAGGACAAGGGTGCGTATCTGGTATCCGTCCACGTCCGCATCTGTACAGATTATGACCTTGTTCCAGCGGAAATTTTCCATGGAGAAGGTGGCAAGCTCCTTGTTTGCCTTGCTCTTTACCTCTACGCCGCAGCCCAGCACCTTCACAAGGTCTGTGATGATATCGCTCTTGAATATCCTTTCGTAATCGGCTTTAAGGCAGTTGAGTATCTTGCCCCTGATGGGTATTATAGCCTGAAATTCCGCATTGCGTGCGGTCTTGCAGGAGCCTAAGGCGGAATCTCCCTCCACGATGTAGATCTCCCTACGGCTCTTGTCTCTGGTGCGGCAGTCCACGAACTTTTCCACCATATTCGCCAGATCTATCTGCTTGGTAAGGTTGTTCTTGGTGTTCTGCCTTATCCTGTCGGCAGATTCTCTTGCACGCTTGTTGATAAGTATCTGATCGGCTATCTTCACCGCATCCCCGGGGTTTTCTATAAAGTAGACCTCCAGGCTGTGCTTGATGAAGTCGGTCATGTTGTCCTGTATGGACTTGTTGTTTATGGCCTTCTTGGTCTGGTTCTCATAGGATGTAAGTGTGGAGAAGGTTGCGCTCACCAGCACCAGAGAATCCAGCACATCCGCAACAGTGATGCCCTTTTCGTTTGCCTTGTACTTGTTGTTTGCCTTGATGTAGGCATCTATGGATGAACGGAAAGCCGACTGCACCGCCTTCTGCGGGGAACCGTCGTGCTCAAGCTGGCTTGAATTGTGGTAGTATTCCTGAAAAGCCTCTTTTGCGGTAAAGCCAAAGGCAAGTGACAGCTTCATCTTGTACTGCGGTCTGTCCGGTGCATCCTGACCGGTGCGCTCGGTGGAAATGAACTGTATATCCGTAAGTCCCGTGTCGCCGATACGCTCGGAAAGGTAGTCCGTGATACCGTTCTCATAGTAGAATTCAACGGTCTCAAACTCTCCTGCGGAGATCTCGCAGCGAAACTCAAAATGCACCCTGGGGTTTACCACAGCCTGCTTTTTCAGCACATCCTCAAAATACTCCCTTGGGATGTCTATATCCGTAAAGACCTCTTTATCGGGCTTCCAGCGCTGTATGGTTCCGGTGCGCTTTCCCTTGAAGACATTCTTTGAGAGACCGCCTATGTTTCGTCCCTTTTCAAAATGCACCTTGTACTCAAAGCCGTCACGGTACACCGTAACATCCATATATTCCGAAGCATACTGTGTGGCGCAGGCACCGAGCCCGTTAAGTCCGAGAGAGTATTCGTAATCGGCGTTGTCGTATTTTCCGCCCGCATACATCTCACAATAGACCAGTTCCCAGTTGTAGCGGCCTACGGTCTTGTTGAAATCGAGGGGACAACCTCTGCCGAAGTCCTCCACCTCGACGGAATGATCGAGAAAGCGGGTGACGATTATCCTGTCGCCGTTGCCCTCTCTTGCCTCGTCGATGGAGTTGGAAACTATCTCAAAAACAGAATGCTTGCATCCCTCCAGATCATCGGAGCCGAATATTACAGCAGGACGCTTTCTGACTCTGTCCTCTCCTTCAAGTATACCTATACTGTCGTTGTCGTATTCTTTCTTTTTCTTTGGCATTATTCCTCACAGATCTCTTTCGTAATTATTTCAGCTGCGTACCCTTTCGGTCTTTGCCCTTGTCACATTGGGTACATTTTTCTCCCTGTATTCAAGCACCAGCTTGCACACAAGGAAAACAGAGGCAAAGAACAGTGCAGGTCTCCAGTCTGCGTGGGTGCGTCTGGAGCTTACATATACATCGGTGGGATAATCATTCCTGCCCACCGCATAAAGCTCCACCGGAACCCCGCTCTCAACTGTGAAACGGGTAGGAGCGGATGTCACCATGCTCTTTAGCACCACGTCCCCCAGAAATGCGCTGAGAGCTGCTACTGCCGCTGTCTTTCCCACATTTTCCAAGATGAGCCTCAGAGTCTGTTCATCCGAAAAGTAATTATTGGAAAAAAACGACCTTACAAAATCATCCGTGTTCATTTACCGTTCCTCCCTTTTCATGCTTTTATCTCATAAAAGTGATCGTCCATTACAAATCCGCTTCCTATGTCTGTCACTCCGGAGCCTGTCCTTTTAAAACCGATCCCCTCATAGGCTCTTATGGCAACAAAGTTTCCCTTGTTTACCGTGAGCCACACGGAAACGAGACCGTTTTTGCGGGCATATTCCCTGTGCATATCCACTGCCTGCCGTGAATAGCCCTTTCCCCTGTGCTCCGCCTTCAGATAGAGCTTTGAGAGAAAAAGCCTTTCTCCGTCGGGCTTTACGGCGGTGTAACCTATATCCTCTCCGCCTTTTTTTATTATGTAGTAGATATAGCCCTCGTTTCTGATGTTTTCCTTTTCAGCCTCAAAGGTGCAGAATCTGTTTACCATATAGTCCGTCTGCGCACTGCCTAGAAGAGAGGGAAAGTATTCATGCCATATCTCATCCGCAAGCGCAGCCGTTCTTTTCAGCTGGTCGTCTGTCTCTGCCTTTACGAGCTTTATCCTGTCCATTTTTATCCTTCTGTTCCCAAAAAAAGTTTTCAGCACCTCTGCACAGCGTTCATCCTCATAGCAGCGGGCATTTTTCAGAAGATGTGCCGCTCCTCTGACGCCTGTGTCGGGAGTGCCGTAAAACACACTGTCTATACGGGCATTCAGTACAGCCCCGGCACACATGGTACAGGGTTCAAGGGTCACATACATGGCAGTGCCCTCAAGGCGCCACCCGCCCAGAAAAGCACAGGCTTCCTTTATAGCGGACATTTCCGCATGGAGGAGAGGAGAACGCCCTTTTTCGCAGGTGTTGTATCCCCTGCCTATGATCTGCCCGTCCGAAAGCCTGACTATCACCGCTCCCACGGGGACTTCTCCCAGAGCGGCAGCGCATTGTGCCAGTCTCAGGGCTTCATCCTTATATACAAGGCTCTTATCTTCTTCCATAGCCTGATCCCTTTATGTGTTTTTCAAGGCAGTACAGAGCACCTTTTTCAAACTGTTTTTTTCAGAACCCGGCAGCACGATGTACGGCAGGAGATCCGCCCATTCGCTCCTGTATCTGTATCTCTTTTTCATTTATCTTCATTCAGCTTTTCTATAGCCGTCCTCATTCCCTCTCCCACCAGCATGAAGGGGTCAAGTATAAGTATGATGCGGCTGTCCTTTTTTGTTATGCCGGAAATATAGTCCGCACAGCCGATCATGACCGGTGCAGGGTTTATGTCCTCAACGGCTATGTCCTCCACCGCATTTACCCTGTCCGCTGCAAAGCCCACAAGGGAGTGAAAGCTGTCATCCATGCGGATGACAATGACACAGCATTCATCGCTGAGAGGCACATCCTTCCCGAATCTTTTGCACAGGTCGATTATGGACACCACATTCCCTCTCAGGTGTATTATCCCCTTTGCATAGGACGGGAACTCCGGCACCCTCACACAGTCCGAACAACTGGAGAGTATCTCGGTTATCTCCGAAATGGAAATGGCAAAATCCTGTCCGCCCACCTGAAAGGTAAGATATTTTTTGAATTGATCGGCCATCGTTAAACCTCCCCCAAAGCAAAGGAAGCACCTGTTTTTGAGATCATAAGATCCGCCATACGGTCAAGGGGCATCTCCGCTTCTGCTGCACCCAGCGCCATAGCCTCCATGGGCATACCGTAGACCGCACAGCTTTCCTTGTCCTGGCACACGGTATATGCGCCCGCACGTTTCAGCGCAAGCATCCCCTGAGCGCCGTCTGCACCCATTCCCGTAAGAAGGAAGGCAAGAACTCTGTTTCCGGCAGCGGCTGCCGCACTTTCAAACATAACATCCACCGTCGGACAAAGCCCGCCGCACTTTTCACCCTCACGGGAACGGACAAAGTAGCCCTCATTGTCCCTGAAAAGCTCCATGTACTCGCCCCCCTTGGCTATGACACACATCCCCTTTTCAAGCCTCATACCGTCCGATGCTTCACGCACATCCAGAAGCGATATCTTGTCAAGGCGGGAGGCAAACATTGCAGTAAAGCCGTTTGGCATATGCTGGGTGACTATCATGGGAGGGAGCGATGCGGGTACGGAGGTCACTATCTTCTCTATTGCCGATGTTCCACCGGTAGAGGCACCGACAGCGATGATATCCACACCGCCGGGGCTCAGGGGCTGCGGCACCTCGGTAGTCAGATCGTAGGCGGTGAATCTTCTGATTATATCCTCCGCCAGCAGCCTTACAAAGGACGCAAGCTCGTCCGACTTGTCGATCACAGGCTGATGATGAAAGGATACCGCTCCCTTTTTAAGGCAGATCATCCTCATCCTTGACGAATAGGAAACTATTATCACGGGGATCTTGCGTGACAAAAGCTCATCAAAAAGCGAAGGCTTGTCCCCTTCTTCCCTGAGATGTGCATCGAGCACCACAACAGAGGGTATGCGGTATGTAAGAGAGGAGCGCCCCTCATAGGCACCGAGAGCCGTATACACCCTGAGTTCGGGGTAACGGGAAAGCCCCGTATAGACCTCGTTGAGGGATCCTCTCGAATCCGTGATCAAAAGCACATCGATCATAATATCCTATCCCGGCAGAAGCCGGAAGCAAAACTCATAACCCACCGGACTTCTTTCATGTCATCTGTTGAAATATCATATTTTTCTGAAAACTGCGGGCTGCACAAATTCATACCTTGAATCTCTGGGTATGTTCTCTGCATGGCCTATAAAGAGGTAGCCTCCATGCTTTGTGCATTCATACAGCCTGCGCACAAGCTGTTCCTTGGTATCCTGCTCGAAATAGATCATCACATTCCGACAGCTTATAAGGTCAAAGGGCTTTTTGTAGACTATCTCGTTCATGAGGTTGAATTTCTTGAAGACCACCTGATCCCTTATCTTTTTTATGACACGGTAATTCCCGTTGTCGAGCACTTCAAAGTAGCGGTCTATCATATGCTGGGGACAGGCATTCAGGAAGTCGGGAGTAAAGACGCCCTCCTTTGCGGCTTTCAGAGCATCCGTGTCCACATCCGTGGCAAGGATCACCTTGTCCCAGTCCGCTCCTCTGCTGCCGAAGTAATCATCCATGACCATTGCCATGGTGTAGGGCTCCGCACCGTTGGAGCAGGCAGCGCACCACACACGAAGATCCTTGTCCTGCACAGTGGCTTCCGCATAGGGCAGAAAGGTCTTTCTCATGAATTCAAAATGGTCGGGCTCCCTCATGAAAAAGGTGTGGTTGGTGGTGAGCTTGTTTATCAGCTGCACCGTTCCCCTTGGGTCTGAGGATGAAAGTATATGCTCCAGATAGGCATCTATGTCGGCAAAGCCCATGGAAGCAGCCGGAGCGGAGAGCCTGCCCTCCACAAGGACACGCTTTCTCTCCAGATTTATGCCGTAGTTTGTCCGCACATACCGGACCAGCCGTGTAAAGTTGGCATCGGATATCTTCATCCCCGTCTCCCGTGTCCTTTACTTCTTTTTCTTTTCAAGCTTCTTTGCAAGGTAGCCGTTGTCATAATTGCCCTTGCATATAACAGGGTCTCTTATGAGAGAGAGCTGGAAATCTATGTTCGTATCCACTCCCACAACGATGAATTCCGCCAGCGCCCGCTTCATCCTTGCAATAGCTTCGGGGCGTGTGGGTGCATGGACTATGAGCTTTGCTATCATGCTGTCGTAATAGGGAGGGATGGTATATCCCTGATAAATGGCACTGTCTATGCGCACTCCCGGTCCCCCCGGAAAATGGAGAGAGCTGATAGTGCCGGGGGAGGGTCTGAAATTGTCCGAAGGCTTCTCCGCATTTATCCTGCATTCGATGGAGTGGCCGCATATCTTTATGTCGGACTGGCTCACACCCAGCTTCTTGCCGTCAGCTATATCTATCTGAGCCTTGATAAGGTCTATGCCTGTTACTTCCTCGGTTATGGGGTGCTCTACCTGTATGCGGGTGTTCATCTCCATGAAGTAGAAATTCTTGTCACGGTCAACAAGGAACTCTATGGTGCCCACGTTGGTATAGCCGCAGGTTATGGCGGCAGCCACCGCTGCCCTTCCCATCCTCTCACGGAGAGGGGCAGTCATTATGGGTGAGGGAGTCTCCTCCATCACCTTCTGGTTGCGCCTTTGCAGGGAACAGTCACGCTCTCCCAGATGCACCACATTGCCGAACTTATCCGCCATTATCTGAAACTCGATGTGCTTGGGATCCAAGATGAGCTTCTCCATGTACAGGGAAGGATCGCCGAAAAAGGACTTTGCCTCTGTTGCGGCGGCAGTCATGGCTGCCTCCATGTCCTTTTTGCTGTCAACTCTCCTGATACCCTTTCCGCCGCCTCCCGCAGATGCCTTTATCATAACGGGGTAGCCTATCTCATCCGCCACCTCGTAGGCATGGTACAGATCCCTGAGGACGCCGTCGGAGCCCGGTATGACAGGGACTCCCGCATTCTTCATGGACTGCTTTGCGGCTGCCTTGTCGCCCAAAGCTCTTATGGCTGCGGCAGAGGGGCCTATGAACTCTATGCCGTTCTGCCTGCACTTCTCCGCAAAGTCGGCATTTTCCGAAAGAAATCCGAAGCCGGGATGTACAGCCTGTGCGCCGGTCTTCAGAGCCGCCTCTATCACCGCATCCATGTTAAGATAGCTGTCTGCGGCTGAGGGAGGACCTATGCAAACGGTCTCATCAGATATTTCCGCATGAAGAGAGTGTCTGTCCGCAGTAGAGCAGACTGTGACTGTCTGTATGCCCATCTCTCTGCAGGCTCTGATTATACGCACGGCTATTTCGCCCCTGTTGGCGATAAGAATTTTCTTGAACATAATATTCCCCGGTCAAAACTTGTATTTTCGGCAGCACCGCCGCCGCTGCCTTACTTTATGGCAAACTTTATCTCTGCTTCAACAGCCTTTTCGCCGTTTACGGTGCAGATACCCTTTCCTTTACCTATGCTGTGGCTGAAGCTGCCTATCTCCACTTCGATGCGCAGCTTGTCTCCCGGCACCACCGGACGGCGGAACTTTGCCTTGTCGATGCCGGCAAAGTAACCTATCTTCCCCTTGTTTTCGGGAAGAGCCAACATAGCCGCACAGCCTGCCTGAGCCATCATTTCCACCATGAGCACTCCGGGGACGATGGGCTGTCCGGGGAAATGCCCCTTGAACCAGAATTCGTCCTCTTTCATGTATTTGTAAGCCACCACATGGGAGCCGGGCTCCATTTCCTCTATCTCATCTATGAGGAGGAAGGGATCACGGTGGGGGATTATCTCCTTTATCTGTTCTTTATCAAGCTTCATTTTTTATCCTTTCAGAAAACCTTGTGCAGGCGTACCCGCAGCCGCAGTCTCCGGCTCGGCGGAGACAAGGATCATGCGATCTGCACCGCACCCCTTTTGCTCCGGACTTGCTATCTCCTGCTTTTAATTGCCCACATATCTGCCTATGATCTTATCCGGCTCCTGCTTCAGCTCTTCGTTTGCCGCCGGCAGCTGAGCAGATGAAAGATCCACCGTATCCGACCAGTAGGCGACCGTGGGCTTTCCGCCTTCGCCTATCATGACACAGTAATACCCTCTTGTCATGCCGTTGGTGTAGGTATTCTGCGCCGTTTCCAGATCGGCAGCGTCACCCGTAAAGTTTACGGTGCCCGCACCCTTGTCGAGGCTTCCGCAGTACCTTCCCGCCTTCAGTGTAACACTGTTTACCTGACAGGAGGATGAATAGTTCACCGCATTCTGATACATAAGCTGGGCATTGGCGTCCGCAGCCATTATCTTAGCGTTGTCCACCCTGTTTGCCGCCTCCCGGGGAGTGGTCACACAGCCCGAAAAAAGGAAAAGGGGCAGCAGCAGGGTCATCATGATTTTTCTCATTTTATCACCAGAATAGGCTGGTCGTATTCCACCATATCACCGTTTTTAACGGGCATACTGTCAACTACACCGTCAAACTCGCTCTGTATCTCGTTCATGACCTTCATGGACTCTATGATGCAGACCACGTCGCCCCGCTTTACTCTCTGACCCTTTTTCACAAAGGCAGGCTTATCGGGGGAGGGAGATGAATAGAAGGTACCCACTATGGGGGATCTTATCACGTTACCCTCTGCAACGGGATTTTCCTCTGTCTTTGGCTCCTCTGCGGGAGCGCTTGCAGGTGCAGCGCCCTCAAAGCGTGGAGGAGGGGGAGGAGGGCACTTCTTGCCCTTGATCACTATCTTTTTATCACCCGAAACTATCTCCAGACCGGACAATTCCTTGGACACGACCATGTCCGTCAGCTTTTCAATAGTTTCTATATCCAGTTCTCCGAATAACTTTTCTCTTTTGTCCATAAGACCCTCACTCATACTTCCTGATACAAAGTGTGGCGTTATGTCCGCCAAAACCAAGGTTATTGGTAAGAGCAGCCTTTATATCAAGGTTCCTTCCGCCCTCGGTGCAATAATCCAGATCGCACTCGGGATCCGCCACCTTGTAGCCCATCGTCTGATGAACATAGCCGTCCTTCAGTGAAAGGGCTGTTACTATAGCCTCTACCGCACCGGCAGCACCCAGAAGGTGACCTGTCATGGACTTGGTGGAGTTTATCACCACATCCTTTGCGTGATCTCCCAGTGCCAGCTTTATGGCAATGGTCTCGTAAAGGTCATTGTGGTGGGTGGATGTGCCGTGAGCATTTATGTAATCTATGTCACCGGCTCCAAGCCCTGCCTCCTTGTAGGCGTGTATCATGGCAGCGGCAGCAGCCTCACCTGTGGGAGAGGGGCTGGTCATGTGGTAGGCATCAGCCGTGGCACCGTATCCGGCTATCTCCGCATAGATCTTTGCGCCTCTTGCAAGTGCATGGTCAAGGCTCTCAAGCACCATCATCCCGCTTCCCTCACCCATTACAAAGCCGTTTCTCTCCTTGTCGAAGGGAACGGAGCAGCGTGTGGGATCGTCGGAGAGGGAAAGAGCCTTCATGTTGGCAAAGCCTGCAAGAGAGAAAGGATTTACAGTGCTTTCCGCACCTCCTGCCAGGCATACATCAAGGTAGCCGTCCTTTACCTTTCGGAAAGCCTCACCTATGGCATGGGTAGAGCTGGCGCAGGCAGTGGTGGTAGCCATATTGTCGCCCTTGAACTGACCCATCCCGAGTTCATTGGCTTTCATGGCAACAGTGCCTGCCGCCATATTGGCTATGGTCATCGGGATGTAGAAAACTCCCACACGGTCATAGCCCTTTTCGTTGAATTTCGTCACTTCCCTGACAGTGCTCTCGTGACCGCCTATGCCTACACCGCAGATAACGCCCGCACGGTAGGGATCCACATCCTCAAATTTGCAGCCGCTGTCCTGCAGGGCATCCATAGCAGCACACACCGCAAACATGGTGAACCTGTCCGTCCTGCGCAATTCCTTTTTGTTTATCCACTTTTCGGGATCAAAATCCAAAACCCTGCCGCAAAGCTTTACGGGAAAATCCTCCCCTGCTATGTCTGCGATGGAGGAAAAACCCAGCTTTCCGGCCTTTATGTTTTCCCAGAATTTATCTATACTGTTTCCGAGAGGAGTAACAGCCCCCATCCCGGTTATCACTACACGATTCATATAAACCTCGATCTATTGCTTGGATTATGTCAGATGCTCAGCCCTCCGGCTATCTCTATTACCTGCCCCGTCACATAGGAAGAATCCTCGGATGCAAGGAAGGATACAACGCCTGCTATCTCCTCAGGCTCTCCGTACCTCTTCATGGCTATGCGTGAAAGCATGGCATTTCTCTGCTCCTCGGTGAGCTTGTCGGTCATGGGCGTATGGATAAAGCCCGGTGCCACCGCATTGCAGGTGATGTTCCTGGAGCCCAGCTCCTTTGCCACGGTCTTGGTCATACCGATGATAGCAGCCTTTGATGCGGAATAGTTCACCTGACCGGGATTGCCGTAAACGCCCACCACGGACGCAAGGTTGATGATGTGACCGTGACGCTGCTTTCTCATGACATCGGTAACTATCTTCATCATGTTGAAAACGCTTTTCTGGTTTACAGAGATGACAAGGTCGTAATCCGCCTCTGTCATCCTTGCCATAAGGTTGTCACGGGTTATGCCCGCATTGTTCACCAGTACATCTATACTGCCGAAGCGTTCCCTGACTGCCTTCACCATTTCTTCGCACTTGTCGAACCTGGACACATCGCACACGAATACCTCCGCCTGCACGCCCAGCGCACGCACTCTGTCCACTATATCATTATCCTCAAATGCCTTCTCGGAGATGTCGTTGAAGGCGATATCAAAGCCGTCCTTTGCAAGCCTGAGAGCGATAGCCGCCCCTATGCCTCTTGCAGAGCCGGTAACTATGGCACATGACATGATGTTTCCTCTTTTCTGTTAAAAATCTATATTCAAAAGCCTTCCGGCATCCTTCATTATGCTTTCCACTATCTCGGAGCAGGGCTTTATGTCGTTTATCATGCCCGCTATAAGACCGCAGAGCATGGAGCCCTCGTCCAGATTTCCGTCTACTACGGCTTTGCGGAGAGAGCCGACGGTCAGAGCCTCGAAATCCTCCGGAGGAGCTGCGTTTTTCTCCATTTCCTGCAGCTTCTTGGTATACCTTGACTTTATGCAGCGGCAGGGTGAGCCGGAATAAAAGCCTGTTATCTGGTTGTCCGTATCCTTCGCCTTCACAACGGCATTCTTGTAGTTTTCGTGGATCCTGCACTCCTCGGAGGCAAGGAACCTGGTGCCGATCTGAAAGCCCTCTGCTCCCAGCATCCACACCGCAGCCGCACCTCTTCCGTCGGCAATGCCGCCTGCGGCTATTACAGGCACCTGATCTCCCACCGCATCGACTATCTGTGGAACAAGGCACATGGTGGTGTTCTGTCCTATGTGTCCGCCGGACTCTGTTCCCTCTGCAATGACAGCATCGGCTCCCGCCTTTACCAGTCTCTTGGCAAGTGCCACGGAAGGCACCACGGGAATGACCTTTATGCCCGCTTCCTTCCACTTGGGGACATACTGACCGGGATTTCCCGCACCCGTAGTAACAAAAGCCACGCCTTCATCTATGACCAGCTGAGAAAGCTCCTCTGCATTGGGAGACATGAGCATGATATTCACGCCAAAAGGCTTGTCCGTCAGCTCCTTGCACTTTCTTATCTCATTTCTCAGGTAATCTATGGGAGCGTTGCCGCCTGCGATTATGCCTGCACCTCCCGCATTGGACACTGCGGAGGCAAGGCTGCTCTCTGCTATCCACGCCATACCGCCCTGCAAAAGAGGGTACCTTGTACCCAGCAGCTTAGTAACTCTGTTTTCCATTGGCTGTACTCCTTACTCAGAACTCAAAAATGACCGCACCCAGGGTAAGACCTGCACCGAAGCCCACGAAGCAGACCTTCTCCCCTCTCCTGATAACGCCGTTTTCCATGGCCTCATTGAGTGCGATGGGGATGGATGCGCTGGAGGTATTTCCCGTGTGGTCGATGTTGGTGTAGAATTTGTCAAGATCCACTCCAAGGTTCTTGGCAGCGGTCTCTATTATCCTGATATTTGCCTGATGAGGAATAAAACGGTCAATATCTGCTATGTCCATCCCTATTTTGTCGGCTGCCATCCGCACCGCATGGGGAAGCGCCTTTACCGCAAATTTGTAGACCTCCTTGCCGTTCTGCACGAGAACTCCCACCGGCCCCTCCTCATCCGTGCCGTCGTCCATATAAGGCGCATCGTGCTCAAAAGGGTTGGGCACATGGCCGGTCTTTGCGTACAGGTACTTCATACCGCAGCCGTCTGCACCCAGCCATGACGTAAAGAGACCGTTCGACTTTTCAAGCACGACTGCCGCCGCGCCGTCCGCAAAGAGTATACATGACGAGCGATCCGTAAAGTTGGTGATGTAGGAAAGGTTCTCATTTGCCACCACAAGGATGTACTTTGCGCTGTCATCCGTCATAAGGTACCTGTTTGCTATATCCAGACCGTAGACAAAGCCCGAACAGGCCGCAGATATATCAAAAGCGGCAGCGTTTTTTGCCCCTATCTCACGCTGTATCACGCAAGCCACCGAGGGAGTGAAGAAATCTCCCGTAATGGTAGAGTCTATGATGTAGGAAATGTCAAGAGGGTCTATCCCCGCTCTCTCTATCGCCTGCTTTGCCGCCTGTGTACCCATATACCATGTGGGCTCGCCGCAGGACATCCGCCTTGAGGATATGCCCGTCCTCGTCCGTATCCATTCATCGTTGGTATCCACAATAGTGGAAAGGTCATCATTGGTAACGGTAAGGGAGGGTGTGAAGGCTCCGCTTGCCAGTATTCTGATCCCCATATGCACCTCCGTAAAATCCTTTGAGCCTTTATCTCTCAAAGGTCATAACTATTTTCTATTTTAACATTTTTCCATAGCATTTGTCAATAGTTTATGCAGATTTTATGGCAGGTGTGCCGGGCGGCAGACAAATATCCCCCAAAACAGAGGATGATCTGTTTCGGGGGATGATCTATATGCTTGCAGGGGTCTACTCTTCTTCGCTCGTGCCGTGAAGGAAAGTGCGTATCTCCGAGACTGTCCCTTCATCGTCTATGAGAGAGCAGAGCGCTTCTATGCGGGCTTTCTCCATCATCTCATACACAGAAGCCTCGTCCAGCCCCCTTGACTTCATATAGGTGAGCACCTCTGCGGCAGGCTTTCCCAGTGTTGCGCCGTGAACACCCTCCACATCCTCCTCTGTGCAGAGGATAAGGGGAACGCTCTGGTTCACCACATTGTCGCTCATCATCAGCACATCCTCGGTCTCACTGCCCACAGAGCCTGCGGAACCGGTCTTGAAGTCGATAGTGGCTTTTGTCAGCTTGTATGCCTCGTCCTTCAGGACACCCTTGATGTCTATGCGGGAATCCGTCCCTTTTCCTCTCTGGAATGCTGCCACATTGGATTCAAGGCGCTCCCTGCCCTTGACGATATATGCCATATCCAGCTTCAGGCTGCTTTCCCTGCCCGCCATATTGGAGCGGCTCCCGAAATAGGTGCGTCCGCCGGAGACTATGGCCTCCACAAGCTCAAAGCTGCCTTTTTCCTCATGGAAAGTACCTATGTCGTTGATAAAGTCCGCCTTGTCCGAAAGGTGCTGCACCTGTATCAGCTTCAGGGAAGCGCCCTTTCCTATGTGTACCTTGGTCTGGAAGCCTGCCTTTGCGCTTATGCCCTCATCAGAGTAGAATTTCTCTATGACCGTGGCACTCACGCCGTCGGGGACATTTATCTCAACGGCGCTGAGAACAGCATCCCCGTCCTTGTAGCGGTTCTCGATCACAAGAGTCCCTTCTGCCGCCGTCAGTTTGTACACAGGGGTGTTCGTATCCTTTATGAGCCTGTCAAAGTCGGGACCCGTGCCGCTTACGATCTCATCGGAAAACAGTGCTTTCTCTATGGCGGCATTTGACCTTGCATCTATGCTGCTGCCCGGGGCTGCGGTTTCATCCGCCTTCCAGCCTGCGGGAAGTGCAAAGGACAATGCAGAGGCATTTAAAGGCATATCTACCTCTGTACCGTTCATTTTGAGCCATTTCCATGTAATGCATGGAAGAAGATCTATATACATTGCCGCTCCTTTCTATCCTATGGCGCCTATCATCTCAAGGCGGATAAGATTATTCATCTCAACGGCATATTCAAGGGGCAATTCCTTGGAAACGCTGTCGGCAAAGCCGCTTACGATCATGGCCTTGGCTTCTTCCTCCGAAAGACCTCTGGACATGAGATAGAAAACGGTCTCATCGCTTATCCTGCCTATCTTCGCCTCATGACCCACATCACATTCCGATGTGCGTATGTCCATGGCGGGGATGGTGTCGGAACGGGACTCGCTGTCAAGCATAAGTGATGTGCAGGACACGGCGCATTTGCTCCCCTTTGCCTGAGGAGTGACCACTACCGCACTTCTGAATATGTTGGCACCGCCGCCCTTTGAGATGGAACGGGTATTTACCACGGAGGAGGTATCGGGAGCGTTGTGGATGACCTTGCACCCTGTATCCAGCTCCTGATCCGTATTCGCAAAGGCTATGCCTGTGAAGTCGGAGCGTGCTCCCCTGCCCTCAAGCCTGCTGGTAGGGTACAGATAGGAGATGTGGGAGCCGAAGGATCCGGAGATCCACTCTATAACGCCTCCCTCTTCCACCT
This sequence comes from Oscillospiraceae bacterium, assembly GCA_018110985.1. Lineage (GTDB taxonomy): Bacteria > Bacillota > Clostridia > Oscillospirales > Ruminococcaceae > Huintestinicola. Next base: position 102,329 of record JAGAWT010000025.1, read on the forward strand.
TTGCCACCTTGGTATTGAGGTTGTACATATTCTTGGACCAGTTTTCAATGGTGGAATAGCGGCAGCGTGCGTTTTTCTTCACATATATCTCTACTGCTCCCGCATGAAGATTTGCCACATTGTACTTCGGAGCGGAGCAGCCCTCAATGAAGTGGAGATCCGCCCCCTCATCAACTATGATGAGAGTATGCTCAAACTGTCCCGCACCCGGTGCATTGAGCCTGAAATAGCTTTGCAGAGGTATCTCCACCTTTACTCCCTTGGGAACGTACACAAAGGAGCCGCCAGACCACACTGCGCCGTGAAGTGCCGCAAACTTGTGCATGGTGGGAGGGATGAGCTTCATGAAGTGCTCCTTCACCATGTCGGCATATTCGCCTTTGAGAGCACTTTCAAAGTCGGTGTATATAACGCCCTGTTCCTCCACATCCTTGCGGACATTGTGATAAACGAGCTCTGAATCGTACTGGGCGCCCACTCCCGCAAGGGACTTTCTCTCCGCCTCGGGAATACCCAGCAGTTCAAAGGTCTTTTTGATATCTGCGGGAACATCCTCCCAGTCTGCAGACATCTTGGTATTGGGGCGGACATAGGTCACGATATTGTCCATGTTCAGCCCGTCTATTGAGGGTCCCCAGTCGGGAACAGGTATCTCATTGTACAGCTTTAAGGATCTCAGTCTGAACTCTTTCATCCATTCCGGGTCGTCCTTTTCCTCGGAGAGCTTCTTCACGATGCTCTCCGTAAGGCCTCCCTCTATCCTGTAAGCATCCTCATCAAGGTTCCTGACATCGTACTTGGTCCTGTCGATGTCGGCGACCTGTGTTTTTTCCTTTTCAGCCATTTTGCAGCCTTTCCTTATTGAAACTGTTCAAAACCGTTGGTGTTGATATTGTCTATGAGCTCTCTGCCGCCCTCTTTTACCACCTTGCCGTCCACCAGCACATGAGTGCGGTCAACCTCAAGGGATTCGAGTATCTTGGTGCTGTGGGTGATTATCATCAGAGCGCCGCCCACTTCCTTCTTGTAAGCCTCTATCCCCTGTGAAACTATGCGCACCGCATCCACATCAAGTCCGGAATCGGTCTCGTCAAGGATGGCGAGCTTGGGGCGCAGCACAAGGAGCTGGAGTATCTCAGCCTTTTTCTTTTCGCCGCCTGAAAAACCTACATTCAGATCTCTTGCGGCATAGGAAGGATCCATATCAAGGGCAGCCATAGCCTTCTCCAGCTTTTCGTTGAAAAGCCTCATCCTTATGCGTTCCCCCGTCACCTGTTCAAGAGCCGTTCTCAGGAAGCTCTTGAGTGTGATACCGGGCACCTCCACGGGGTTCTGAAAGGAAAGGAATATACCTCTTTTTGCGATCTTGTCCGTGGACTCTCCCGTGATATCCTCACCGTCAAAGAAAACGCTCCCCCCCGTGACTTCGTATTCGGGGCTCCCCATGATTGTAAAGCCAAGAGTGGATTTTCCGGCGCCGTTGGGACCCATTATGACATGGGTCTCCCCCTCACCCACAGAAAGGTCGATACCGTTCAGAATGGGCTTCTCGCCTGCGTTTGCGGCAAGACCCTTTATTTCAAGCAGTGGCATGATAAACCTCCGTTCGGGCGGGAACACCCGCCCATATGAGCATGTATTCATATGTGTTCATAGGAACACCTATTCACACATTCTAAATCTGCGGCGGGATCACCGCCGTTTCCAATTATATACTATTTTGGTACAATAAACAATTGACACTCTGCATAAATCACACAAATATATGCCCCATCTTTTATGCACAATAGATGATACTGATTTTTGACCGATGTATAGACAAGAAACAAGCCACAAATGCTTGAATATATGGCATTTGCGGCTTGGAGATCGTCTATACATCGAGGAAGAATCAGTATGATGCATAATTGATCTCTTTTTTGATACACAGAGGATCCGTGCAGAAGATAAAGGCTTAACGGCAGATGACCCCGTATGCATCCCCCTTTTCCATGGTCACCCTTTCCTCAGTTACACTTACGCTCCATCCGCCGACACTGTATGTTTCGGGCTTGTCTATGTCAATGAGCACCGCATTGCGGCAGTATTTCCTGTAGTAAGGGAACAGCTTTTCCATACAGATTATCACATCTGCCTTTTCAAAGGGCAGGGTCTTTTCATCCTCACCGTTCACAAAGACATTTCCATCACGGGAGACCCCCTCGGCGGCTGCAAGACCCTCCTCAAAAAGAACAGTGTCGGGTCTTATAAGCTCATAGGCGCACTGAAAGGAAAAAGCAAGAAATACAGAAGCCGCAAAGATACATATCGCAGTCTTTTTGCTTTTGGAAAGTACCGTTCCCCCAAGTGAGACCGCACCGGCCGTACACAAGAGGATGATATGTGGAGAGGGCACGGCAGGAAATAAAGATGCACCGAAAAAAGCAGCTTTCAGTATCACAGCCGCCAGTATCCTGCACACCATGAAAAGGAAGGAGGAAAGCTCGGGAAAGACAGGAGAAAGGGCTGCCGAAAGGTAGGAAATGCCCACTTCCGCAGAAATGATCGGAGAAAGAAGAAGATTCGACAAAGGAGATATTACGGACACTTCATCAAAGAATACCGCTCCCGCAAAGGATACGCAAAGAGAGGCAAATACCACCGAAAGAAGGGTCCTTATGGGAGCAGGCAGGCAAAAAGGCTCATCGTCAGCAGCCTTCTTTTCATGCTCCTGTTCCAGAAAATGCTCTATGGCAACGGGAATGACCCCCGCACCCATAACTCCTGCCACCGACAGTACAAAAGAAACATCCGTCACGCATAAAGGGTCAGACACGGCGATCAATGCTGCGGCTGTCATCAGGGATGTAAGCGGATCACTGCGCCTTTTTGCCACAGGCGCAAAAAGCAGAACCGCAAGCATTATAAAGGCTCTCACCGCAGAGAGGGCAAAGCCCGAAAGCACACAGACCATAAGACCCGCTGCCGTACCGAAGAGAAAGCGCAGCTTTTTCCGCCTGCCTGCAAGTCCTGCCGCAAAGGCTGCAACAACAGAGAGATGAAGCCCGGAAACGGCAGTGATGTGACCCAGTCCCGCAGCCCGCAATCCTTCCTTTGACTCCTCCGACAGCTCCGATGCACGGGAGCCGAAAAGTGCGGATATAACAAGTTCATCCGGATCCGAAAGGGAAATGCCCCTTATCATGCCGCAGACCCTGCTTCTGAAGGAAGACACCGCCGCCATAAAGCCGCTTTGAGGACGCACATTCTCTATATGCGGCCTGAACATCACAAGAAAGACGGATCTTGAGGTGTAGTAGCTTTTGTTTACCGTAGGACACATGAGCTTTCCGGAAGCGGTGAACCTGTCTCCCGCCGCATACCCCGAATCACGGCCGACATAAAGCCCTATCTTCCCCTTTGTACCGTCCGGAAAAACTGTTTCACAGACATAAAAGGGCTTGTCATTCCCGTATTCGGCAGCCACCTTACATTCAAGCACCAAAGACTGCCCTTCCAGGGCAGCAGTCTTTTCTGCGGCAGTGTATGCGGTCAGATACAGGAGCGCCCCCACAGACAGAGTGACAGCAAAAAGGCGTGCCCGGTCTTTAAGAAAGAGCGACACGCCCAGGATCCCGATGCAGACGGGGATCACAAGATCGCCGCTGCCTATGCACGCCCCGCAGAGGAGCATCCCGCAGAGAAAGCCTGCCGCCGCATTCGCCGTGCGCCGTGACATCAGCTTCCCACTATCCTGTTCATCCTGCGCACCTCTTCGGAGACGCTGCGGGCGATCTCTGCACTCTCCTCGGAAGTCTGGGAGGTCTGGGACACAACATAGGATATATTCTCTATCTTAACTTTCACAGCCTCGATGGAATCCGCCTGTGAACGGGTAAGCTCTGCGATCCTTTTGGAATGTTCGCTGGAACGCTGTGAAACACTTATGACATCTTCCATCCTCTCCGCCACCCTGTGGGCGCAGCCCGTACCGTTTTCAACGGCGGCGATGGTGGTCTCTATGAGAGCAGATGTATTCTTCGCAGCTTCGGCGGACTTTGTGGCAAGGTTCCTTACCTCGTCTGCCACCACCGCAAAGCCCTTTCCCGCAGAGCCTGCTCTCGCAGCCTCCACAGCCGCATTGAGAGCCAGTATATTTGTCTGGAAGGCAATATCCTCTATGGTCCTGATAATGGAATTTATCTGCTGGGAGGCATCATCTATCTGCTCCATTGCACAGACCATGGAATGTACCTCGCCGTTGTTTTCCGTAAGGCTCTTCACGCTCATCTCGGCAGCCTCCGCCGCCTTTCCCGCCTCGCCAAGGCACTGGCCTGCCTCCGAAAGGACTCCCATTATATCCCTTGATATCTCGCTGATAGTGCTCTCCTGTTCCTCCGCACCCGCAGAGAGAGTAGTTGATATCTGCTCCATCAGACCAGCTGTAGAGTCAAGGCTCTGAGCCGCAACGGAGACCTGCTCCAGAATGCTGCGCTGCTCGCCAGCCATCCTGCCTGTGTCTTCCATCTGAGCATTTACCGTCACAAGAAGGGATTCCGCCTTTTCCTTTGAAGAAGCGGAGTCGTTTATAAAATCCGCAGTGCATTTGAGAAGGTACTGGAGCATGACACCTGCGATATTCAGACCCAGAAAGCCTTCTATGATCTGGGGCAGGGTGTTGTTTGCGTATACCTTGTCCATGAAAAAGAAGGAAACGATTATCACAAGGTCGGTGACTGCCCACTGTATCAGCAGGTTCCGCCTGTCGTAATAAACACAGGAAAGAGCCATGGAAGCAGCCACGAGCGGGAACATATTGGCAAGCTCTCCCTTTGTCATGCTGATGAAGAGTATGGCAGCGAGCTGCAGGCTGGACAGTATGAAGCCCCTTGATATCCTTGATGCCCTGTTCCTGAGAATGACCATGCCAAGACCCGCAAAGACAGCGGTAAGCACTATCACTATGCCCTGAGCCGAATGACCCGTCAGAAGATTGTATATGCCGAATATCAAACAGGTAGCAGTGATGAATATCGTATGAGTGATTATTATTTTTTCCGATATCTTGTTTTCTATATTTATCCTGTCGTTTGACATCCTTCCGCTTCACCGCCTTCTTGTCTGCAATTGAGTAAATTATATCACACAATATCCGCATTGTCAACGATTTTTTACAAACAGTCAGCATAGAATGACATTTTTCCCCATGCTGATATCCGGTCGTTTTAACAGGATAAACAAATAAGGGCTGCCCGCATCCTATGCCGGCAGCCGTTTCAAATATCATCAGTAAAGGGTCGCTATGAGCTTCTTCTTCTCCTCCGCAAACTCCTCGGGAGACATGGTATCCCGCCTTGCGGCAAGCTCTCTCATGGCACTCTCAAAGACTCCAAGATCTCCGGATGAAGAAGCTGAAGGTGCCTTGGGCGCTGCCTTGGTCTTCTTCTCTGTCTTCCTGCTCTCCTCGGCAGCCTTCGCAACTTCTTCGGCAGCTTTGCGTTCAGCTTCCGCTCTTGCTGCTTCCTCGGCAGCCCTGCGCTCAGCCTCAGCCTTTGTTGCTTCCTCAGCAGCCCTGCGCTTCTCTTCCGCCTTTGCTGCTTCCTCGGCAGCCTTGCGCTCAGCCTCAGCCTTTGCTGCTTCCTCAGCAGCCCTGCGCTCCTCTTCCGCCTTTGCCGCTTCTTCGGCGGCTTTTCGCTCTGCTTCAGCCCTTTCGGCTTCTTCGGCGGCTTTCTTTGCAGCCCTTTCCTGCTCGGCAATACGCCTTGCCTCTTCGGCACCGGGCAGCTCTGTTATGGGCGGGAGCTCCAGCTCCTCAAGGGCATCGCCTGCAGCAGGCTTTACCTTGGGAGGCTTCTTCCTGTCTGCCTTTATCTCCTCCACGGAGTCGTTTATGTCCGCAGCCGGAGGAGCACTCTCAAGAGCCACAGCCGCTGCTGCCATATCCTCGGAGGAAATGGCATCCACAGCATCGTCCCCGCCGGCACTCACCTTCTTGGGAGCTTTCAGCTTCTTGTATTCAAGGTCGGGTACCTGGTCGGGCCCGTCGTGCTTTACGGTCTTGAGCCTTTTCTTGGGGGCAGAGATATCCTCTATGCCATCGTGCTCACCGCTGCTCACTATGGTTCCGCTCTCTACAAGAGCTGACAGCTTCTCAAGAGCCTTCAGATCTTCTTCAAGGTCGGCGGTAAAGTCAAGTATGGAGGGCTTTTTCTTTGCCTTGGGCACGGCTGCGGGGATGGACGGGTCGAAGTAGATGCTGCGCTTTTCGGGCTCCTCCGAAGGAGCGGGAACAGCCTTTTTCTGCTCTGCCTCCTGCTTCTGGAGCTCGGACAGCTTTCTTTCTCTCTCCTTCTCCTTGCTGCGCTCGAATTTCTTCATGTGAGCCGCATGGACTTCCTTTATCTGCTCGACTACCTTCTGCACATTCGGCAGACAGGGCACAATTATCCTTTTCCTGTGAACTATCCCCTTGATATTGGTGTCACACTGGATAAACAAGGGCAGGGTCTTTACCCTGTCGTTGATATAGATCTTTGTGATGTCCTCAAGAGGGATAACGAACCTGCAGTACACAGGGTCGCCCTCCATGGTGCCCTCCTGCTCCATGACGAATGACTCTCCGTACAGATGCTGAGCGGTTATGGTAAAATAAATGCTCTGTGGCTTTGCAAAAGCGGACTCTTTGAACTGGGTCTCGTAATTAGCCACCATTTTTTCTGTATGAGCCGCTGCATAGGCAGCCGAATCAAAACCATTTGCCATATTCAATAACTCCGTTTCTTAGAGGCTGTAAACAAAATAACTTCCGTTAAGTAAAATTATATCATAAAGTTAAAAAAATGTCAAAATTATTACAGCCTTTTGATGCGAAAATTATTTGAAGGAAATTTGTTTAAATTGCACAAAGGAATTTATCATGACCTTTCCCGCTTATGGAATATCACATTCTGTCCACAGGTTCTATACCCAGAGCATTCAGGTGCTTTACTATCATCCTGCGGGTGAGTTCTGACAGCGCAAGGCGGGTGTTACGGGCTTTTTCGTCTGCCTCATCCCCTATCCTGTTCTCATGGTAGAAGTGAGAAAATACAGAGGATATACGGTAAACATTTTCACAGATATAGCTGGGGGCTCTCTCATTAAGGGACAGTCTCCACATTTCGGGAGTATTCACCAGTGCCAGCACCAGATCCCTTTCCTCACCGGTGGTGATCCCCGCAAAGCTCCCCCTGCTCTCAGCCTTTGCCAGAACGGAATTTATCCTAGAAACGGTGTAAAGGATATATACTCCCGTCTTTCCCTCGGAGGACATGAATTTATCAAGGTCGAAAATGTAGTCCTTGGAGCGGTGGTTGATAAGGTCGCCGAATTTGATGGCTGCAATGCCTATGCGGCGGGCATAGTCCTCCGGGTTTTCCGTGATGTTGCCCTGGCTCACTATCCTTTCGAGAGCCGCATCCGTAACGGTGCCTATCATGTCGGAAAGGCGCATCACACCGCCGTCACGGGTCTTGTAGGGCTTGCCGTCCGTACCGTTCATGGTGCCGAAGCCCAGAAATTCAAGTCCAGTGCTTTCGGGCACCAGTCCTGCTTTCCTTGCGCAGCGGAACACCTGGGTCAGATGCAGCTCCTGCCTGTTGTCCACCACATACCAGATCCTGTCGGGAGCAAGATCCCTTTCTCTCTGGATAATGGTGGCAAGGTCGGTGGTGGCATAAATGCTGGAGCCGTCGGATTTGCGCACTATAACGGGAGGAACAGGAGCCTTGTCCGACTCCTCAGCCACATCCACTACAAGGGCGCCGTCGCTCTCGTAGGAAAGGCCTTTCTTTTCAAGGATCTCCATAAGGGCAGGTATATCCTTGTCCGCATCGCTTTCTCCGTACCAGTATTCAAAGTCCACACTGAGCTTTTCGTAGTTCTGTTTGAGATCTCCCACGGAAACACGCATGATCTCCTGCCACAGGGCTATATATCCGGGTCTGCGCTCCTGAAGGTCACGGGTGGCAAAATGAGCCTTTTCCCTGAACGCCTCATCCGTCTTGCTCCTGCCGCTGGCTGTGGGGTATACCTCACTCAGAAGCTCTGTGGTGAGCACAGGCACCTCGTCCCCCTCCTTAAAATCGGGGGAGAACACCTTCCATTCCGGGTGACGCTCGCTGAGCTCCGCTATCACAAGGCCTATCTGCAGCCCCCAGTCTCCCAGGTGGATGTCTCCCACCGCTTCATGACCCATCTCACGGGAGATGAGCTTAAGAGCCTGTCCTATTACGGCTGAGCGCAGATGACCGATGTGGAGAGGCTTTGCCACATTGGGGCCGCCGTAGTCTATGACGATCTTTTCCTTCTTCTCCGCCTGCGGTATGCCCAGATGTTCATCCTCTGCCATTTTCTGCGCATATCCCAGCAGGAACTCATCTGTCAGCACCATATTGATAAAGCCGGGCTTTACAGCCTGCACATCGGCAAAAACAGCTTTTTCCGAAAGCAGCTTCACCACATCCTCCGCTATCATCAGAGGGGACTTGTGATAAGCCTTTGCTCCCTGAAAGGCATTGTTGCACTGGTATTGACACAGATCGGGCCTGTCAGAGACGGAGACCGCCACTTCCATGGGATAGCCTGCCCTTTCAAAGGCTTCCCCGGTGATACTGCCCAGATATTCTATGATAGTCTGCATTTTAAAGCACTCCTTAAAGACATTTTCTGCCTGTTTTGTCAGCATAGGTCAGATAACATTATATCACATAAGCCGAAAGTGTGTCAAGGTCGGAGAGTGCGTTTTGAAGCCTCAGTATATTACGAATTTGTTAAATTTATCTTTTCCCCTTGACAATCATCGGCGAATGATGTAAAATTATAAAGCTGTCGGATGTTCCTGTGGCAGGACATCCCTGGGAAATATGCGGATATGGCGGAATAGGCAGACGCGCTAGATTCAGGTTCTAGTCGGGGCAACTCGGTGCAGGTTCAACTCCTGTTATCCGCACCAATCATCCTCCATGGTATCATGGAGGTCTTTTTGTACTCATTGACGACATTATCAGCCGGTTTGAGGAAAGCCTGAAACGGAATAATGACCGTTAGCGTGTATGTTTGCGCTCTGCGGAGCGTCTTTTTTATACCCTTTTTGTATGCCTTTGTGTAAGAAAGACGAAATTATGCTAAGGTCTTGATTTTTCGTAAAAATTGTGATATACTTTATTTTACACCGATTTCCAACGACATTACAAGGAGTGTGTACATATGTTAAAGACTGTTACCAATAATGATCTTTCCGAGATAAAGGCTTCAAAAAAGGCTCTTATAGATTTCAACGCCACATGGTGCGGACCCTGCAGGATGCTTTCCCCCATTGTGGATGAACTTGCCGACGAATATGACGGCACGGTCGATTTTTACTCTGTGGATGTTGACGAGAACGGCGATGCGGCTGCCGAATTCAACATCACCAACATCCCCGCTCTCGTTCTCATGAAGGACGGCGCAGAGGCGGCCCGCCATGTGGGATTTGCCCCCAAGGATGCTCTGAAAGGATTTATAGACCAAAACTGACCTTAGTCGGAGATAGTATTTGATATGATAAACTATACGGGTAAAAAATGCCTGGCGTGCGGGCAGATATTCGATGAAAACGATGATATAGTCGTCTGCCCCGACTGCGGCACTCCCTATCACAGACTCTGTTTCCGCAAGAGCGGATGCGTGAACACCGAGCTTCACCGCACTCACGGCAGCTGGCAGGCATCCGAGGATGAGAGCAGCAGTGACTATCCGGAATGTAAAAAATGCGGTGCAAGGCTCAGGGAAGGTGCCATATTCTGCGACAAATGCGGAAGTCCCGTGGCACCGGGCAGGGGCGTTTACCGCCCGGTAGACCCTGCAGCCGTCAGACCCGAATACGGCGATGACCTTTCTCAGGGCTTTGAGGACGGTCTCGGCGGCTTTGCCACCTACACTGCCCGTGCTCAGGATGTTCTTGACGAGGATGTCACCGTGGGTGAGGTATCCGAATTTGTAGGCGCCAACAAGCAGTACTATGTGCCCCGCTTCGTGATGATGAACAAGTTCAACATGAAGATGAGCTTCAATATCGCAGCTTTTCTCTTTCCGGAGGCATATTTTGCATACAGGAAGATGTACCTTCAGGCGATACTTGTCTTTCTCATAAGATCCATCATCATGCTGCCCTCCACAGCCGCTGCAATGTGTACTCTCCTTTCGGATGACACTTACTACAAAATGTTTGCCACCATGCTTGAGGGTTACCCTGTGCTTGTACAAAAGCTGCAGATATTCGCATCCATAGGAGCGGGGGCATCGTCTTCTGCAAATTCGGCCGCCGGAGCGCTTACCGGGCTCTCCACCCTGTCTTCCTTCCTGAATATGCTTCTGGAGATAGGTCTCTGCCTTTTTGCAAATTCCTTCTATTACCGCTACTGCATATCCTCGGTGGCAGCTCTCAAAGCTGACAGCAAGGGTGCGCTGATACCTCAGCTCGGAGGCACATCCGTGCCGGGGCTCATTATTTTCCTGCTGCTGACCTTTGTAAGGCTCTACGCCTCCATGTTCCTGCTTCTGGCTATCGTTTAGCCCGAACGGGTGTACGGTGCAAAGGATAAGATAACGGCACAGGCTGTCCGCAGTGTGCGACCACTAAGAAAACGGTGAGCATATCACCGTTTTTTGCTTGAAGGACAGACATTTTCGTTCCTGATATAAAGTAAATTACCGAGCCATAAAGCAAAGGTCACGCAGAAAGAAATATACGAGGTGGCTGTCGGCTCTGCCGACCTGCCGACCGGGAGGTGAGATGATTGACTGCAGCGGAACTGACACAGATATGCGTTCAAATGGCAAAATACATGACACTGTACGGAGCAGAGATCTACCGTGTGGAGGATACGGTCCGCCGTATCTGCAAGGCATACTCCGTCCATCGCCCGGAGATCTATGCCACTCCCGCCAATTTCATCATCACCATATCCGACTTCAAGGGAGTACCCGTAACAAATTCTGTCTCCATAGGCAAAAGGACCACCAACCTTGACAGGCTCAAAAGGCTCAACGATCTTTCACGCTATATATGCTCCCGCCGTCCAGACAAGGACAGCATACTTGAAAAGATATCGGAGATAAACACCCGCCCGGTCTATACCCTGCCAATGGTGATGATAAGCCTTTTTGTCAGCGGATTTGCCTATACGGTACTGGCGGGAGGCGGAGTGGTAGAGGCACTTATAAGCGGCTCCATCACCTCTGTCACACGGGTCATTTCCAACAAGCTCTCAAAAGTCACACAGAGCATATTCTTCTCGTCCATCGTCTGCTCCGCAGTCATGGCAGTGATAACCATGGTGCTTTACAACTTCGGCTCCGTCCCCCGCTTTGACCGCATAATGATAGGCGTGACCACTACCATGGTGCCGGGTACCGCATTCACGAACGGTATGCGTGACTTTATCTCAGGCGATATCTATTCCGGCATCCACTCCCTGACGGATGCACTTATCACCGCAGTAGGTCTGGCGGTGGGCACGGGCTTCGTTCTTATGACCGCCATGGGGATAAAATGATGGATATTATCAGAGAATTTGTCATCCCTGCCCTGCTCTCCTTTGCGGGAGCGCTGGGTCTGGGAGTAAGGTACAACATAAGGCGTGTGCATATAGTGGCGGCGTCAGTGGGCGCCATGGTGTGCAAGCTCATCTACATGATAATGCAGTATGCCGACATGAGCGAGACCATGGCGTGCTTCTTTGCGGCTCTTGCGGCTGCTGCCTACTCGGAGATACTGGCGAGGGTATTCCGCTCTCCCGTCACCATGTACCTCATAGTTTCCATAATACCCATAGTCCCCGGAATGTCTGCCTACTACACGATGCTGGCACTTGTCACAGGGGATAACGACACCTTCACGTTCAGAATGATAGAGACCTTCAAAATGAGCGGTGCGATAGCCATAGGCATTTTCCTTGTACCCGCTGTGATACGAGCCTTTCAGGTGGTTTACAGGGATCACAGGGATGATATAGCAGATATGATAAGAGAATTCGGCAATGACGACAAAAAGGGAATCAAGAAGCTGTGATAGCCCTCAGGGAAAAGATAATGAATAATCTTGATATAGTTTCCATAGGCGAGCTGCTGGTGGATTTTACGGGTTTTTCTTCGGAGGACGGTTCCTCCGCATATAAGCTCAACGCCGGAGGCGCTCCCGCAAATGTGGCGTGCATGGCCTCAAAGCTGGGCTCCAAGGCAGGCTTCATAGGAAAGATAGGCCGTGATATGTTCGGCTTTTACCTGAAAAGCGAGCTGTTGAAGAACGGTATAGATACCTCCGGGCTCATCATAGACAAAAACTACAAGACCACCATGGCTTTTGTGAAAAACCGTGAGGACGGGGAAAGGGACTTTGAATTCTACCGTGAGGAAAGCTGGTCTGCGGATCTGAACCTGCGGTACGGTGAGGTCAACCGTGAAATGATAGACAGCTGCAGAGTGCTGCACTTCGGCTCTCTGTGCCTTACGGCGGAGCCTGCACGAACAGCGGTCCTCAACAGCGTGGAGTATGCCAAGAGCAAGGGTAAGCTGGTGTCCTACGACCCCAACTACCGCCCCCTGCTCTGGCAGAATGAGGAATACGCAAAGAGCACCATCCGAAGCGCCATCCGCTTTTCGGATATAATCAAGGTCAGCGAGGAGGAGCTGAAGCTCCTGACCGACTGTGAAACCATGACCCTTTCCATCGCAAAGCTGTTTTCGGAGGGCGTAAGGGTGCTGTGCATCACACAGGGAGCAAAGGGCTGCATCGTGGCTACTCCCCGCTCTATACACGCATACCCCTCCTTTAAGGTAGAAACGGTGGATACACTGGGTGCGGGAGACAGCTTTTTCGGCGGTTTCCTCCACAAGCTTTGCAAGACCAACAAAACGCTGGAGGAACTGGAGCAGGAGGATATAGCAGCCATGGCTATGGTGGGCAATGCCTGCGGGGCGCTCACATCATCAAAGAAGGGCGCCATACCCGCAATGCCTGACGCAGAACAGGTGCAGACCCTGCTTGACAGCTACAGGACAGAGGAAAAGAAGTCATAGGACAGAGCTTTGTACTTGACACAACAAAGGGAAATAAGGGAAATAGTAAGAAGAAATGAAGAACATCATCCGAAAAGTGTGTGCGGGAGCAATGGCTGTGAGCATTGTGCTCATGTGCCCCACAGGCGCCACATATTATGCAGACTATTCATCACAGATAGATGAGCTGGAATACGAGCAGAGCCTTATAAAGCAGGAGCTGAACGACCTCGAATACAGGCTGAGCGAATTTGAAGAGGGCGCCAGAGAGAGCGAAGAGTATATGCGGATATACGACGAAAAGATGTCCCGCAAGGAAGACGAGATAAACAATATCCGTATGCAGATAACCGCCCTCAATGCCGCCATCAGACAGACCTCCGAAAGGATATCCGACAAGGAGGACGAGGTGGCGGATGAACTGGACAGGTTCCGTGAAAGGCTCCGTGTCATGTATATGGACGGGAACGAGAGCCTTACATCCGTTGTGGTGGGAGCGCAGGATTTCTACGATCTTCTCATAAGGAGCGAGCTTGTGGAGCGCATCTCACGCCATGACAAGGAAATGATAGACGACCTGAAATTCCATATTTCCGAGCTGGACACCCACAAAAAGGAGCTTGAAGGCACCAAGGCTCTTGCGGAGGAAAAGCAGCAGGAGGCACGGGAAAACCTTGAGGAGCTCAGGGAGATATACCGTTCCCACGAGGAAACAAAGGAATACTACGAAGCGCAGGCGCAGCTGAACCGTGAAAAGAGCGCCGAAATGCGTGAGCGTCAGGAAGATGTGGAATACGAGCTTTCCGAGATGATACGCAAACAGCAGGAGGAAAACGCCCGCAGAGAGGAAGAGGAACGGCAGCGCCGTGAGCGTGAGAGAGAAGAGCAGGCACAGCGTGAGGAAGAATACTCATCCTACTACGAGGATGAAGATGACTATTACTATGAGGATGAGGACGAGGACTACTACGAAAGCGGCAGCGACTACGAGGAGGATGAGGAGGACTACGACACCTATTACTATTCCTCCGGCTCCTCCGACCTTATGTGGCCCTGTCCCAATGTGTGGAACATAACCGACGGCTACGGATGGCGCACCATAGATGAGGAGGGCGGTTCCTCCGACTTCCACGGCGGCATAGACATCAACAAGCCCGGCTGCTACGGAGAGACCATCGTTGCGTCAGCATCCGGTACGGTGCTCACCGCAGGGGACACGGGCAACGGCTTCGGCATCCATGTGGTCATAGACCACGGCGGCAGCCTTTCCACCCTGTATGCACATATGTCGAGCTGTACCGTAAGTGCGGGAGACTATGTTTCCCAAGGGCAGACCATAGGCTATATCGGCTCCACCGGCTACGCCTACGGCAACCACTGCCACTTTGAGGTGCGTGTGAACGGAGAAAGGACAGACCCGCTCGCCTACCTTGACTACTGATTTTTCGCAAAACGCAAAAAACACGCAAAAAGCCTTGATTTTGTGTAAATAATATGGTACAATCTTAAAAGAAGTAGATACTTTTTATGGGATCATCCAAAGGGCAGCTTCTTCTGCCCGGCGGCAGCGCCCTTCGGGTGCATATTTCGGAGGTCATTTATGAGCAACAAGACAGGAAATTCTTCCAAAGCATCATTGATAGAAGGCATAGTGATCGCCCTGCTGGTCATCATAGTAGGGTGTATGCTGTTTTTGTACTTTTCCTTTTCCGTTCCGGATTCCGTGGCAGATCTTTTCGGCTACAAGGTATTCCGTACCATGCAGACAAATATGCAGTCCACCGAGAAGGGCAAGGGCATAGACAGCGGGAGCGCCGTCTTCGGAAAGGTCTCCGAGAAAGCCAATATCCACCCCGGCAGCGTAGTTTTGTGCTCCATAAACGAGAGCACGGTGGTAGCAAGAGTAAACGAGGTCATTGCCGGAGAGGAGGAAAAGTCCTACCTTGTGAGCTTTGACTCCAATCAGAACGACACCTATGAGATAGCGGACCGTATGGTGATAGCCACGGTGCTTTACCAGTCCGCACCCTTCGGCGCCCTGCTGGGATTTGTCACCTCTACCATGGGCATGATGCTGATAATCATAATCCCCAGCTTTATAGTGATCCTGATACAGGCGGCAAAGATCATAGGTGAAAAGAACAAAAACAAGCTGTCCTACGAACAGGCTGCCCTCTCCGCAGGAGATTTCCCCGAGGAAACACTTCTGCCCGCAGAGCCCTATATCTCCGATGAAGATCCCGACATGACCGAAAATGCCGATGAAGATGCCGAAAACGAGCTTGACTTCACCTCTCCGCTGCAGATAGCTGATACAGAGATACAGTTTACCGAGGATGCTGCTACCGCAGAGGATAAGGATATATTTGCAGCCGAGGAATTTTTCGCAGAGGATAGCCCCGCAGAAGAAAGGGTATACGAAGAAAAGGATCCTCTTGAAGGCTTTATGCCCGAAAGGGAGGAAACTGCTTCTCCCGAAACGGCCGGGACCGCAGGATACACTGACGATACGGACTTCAGCGATATATTCGGCAGCTCCGATATCTTCGGCAGCGATCTCACAGAAGATATCTCCTCCGCAGAAAGCGCTCCCGAAAAGGAAAGCGCAAAGGAAGACGATCCCTTTGATTTCTTTGCGGCAGACACCGGAGCCGCTCCCTTTGAAGATAAGATCAGGGAAGAAAAAGCTCCCGCCAGCGATGAGGATCACACCGAAGATATAGATACCTCCGACATTTTTGCGGATCTTTTTGCGGATGAACCCGCACCCGTTCCTGCTCCCGCTCCCGCAGAGGAGCCCGCTCCGGTAAGGGAGGAAAGCACCGCAAAGCCTGCTTTCGCACCCGAAAGAAAGCAGAAGAGATCCGAGATCTCCGAGGAGGCTGCTCTCTTCTACGGCATCACCGACCTGCTTGGCGATGACGCTCCCGCAGAGGAGAACGGAAACGAGCCTGTGCCCGAAAGAGAAAAAACAACGGATGACGTGTTCATATTGAGCGGCAACGCAAGGCAGGAGACCGTGAGCTCCGCTGCTTCGGCCGCAGCCCCGAACACTGCCGACGATGATTTCTTCATGTCCGCTCCCGTAAAGGAAAGCGACATAAGGGACGAGGAGATAAGAAAGCTCATCCCCGGTGAGAAAAAGCCCGCTGCGGCTGAAAAGCCAAAGAAGCCGGCCGTAAAGCGCAAAAAGAAGAAGAGCTACGATATCAACGGTCTTCTGTCAATGATCGACGAATCCGAGAAGAAGCTGTAAGAGAGGGTGTAGTATGGCAGCTAACAGTGCAGTACTTGCGGCAAGGCTGAGAGAGCTGCGCCGCAGAACGGGAGTCACCCTTGAAGAACTGGGTCAGAAAACAGGTCTCGCTCCGTCTACCATCCAGCGCTACGAAAGCGGAAGGATACGCAGGCCCAGAGAGGAGATAATAAGGCAGATAGCAGAGCTCCTTGACTCCTCCTATGAGGAACTGACCGATACGGAATCCTCGGACTTTGAGGATGATGTGGTGAGCAATGCCCCCATAGCAGACCTTGTTTGCGTGCCTGTTATAGGAAGTCTCAGGGGAGACGGTGTTTATACCTCCCAGGATATCCTCTCATACGAATATGTTCCCAAGGGGCTCATAAGAAAGGATATAAAGCACGTTTTCATCACGGTGGATGAAGATGCCATGTATCCTCATCTCCATGAGGGGGATATGGTGCTCGTGCGCTACACCGACAAGGTGAACACGGGTGATTATGTGCTTATCTCCCGTGAGGGAGGAAGGTGCATGATAAGGAAGTTCATGCGCTGCCCCAACAGAGTGGAGTTTTCCCCCGAAAACCCCTATTATCTCCCTGTGGTGGTGCGTCCGGGTGAAGATACGGATGTGCGCATCATCGGAAAGGCGATAGAAGTACGAAGAAGGATAAAGGACAAGTAGTGTCCGCAAGGTGAATATATGTCCGAAAAAACTGTTTTCACGGCTATCACAGGCAGACCCAATGCGGGTAAGTCCTCCCTTTTGAATCTCCTTGTGAGAGAGAAGATAGCAATAGTGTCCGACAAGCCTCAGACCACAAGAACAAGGATAACAGGCATCCTCACAGAGGGTGAGATGCAGTATGTTTTCATTGATACTCCTGGCATACACAAGTCCCGCAACAAGCTCAGTTCCCATATGAACAAGGCTGTGCGTGAGGCTGTCAGCGGCATAGATGCTGTCGTATACATGATAGACTGCACAAGAGGGATCCACGACATAGACAGGCAGACCCTTGACAGTTACTCCAAAAAAGAGATACCCGTCATTTTAGTCATAAACAAGATAGACCTGCTTGAGGACAAGGCTTCACTTGCACCGCTGCTGTCGGAGCTGTCGGAGGTATGCAGCTTCTTTTCCGTCATTCCCATGAGCGTGAAGAAAAAGGACGGCGCCGATATACTCTTGAAGGATATAGCCGCCTTTGCAAAGGATGAGCCCCATTATTTCCCGGATGACAAGGTCACCTCACAGCCGGAAAAGGCAATAATGGCGGAAATGATCCGTGAAAAGCTGCTCATGCTGCTTCATGATGAGATACCGCACGGCATAGCGGTGGTAATAGAAAGCCTTGAGGAAAAGGTCTCAAGGAGCGGCGAGGATATACTGGATATCGCTGCGGTCATCTACTGCGAAAGGGAATCCCACAAGGGCATAGTGATCGGAAAGGGCGGAGAGATGCTCAGGCGTGTCGGTGAGCTTGCTCGCCGTGATCTGGAGAGCTTTTTCCGCATAAAGGTGAACCTTAAAACATGGGTGAAGGTCCGTGACGGCTGGAGAAATGATGAGAACCGCATAGCGGATATGGGACTTTCGGACTCATGAGCAGTATCCTGAATACAGATGTAATAGTGCTTTCACGCAAAGAAACGGGAGACAGCGGTTTTTATCTTAAAGCACTGTCTCCCGATCTTGGTCTTATAGACATAAACGCAAGGGGAGTAAAAAAACAGGGTGCGAAGAACTCACCTGCCTCCCAGCTTTTTGCCTGCTCCAGAATGAGCCTGTCCCTTTCAAAGGGACGGTACTACATTGATTCCAGCACCGTCACAAAGGTGTTCTACCCATTGAGACTGGATATACGGCTTTTTTCCCTTGCCTCCTACTTTGCACAGGCTATTATCGGTCTAACGACCGAGAACCAGACCGCCAGGGACATTTACAGGCTGCTGGCAAATTCCCTGTATATGCTGTCCGAAAGGGGCAGCGACCCCGAATTCATCCGTTTTATCTTTCAGATGAGGTTTATGGGGGACATAGGCTTCCTACCGGGGCTTTTAGGCTGCGATGTCTGCTACGAGACCCACCCTGTAATGTATTTCAGCATTGAAACGGGCAGGCTTTTTTGCAGGGAGCACATTCCCGCCGATATGCCCCTGCGTGAGGTCAGTGCCTCAATGGTGGAGGCTCTGCGTTATGTGTGCCTCTCACCGATAGAAAAGGTATTCAGCTTCAGGCTCTCTGACAGGGCAAGGGATGCTCTTGCGGCACTGAGCGAGGATTACCTGATATATCATACGGAAAGAAAATTTGATACTCTTGATTTTTATAAGAATATGAGCCATGAATAGATATCTGAAAACCATAGAACTTGATAAGATACTCTCTATGCTCTCCTCCTGCGCAGGCAATGAGGAAACAAAGAGAATGACAAGATCCCTCTCTCCCATGACGGAGCTGGGAGAGGTGGAAAAGGAACTGAAAAAAACAGGCTCCGCCTTTGGATTCTCCCTGAAAAATGGTTCTCCCCCATCCTATAATTACATGGATCCCAAAGCCCTTGTGCAAAGGGCACGGGCGGGAGGCGCCCTGCAGCAGAAGGAGCTGCTGGACTTTGCCCTGCTTTTCAGACAGATAAACTCTCTTTACGATTACAGAAACACTGCGGAACAGGAAACCGAACTGGATGAGCTTTTCTTTTCCCTCTGCCCCAGACACGAACTGGAGGAGGACATAAGAAATGCCATTCTCTCTGAGGATGAGATAGCCGACACCGCCAGCCCCGCCCTTGCAAATATCAGGCGGAAGATAGCTCAGGCGGGCATACGCATCAGAGAGAGCCTTGACAAGATGCTCCACTCCAAGGATATGGCGGAAATGCTGATGGAAAACATCGTCACCATGCGTGACGGCCGCTATGTCCTGCCTGTAAAGGCTGAACACAAGGGCAGTGTCAAAGGTATCATCCATTCCGCCTCCGCCACGGGCTCCACGGTATTTATAGAGCCCGAAGCAGTCGTGCAGGCAAACAACGACATACGCCTTCTGGAATCCGAGGAAAAGGCAGAGATAGAGCGTATACTTGCGGAATTCTCACGGCGCATCGGCGAGGATGCAGAGGGCATCCTGAGAGATTTTGAGACTGCATCCGAGCTGCTCCTCTACTTTGCAAAAGCTGATCTGGGTGCAAAAATGAAGGGATGTATACCCAAGGTAAACGACAAGGGCTATATAAGCCTTGTACGGGCACGCCACCCCCTTCTTGCGGAGGATACGGCCGTTCCCGTGGATGTGACCCTTGGAGGGAGCTACAACACCCTTATCATCACAGGTCCCAACACGGGCGGCAAGACCGTTCTCCTGAAGACCGTGGGGCTTATGTGCGCCATGGCTGCCTGCGGTCTTATGATACCGGCATCCGATACCACCGAGGTATGCGTGTTTGAAAACATCCTTGTGGATATAGGAGATATGCAGAGCATAGAGGAAAGCCTCTCCACCTTCTCATCCCACATGACGAACATCGTCCGTATCCTGAAGATGGCGGGAAAAAGGTCTTTAGTGCTCCTTGATGAGCTGGGCGGAGGCACCGACCCGGTAGAGGGTGCGGCTCTTGCAGCTGCAATGGCTGAAAGGCTTATCGCACTGGGAGCAAGGTCTCTCATCACTACCCATTATCAGGAGCTGAAAGTCTTTGCGTTAAAGACAGAGGGAGTGGAAAACGGCTCCTGTGAATTTGACATGAAGACCCTTCGCCCCACATACAAGCTGATAATAGGCTCTCCCGGCCGTTCCAATGCCTTTTCCATTTCCGAAAAGCTGGGTGTGCCGGAGGATATAATAAACGCCGCCAGGCAAAAGGTCTCCGACAGCAACGCTGACCTGGAGGATGCTGTGATGCAGCTTGAGAATTCCAGAAAGGAATACGACAGGCTGAATGCAGAGCTTACAAGGCTGAGAGCGGAGCAGGCGGAGCTTGTGAAAAAGCACGAGGCAGAACGTGAAGAACTGCGGCTTTCCAAGGAAGCGGAGCTTGAAAAAGCCCGCACCCAAGCCATGCAGATAATAGAAAACTGCCGCCTTGAATCGGAACGCCTGCTGGATGAACTGGCGGAGATACGCAAAGAAAAGAACAGGGAAGAGCTTGAACGCAGGAGCATATCCGCCAAGTCCGCCGCAAGGCAGACCCTGAACAGGATGTACAACGAAGCAAACCCTGTGATAAAGCGGGAAAACGAAAACTACACCCCTCCCAGACCATTCAGACAGGGCGACAAGGTCACTCTCACGGACATCGGAAAGACGGGCATACTTGCGGGAGATCCGGACAGCTCCGGAAATGTTTTCGTACAGATAGGCGTTATGCGCACCAAGACCAATGTTTCCCACCTGAGGCTCTGTGAGGAGCAGCAGCCCACTGAAAACCGTGCGGACAGGCGAAAGGCACGTTCCTCTCAGGTGAGCAGGACAGGCGTTACCGGAAATGCACAGCGCAGACCTTCCATGGAGCTTGACATAAGAGGATATGCCGTTGATGACGGTATCCTTGAAGTAGACAGCTTCATAGACGGTGCAGTTATGTCCCACGCAGCCTTTGTGACCATAATACACGGAAAGGGAACGGGTGTCCTGCGTGACGGCATACAGCGGCATCTGCGCTCACACCCCTCGGTAAAGAGCTTCAGGAACGGCGTTTACGGCGAAGGTGAAAACGGCGTTACCGTAGTGGAGCTGAAATGATACTGATTTCTGACCGATGTATAGACAAGAAACAAGCTGCAAATGCTT
Organism: Oscillospiraceae bacterium; assembly: GCA_018110985.1. Classification (GTDB taxonomy): domain Bacteria; phylum Bacillota; class Clostridia; order Oscillospirales; family Ruminococcaceae; genus Huintestinicola. The sequence continues at coordinate 123,418 of JAGAWT010000025.1, forward strand.
GAATATATAGAATTTGAGGCTTGGAGATCGACTATACATCGAGGAAGGATCAGTATGACCCGGCAGGGCACAGCTGATACACAACGGAAAACAACATCCCCCGAAAGATCATTCAGATGACCTTTCGGGGGATGACTTTGTTTATGGACTATCCTGCTGTACAACGCTCATACTGATTTCTGACCGATGTATAGACAAGAAACAAGCCGCAAATGCTTGAATATAAGGGATTTGAGGCTTGGAGATTTTCTATACATCGAGGAAGAAATAGTATCAGGCTGTCCCTGCCGTTTCCTGCGAGCCAAAGGACATTTCGCAGTACTTTCCCGTATCCTTTTTGAGCCTTATGAGCAGGACTATCTGCATCACAAACAGGGTCACCGCCACAGCAAGGGCAAGGAGCACGCCTATGGCAGCCTCGCCGTCGTCCTCACTCTCCAGATAGGTATTGAAGGCGGTGAAGGTATCATAGACGGTGTGTATGAGTACAGGCAGACAAAAAGCCTTCGCATATTCGCCTGCGGCATTTTCTCTCCGCTCCTTTTTAAAGCGGGCAGTGCCAAGGTGCTTTGCCATAATGATACCGAAGATCATATGAGCCGCTATGGTGAAAAGCCTGCTCAGAGCGGCAGTGTCGGAGCCGTAGGCAAACTCCTCAAAAAGGGTGAAGCCGAAGCCCACTCCCGCACCTATAAGGATATACTCATAGCCATTTCTTATGCTTTTGCGGAAGACACGGAAGCACAGGAGCATCATCAGCATCTTTGACAGCTCTTCGGGAAAGCCTGCGGACACAAATGCAGAAATAAATGAACGCAGGATAACGGGCAAGCCCTCCGTGCTGATACCCAGACCGACCTTCAGGATCCACATAAGTCCCAGTGTCACCGCAAGAGAAGGGATCAGTGAGATCACTCCCAGTATTACCGGCAGTATCACCTGCCTTTTGCCCGGGGGAGAGGGTATCTCACGGCCGATCATCCTCTTGTAGATGATGCCAAGGACTATGAGCGACAGCACAAGCTGTATAACAGGCACAAGGATCATCCCCTTTTGAGGAAAGTGAGTTTACTTATAGTTTTTCAGGTCGGGCAGCTCGTCAAGGGTCAGTACTCTCTCATGGTTGTATGCCTTTGTGAGCAGCTCATATGTTGTGTATTCATCGTTGAGTGCCACACCCAGCTTCATGGTAAAGGGGTCGGACCATGTGCCCCAGAAAAGCCATCTTGCATTGTCCCTCATAACCTTGTCGGGATCCATGACACAGCCGTTTTCCGTGAGAGCCACCAGCTTGCTTTCGGTGCCGTAGCTGAGAGCCATATCGGTAAAGGAGCCTGTCTGAGAGGAGTCTATCCTTTCGCCCGCATATATATCTATACCGTTTATGTCCACGGTCTCATCACCGGGATACCATTCGGGAGACTGCGCATTCCACACCCAGATAAGGTTGGTAAGACCGTGTTCGTTAGTCATTTTATCGTACATGGTGTTCCACAGCTTGATATAGCTTTCAGGCTCGCAGTCGCCCCACCAGAACCAGCCGCCGGAGGCTTCGTGGAGCGGTCTCCACAGAACGGGAACACCTGCATCCCTGAGCCTTGCAAGCTGTTCTGCCATGTGGTCTATATCCTTCATGAGAAGGTCGTATCCCTCTTCATCCTCACCGTTCATGATCTTGTCAAGGTCGATGTCGGAATGTTCCGCATAGAAAGAGGAATACCAGGGGTGACCCTCATTGTTGGGGGCATATTTGCCGGGAGAGGTCCAGTGCCAGCAAAGCTGCACTATACCGCCGCCGTTGGTGTAGAAGTCATAGGCATATTCTATGGCGCGGGAGTCGGTCCCGTGCTCTATGCTGCCAAGGGAATACCCGGAAACATCAAGACCCAGCACTGCAAAGGATTTCCCCGTCTTTGCGGTTATCTTTGCAAATTCGGAAGACTCTCTGCCCTTATCCGCATACTGTCCGGAAAGGGAATATTTGCCGTAGATATCGCAAAGGAACTTGTAAAGGCTCTTCGTGCGCTCATCCGCATTGGGATTGGAAAGGGGCTTTGTCACCTTGTAAACATCCTCGGTGATGGGAGTTTCGGGGGATGTGATGATAAGACAGTCTATATCTATGTAGCCCCAGCTGGGGGTAAGTGAAACAGTGTGGCTCCCCTTTTCAAGGTAGACATTTTTCAGCTTGCTGTCCCCGAATGTATTGTCTGTTGAGAGGTTCCTTATCTCTCCCACCTTTTCATCATCCACAAGAACATTGTTCATCCTGTCGTCGGAGCTTCCGTTTGTGAGGAAATTCAGATCGTAGAAGCCCGAATACTCCACATCTATCTTCAGATCGAGCCTGTCGCCGTTTTCGGCTTTGTTGAGCCCTGTAACAAAGCTGTCTCCGGATGCGCCCTTTCTCTCCATGACCTTTACGGCACCCGAAAATGTCCCGCTCTCAGCCTCTACGGAAAGTGAATAGCCATCCGGCACATCGCTCTTTGTAAGAGGGTAGTCCGAGAGATCAAGAGAAGTGTTGTACTCGGTGCGTATATCCCCGAAAACAGCCTTTATCCCGCCATCAGCTTCGGTCTCATCCACGGAAGCCGTGCTTTCTGCGGCTGCCGCAGCACTTTCTTCCGTCGATGCAGCATCATTCTTCGGTGCAGTGCCTCCGCAGCCCGAAAGGAGCATCACTGATGCGGCAAATGCCGCTGTGATCCTGTATCTGTCCATACTGTCATTCCTTTCCCCTATCATATACCATTATACCGTTTATCATGGTAAAAAGGACATTTGTATCAAGATCTGCGGGATCCCCGTCAAAGAGCACGAGATCCGCATCCTTGCCCTTTTCAACAGATCCTGTGATGTGGTCTATATCCGCAAGCTTTGCTGCATTAACGGTCAGAGCCCTTATGCTGTCCTCACGGGAAAGCCCGTTTTTGCGGCAAATTGCCGCAGAAAGGGGCAGAAGGTCTGTCATGACCTCCGGGTGATCGGTGCAGACAGCAGTCATCACACCGTTTTCCGTAAGCACTGCCGCATTTTTAGGGTCCGCCTTTGCAAGCTCCGGCTTTCCCCTGTCACAGAGGATAGGTCCCACAACTGCTCCGCCGCCCAGCTTTTTCAGCTTTTCTCCTATGATATCCGCCACAAGATAGCCTTCCGTGCAGTGGACGAGCAGGGGCGAAAACCCGAACTCCTCACAGATACGCAGGGCTGTCAGTATGTCATCCGCCCTGTGGCAGTGGATATGGGGGCGTATCTTCTTTTTGAAAAGCGGTATGAGCTGCTCATATCCCAGATCGAAATCGGGGATATCGCTCTCGTCCTCCGCAGCTTCCTTTTTCTCCATATACTGCTTTGCCTTATAGAGAGTTTCTCTTATAAGCGCAGCTATTGCCATTCTGGTCTGCGGTGCCTCATCCCTTTCGGCATAGTAGCCCTTGGGGTTCTCACCCAGCGCCATTTTTATTGCCACCGTCTTTATAAATGCCTTTTCAAGGCTCCTGGTGCCCCTTTCGGTACGCACATCCGTCTTTACGGCGATCATCGTGCCGCCTATGGCATTGAGGGAGCCCACTCCGGTCACCACAGCGGTGACTCCCGCCTTTACAGCATCATTGAAATAGCCGTCGTAGTAATTTATGCCGTCAATGGCTCTGAGGGCGGGGGTCAGAGCGGAGGAGCCCTCGTTTACGTCTATGCCCTCTTCTCCCTGACCGTCACCTATAAAGCCCATGTGGGTATGTATGTCTATAAGACCGGGGTAAAGGTGGTTCCCCTTGCAGTCCGTATCATGGGCAGAGGGCTTTATATCCCCCTCTCCCATGGCAGTTATCTTTCCGTTTTTTACCTCTACCCAGCCGTAAAAGGCAGGAGAGGTGACGGGATGGACATTTGCGTTGAATAATCTCATCAGCCCACTCCGCAGTCGTCATAGTCCTTCCACCGCTGATTGTAGTTGTAGCTGCTCATCATGCGGTAGGCGATATAGCCCGCAGAGGTGAGGAAAAGCGTCATGGCAAGCACCACAGGCAATGCCTCACGCACCATCCTTGCAGGGTCGTAGGGGAGCTCCTGCAGGGTAACGGTCTCTTTTCTTATCCTGTGCTGTTCGTTCATATCCTCTGCTCCTTTCCTATTGCTCAAACTCGTTGAGCGTGAATTCTATCTCAAATTCCGTGTACTTATTGCTGTCATCTTCAAAAGTACCCTTTCTGAACACCTTTGCCTTTACCTTATCGCCCGGCTTGTGGGAATTCTGGAACTCCCTCACGGCGCTTTCGGTGGTAATGGGCTTTCCGTCCAGCTCTGTTATTATGTCATCCACTCTCAGTTCCGTATTTGCTATGTTGCAGTCCGGGGAGATCTCACGCACAAGGAGACCGGGTCTGAGATCATAGGTCTCCGCATAGTTCACATCTATGAAGTTGTAGAGTATCCCCATTCTGGGTCTGCCGGAAACATAGCCCAGTTCTATTATATCCTCCACGATAGGCACCGCAAAGTCTGTGGCTATGGCAAAGCCCAGGCTCTCCGTGCCGTTTCCGTTGTACCTTGAGGTGGTGATGCCCACAACACGGCCGTAAAGGTCTATGAGCGCCCCTCCGGATATCCCGGATTTCAAAGCCGCATCCGTCTGCACACAGGTGATGGGATAGCCCGTATAGCTCTCTATCTCCCTGTTGACAAAGGAAACACAGCCTATGGTGACGGTATTGGGAAGACCGTTGGAATTTCCTATGGATATGACCGTATCACCCTGAGAAAGGCTGTCTGTGGAGCCTAAAACAGCAGGTGTGAGCCCTGTGGCTTCGACTTTGAGCACCGCAAGGTCGGTGTTGGGGTCGGAGCCTACTATCTTGGCTTCAAAGGTGCGCTCATCAAGGAGCATCACCTTTACCCTTTCTATATCCTCCACCACATGGGCGTTGGTGATGATATAGCCGTCCTCCGAGATAATGACCCCCGAAGCGGAATCGGAATTTATGACTGTGGTCCCCGAATAGCCGTAAACAGACACCACAGACGGGTTCACATAATTTATGGCACCGTTCACGGTAAAAAGCCCCGATGCTTCATCCGCATAGTCGCCCTTGTCCGCAGGCTCCCTGTGCTGCACCTCTATATTAACCTCTACCTTGGTGGTAGGCGAGCCAAGGTTCTCCGGCTTGAAATCCTCCGGCTTCTTATCCTTGTCAGCTATGGCAAGCATTACCATCACAGCTATAAGTGCAATGACTATCACAAGGAAGATGATGACCATCGGGAGGATCTTCGGCTTTTTCCTGGCCGCTGCCTCATCCGTTGGTGTGGGCAGATCCGGCACAGACGGCGGCGGAGGAGGTACCTGCGGGAAAAACTGCCTGTAACCGCCATTGAAGCTGCCATTCCCCTGATACGGGACATAGCCGCCGTAGGGCGGGATCGGGGGCGGAGCGGGCTGCGGGTCTTGCTGCGCTGCGTTCTCTCCGCTGTTCCCCGCATTCACCGCACCTGCTGTGTCGGCATTAACGCCGCTTTCCTGTGTTCCCTGCACATCCGTGCTCTGTCCGCCGTAAGGAGGTATACCCTGCCCGTTATAGGGAGGAACGCTCCTGTCCCCGTAATAAGGGGGCGGTGTGCTTTGACCGCCGTAGGGAGGCACGCCCCTTGCGCCGTAGGATGGAGGCACCTGACCGTTGTAGGGCGGCATCCCTCCTGCGCCGTAAGGGGGATATCCGTAGCCCGGAGCACCATAGCCGTAAACGGGCGGCACCTGCTGCATGGGCATATATCCCTTGTTGCCGTATACAGGGTCGTTTCCGTAGGGTGAAAAGTCCTTTTCAACAAATATGCCGTGTTCATCACCGCCGCCTATGCTGCCGCCCCTGCTTTCATAGGCAGGGACTGAGTTCCGGGAGGTGTAGGGCGGTACAGCGTTTGAAGAGCTGTATGGAGGCACAGAGCCGCCCTGAACACTGTCTGCCGGCTTTTCTTCGACTGTGCCTTCCTGTGTCACGCTCTGTGTTTCCGACTGTGTATATACATTCTCATCCGGCATCTTCACTTCATTTTCCGCCACAGTGCCTTCCGTGCTGCCTGTGATGCCGCCGGTATAAGCCGTCTCATATTCGTCATTCATTTTATCAAGCCTCTTTTCCGGGCATGATGATGATCAGTTATCCCTTTATGTCAGGCAGCTTTGAAAGGCTGGCCTCAAGCTCGCTGTCCGAAGGGATGTAGTCTGACATCTCACCGTCGTTGTATTTCTGATATGCCACAAGGTCAAAATAACCCGTTCCCGTAAGTCCGAAGAGGATAGTCTTTTCCTCCCCTGTCTCCTTACACTTCAAAGCCTCGTCTATGGCTGCTCTTATGGCGTGTGAGGATTCGGGGGCGGGAAGTGTTCCCTCTATCCTTGCAAACTTCACGGCCGCATCGAAAACTGCGGTCTGCTCTACGCTGCGGGCTTCCATAAGCCCCTCGTCGTACAGCTCCGACAGCACGGAGGACATCCCGTGGTAGCGAAGTCCGCCTGCATGGTTTGCGGAGGGAATGAAGTCACAGCCCAGAGTGTACATTTTCTGCAGCGGGCATACTCTTCCCGTGTCACTGAAGTCATAGGCATATCTGCCTCTTGTAAGAGAGGGGCAGGATGCGGGCTCTACTGCTATGAACCTGTAATCTGCCTCGCCCCTCAGCTTTCTTCCCATAAAGGGAGAGATGAGCCCTCCCAGGTTGGAGCCGCCTCCCGCACAGCCTATGATGATATCCGGCTTTATGCCGTACTTGTCGCAGGCAGTCATGGTCTCCAGACCTATGACAGACTGGTGCAGCAGCACCTGTGAGAGGACGGAGCCCAGAACATACCTGTAGCCCTCGCTCTCCACCGCCTTTTCCACAGCCTCGGAAATGGCACAGCCCAGGGAACCGGTCGTCCCGGGGAACTTCTCGTTTATCTCACGACCCACCCTTGTAGTCATGGAGGGGGAAGGAGTGACATCCGCTCCGTAGGTCCTCATCACCTCACGGCGGAAGGGCTTCTGCTCGTAGGAGACCTTCACCATGTACACCTTGCAGTCAAGTCCGAAGTAGGAGCAGGCCATTGATACCGCTGTGCCCCACTGCCCCGCACCTGTCTCGGTGGTGACGCCCTTCAGCCCCTGCTGCTTGGCATAGTATACCTGTGCAATGGCAGAATTGAGCTTGTGGGAGCCGGATGTATTGTTGCCCTCGAATTTGTAGTAGATCTTTGCGGGAGTATCCAGCGCCTTTTCAAGGAAATAGGCACGCACCAGCGGAGAAGGACGGTACATCTTGTAGAAGTTCAGCACCTCTCCGGGAATGTCGATATAAACAGAATCGTTGTCCAGTTCCTGCTTTGCCAGCTCCTCACAGAAGACTGCGGAAAGAGCATCTGCGGTCACGGGCTTCCCCGTTGCGGGGTCAAGCAGAGGAGCGGGCTTCTTCTTCATATCCGCCCTTACATTGTACCATGCGGTGGGCAGCTCATCCTCGGAGAGGTATATCTTGTAGGGAATGTTCTTATCCATTTTCTTTCTATCCTTTCGGTAAAATATTTGCGATCTTTATCCGTTCAGATGTCAGCCTTCCCTGTGTCATATCCTTTTATGCGTCACACTCTTACAGCCTTGTGATATACCTTCTTGCCCTTTCTGATTATGACACTGTCATCTATCTTTATGCGGGCGGAGGGATTGGTTATCTTTTCATCGTTTACGCTGATGCCGCCCTGTGTCACGAGCCTGCGTGCCTCACCGTTTGAGGGGGCAAGTCCGCACCTGACAAGCAGGGTGAGCAGACCTATATCTTCTCCTATCTCATCTGCGGGAATCTCTGTGGAGGGCATATTCTCGCTGTCCCCTGCTCCGCCGAATATCTGCTTTGCGGCAGCAAGGCACTTTTCAGCCTCTTCCTTTCCGTGGATAAGGGATGTGAGCTCATATGCAAGGCGCTCCTTTGCGGAGTTGAGCTCTGCGCCGCTGAGAGTGCGCTCCATTTCCTCTATCTCCTCTATGGGGATAAAGGTAAGGAGTTTCAGGCACTTGATAACATCATCATCACCCACATTTCTCCAGTACTGGAAGAAATCGTAGGGAGAGGTCTTTTCTGGGTCGAGCCATACGGCACCCTTTTCCGTCTTTCCCATCTTCTTTCCTTCGGAATTGGTAAGAAGAGTGATGGTCATGGCATGGGCATCCTTGCCCAGCTTCTTTCTGATAAGCTCCGTGCCGCTGAGCATATTTGCCCACTGATCGTCACCGCCGAACTGCATATTGCAGCCGTACTTCTGGAAAAGCATATAGAAATCGTAGGACTGCATTATCATGTAGTTGAACTCCAGGAAGGTAAGGCCCTTTTCCCAGCGCTGCTTGTAGCACTCGAAGGAGAGCATCTTGTTTACTGTGAAGCAGGCGCCCACCTCACGGAGAAGATCCACATAGTTCAGGTTCAGGAGCCAGTCTCCGTTGTCCACCATCATAGCCTTTCCTTCGCCGAATTCGATGAACCTGCTCATCTGCTCCTTGAAACATTCCACATTGTGGCGGATAGTTTCGGGAGTGAGCATCTTTCTCATATCCGACTTGCCGGAAGGGTCGCCTATCATGCCCGTACCGCCGCCCAAGAGTGCTATGGGACGGTTGCCTGCCATCTGAAGGCGCTTCATAAGGCACAGTGCCATGAAATGCCCTACATGAAGGCTGTCTGCCGTGGGGTCAAAGCCGATGTAGAAAACAGCCTTGCCCTCGTTTATCATCTTGCTTATCTCTTCCTCATTGGTCACCTGTGCGATAAGACCTCTGCGCACAAGCTCTTCGTATAATGTCATTGCCATTATCTCCTTTATATATCAAAGTTCACATTTCATATAGCGTCTGTAGGTACTGAGACCCATTTCCTCGTAGAATTTAAGAGCGCCCTCATTAAATTCCCACATATTCAGCTCTATCCTGCTGTACCCCATGCTTAGGGCGCAGGTCTTGATATGCTCCATAAGTGCCCTTCCTATGCCCTGCCGCCTGCAGCCTTTGTCCACGCCGAATTCCTCCACATCCACATAGCTTCTTGCGAGCATATAGGGTGTTTCGGGCTTGCTGTAAAAGTTCAGCACCGCAAAGCCGCATATACGCCCGTCCGCTTCTGCCACAAGGATCTTCTTTGAGGGGTCTGCAAAAACAGTATGGATATAGTCTCTGAGTTCATCGCCGAAACCCGGCTTGAATATCTCCGGCTCGCCTTCTGTATGGACATCATTCACCTGTCTGCGCAGCCTGTTCACATCCTCAAGGTCGGTCTCTGCCGCAAACCTGAGCTGCATACTATCACTTCCTTTTCCGGAATATATGCCGCCGGGCATCTACAATAAACCCCCGGCAACACGCTTATACACGCTAATGATCTATCATGCCGTTTCAGACTTGGCAAAAACCGCATAGTCAGGCTTCTGCCGGTCTTGGACCGGTCGATAATATCCTTATTGAGTATAACGAATTGCCGGGGACGATAAACTACCGTGATCCCACCCCGATTTACCGTGTACTCACGCACACAGCCTCACGAAGTACGGTCCTGAGCGACCGACTCCGACCCGTAACGCAGGTCCTGCGTGAGAGACTACAAGCGTACCTTCACCTCTCCGGCTGATAAAATGTATTGAAGTGCCGCCCTGCCTGCTTTCCACCACCGCAGGCTCTCTGTGAGTGACTTCAGCACTCCGTCTTTCCGTCATAGCCTTTAATATACAGTACTATCTTAACATAAGTTTTTCCGTCTGTCAAGGACTTTTTTGTAAACTTGCGGTATATCCGTACATATTCACAGATTCTTTATGTATCTGCATTTAGGAAAAGATGAGCATCCGTAAAACTCTTTTCCTGCATTTTTCCCTTTTTTAGTTTGTCTTAGAACCAACGGACTGCCGCATTTTGGACATATATAAGTATCATTTACATTTAGGTCATCGGTTTTGTTATCAGTAAAACCTGCTTCCGTTTTTCTTTTTATCGTTTCTATATGCCTTTGTTTTACGGCATTATCTACTTGAGTAAGATCTTTTAATTTCAGGAATAATTCCTCTGTTTCTTTTTCTGTAAAAACATTATTATGAAAATCAAATACTCTTTTTACTTCATCGATAAGTTCTTTTCTTTGGATAATACTTATATTGTTGGAATTCACAGTAATCTTCTTTAGTTCACATCTGTCCGAAAAAACAATAAACGAGAACATGGGGATATCCTGCGCAAGGTATTCCTTTAAATACCTTATGTGACCGTTATTCTGTTTTACAGGATTATAAAAGCTGTCTTTTCTTCCGTTGGGCAGGGACATTGTCCAGTAATAATCTTTTTCGTTACCGAATATCCAACCGGAGTAGTTCTTGCTTTCTATCACAAAAATGCCTTTTTCCGTAATATAAAGTATATCTATTTCAGTTGTCGTCCCATCGCTTTTGGGTATATATACATTTTGCAGTATCTTGCCAGTAACGCCGATTTTGGAGAGCGTTCCAAGAGCATTACCGACCCTTTTCTCCCCCAATGCACCTATGATCTTGCTTTCATTTTTGCTAAGCCATGATCCAAACTTGACTATCAGGATAAACAATACAAAACATATCGCAATGGCTATCAGCATATTCAGAACAAATCCGCTTTTAAACACTATCCTGATACTTTCATCTATTATTTTATCTATATCCATCTTTCATAACCATTCATCTGAAATTGTACAAAACATCATTGCACACCGCTGCTGTTGCCGAATTGGCATAGCTTATGTAGATTATGCCGTTTTCATCGGCTGTGCGGCAGGTCACCCTATCCGTGCCTATATAGAAGCGGTATACGCCCGTATCCGACTCTATATCCACCACATACTTGTATTCTGCGGGAGCGGATGAAGTCTTTTCGGCAGTGCCCTCTGCGGAGAGTATGGCGGATATGACGCTCCCGGAGGCCGCTCTGTCAAGTATGCTGCTGTCACCGGAGCCGCCGGACTCGGTAACGGAGACCTTGCCTCCGTCTATAAGACCTGCCAGCTCTATGACAGAATACTTTTCCTCCTCGGAGATCACGACCATGCTTTCGGCGGTGACAGTCATTTCCGGCGATTCCTCCATTATAAGGGCATCCTCACCGCCTGCCGCCATCTCCTCGTCAGCTTCCGCCTCGCCTCCGTTTGCCGCCGCATTGTCATTCGAGAACTCCTCCACAAGGGATGAAGGCTCATCCACATACACGAACAGAGGCGTAACGGATGTTTCTTCGGGGACGGACACGGCAAAGGTCTTGCTGTCGGGCACCGCAGCCTTCTTTTCCTCTGCTGCGCTTACGGTAACGGGACTGGCTTCTCCCGCCGGTGCCGCTGTCACCTGCTCTGCCTTTGCTTCATCCCGTAATACGGGCTTTTTGTCCTCCCTGTCTGCGGCAGGCTTTTCGGTCTTTTTGTGGGCAGCAGTCTTTTCAGGGGCAGCGGTGGTGGTCTGTACCATTTCGGCACCGGCCACTGTCACCTCTGTGACCACCGTCTCCTCAGGGGACTCGGCTATCTCCTCTTCCGCCCTTTCTTCCTCCTCCTCTGCTTCTTCCTCCTCAAGGACTTCCTCTTCCGTTTCTATTGTCAGCAAAGCATTTTCAGTTTCTTCTTCCTTGAATTCATCAACATTTTCATATGCCGCCTCGTACACCGCAGATGTGTCTCCGGCGGTGGTAGTGGCGATATTACGGTCATTCCTGTTCACCAAAGTGACTGTCAGCAGCACACAGGCGGCAGTCGCCGCAGCTGTCAGCACATAGCGGTGTATTTTTACGGCGGGGTGCTTCTTCCGGCGCTCTGTCTCCTTCATTGCGGCAAGGGCTCTTTCTTTGAAACGGTCCGATGCCGTGATATTTGCCATAGAACGCCTGTAATCGTCCATATTGAATTTTTCAGACATCAAACTCATCTCCCAACTGCTTTTTCAGCAAATTTCTTCCCCTGGCAAGTCTGGTCCCCACGGTGGCTTTCGGGATCCTCAGCACGGAGGCGATATTTTCAAGGCTCATCTCCTCGAAATAGTACAGATGCAGGACCGTCCTGTACTTTTCGGGCAGGGAAAGCACCTTGTCCCTGATGTACTCCGTGCCGTCCGACTGCATATTCCCCCGTGTGTCAGGCGTATTCTCAATGATCTGCTCATCAAGAGGTGCCGAGAGCCTTATCCTTGCGGACATGACATGGTTCTTGCACTTGTTGGCGGCGACTCTGAAAAGCCATGCCTTTTCGTGCTCCGCACTGTCAAAATCCGGAGAGGATCTCACAAGCTCGCAGAAGGTGTCCTCCGCAAGATCCTCGGCATCGGTCATATTTTTCACATAGGAATAGCACAGTCGTATAAGGGCATCGGAGTAGGTATCAAGTATGTAGCGGAAATATTCGTCTCCGCTGCTGTAATTATGATACATATATCTTCTCCGCACTCTTGAGATGCAGACCCATTTTCTCTCTTTAAATAAATACAAACGGACCTGCCGGTTTTTTTCATTTTCCGGTAAATAAATCGTGATCTCCGGAAAAATCGGCATTATGCACAATTGCTATAAGGCAAATTTGTGCAAATCAACGTGTCAATATCTGTCAAAAAATGCCTTCAGCCTGTCTTTGAAATCGGGGGCTTCATCGTAGACCGCATGACCGCAGTCCTTGAAGACATAAAGCTCACATCCCGTCTTATACGCAGCTTCGGTGACGGCATCTGCGGAAAGCACCCTGTCATTTCCGCCTGCTACCACATATAAAGGGCATTTCACTCTGTCAAGGTCGTCATAGGTATTAAAGTCCGCAAGACTTTTCCCAAGGCGGACAAACCTTTCCAGATCCTTGTCTGTGACCATACGGGCAAGAGTCATGAAGGCATCCCTTACACGGTCGAGCTCCTCCCCTGTATACAGCCTTTCCGCAAAGCTCGTGCAGAGGGCTTCCGCATCACCCCTGGCCGCAAGCCTCAGCCACTCTGCCACACCGCTGTCCTCACCTATCGCAGATGAACGTGAGGGGGATGAGGCTATGGCTGCGCATTTCACAAGGTCCTGTTCATGCTCTGCCATATACTGTGCCATAACACCGCCCTGGGACGCACCGAAAACGTAGGCATCGGTGATACCGAGGGCTCTGATGCACTCTGCCGTCTCATGCGCCATATCCGTGATGGTATAGCCCCGGGGCACATCCTCCCTGCGGTCAAAGACCCACACCGTGTAGTCCTCCTCAAAGACCGAATAGGCGCCTGCCACTGCCTGCGCCGTTACCGAAACAGGGATAATGCTCAGCCCGGGCAGCATCACAAAGTTTCTCTTTCCTCTTCCGAAGAAAAAATACTTCATGGAAACATTTCCCGCCGTAACTGTCCTTACCTCAATACTCATTTCTGTTCCTTCGTTATTATCGCCACTGCACACGGGATCCTTCCCCATGCGATCTCATACCGTACTTTTTCAAAGCCCATATCCTCAAAGAACCTCTTGTAGCTTTCAAGATCAAATTTTCTCTTGAATTCTACTCCTGCCGTCTCAAAGACCTTGACGGCGAACTTTTCGCTGTTTCCTTCATCTAAGTTTATGTATGTGGGGATGATGACCTTTCCCCCTGTCCTGCACACTCTGAGCAGCTCCTTTACGGCTGCCTTCGGGTCATCCAGCAGATGTATCACATTTCCTGCGATCACCTTGTCAAAGCGTTCATCACGGCTGTTGATGTGCATTATGTCCGCCTTCGTAACGATAACATTGTCAAATTTTCTGCACTTTGCGGCACACTTTTTCCTCATGCCCGCCGAAACATCCGTAGCATAGAGCTTTTTGCAGCGTGGAGCCACATAAACACTTATGGCTCCCGTACCGCAGGCACACTCAAGCACAGTGTCACCGCTCTCTATCTCTCCGGCAACTATCTTTCCCGTTTCGGTGTAGACCCTGCCGTTGTAAATGCTCTCCGTCAGATCGTAAACAGGAGAGAACACATCCCATGTCATTTTATCGTTTCCTTTCCTCAATGGCCGAAAAGCCCGTTTATCCCCAGCACCTGACCCGTAACAAAGGAGGCTGCGGGAGATGCAAGGAAGACTGCACCGCAGGCTATGTCCTCCGGTGTGCCCAGTCTGCCCACGGGAGTTTCCTCCGCCAGTTCCTTCAGAACCTCATCATCAAAGACCCTTACCATATCCGTGTCTATCACTCCCGGTGCTATACAGTTGACCGTTATCCCCGACGGAGCCAGTTCCTTTGCAAGTGCCTTGGTAAAGCCTATCACCGCCGCCTTTGCGGCACTGTAATGCACCTCGCAGGAGGCACCCACCTCTCCCCACACCGAGGAGATGTTTATGATGCGCCCGTATTTCTCATGCACCATTGACGGCACAAAGGCATGGCAGAAGTTGTACACGCCCTTAACATTCACATCGAACATATCATCCCACATTTGTGGGGTAATGTCGGTAAAGAGAGCTTCCTCTGCGATCCCCGCATTGTTCACCAGCACATGGGCGCCGTGGAGCTCCTCTGCCAGTTCGTGTACGGCATCATAGTCCCTCACGTCGCATTTCAGCATCGCAATGCCCTTCCGCCGCATTTTTTCAGCCTCTTCCCCGGAGTGGATATAGGTGCCGGTCACATCATAACCCTGTTTTAAAAGAGCCTCTGCCACTGCCTTTCCTATGCCCCGTGAAGCCCCTGTTACCACTGCCTTCATCATACGCTTTTTGCTGCCTCTTCAGCCTTCTGCTTCTCATCCGCCTTTTTGTCCATTTTCTCCAGCATGATGATGAGAAACAGCGCCACGAGCCCTGCTGCCGTAAATATGATACCGGTCACAAGACCCTCAGGCACAAATCTCATCTCTATGTCGTGATCCCCCGCCGTGAGAGGGACACCGATAAGGGCATCGCAGACCTTTACAGGCTCGGTCTTTACACCGTCCACATAGATGGTCCAACCGGGCTCCCAGCTTATGGTGGTAAACATTATGCCGTCCTTTGCGGCGTTTATGGTGCCTTTCAGGTGATCCTCCTTAAACTCCGTCACCTTCATCCCGTGCTCTGCCACCTTCTGTATATCCTCTTTGAACCGCTGCTCGTCAAGGTAGTAGAAGAGCTTGTCCTTGAAAAGGACTTCGTTTTTCTCCTCGGTGACAGTCACTATAAAGGAAAACTCCTCGCCCGGCTCAAAACGGCCGAGAGTCTGCACCACCATGTTTCCGCCCTCAAAGTAGAAGTCAAGGAATTCCTTGTTGAGCCAGAGGTTTACCTTTCTTTCATAGGAGGAGGGCATATAGAAGTACATCATATCAGATGTGGGAGCCTTTACGGTATATTCTATATGGCAGTTCTTCCCAACTTCGATGGGAACATACTTGGTATGAGCCCCGTAGCTCGACTGCTTTGCGTTTTCAGGCTTTGTGTCCTTTACTCTCACCTGTCTGAAATACCTTACCTCCTCGTCTCCCAGTATGTGGGAAAGAAGAGTGTTCTGGTTCTCAAAGGGGTTGTTCAGATCGAAGGACACATCCAGCACGGAATTATCTGCCATAAATGCCACAGGCAGCGCATAGGGGTTTTCGTAGACCGCAAATATCTCCTTTTCGTCCTCATTGGTGAGGAGCAGCTTGTCATAGGATTTGTCCTCCGGTATCTTGTCCTCGGAAATATCCCCCTTGTCGGTTATGTACTTTATGCCCAGGATAGCATCTGTGATATAGGTAGCTCCCTTGTACTTGATGTAGTGTCCGCCGTAGGAAAAGCCCATCCTGCGCAGGAATTCAATGGGGGCGGAATTCAAGGTGGAGCTTGAATGGGATATACCGAAGGTACCCATGGCAAGAGAATCGTTGACTGTACGGTGATAGTTGCTCTCTATGCGGTAAAAGCCGCTTTCGGAGAACGGATCCGCATCATAGATCATTTCGGCAGTCTCTCTTCCCAGAGTGATATACCTGTTATAGGATGAATATTTTGAATAGTGCACATCATTGTCTATGGCAAAGAGGGTGGAGAGAGTGGAGCCGAAAAGCTCGCCTGTGATGAATATCCCCAGCACATAGGTGAGGATGACCCTTGCATGGCGGGAGGATATCTTCACGAACCTGAGCACCAGTGCATACACAGCGGTAAATACAGCCGCATACCAGGTGGAGAGCCAGAGATCCACGCCATCGTATTCCTGCCTTGATACCCAGAATATGAATATCAGCAGGCAGACCGCCGTCCCAAGGAGCTCCTTCAGGGTTATGCCCGAAAGCCGTTCAAAGGTCTGTGCGCCCATGATAAGGAGCACGAAGCTGAAACAGAAGCTGTACCTGTACGGCAGCCAGTTCGGCACCTGAAGACCATGCCAGAGAAGGTCAACGGTGGAAAGGTACATAGATGCCAGAAGAACGGTGAGCACCGCTCCCAATCCCATTTTTTCACGGAAGCGTATACGGTCGTTGAGGAAGAAAAGAGGCAGCAGTATCACCGTTATCACACCGCAGTAGATGACAGGCGATCCCTCGGGACGGCAGGTGTCATATACATTGGGGAGAAGGTTCTTAAAGAAATCAAGGAAGTCAAACTGCGCCTTCACGGAATAGTCGGGCTTTGTAAAGGAGAATTTACCGAGAGAAAGGGAGTAGTAGAGGGGAATCAGCACCCAGCCCGCCAAAAAGGCGGAAACTATGCCGCCTGTGGCAAAGCGCAGGCCGCAGGTGAAGAAGCTGCCCACGGACAGCTTGTAGTCCTTCTTTGCCGCAAAGTAATAATAAAGGAAGTATATGCAGGAGAATATGGCTATCATCAGACCTATGTAGAAATGAGCCACAAACATGAGGGACAGAGGTATGATGAAAGCCAGCCACTTTCCCTTGTCCACCAGCTTTTCTATACCTGTGACTATAAAGGGCAGGTAGATAAGGCCGTCCAGCCACATGGGGTTCATGAGCTGCACTATCATGTAAGCCATAAGTGCGTACATAAGGGCAAAGAGGAAGGATGTGCTGCGTCTGCACCTGCGCTGCTTCGTAAGGTACAGAAAGAAGGACACAGCCGCCGTACCCACTTTGCAGAGCTGAAGGATGAGTATGGATTCCGTCATGATCGAGCGGGGCAGCAGCAAGGGTATTATCATAAAGGGGCTTGCCATATAATAGGCAAACATACCCATGGTCTCTCCGCTGAGATTTCGGCTCCAGGAATTGAACAGGCTGCCATTCCCGTGAAGGGCGTCCCTGAGATTCTCGTAGTAGTACACATACTGCCCGTTGAGATCCAGCACCAGTACCGACTGATCCCCGAAGGGATGCACTCCGAATACTCCGTAGGCTGCAAAAAGCACTATAGCAGGCAGCAGAAAAACAGCTATGTATATACCGTATTTCCTGAAAAAGCGTCCGAATCGTCCCGGCTTTTTGGCTGTCTTTTCACCCTTGGCAGAGCTCTCCGGGGAGGCACTGTCCGCACCGGCGGCTTCTCCGCCCGTGCTTTCCGAAAGGGTTGGTGTGTTTTCGGAAGAGGATGCTGCCTCTGTGGCAGATGCAGTATTTTCCTGTGGGGTAGGCTCCCCTATATTGAGATTTTCAGTTTCCATAAAGGCTCACTTTCACTTTGTTATAGTCTGCAAAAAAGCATACACAATTTAGTATATCACATCCCGAGCACAAATGCAAGAAAAATATTCGTGACTGCCGGACCCTGTACTTTGCAATATAAAATGTCACAAAGACCCGGAGATCTACCCCCGCAGAGAGTTTACTTATTGTCAAAAAGGTCGGATATACGCATCAAAATGCGTGTATCCGACCCTGACGATCATCATACCTGATTCATCCCTGAGCAAGTGCCGCTTCAAGAGCCCGTGCGAACTGATCTGCGCAGGAAGTGCCCCTGCCCTTGCAGTCATTGCCTTTCAGGATAGAGATTATCTTCTCTGCGTCCTGTCCCTCCACCAGCTTGGATATGGCTTTCAGGTTCCCGTTGCAGCCGTTCACAAAGCTGACACCGCTTATCTTCCCCTCATCCAGAGAAAAGTGTATCTCTCTGGCACAGACGCCAACCGGGTTATAGGTATATTCCTTCATATTTACCGTCTACCTTTCGTTATCGTAGTCGTTGTCCTGATCGTATAAGTCATCATGATCATATCCGTGATCGGGGTGGTGTGGCATGGGCATACCTGCGGCGTACATATCACGGCCTCTGATATTATACCTGTCCCTTGCCTTTTCCACTGCCTCATCCAGCAGCTTCATAAACTCTCTCGGAGCCCTTACAGACTTTACTTCCTTAACAGGGGTGTCGTTGTCCTTCACATTGATGATAATGGTACCGCAGCCGAATATCCTCTGCCCCATGGGGAGGACCAGTTTTTTGTCAATGACCCTGTAAAGGTCGAATTCATCCTCCTCTATGGAGAAAAAACCCTTTCTTGTGATAAACTTCTTTTCCGTAAGGATGTAGCGTGTAAATGAAAGCGGCAGTCCGAAAAGGGTATGCTTCTTGTCTGTCCAGATGTGTTCTATATCAAGTTTCATAGATCTATCTCCTGTTTTGTGATCATCCTATGGCTTTTCGGGGCTTGCCCCGCATTATACTGATCCTTCCTCTATGTATAGACGATCTCCAAGCCTCAGATCCCTTATATTCAAGCATTTGCGGCTTGTTTCTTGTCTATACATCGGTCAGAGATCAGTATTATTCATGTTCCTTTCTATCCATGCAAGGAGCAGGCGGACTATCCTCTGCTGTTCGTCTGCCGTCAGAGCACGTCCCTTCGGCACCCTGTACCACTTTTCAAGGCAGCCTCTGCAGCAGCAGGCACAGGCGTGCTGTGCCTTGAACACGGGATGCCCTCTGAAAGGGGTCTGCTTTCCGTCATTCGGTATAAAGGCAGGCGCCAGACGCTCTCTCACAAAGTCCTCGCAGTGGCGGCGGAGGGTTTCCCCGCCTATCCTTTTGATGTAGGCAATATCCTTTCCGTTCAGGGAAAAGGAGGAGCGAAACTTTGACCTTGACAGCTTTGACAGCGCCTCATCCACAGTCTGCACCCTATCATCTCCCCGCTCAACTCAGGATGTTATCTCTCATATGGCCACAAAGCCGTAATTCCTGAGTATGGCAAATGCCATGTACGCCACATAAAGGAATACCAGCAGGATACCTTGTATCCTTGTGATCTTCAGCCCCGTCAGGGAGAAAACAAAGCAGATGACAGTAAATACCGTGAGTATTACGGAATCCACCAGGCTGTCATGAGCATTTGCACCCAGCTCTATGGGGGATATAAGTCCGGATATGCCTATGATACCCAGCACGTTGAAGAGGTTTGAGCCGACAACATTTCCCACTGCCATATCGTTTTCGCCCTTTTTGGTGGCTGTGATGGATGTGACAAGCTCCGGGAGCGAGGTGCCCACGGCGCAGATGGTAAGTCCCACAAGAGTTTCGCTCATACCCGCAGCAAGAGCTATCGCCTGCGCATTGTCAACCACAAGGTCGCCGCCTATGACGATACCCGCAGCGCCGCCTATAATGAACAGAGCACATTTCAGGGGCGAAAAATCAGCAGGAGGTTCATCCTCCGTAGGGTTCGACTTTGCGGCACGAATGGAAAAGATGATGTAGGCAATGAGCCCCGCAAAAAGAATGAAGCCGAAAAGCCTTGTAATGCCGTTTGAAACCAGTAAAAACACCATAAACAGCACAACAGCCGCAATATTAACGGGGAAATCCCTTTTTATAACGTCCTTGTTCACGGCTATGGGTGCGATAGCTGCACAAACGCCCAGCACCACCATCATATTGAAGATGTTGGAACCTATAACATTACTGATGGCAAGTGCATTGGAGCCCTTTATGGAGGATGATACGCTGACCGCCATCTCCGGGGCGGATGTACCCATCGCCACAATGGTAAGTCCCACTATAAGAGAGGGTATCTTCAGCTTTCTCGCCAGGGAAGCGGCACCGTCCACAAAAAAGTCCGCTCCCTTGATAAGGGCAACAAATCCCACCACAAGCAGCAGGATATTCAGAAGGATATTCATTCACCAGACCTCCGTTTAATATTAAAACATACTACTATTTTATTCTTTTATCCTTCTTTTGTCAATATCCCCGGTACAATTTTTAATCTGTTTTTTATAAAAACGGCCGATCCCCGCTGCCGCTCCGTGAAACTTCTGCATTTTAGCCATATTTCAAAGCCTTTACATACCTAAAAATCGTTTCAACAGCCATTGACAATTATCCTTGTGATATGTTAAAATAAATATCGGTTTCAATTATTTTAAAGCAAAGGAGATATCATGGGTATAAATATCGCTGTTGCACAGTCAGGCGGCCCTACAGCTGCCATAAACGCATCACTGGCGGGAGTTTTCGAGCGGGCAACGGAATGCAGTGAGATAGACCGCATCTTCGGCTCCATAAACGGCATAGAGGGAATGATAAACGACGAGCTGGTGCCCCTTGATGTGATACTCACATCCGAGCACGACATCGAGCTTCTGAAAAAGACACCCTCCACCGTGCTGGGCTCCTGCCGCTACAAGCTGGCAGAATACGATCCTTCCGACAGCGTTACGGAAACGGAGTACATGAATATAGTCCGCACTCTTGAAAAGCACGATATCCGTGCCTTCTTCTACATCGGCGGCAACGACTCCATGGACACGGTCTGCAAGCTGTCACGCTATCTGAAGGCAGTGGGTAAGGATATAAAGGTCATAGGCATACCCAAGACCATAGACAACGACCTTCCCCTCACCGACCATACTCCGGGCTTCGGCTCTGCCGCCAAGTATGTTGCCACCACCATGCAGGAGATCATAAGGGACAGCCGTGTGTATTCCATACAGTCCATAACCATCGTGGAGATAATGGGCAGGAACGCAGGGTGGCTCACAGCTTCATCCTGTGTGCTCCGTGCCAACGGTGAGCCTGCCCCTCACCTTATCTATGTTCCGGAGAGCTTTCCGGACGGACTTGACACGGAAAAGTTCCTCTCCGACATCGACAGGATGATGAAGAGATACCGTGCGGTCATAGTGGCGGTGAGCGAGGGAGTTGTCCCCTCAGACAGGGAATATGTAAAGACCGGTGCCGATGCCTTCGGCCATACGGACAATTCGGGCGTTGCAAAGTACCTTGAACACCGCTGTGCCGAAAGGTTCGGCTGCAAGGTGCGCTCCATAGAGCTGAATGTTATGCAGAGGTGCTCCTCTCATCTTGCCTCAAGGACCGACATCGACGAATCCGAAAGAGTGGGCAGGGCTGCGGTAGACTGCGCACTCGCGGGAGATACGGGCAGGATGATGGCATTCCGCCGTATCAGCAACGAGCCTTACAGACTGGAGATCACCTCCGTGGATGCGGCGGAGACCGCAAACCGGGAAAAGTTCTTCCCCTCCAGATGGATAACCGCCGACAAGGCAGATATAACCATGGATGCACTGGGCTATTTTCTCCCGCTCATACAGGGCGAGGTGGCACCGGAATACAGAAACGGCATACCCGTTCATTTCAGGCTGAACCAATGAAAGTGATACTCAGACAAAAAAGTCCGTCTGTGACGGAAAGCTACACCGTCACAGACGAAAAGGGCAATCTCCTCTTTGAACTGAGATCGGATTTTTTCGCCCTCAGCCCCACCTATGAGCTCATTGACACGAATGAAAACATAAGGGGCTGCATAAAACAGCGCTCCATGACCATTGACCGCATCTATGACATCTTCTGCGACGGCATCCCCATGGGCTGTGCGGAAAGGACAAAGGGAAAGCCCGGCAGGAACACCTTTTCCTTCGCCTACAACGGCTGGACAGCCGAAGGGGATATTGCGGGTCTGGAATTCAGGGTGTACGAAAACGGCTTTTGCGTGGTGGAGATCTCCCGCAAGCTGGATTCCCTGTCGGATACCTATGTGATAAATATCGCAAACGATCCCGACCTTATGCCCTCCGTGATGTTTGCAGCCGCCATAGATCTGACGGTATCCGAAAAGCTATGATAGTATTTTTCTTTATAGGGATGATCGTGATACTGGGTTCCTTCTGGTTCACGGCCAACTTTTCCCACAGGACCCTTTACGAGATAATCTATTTTTTCCGCAGTCCCATGAGCGGGATGGATCTGTCCCTTGCCAAGAGCTTCCTGTTCAAATGCCTGCTGCCCGCTCTGGGTCTGACGGTGATACTGGCAGTCCTTTATTACAGATCCGGGAAGCTCAAAAAGCATCTGCGAATGGGCGGGGCTGCGCTGACGGCAATGATGCTCGTTTTCTCCTACACTGTCCTTGACGGCTCTCTCGGCATCACTGCCTATATGACACAGAGCTCCTCGGACTTTATAGAGGAAAACTATATCCCCCCGCAGGATGTGAAGATAACATTCCCTGAAAAAAAGCAGAACCTTATCTTCATCTACCTTGAATCCATGGAGACCACCTTTGCGGCCAGGGAAAAAGGCGGCGCACGGGATACGAGCCTCATTCCCGGACTTACTGCCTATGCACTTGAAAATGAGTGCTTTTCCGGAAATGACACTCTGAACGGCGGCGTTTCTCTGCCTGCCACCACCTGGACCATGGGAGCCATGACCGCCATGACCTCCGGTCTGCCGCTGAAGATACCCGTCTACAACAACTACATGGACACACAGGGAGAGTTTTTCCCGGGTATCACCTCTCTGGGGCAGATACTTGAAGAGAACGGCTACACCAATTATCTCATGGTGGGCTCCGATGCGGATTTCGGAGGAAGACGGCTGTATTTCGGCACCCACGGGAACTACCGTGTGTTCGACTTTGACCTTGCCCTTGAAAAGGGGCTTGTGGACGAAAAGGTGTTCTGGGGCTTTGAGGACTACAAGCTCTACGGCTTTGCAAAAGAAGAGATAACAAAGCTGTATGAGGAAGGAAAGCCTTTCAACTTCACCATGCTCACCGTTGATACCCACTTTGAGAACGGTTATGTCTGCAAGTACTGTGAGGACAGGTTTGAAGACAGCTACGCCAATGTCTACGCCTGCGCCGACAGGCAGATCTGCGATTTCCTTGAATGGCTGGAGGAACATCCCTTCTACGAGGACACCACCGTTATCATCACCGGGGATCACCCCACCATGGACAAGGATTTCTGCGAGAGCATCACCGACTACGAAAGAAAGACCTACACCTGTATCATCTCACCCCGCAGGAAGAGGGAGACCGCAGGAAGAAGGTACTTTTCCACCCTCGATATGTTCCCCACCACTCTTTCCGCTCTGGGAGCGGATATAGAAGGAGACAGGCTGGGGCTCGGCACCGACCTTTTCTCCGATACGCCCACCCTTCTGGAGGAGTACGGAAGGCAGTACCTTACGGAGGAATTTGAGAAGAACTCCGACTTTATGGAGAGCCTCAATTCCTATACCATAAACGAAGAACTGGCTCAGAGGCTGAGAGAGGAAAACGGCATTGAATGCTTTGAGACCGAGGAGGGACTCAAGCCCGTCTACGCACTCAGGTTCGATGTTTCGGGAATGAAGGACTTTGACAGGCTCGAAGCGGAGGTCACCTGCGGCGGTGTAACCGAAACAGTCATCCTTGACGACTTCTACGCCGATTCCCTGAACTACACCACGGAAACGAGAGTTTTCAGGGGGCGTTCAAAGAGCGAGGCAAGGGTACAGGTCTACCTTTACACAAAGGACGGAAAGCGCTTCCTTGTGGGAGACAGCGAAGATCATGTGCAAAATGAAGAGACCGGCAGCGAAAGTTGATCGCTGCCGGCTTTTTCATTGCTGTGAGAGAATGAATTCAAATTCGGTGTATTCCTTTTCCTTGCTCCTAACAAGTATCTCCCCGTTGTGGAGATTGATTATGGATCTTACTATGGAAAGTCCCAGACCAACGCCCGTAATGTCCTTTCCTCTCGATTCGTCAGTCTTGTAGAAGCGGTCGAATACCCTTTTCATTTCCGCCTTTTTAAGCCCCTCTCCGCTGTTTTTTATGGAAAGTCCGGTCTTGCCGCCGTTCTCAAAAAAGCTGTAGCGGATATATCCCCCGTTGTTTACGAACTTCACGGCATTTTCCGTAAGGTTGTATATGACCTGCTGTATAAGGTCGGGGTCAGCACAGACCACATGGGGATCAGAATCAAGCCCCTGTATATCCACCTTTTTTTCGTCTATGCGGTGCTCAAAGAGAAGAACTGTCTTCACCGTCAGGGATGTAAGGTCAAACTGCTTTTTGGATATCTCCACCTCACCGGACTCATATTTTGAGATATTGAGCATGGAGCGCACCAGACGTGCAAGCCTGTGGGTCTCCTCCGAAACGGTGGTAAGGTACCGCCTGCGCTCGCTTTCGGGGATGGTGCCGTCCAGTATGCCGTCCACGAAGCCGCTGATGGTGGTCATGGGAGTTTTCAGCTCGTGAGATACATTTGAAACGAAGCTTTTTCTTGAATCCTCTATCTGTTCGAGAGATTCCGCCATTTCATTAAGGGTGTTTGCCAGCAGACCCATTTCGTTGTGGTCGGTGACCTCCACCTTAGCGGAAAAATCCCCCGAGCCGAACCTCTGCGCCGCCAGCGTCATGGACTCTATTGGCTTGGTATAGCGCTCCACATGGTAGTTTATTATGGGAAATTCCACCACTATGAGCAGAGCTATGCAGACACACGCCACCACCACCATGAAGGCAAGGTACCTTGTGTAGGAGACCGCCGCCATGCTGGATACCACATACATATCTCCTCTGTCCACGTTTATCTTTGAAACGACACAGAGCCGTGCCGTGTCAAAGAAGCCGTCAAGGGAGGAAAAGGTGACAAGCTCCGGATCCGCCATATCCATCGTGTGCTGTGACAGGCACTTATCAGCAAAGGATGCCGACTCCGTACTGATACGGACAGCACCCTTTGAATCAAATATAATTATCTTGGCATCGGTCCAGCGTGAACCGTCCTCCAGCTCTTCTGCCACAGTCTCCTCTCCGTCGTCCTTGTCAATATAGGTACGAAGGACATTGACCGCCTTCATGTGGGCAGCCCTTATCTCCCTCTCAGCCTGCTGTCTGAAAAACATAAGGGAAGCACTGATAACGGCAGCGGAGATCAGTATGGCGGTGGCGACTGTAAGCACCTTATACAGCCGCCTGAAAAAGCCTTTGTTACTGGACATGCTCTTCTTCGGCCTCAAACTTGTAGCCTACGCCCCACACAGTTTTGAGAGCCCACTTGTCGGAAACGCCCTCCAGCTTTTCACGCAGGCGCTTGATGTGTACATCTATGGTCCTGGAATCTCCGTAGTACTCAAAGCCCCAGACCTCATCAAGAAGCTGGTCTCTTGTATAGACTCTATTGGGGTTGGAAGCAAGGTAGAAAAGAAGCTCCAGCTCCTTGGGAGGAGTATCCAGCACCTTTCCGTCCACTCTCAGCTCGTAGCGTGTCATGTTCACGACCAGCTTGTCGTACTTTACCTCTCTGACCTCGGGCTCGGAGGAGGTGGTGGCTATCCTTCTTGAAACAGCCTTTATCCTGGCGATGACTTCCTTTGCATCGAAAGGCTTTACCACATAGTCGTCCGCACCCAGTTCAAGACCCAGCACCTTGTCGAAGGTCTCGCTCTTGGCGGTTATCATTATTATGGGCACGTTGGACTTCTTTCTGATCTCTCTGCACACCTGCCAGCCGTCAAGACCGGGGAGCATTATATCCAGAAGAACGATGTCCGGACGCAGTGCATTGAACTTTACCACTGCCTCGTCGCCGTCGTGAGAGATCACAACGCCGTAGCCCTCTTTTTCCAGATAGAGCTTTAAGAGCTCGCAGATATTATTATCGTCATCAACTACCAAAACCTTGCCTAATGACATAACAGCCTCCTGTCCCCAAATTCTGTTTAAGCGGGGAAATAATAATAGTTTTTCCTGAGATGAACACGGCATCAGCTCTGCCGTATCAAAAAAATTTTACTATCTATACAAATATCATTATATATTATTTAATCAATATAAATGTTACGGTACTGTTAATTTAAAGTAACCAATATGTAAATTTCAATCTTTTGGATAAAATTAGTCCATCTTTCCACAAGGCATATTCTGCACAGGATATCTGCGAAAAAGCCATTTCATACCGTTATGCCGGAATTTGATATTCTTTTTCAAATTTCCTATTGACAAAGAAGAAAATATATGATAATATCATATATGAACATATGAAAATATTTTCCAATTACAGAAAAGGATGATACAAATATGGATATCTATGTATTACAGGGGGTGCTTATCCCCTTTCTGGGCACTGCCGCAGGCTCTGCCTGTGTGTTCTTCATGAAAAAGGAAATGAACGACATGGTGCGCCGTGCCCTTACGGGCTTTGCGGGAGGAGTAATGACTGCCGCCTCTGTATGGAGCCTTCTTATCCCTGCCATGGAACAGTGTGAGAACAGGGGAAGGACTGCCTTTGTCCCCGCTTTTATCGGCTTCTGGCTGGGCATCTTTTTCCTCCTGCTCCTTGATACCTTCGTACCTCATCTTCACATGAACACCGACAAGGCGGAAGGCCCCAAGAGCAAGCTGGCAAAGACCACCATGATGGTACTTGCGGTCACCCTCCATAACCTGCCTGAGGGAATGGCGGTAGGCGTGGTCTACGCAGGCTTTCTGTCCGGAAATGCGGAGATCACCGCAGGCGGTGCGCTGGCACTGGCACTGGGCATAGCCATACAGAACTTCCCCGAAGGAGCCATAATCTCCATGCCGCTCCATGCAGCGGGAAAAAGCAAGGGCAAAGCCTTCCTTGACGGTGTGCTCTCAGGTGCCGTGGAGCCTGTGGGAGCACTGCTCACCATACTTGCCACATCTCTCTTTGTGCCCGCCATGCCCTATATGCTCAGCTTCGCCGCAGGTGCCATGATATATGTAGTGGTGGAGGAGCTTATCCCCGAAATGTCAGAAGGAGAGCATTCCAACATCGGCGTTATAATGTTCTCTCTGGGATTTACAGCAATGATGGCTCTTGATACGGCTCTGGGATAAGGCATCACTTTCCGCCGAAGAATGTGTATATGACCCCGTAGACCTCACGGATCACACATGAAGGCAGATAGAGCCTTGAAGTCCTTGCAGACTTTGACCACGCCTTTATGCCGACTTTCTCTGCCAGCATGGAAGTGCGCAGCTGATGGTATTCGGATGTGGCTATTACCGCCTCATGAGGAAGACCGTGTTTTTCCATCAGTTCAAGGGAATAAACAAGGTTGGTGTATGTGGATACAGACCTGTCCTCAATTATGATACGATCGGGGGATATGCCCTTTTCCGTCAGTATGTCAAACATCATCTCAGCTTCGGAAACAGGCTCATCGCTCCCCTTTCCGCCGGACACTATGCACTTTACCTCCGGGTTTGCAGTAAGGTAATCATAAGCCGCACGGCAGCGCTGCACCATCATCTGGGACGGGCTGCCGTCCTTCATGCCGCAGCCGAGAACGATCACTGTGGCAGGCTTTTCAGGCAGCCTGTCCGCATACCTGAATATCTGGATGACTATCACTGCGGATATGACCGCAGCAGCAGCCGCAAGAACGCAGACCGATACCGTGAGCACCCGTCCGCCGCTGCTTTTCCATAAGCGTGACACGAGCTGCACAAAGGGATGACGGAACAGACAAAGAAAAAATGCAGCAGCACACAGGGCACAGCCTGTAACATTGCCCAGATTGGGATGAGAGACGACTGCTGTGTAGGCAAAGGCAGCAAAGCCCAGTGCCATCAGCGCTTCGATCACAAAAGCAGCTATTTTCTGTACCATCTGTGACCTCATTCAAAAAGAGGGGTGGAAAAATACCTTTCCGCCGTATCGGGCAGTATGGTCACCACCGTTTTTCCCGCTCCAAGCACCTTTGCCATTTCCAGAGCCGTTGCCACATTAGTTCCGGAGGATATGCCGCACATTATCCCTTCTTCGCTTGCCAGCCTTTTTGCCGTGCTTACAGCCACCTCATCCGAGACTATGTGGATGTGATCGTATATCTCCATGTCAAGTATCTTCGGGATGATACCGTCGCCTATGCCCATCTGCAAATGTGTTCCGACTGCGCCGCCTGCAAGTATGGCGGCGTTTTCGGGCTCCGCAGCCCATATGGTCACATTCGGGTCACGCTCCTTCAGCACTCTTCCTATGCCGGTTATGGTGCCGCCTGTTCCTATTCCCGAGCAGAAGCCGTCTATGGGCACTCCCGCCTGCTCTGCGATCTCACGGGCAGTCCCCGTTATGTGGGCAAGAATGTTGTTCTCATTTTCAAACTGCTGCGGCACGAATACCCTGGAGTCGGCTCTCTTCATTTCCTCTGCCTTCTCTGCGCATTTCTTTATGCACTTTCCTATGTCCCCGTCGTCATGGATGAGCACCACCTGCGCCCCGTAATGGGCGATGAGCTTTCTCCTTTCCACGCTGACGGAATCAGGCATTATAATGACCGTCCTGTACCCTCTGACAGCCCCTACAAGCGCCAGACCTATGCCCTGGTTCCCGCTTGTGGGCTCAACTATCACGGTATCCTTATTTATAAGCCCTTCTCTTTCGGCAGCAGCTATCATATTGAAGGCTGTGCGTGTCTTGATGGAGCCGCCTACGTTCAGACCCTCAAATTTCACCAGTATATCCGCATTTCCGGGGGGATTTATCCTTGAAAGCCTTATGAGCGGCGTGGAGCCTATGGCTTCAAGTATGTTGTTATACACCATTTTCTTACCTCTCAACTCGTATTTGATATACTGATTATATACCCTATCTCCGGATTTGTCAATGGTCGGTGCGACCGACAGCGACTCGTTTACTTCTTTATCAGCAGCTTTACATACGGGCTCTAAAACTAACTTACTCAAAAAGCTTTCGTTATCCTCAACATTCTGTGAGCCACACAATGTGTTTCCAAGTAATGCAACAACACACGATCACAAACAGCAAAGGCGTACACGCCGAAGTGTGTACGCCCACTGTATTCTTTAGCCCATTATTACGGTAACTTCATGTACACCGGAGGTGATGTCCTTTATAACATTGCCTTCTACAGCCTTGCCGTCCACGGTAAGGGACTTTACGCCCTTCTGAACGTGATCGGGGTTCTGTATGTCGATGTTGAAGGTAGCGCCTCTGAACTTTCTTGTTACCTTGTAGCCGTTCCACTCATGAGGAATGGAAGGATCTATCTTCAGACCGTCGTAATCGGGGATGATACCCAGTATATACTGGCTTATGGCAACAAAGTTCCATGCAGCCGTACCTGTGAGCCAGGAGTTCTTTGCTTCGCCGAAGCGCTTTGCATCCTTGCCTGCCACCATCTGAGCGTATACATAGGGCTCGGTGCGGTGGAGACCCTCATCCTCCTGATAAGCGGGAGCTATGCGGGTGTAGTAGTCAAATGCCTTGTCACCCATGCCGGCATGAGCCGCAGCACACATGATCCATGCGTTGTTATGGCAGAATATGCCTGCATTCTCCTTGTATCCTCCGGGATAGGTGGAGATCTCGCCGTATTCTACGATGTACTTTGTAAATGCAGGGTTGTTGAGAACAAGACCGTGCTTGGTGCCAAGGTACTTGTCTATGCTTGCAACGGTCTTTTCGGTAAACTCCCTGCCGCCGATATCGGACATGATGCAGAAGCCCTGAGGCTCGATGAATATCTTGCCCTCTTCGTTCTCCTTGGAGCCCACCTTCTTGCCGTAGGCATCATATGCACGCAGGAACCAGTCGCCGTCCCAGCCGTAGTCTATGACAGCCTGCTTCATCTTGTCGATCTCCGCCTGAGCCTTGTCGGCCTCCTCGTTCTGTCCCATCCTGCGGCAGAGCTCTACATATTCGGGTCCTATGTAGGTGAACATTCCTGCGATCATCACAGATTCCGCAGTTTCTTCATTAAGGGGCTTGCCGGTCTCGGGATCCACCTCATGAGCGATGTTGGAAGCTGTATTCTGGAAGGATTCTCCGGGGACTCTGGAGAAGCAGTTGAGGTTGAGGCAGTCGTTCCAGTCTGCACGTCCTATAAGGGGCAGACCGTGAGGACCCTTGTTGTTCACCACATGATAGAAGCTCCTCTTCAGGTGATCCAGCAGGGGCTGTGCAAGAGCGGGGTCGTTCTTGTAGTCTACCTTTTCATCAAGTATGCCGTAGTCACCGGTCTCCTTGATATAGGCTGCGGTGGAAAGTATCATCCACAGAGGATCGTCATTGAAGTTCGTGCCTGCCGCATCGTTGCCCTTCTTTGTGAGAGGCTGGTACTGGTGATAGTTTCCGCCGTCCTCAAGCTGTGTGGCAGCGATGTCGATTATCCTCTCTCTTGCTCTTTCGGGTATCTGGTGAACGAAGCCCAGGAGGTCCTGGTTGGAGTCTCTGAATCCCATGCCTCTGCCTATGCCGCTCTCAAAGTAGGAAGCGGAGCGGGAAAGGTTGAAGGTCACCATGCACTGGTACTGGTTCCAGATATTTACCTGCCTGTTGAGCTTTTCATCATCCGATGTAACGGTGTACTTGGAAAGGAGCTCATCCCAGTCAGCCTTCAGCGCTGCAAGTGCGGCATCGGCCTTTTCTGCGGAATCGAACATATCCATCATGGCATATGCTCTTGACTTGTTCATGGAGCCGTCGGCGTTGAACTTTTCCTCCACGGGATTCTTCACATAGCCCAGAACATATACCAGTTTCTTTTCCTCACCGGGCTCCAGTGTGATCTCCTTGTAGTGGGAAGCCACAGGAGACCAGCCGTCTGCAACGGAGCACTTGGGAGCGCCGTTCATAACGGTCTCGGGGTTGGAGAAGTCGTTGTAGATGCTTCCCATGAAGGTCTCTCTGTCGGTATCGTATCCGTCTATGCCCTCATTCACCCAGTAGAAAGCAAAGTGGTCTCTTCTTTCCTTGTATTCGGTCTTATGGAAGATAGCAGACTTTTCGATCTCCACCTCGCCGGTGTTGAAGTTTCTCTGGAAGTTGGTGGAGTCGTCCATAGCATCCCACAGGCACCACTCAACGAAAGAGAACAGCTTGAAGGTCTTCTTTGCGCCGCTCTCGTTTTTGAGGACTACCTTCTGCACCTCACCGGAGAAATCGTTGGGAACGAAGAAGGTCACTTCTGCGGAAAGGCCGTTCTTTGCGCCCTTGATGATGGTGTAGCCCATTCCGTGGCGGCAAACATAGCTGTCAAGCTCGGTCTTTACGGGAGACCAGCCGGGGTTCCACACCGTGCCGTTGTCGTTGATGTAAAAATAGCGTCCGCCTGCGTCTGCGGGCACGTTATTGTAGCGGTAGCGGGTTATTCTCTGGAGGCGTGCATCCTTGTAAAAGCTGTAGCCGCCCGCAGTGTTGGAAATAAGGCTGAAAAATGCCTGTGTTCCAAGATAGTTTATCCATGGATAAGGGGTCCTGGGAGATGTGATGACATACTCCTTGTTCTTGTCGTCATAATACCCGAATTTCATTTGGCAAAAACCTCTTTCTTCAAGGGGGACGGTTCAACCGCTTTCCCTGTTTTTTCGGAGTGGGATGTACACTCTGTCTATAAATTCTATCATATTTTCATTCATATTTCAATATATTGTACATTTTTTAAAACGCCAAATAATAAGCTAATTTTTTGTGCAATTCTAACAAAAAATTTAAGTTCAAAGCAAATGAAGAAAAAATGACATTCCCCTTAAAATTTGCCTGCATTTTGTTTGACAAATTTTAAAATTTATGCTATACTACTACCATATAAGGCTTTTGTGTACCTTTTGAATGTTTTCCACGGAGGCATATATGAAAAGATCAGTATCTTCCGCACACAGGGCGTTTTCCATCGTCTGCGCCGTTATCCTGTCCGTATTTCTTCTGTCCCCGGCAGTGTCCGCAAGCTCCGTAAGGAGAGACCTTCTCGGCAGGAACACGGTCTTTACCGCCGTGCTCTACGATTCCCTCAACGGGCTCCCCACCTCGGAAGCCAACGCCATCGCCCAGACAGAGGACGGCTTTATCTGGATCGGCGGGTACAGCGGTCTTACCAGGTACGACGGCACTGAGTTCTTCCACTTTGATTCCAAAAGCGGCATCTCCAGTGTTTACAGCCTTTTCACCGACTCAAGGGACAGGCTGTGGATAGGCACCAACGAGGACGGCGTAGCCTGCTTCGACCACGGAGACATCACCCTTTTCGGGCGTGTTGAGCCTCTGCGCTCCTACTCCGTCCGTGATATGACGGAGGACGATGAGGGAAACATAATCATTGCCACTACGCAGGGGCTTGCCTATGTGGACGCACAGACCAATGAGATACACCTGTTGGACGACCCCCAGCTCAACAACGACTATATCACCGTGCTGGAGAATGACGGTTTCGGCAAGGTCTACGGACTGACCCTTGACGGTGCGGTGTTT
Source organism: Oscillospiraceae bacterium (assembly GCA_018110985.1). Taxonomy (GTDB): domain Bacteria; phylum Bacillota; class Clostridia; order Oscillospirales; family Ruminococcaceae; genus Huintestinicola. The sequence continues at coordinate 155,818 of JAGAWT010000025.1, forward strand.
GAGATAGAGTCCCTGCGGATCACAGCCTACTACGAAGCCAGTGCCTTTGCCACGGAAAACATCATAAACGAGCTTTACCCCGATCCCGACAGGGAGGGCGTGCTGTACATGGGCACCGCCGGGGCAGAGCTGATCACCGCTGACATGAACGG